>CAYJIR010000006.1:0-60607 GCA_964370295.1 uncultured Oscillospiraceae bacterium
GGCTTTTAGTATTAGCCGTGTGCCGCTACTTGCAAACGTACAGAAAGTTTATATTCCGGCAACTTAAGTTTGGCAATTGTCACTTGCCGGGTCGGCTCGAATCCGTCTATGATCCATTCATCCCATGCTTGGTTAAAATCTCCAAGATCTGCAAGATCTTGCAAGATTATTTCCGCATAAAGAATGTTGTTTTTGTCTGTATTGTGCTGCGCCAATAATTTATCCAGTTGTGAAAAAATATCTTTTGCCTGCCCGCGCGTGTCGGCAGATAAATCTACCGTTGCAATGTTGCTGGTGAACAGCATACCATTGTATTGCACACAACTACTTACGCGTCCATTGCCTCCGGCGCGCAAAATTTCATGTTTTCCAATTTTCACTCAAATAACCCCTCATCCAAGTCATCGTTGTAAATTTCAATGTAATCGGCCTTTTGTTCGTTGTAATACCGTATAAATAACACAAGCGCAAAAACGGCACCCAGGGCTAGGATCACTTTTAGTAAAGTTTTAACAACCATGTCCATTTGCATCACACTCCTGACTTTATTATTTTATTTTACCCGCTAAATTTCAGCAGGGTATATAACTATAAGTTGTGGGAAACGGCAAAACAAAGTTTTATGGTTTTTTCTAGCTGGTGTTGATTATGGTTGAATCGAGCATATTTTGAGCAATTTTTTTGTCCTATAGGGCGGGAAAAGAACCAACATAGGCCGACTGAACACGATTGTCGACGCTACCTAATATGCTACCACTTGAAAGCGACCGCTGTGCACAGGAGCCCATAAAGGCTGATTGTGTGGCACCTTAAAAGCGCAACCATAAGCACTTTCTGCATCATCTAATTTGAATAAATTTGCAAAAAATTCGCTTTCCACCGTTGGCACAAAACCAACTTGTTGCAAATACTCTGCGCAAATAAATAGTTCTGCGCCCCAATACCATCCCTGTTCATCCTCGCCGGCCTGTTTGTGTTGTAAAGGGGGGGAAAGAGGTTCTTCTTGTGATTTTGTACAAAGACTAAGTTGCACAGACTGTGGATATAAGTTAATAAACAGGGCACAATCTTGTCGGGCAGAAATACAAAATCCGATAGAGCTTGTTTTTTCGGGTGTTTGCTCGAAAGCGCTTAAGCGCAAAGCCAAATTATCTTGGTACACATACATCTGTGCCATAGTATACAGCGGGCCCTGTCGTGATTCACCCACAAAATGTCGTACTTTTAATGCGGGCAGTGTGTCGAAACTTTGAATAGCATCGCTTTTTGAAATCGGTAGTGCCAACATCAACCCGCCCCCTTTTTTTTAGTATAGCATAGCTTCTTATAAATGAACAGATAGCATTTTAACAAAATCGATTTTATCTTGTAAGATTTGGCGGTAATAGCTGTCTTTTTAAAATATACTTTTTATGTAAGATCAAAAGCAAAAAACTGGCAATTTTATGAGTTTTGTTTTATAATAATGATATATACAGGGTTGAAAGGGGTAAATGACTATGAATGGGCCAAACTATCCAAACCAAAATGTAGACCAATCACAACAAGGCTATGGTCAAAATACAACACCACAGCAAGAATATATGAAATATCCTAACGGATATCCACCACCACCGCCACCGAATTATGCTCCGGTGCAACAACCTGTTGTGGTGAATGTGACTGCGCAAAATAATGATTTTCCCGGAAAAGGAAAGGGAACGGCCTCCATGGTTCTGGGTATTATTTCCCTAGTTGCCCATTTTTTCGGACATTTGCTTAGCTACATTCCTTACATCGGAACGGTTTTGTACCTTATTGTGGTTCCGTTAACGTTTATCGGCGCCATTATCGGGCTTGTGTTGGGCATAACTGCGGCAAAGCAAGTTCCACCGGGAAAGAAAGGATCTGCAACAGCCGGAATAGTTTGTTGCGCTGTTAGTATTGGCTTGCAAATTTTGATGGGCCTTTTATGGCTTGCATGCTTTGGCATTATTGGCCTTGCCTGCCTTGGCACATTGGGTTCTATGGAAATGGGATCATACTAAAGTGATATACAATGATAACCCCCCCTGCCGTAAATGGTGGGGGGCGTTCTCGTTATAAAAGGAGATGAGTATGTTTCCATATCTTAATATTTTTGGCCAAAGTGTGCCAAGCTATGGGATATTAACGATGCTGGGTGTTGGTGCAGCCGGCATTTACTTATTGCTTGTAAATCGGCATGGGCGCTGTGGAAAACTTCCCACTGAGGATATTGTGTATATTGCTCTTTTAGCCTGTGTGGGCGTGATTGTGGGAGGCAAGATTTTGTATGTGGCGGTTTCGTTGCCACAATTAGTAGAAATGTTGCCTGATGTTTGGCAAAATCTCCCATTTGTTTTAGTTTTTCTTTTTGGGGGTATGGTTTTTTATGGAGGGCTTTTGGGCGCGATGATATCTACATTTTGGTATTGTCGTCGGTTTCAGGTTTCATTACACACCGTGATGGGCATTTGCGCACCGGCCATACCGTTGTTTCATACCTTTGGACGCATGGGGTGTTTTGCAGTGGGTTGTTGTTGGGGTCTCGAATGGAGTGTTGGAAATGTTTTTCATCATTCGCCTGTGGCGCCAAATGGTGTGATTTTATTCCCCACTCAATTGGCGGAAAGTATCTTTAATGTGTGTTTGTTTTTTTTGTTGTCTGTTTTAGCACATCGTTGGGGGCAAGAGAATGCATGGAAAACCTTTCCGCTTTACTTGTTGCTATATAGTTTATTCCGTTTTGCTATAGAGTTCTTTCGTGGTGATACCGTGCGTGGTATTTGGTTTTTTTCTACCAGCCAATGGATTTCGCTTGCCATCGTGTTAGTTCTTATATTCTGGTTTATAAAACAAAGAAGTTGGGTGAGAAAAGCAAGGAAATAATCCTGTTTTTCTCACCCATTTACGGTTTAGTCTTTTTTGTGTAAACTGACAATGCCAAGCTCTTCCAATTGCTTTTCTTGCACGATGTCGGGGCAACCACTCATGGGCTCGCCCGCATTTTGAACTTTTGGGAAGGCGATGACATCGCGAATAGAATCGCACCCGGCAAGCAGTGCTATCAAACGATCTAGACCAAAGGCCATGCCTCCATGTGGCGGTGCCCCATAGCGATAGGCATCCATCAAAAAGCCAAATCTACGATGTGCTTCTTCTTGTTCCATTCCCATTAAGTCAAACATTTTGGCCTGGAGTGAGGGATTGTTGATACGAATAGAACCTCCTCCCAATTCCACACCGTTTACCACCATGTCGTAGGCTTTGGCACGGCAGGCACCGGGATTTTGCTCAAGCAGGGCAAGATCTTCGTCTTTGGGTGTGGTAAATGGATGATGCATGGCTACATAACGCTGAGAGTCTTCATCGTAATCGAAAAGAGGAAAGTCGGTCACCCATAGGAAATTGTATTGGTTTTCCGGCAAGAGCTTATATTTTTGGGCAATGGCAAGCCGCAAGGCACCCAAGGCAGCATATACAACACTGTTTGAGGCTGCCACAAGCAAAAGCACATCACCTACTTCGGCATTGGCGGCATTGCGCACGGCAGAAACTTCATTTTCACTAAGGAATTTTTCGTAACTGGAGCTTTCGCCATCTTCGCTTAAGCGTGTAAAAGCAAGTCCTTTTGCACCATAGGTTTTTACAACGTCGGTTAATTTGTCAATTTGTTTTCGTGTCATTTGGCCGGCTAAACCTTTGGCATTAATAAGGCGGACACTCCCCCCCTGTTCTAAGGCACCGGAAAAAACAGTGAATTCGCAACCGCGCACGGCTTCGCTAACATCGCATAGTTCTAAACCAAAGCGAGTATCGGGCTTGTCGCTACCAAAGCGTTCCATGGCCTCGGAATAGTGCAAACGGGGAAAAGGCGTTGGAACCTCTACATTCATGAATTTTTGAAAAATGGTTTTCACCAAGTTTTCGTTGATGCGTTGTACATCCTCTTCGTCTGCAAAGGACATCTCCATGTCAATTTGTGTGAATTCCGGTTGACGATCGGCGCGCAAGTCTTCGTCGCGAAAACAACGTACAATTTGAAAATAACGATCAAACCCGCTAAGCATTAAAATTTGTTTATACATTTGCGGGCTTTGTGGCAAAGCATAAAATGTGCCGGGTTGTACACGGCTGGGCACAAGGTAATCGCGCGCACCTTCAGGCGTGGATTTTATCAACATGGGGGTTTCCACTTCGTCAAAGTCTACACTATAATAGTAATCACGCACACAGCGGCATACTTCACTGCGCAGGCGCAAAATGCTATGCAAACGTTCGCGGCGTAAATCTAAATAACGATAGCGTAAACGCAACTCTTCGTTTACATGTACTTCGTCGCGTGCTTCAAAAGGTGGGGTTTCCGCTTCACTTAAAATGCAAAGTTCTTGCACAAACAACTCGAGTGTGCCGGTGGCCAGCTCATGATTGGGGCTTTCTCGCAGGCGTAAGCAACCTTTTGCCATAACCACATATTCAGCTTTTAGTTTGCGTGCTTTTTCAAATACAGCAGCGTCGGTTCCGTCTCCAAAAGCCAATTGTACCAGACCGTGTCCATCACGTAAATCGGCAAAAAGCATGGCGCCTAAATCGCGGCTTTTGGCAATGGAACCCGCTAAAATAAGGGTTTGTCCTACCAAATTTTCGTTTATGGCATCGCTGTAATGTGTGCGACGTAAAGTGCCCATAGTTTCCATACGCTAGTCCTCTCTTGTGCCAACAGCACAACCTATATTTTGTAGTGTTTCCACTGCATTTTCTAAAGATAAAATATATTTTTCTCCGTTTTGCATATCTTTTAATTCGGCCTTGCCGCTTTGCACCTCGGCATTGCCAAGAACAGCAGAATATTTTGCTTGTAGACGACCTGCCGCTTTCATTTGTGCTTTTACACTGCGGGCGGCTAAATCACACTCCACACAATAACCGGCACGGCGCAACCGGGCCGTAAGGGTGTAGGCCGCTTGAAAACCGGCTTCATCCGCAGCCACCAAATATATGTCGGGGCCATTTGGTTTTTGGGGCATGGCGTCATGCTCTTCCAAAAGAAGAAGCATCCGTTCTACGCCCATGCCAAAGCCAACGGCCGGTGTAGCACTGCCACCCAGCTGTTCTATAAGGCCATTATAGCGGCCACCTCCACACACGGTTCCCTGCGTGCCTACGCCCTTGGCAATAAATTCAAACACAGTGTTTGTGTAGTAATCCAGTCCACGCACAATGCGTGCATTCACACGGAATGCAATTCCTATGCTTTCCAGCAGGTGTTTTGTGGTGTTAAAATGCACGGTACAATCATCACAAAGGTAATCAAGCCCACTGGGCGCTTTTTGTATAAGTGGGTGGCAACGTTCTTCTTTGCAGTCTAAGAGCCGTAAAGGATTTTTTTCTAGGCGGGTAAGACAGGTTTCGCAAAGATGCTCTTTATGTGCTTCAAAATAATTGCGTAAAGCTGTGTGATAAGCGGGGCGACAGCTGGGGCATCCTAAACTATTAATTTCTAAAGTGATATGTTCTTTAATTCCCAACTCGCAAAATAAGGCATCGGCAAGAGCCATCACCTCTACATCCGAGGCGGGATTTTGTGTGCCAAAACACTCTATGCCAAATTGATGAAATTCTCTTAAACGGCCTTTTTGAGCGCGCTCGTAACGAAAGCAACTTTGCAAATAATAGCTTTTCAGCGGCAACGGGCTGCTGGCAAGCAGCCCGTTTTCTAAGGTGGCGCGCACCACACCGGCTGTGCCTTCCGGTCGCAATGTGATGCTGCGCTGGCCCTTGTCTTCAAAAGTATACATTTCTTTAGATACAATGTCGGTGCTTTCGCCAACACCACGGGTAAAAAGGCTGGTGTCTTCAAATGTGGGTACTCGTATTTCCAAATACCCAAAGCGTCGTGCAACACGATGCATTGTTGATTCTAGGCCTTGCCACTTCCAACTTTCTGTTGGCAAAACATCTTCGGTTCCACGTGGTTTTGCATATTTTATACTCATATCGCTCTCCTTGGCGAATCAATTATGGGCTCTCCTATAATAAAGGATTATTTAACTTATGCTTAGCGATATAAGCGCGATTTATTGTCCCCAAAGCGGCGAGGGGTATTGGCCACGCTTGTGTTTTTCATGTAAAGCATTTACCACACCAAGTTTATCTTCTTGATAAGTGACGCCCCACCAGCGATCTTGGCTCGACAATACCTTTACATCGGCTGTGCCGTTTTGGATAAGGGCTTGCACCGAAGAAGGAAGCAAGTATTCGCATTTTTCGGGGTTTTTGGGAAGATTTTCTGAGAGAAAAGCGGGGAATTCCAACTCTAACGCGTGCAAAAAACTTTCGTCAAAGCCCCAAAAATTCATAGATACTAAGGTATCTCCTGCCAGTGTTTGCATCATGCCGTCTATTTCATTGGGTGCCTGTATACCGGTTTTTGTTTTTTCGATACTACTTGTTTCTACAATGTTGTGCAAAAAACCGTTTTCATTAGCCTGGCAGACACCCCGCGTCACGCTGCCGTGTTCGGTGACTGTATTATCCACGCGATAACCCACCATGGCATAGTGGTTTTTGTCGTCGGTGTTTTTGGGGGTGGTTAAAAATTGATATAAAGTAGTAAAGGCTTTGGGCCCATAGTAATCGTCTGCATTGATAACGGCAAAGGGACCATCGATACAGTTCTTGGCACATAGCAGTGCATGAGAGGTGCCAAAGGGTTTTATGCGCCCTTGAGGAACAGAAAAACCGGAGGGTAACATATCCAATTGCTGAAAAGCATATTCCACTTTAATATGATTTTCAACACGGTTTCCAATGGCTTTTTTAAAATCTTCTTCAATTTCTTTTTTTATAATAAAAACGACTTTTTCAAATCCGGCCTGTTTGGCATCGTATAGCGAGTAATCAATAATTAATTCTTTATTTGGTCCCACGGGTTCAATTTGCTTAAGGCCACCGTAGCGGCTTCCCATGCCGGCCGCCAACACCACTAAAATGGGGTTTTTCATCTGTTTGCATCCTCTCTCTATTATGTGTTATATCCTTTTGGATTGTTTTTTTGCCAATTCCAGCTGTCTTTGCACATAGCCTCTAAATCCAAGGTGGTTTGCCAGCCTAACTCTTGTTTTGCACGAGAAGCATCTGCGTACACTTCGGCGATGTCGCCGGCCCTGCGCGGAACAATTACATAAGGCAGTGTTTTGCCACAAGCTTTTTCATAGGCTTTGATAACTTCTAAAACACTATGGCCTTTTCCTGCGCCTAAATTATAAATAAAGAGACCATTTTGTTTTTTGATTTTGTTTAAGGCGGCCACATGGCCCTTTGCTAAATCCACAACATGAATGTAATCGCGCACACCGGTTCCGTCTATCGTTTCGTAATCATTGCCAAATACGCGCACATTTGGATATTCGCCGGTGGCAACACGGGCGATGTAGGGCACTAAGTTGTTGGGAATACCGAGAGGGTCCTCCCCGATTAAGCCGGAGGAGTGTGCTCCAATGGGGTTAAAGTAGCGCAATAGAGCCAGCGAAAGGTTGGGCGACGCCACATGAATATCCTGCAAAATGCGTTCTATAAAAAGTTTGGTATACCCATAGGGGTTTGTAGCTGCCGTGGGCATATCCTCTTGCATGGGGGGCAAATTATGCTCGCCATACACAGTAGCCGAGGAAGAAAACACAAAATGATTTACATTTGTTTCACGCATGGCTTGCAAAAGAGATAAAGTGCAAGCTAAATTATTTGCATAGTAATCCAGGGGTTTTTCTACACTTTCACCCACAGCTTTTAAAGCCGCAAAATGTATTACGGCTTCGATATCGGTATTGTTTTGAAAAAGGGCCAAGGTGGCTGCTGTGTTTGTTAAATCAATCTTTTCAAAACGTAATTTTTTTTGTGTGATTTCTTGCACACGCTGTAGAGCTTTTTCGCTGGAATTAACCAGATTGTCGGCTACAAGCACGTCGTACCCGGCCTGCAATAACTCCACACAGGTGTGGCTTCCTATATAGCCGGCACCGCCGGCAACCAAAACAGACAATAAATACACCGCCTTTGATTAAAATCTTCCTTTGAAAGATATGTTTTTTATATTATACCTCTGCCAACTTGGCTTCTAAACTATATCTGCGTGCCGCAGGGGTTTTGCCAAAACTACTGCAAATACGATCTCGCACCGAGCGTCCGTCTTCTAGTGAGGAGACACAAAGCAAAACAGAATACTGATTTTGCGAATAGCGTGCACAGGTATCTGCCTTGCGCAAAGTATTCATCGCCACCACTTTAAACTCTGCCATTGCCTGCGCTAAATCGTTTGCTTCAATGGTATGCTTTGGAAGTGGGGACAAGGTGAACAACGCCAAAACAAGTATTTGGCGGTTGCGATCGGACGAACGTTTTAATAAAGAATAGGCTAGCAAAAAATCATTGTAATGACAAAAATAGGCACCACGCTGTGGGCGAGACACTTGCTCGCCATAGGTTAGATCAGTTTTGATAATCATGATGTCTTGTTCTGTTTTGTTCACTTTTTCGCTGGCCAATTGATACAAAGCACTTGCCTCTGGTGGAGGAATACTGCCGATGTTGTTTCGATACTGACGCACCATTTTAGAATAGCTGGTAACAGCTAAACGGTACATTTTCAGCTTATTAAGCGCACGCAATTGGAACACCAAGGCTTGATCGTCCAAAATGTCCAGTTGGAAAGGTCGGTTTACAACATCCAACAAATCACGGTATCTTTCGAGTTGCCAGAGGTGTTCGCAAAGACGGTGTACACAATCCAAATATTTTTGGCGTGTATTCATAAAATAAGAAACCGCCCAAAGCTCCTGGTCTAATTGTGGCAAAAAATCATTTTTGTAAATGTTGATTGCCATTTGGCAATGTTCCATGCGCATTTCCATAGGCACATCTTCTTTAAGGGAAAGCGTGCAATGGCTGGTAAAATAGGCCAAATCCAATTCTAGCTTTACGCCGGGGTCAAAACGATAACTTCCGGAAGAATACACAATGGGGCCCTCCACGGAACTTTCGCCACCGTTGAGTTCTTTGCGCAAACTATAAACGGCATTTTTTAGCACATTGGCCGGATCTTGTAGGGAGTCATCTTCCCAAAGCGTTGCAATAAGTTTACGGCTGTTGATGTACTTTTCCCTATTTAAAACCAAATAGCAAAATAGCTGCCATGGTTTGGTAAGTCGGGATGCGCTTTGTACCACTAGGACATCATCTACCCAAACCGAAAACGTATCCAACATGTGAACCTTAATTTTTTGAATAGGCAATAGCCCCTCCTTTCGTTGCGTTTGTTTTTTCCAAAGGTGAAAAAGTGGGAAAAACATAATCTTATTTTATCTGAATATCGGAAAACTATATATCATAGCACTGAGGCAAGCCTCAGTATAGAATTGAAACAGGAAAAAAAGATGGTGGTCTTTACATTATACGCGTTTTTTCTTGTTGTCGCAACAATGAAAGATAAAAAGTTTAAAGCACGCTTTAATATAGGTTTATGAAACAGCTTCGACGATAAGGTATTACTTAAAAGAAAAGAGTCGGGGTGGATTTCCCACCCCGACTTTTTATATGTATATTTGTTTTGGAAAAACGAAGCAACCGGTATGAAAAAAGTGAAACATCTCGCTCAAAATTAGGAAATGCTGTGAGTTAGGTTTAACATGTCCTGTTCATTGAGTCCACTTTCCGACAATACCGCATAGCTGGCATCCTCTTGGGCCCAAACGGCAACAAATAATTTTTCAGTGCTATCACCCATAAAGGTGCGTACAGCTGCATCGTCTTCGTCCGATAAGGTAAAAGAGTATTCATGCGTGTCTGTTAAAGAAAGGTCTTCTGCACCCGGTGCTGTACGAAAAAGAAGAACATCTTGGCTTGAAATGTATTCTAACTCTAAGATGCCACCATCCAAAGCACGGATGGCATGTAGTTGATACCCATTGGGTATAGCATTGGGTACATGCGGTGTGAAGCCTAGAACAGACGAGGCGTCTGCCAACGTTTCAAAATCTTGTATGGGTGCCGGTGGTGCAAGTGATGCTGTGGTAGCTGTGGAAGAGGAGCCGATGGTTTCTGCTCCGTCTACAAATAAGGGAACAAGCATAACCGTGCTTAGTGCCAAAACCAAACTTAAAAGCAAGAGTAAAACAATAACTTTTTTGGAATGTTTCGGTGCTTCCTGTACTTTTACTTCGGCTGCGTGTGTTGTGGTTTCGGGTGTAATAGGGGCTTTAATTGGCATATCCGGAACAAACCTTCTTTCTTTCCTGTAAAACCTTTATACTTTACAAAACAGGCTTCAAGTTCATCAGGTGCAATAAGAAAATAATAAATTAAAACAATGACATTTTCTGTATTGACCCTGTTTTGCCATCCTAACACCTAATTGTGAACAAAATGTTAATAATCGATAAAAAAACCATATTTATTACAAAATAATTTCAAATAATATAAAAAAATCAACAATTTGGAATAAATATGGTTTTTATACAGCTCGACCATGTTTTTTAGCAGTCGGATGGATCTTCTCAATTTTGTGATTATGCTATATTGGAAGGCACTTGTTCTTGCAAGACAACCTCCGTGCTTATAAGTTCGCCATTTCGTTCTATTTCGATGGCGGCTGTGTCACCGGGGTTAAAAAGATCCAATTGCTCGTCTAGATCAAATAAATCCTCAATGGGGGCACCTGCAAAGGTGACAATTCTATCGCCTGCTTGTAAGCCGGCGGCTTCGGCTCCGCTGCCTGCACTAACAGCATTGATATAGAGACCTGGTTCACTTACACCGGCTGAGGCAAGGTTCTGTTCGCTTACAGTTACAGCCGAGATACCAATAAGGGGTCGTCCCTGGACATAGCCATGCTCTAAAAGGTCTTCTGCCACTTCCATTGCTTCGTTGATAGGGATGGCAAAACCTAAGCCTTCAATCCCGTCGCCACCACTTTTAGCATTAACGATACCGATAAGTTCACCTTGGTCGTTAAAGAGGCCACCACCGGAATTTCCCGGATTTACCGGTGCGCTCATTTGCATAAGGGTCATGGGTGTGCCTTCAATGGTTATTTCTCGTTCTAATGCCGAAACAATACCATCGGTTACTGTGCCGCTTAGTTCGCCCGTGGGGTTGCCGATAGCTAGGCAGAAATCGCCGACTTCCACGGTGTCAAAGTCGGCCAACACGGCCGGCACAAGATCACTGGCTTCTACGCGAAGCAGGGCTACATCGGTGGTTGCATCGGCACCCAAAACTTCGGCTTTTAGTTGTCTACCATCCAGCAAGGTGACAAGAACGCTTTGTGCCCCATTTACAACATGGTTGTTGGTGATAATAAGCCCATCTTCGCTGATAATAACACCACTGCCCGCACCAATTACTTCCTGTGTTTGGTTAAACATATCGCTAACAATGGTTTCTGTTTGGATAGAAACCACAGATTGTCCACTATTTTGCACAATATCGGTGACACTTGCAGTTTCTGCCGATAACTCGTCTGCAGAGGCGCCGTTTCCAACGCTTTGATAAATGACGGAAGAACCTGCATTGTTTCCAAGTAAGCCAATGGCTGCAGCGCCACCGCCAAAACCGGCTATAGCACAGGCCAAAAGGAATGCCGTACCACCTAAAAATTTAGATGTCTTTCGTTTCTTTTTAGGATGTGGCTGCGTGGCGGGGTCGTAGCGCAAAGAATGTGGGTTTCGGTGGTGTGCTTCATAGTTGGGCAGCGGTGGTTTAGTCGCACTTTGTAAAGGCTCTCCAGGGTGTGCATAGGGTGGGCCGGGTTGAGGTGGATAAGTTGGTCTTGCTTGCCGGGAATTATAGGTAGTGTTGTAGGATTGGGAAGTTTGTTGTGGATGGGAGGTGGGCGCGTAACTTCCGTCGGGACGTTTTTCAAAATAAGACATGAGTTTGCCTCCTGTTTTTTGTTTTATCCCAGTGTATCTATCTAATGTGAAAACTATCGCAGAAAGAAGTGAAAAAAAGGTGTAAAGAAAAATATGTTGAAAAAACCAAGAACAGGGATATGATTTACATGCAAATGAAATAATGATACAATAAGAGCCGATAGAAATAATATTTGCCGTAAACCTGTGGTTAAAAACATTTAGAAATATAGTGAGGAGAACTCTATGAAAAAGACTGTACTGAGATATGTTACGTTTACACTTGCATTATTTTTGTTCACTTCATGTGCCGATGCACCGGTGGCAGAAAGCGTGCCGGCCCAATCGTCCGGCGCAGAGGAGGGGTATTCATTTCAAATCATGTTTACCAACGATATTCACGGCAGAATTAATAATGACTCCGATGCGCCTGCCTATGGATATGGGCGTATCGCACAAATGAAAGAGGATTTAGCCGAACAAGGTGATGTCTTACTGTTTAGTGCAGGCGATGTTATGCAAGGAACACCCTATGTAAATGAAAGCGCAGGCGCCTCGGCGATAGAACTTATGAACCTTGCGGGCTATGATGCCATGACCCCCGGAAATCATGATTTTGACTGGGGTGGTGATAATCTGTTGTCCTTGGCGGAAGAGGCCGAATTTGATATAATCAGTGCCAATATTTTATACGAAGAGGATGGCGCGCCTGTTTTTGCGGAAAATAAAATTTATACTTTGCCCAGTGGTGCCAAGGTGGGCGTTTTTGGTCTTACCACACCATCCACCAAAACCACCACCACGCCTTCTGCTGTGGAGGATTTCACATTTTTGGCCGAGGAAGAGTTATACGAAGCGGCCAGAACGCAAGTGGAATATTTGCAACAAGAAGCCTGTGATTTAATTGTTTGCCTAAGCCATTTGGGAATAGACGACAGCACGGTTGGCAGCCGTTCTTATGATGTTATCGACAATGTTTCCGGCATTGATTTGTTTATTGATGCACATAGCCACGTAGAAATAAATGAAATGCAGGGTGACACTCTTTTGGTTAGCACGGGTGCTTTTGGGGAAAATGTGGGTGTGGCATACATTGAAAACGGAGTGTTAAGCGCAGAGCTTTTACCCGCGGTGATAGAGGACGAAGCCACAGAGGAATATGCCGGGGAGGTTACACAGGAGGTGGATGATTCTCTAAGCGAGCCTGTGGCAGAAACGGATGTTTTTTTAGACGGAGAATATGAAACCGTGCGTGTGTCGGAAACAAATCTTGGCGACCTTTCGGCCGATGCGATGCTATGGTATGCCAACAGTGAGATTGGCATTGAAGCCGATGTGGGAATTATGAATTCCGGTAGCATTAGGGCTTCGATAGAAGTGGGTGAAATAACGCTGGAAGATGTTAAAACCGTTTTTCCTTACAACAATACTTTGGTAACCTTAGATGTTACGGGGGCACAACTATTAGAGGCTTTAGAGGCAGCCAGTGCAGAATTGCCCGAGCACACAGCACCCTTAGCGCAAGTAAGTGGTGTGGAATATATAGTGAACACCGAAACCGCCTATGAGCAAGGTGAAGCCTATCCGGATTCCACTTTCTATGCGCCGCAGAACCCCGGTGAAAGGGTGGAAATACTCTCAGTGTCCGGACAAGAGTTTTCTCCCACTGAAGTGTATACAATTGTAACCATAGACTTTTTGGCAATGGGTGGAGATTCTTATTATGTGTTTACACAGGCACAGGAAGGCAGTGTGATTGATTCGGGTGTGCTTTTAGAAGATGCTTTTGCAGCCTATATAGCACAAATGCTAAATGGCGTTGTGGGTGAGGAATATGCACAGCCCCAAGGTAGATTCAGTGTGGCTTGATTTTATGTCATGTAATGCAGTGTAAGAACAAAACAGCAAACCGGTTAGGGCAAAGATATGCTTGCCTTAACCGGTTGTTATCGTTTATGCCTTAGCGAACAGTGGGGAATTTGTGCTTTGGCATGCATTAATGCAATTCTTCCATATACAAAACACCGGGAGCTTGGAAAAGCGTACTTAATGCTTCGCTATGGCGTAAGTGTCCCGAAAGTGTAACTGTAAATGTGACGTTGATTGTGGTGGCCGCAGAAGAGGACGAACGTTGTATTTGTATGCCGGAAAGATCCATGTTGTGTTCGTTTGCAAAACGAACAAAATCAGAAAATCGAGCCTCTTTATCAAATTCCATAAAAGCGTCTAATACACGGGAGCGGTGACGCAAAAGCCGATCTAGACGCTCTAGCAAGGTAAGAACCAAAAGGGATGCTAGGCCCGCCGCTAAGGCGCCTGCATAAAACCCGATACCAATGGCCAAGCCACAACAGGCCGAACACCATATGCCTGCCGCCGTGGTAAGGCCACGAAGCTGTTGCCGTCCTGTAACAATGATGGTACCCGCCCCCAGAAAGCCAATGCCGGACACCACCTGTGCCCCCATTCGAACGGGGTCGGACACATTCCATTGTTCAAAGGCAAATTGGCCTGTCATCATAACCAATGCGGCACCAAGGCATACAAGAATATAAGTGCGCATACCAGCCGGCCTGTTTTTTAGGCCTCGTTCAAGGCCTAAAATACCGCCTAATAAAATGGCCACAAGCAGACGCAGAGCAATAGAGGCAAAGTTTAGCTCGTGCAAGATATGCATGTCTACTCCTTTGGTAAGTTCTCTACTATCATGAGATGGAAAATAGGCGTTTTGCATTTTCGCATGTAAAAGCAGCCACTTGCTCAGCTGTTTCGCCGCACACTTCGCCTATTTTTCGAGCCACGGCACCCAAAAGGGCACTGTGGTTTTGTTTGCCGCGAAAGGGTTCCGGGGTAAGATAGGGGCAATCGGTTTCCAGTAATATATGTGTTTTGGGCACACAGGCAAGAGCCTGTAAAACACGGCGGGCATTTTTAAAGGTGGATGTGCCGCAAAAGCCGAGGGATAGGCCTTGTTCGCATAACCAATGTGCATCTTCGGCAGATCCGGAATAGGCGTGCAAGACTCCTTTTGGGCGGTGTTTTTTTAAAATGGCATAGGTGTCTGCATGCGCCTCGCGGTCATGTATGGAAACGGGTAGGTCATGTTTTTTTGCTATCTGTAGCTGAGCTTCAAATAGCTCAAGCTGTGCATCATGGGGTATAGGCCAATGATGATCTAGACCAATTTCCCCCACGGCCACTACCTTAGGATGAGTCAAAAGGCCTTCTATTTCGCGCAATTCGCGTTGCCAGTCGCCGCCAAATTGCCGCACAGTGCTGCTGTCCTTCTCAATTAAACACTGTGGGTGTATGCCCGCGGCAGTGTATAAAAAGGGATAGCGCTCCGCCAAGCGGAGGCTTTCCACAGCAGTTTCGTAGTCGGTGGCACAATCAAGTACATAGCAAACGCCTAAACTTTGTAAACGAGACAAAAGCTCGTTCCTGTTATCTTTAAAATGATGTGATGTGTAGTGGGCATGTGTATCGAAAATGGGGGATATGATATTGTTTTGTATAAAGTCCAGCCCGGTGATTTCCCGTTGCATATCCTACCTCACGCGGCTGCCCGGCACAGTATTTTCGGGCAGGAATAAAACTTGGGCCTCACCATTGCGGCCGTCGGCCGCAAGCAACATCCCTTCGCTTTGTTGGCCACACAGTTTCGCCGGGGCAAGATTGGCCACCAGCACCACTTTTTTACCAAGCAAATCTTGTGGAGAATACCATGGTGCAATACCACTGACTACTTGTCGTTCTCTTGTGCCGTCGAATAGGGTGAGTAGCAGCAATTTTTTGCTTTTTTTCACAGGCTCGCATTGCCGCACTTCAGCAACCAGAAGCTGCGTCTTCATAAAGTCCTCATAGCAGATTTCGGGTAGAATTTCCACTTGGGGTGTATCATCCGATATCGCCACAGAAGGTGCGGCGGGTGTTTGCTTTGCCTCTAATTCTGCTTCGATTTCGTCAAGCAAAGCCTGTGTATCCAAACGAGCAAATAAGGGCGTTGGTTTTTGCAAAGTGCCTACATAAGAGGTGAATTCGCTTAAACTTTCTAAAGTTTGGCGGTTTGGCGGGCAATCAATCTGGCGGAAAATCTCCTCTGCTGTGCGTGGCAAAAAGGGAGAAAACAACACACCCAAGTGACGAATACACTCCAGCAAAGTGCCTAAAACGGCAGCCAAACGGTCTTTTTGTGTTTCGTCCTTGCCCAATACCCAAGGTTCGCATTCATCGATATATTTGTTTGCGTGTTTGGCAAGTTGTAGCACTTGTTCGCAGGCATCGGCACAGTGAAAGGTGTCCATTAATCTTTGCATTTCGCACCGTGCTTTTAGTGCTTTTTCTCCCAGTGCTGCGTCGGGTGCAGCAGCAAGACGTGTTTGGGGCAAAGTGCCCCCAAAATATTTATGACTCATGGCAATGGTGCGTTGCACCAAGTTTCCAAGCACATTTGCCAAATCTGCATTGTATCTTTCGAAAATGCGCGAATAACTTACTGTGCCATCCTGCGCATAAGGCATTTCGCAAAGAAGGTACCAGCGCACTCCATCTACGCCGATGCGCTGCGCCAACTCGTCGGCATAAATTACATTCCCGCGGCTTTTGCTCATTTTATCTTCGCCGGAAAGCAGCCAAGGATGGCCATAAATTTGCTTTGGAAGCGCAATGTCTAAAGCCATAAGCAGGATGGGCCAGTAGATTGTGTGAAAACGTAAAATATCTTTGCCAATGATGTGTGCTTGTGCCGGCCAATAGCGTAAAAAAAGTTCTCCCGGATTTTGTGGGTTATAATCCAGTGCGCTAATGTAGTTGGTGAGGGCATCTATCCACACGTAAATCACATGGTTATCATCAAAAGAAACCGGTATGCCCCAGCGGAAGCTCGACCGAGACACGCATAAATCTTGAAGGCCCGGTTGCAAGAAATTATTTACCATTTCGCGTTTACGGCTTTCCGGCACAATGAAATCCGGGTTTGCATCTAGATGTGCTTGGAGACGTTCTTGGTAGTTGGACATTTTAAAAAAATAGGCCTCTTCACTGGCGCGTTTTACTTCACGGCCACACTCGGGGCATTTGCCGTCTTCTAATTGGGCATCGGTAAAAAAGCTTTCATCCGGCACACAATACCAGCCTTCATAGGCCGATTTATAAATATCACCTTGGTCGTATAATTTTTGAAATATGGTTTGCACAACATGTTTGTGGCGATCGTCTGTGGTACGAATAAAATCGTCGTAGGCAATATTTAAAGTGTCGCAGATACTGCGCACCTGCCCTGCCACACGGTCTACCAGTTGCTGGGGTGCAATCCCCTCTTCTTTTGCCAGCTCTTCAATTTTTTGGCCATGCTCATCGGTGCCGGTTAAAAAATGTACATCACGTCCCTCTAGGCGTTTTAAGCGAGCCAAGGCGTCGGTAAGCACAATTTCATAGCTGTTGCCAATGTGAGGCTTACGCGAAGTGTAGGCAATGGCAGTGGTGATGTAGTAAGGGCTAGGTTGTGTTTGCATATAGATTACCTCTGTGTTGGTGTATAAAGTGAGTTTGCGTGCATATGTGTATAGAAAAAGAAGGCTAGGCCGTTTTATTGGTTTTATCAAGGATAAAGAAACGTTCGTACCATATTAAGAAACAAAGTACTGTCCAAATACGGCGACCACGGTTAGCACGTTTTTCGTAGTGTTCGTTAAGCAACTGCATCAGCTTGTCTCGATGAAAGAAGGCGGCGGCAAATTCGCTTTCGAAATAACGACGCACAAATTCATAGTATTCTTTTTGGCGAAGCCAATTGCGTATGGGCACCGGAAAGCCTTTTTTAGGGCGTGTAGCCCATTCATCGGGCAGGTTGCGGTTGGCCGCATGACGAAATACCAGTTTGTTTTGGTGTCCTTGGATGCAGTATTGGCTGGGAATGCGGCGCGCAAGCGCCATAACCTCTTTGTCGAGGAAGGGAACACGCAGTTCAAGCGAGTGTGCCATGCACATTTTATCAGCTTTTAAAAGAATATCGCCGGGCAGCCACAGGTGCAAATCTAAATATTGTTTTTGGCTTACTTCGTTCCATTGAGCACTTTGGCGATAATATGGCATACATAGTTGACGGGGCGAAGGACCATTTTGATAGGCCGGTTGCAAAAGGGCCTGGGCTTCGCGCTCGGAAAATACTACGGCTTGGCCAATAAACCAATCTTTTGGTTTTTCGGCACTTTTTAGCAAAAAGTTGCGCCCTTTTATGGGGGGCATCCCCTTTGCAATGCTTCCCAGCATGCGGCGTAAGCCCCGTGGTGTCTTCTTAAAACGCTCCATGGCCGGGGTATCTGCATAGAGTTCATAGCCGGCAAACAATTCGTCAGCCCCTTCTCCGCTTAACACTACGGTCACCTTTTGGGCAGCCAGTTTCGCTAAAAACCATAAAGGCACGCTGGATGGGTTGGATTGTGGCTGATCCATATGGTATTGAATGTCTGATAAAGCATCGAAGCATTCGTCCGGAGTGAGAAGTTGACGAACGTTATGCACCCCCAGATGTTCGCTTAGCATTTCGGCATGATGAGATTCATCGAAGTTTGCATCGGAAAAACCAACAGAAAAACTATGCTGCGGTTTTAGGCAGGCCGTGATATAGCTGGAATCTACCCCACCGGATAAAAACGCACCCACTTTTACATCGCTGATGCGGTGGGCTTGTACGCTTTCGTGTATGCATTTGTCTATCTCGTCCACATATTGTTCGAATGTAAGGCTTGCGTCGGGTGTAAACTCTGTATTAAAATAGCATTCGCTGCGCAAGGTTCCGTTCTCAAATAGGCAATAATGTCCCTGTGGTAGACAGTGCACACCTTCAAAAAATGTATCGCTTCCGGCTGGATATTGAAAGCTTAAATAAGAACGCAAAGCGTTGGCATTAACCCGCTTTTCAAAGTCCGGGTGGTCTAAAAAGCTTTTGATTTCGCTGCCAAACATCCAAGAACCGTCAGGTAGGTGGCAATGATAAAAAGGTTTTATGCCAAAGGGGTCACGCGCGGCCAATAGACATTGCTTTGTTTTGTCCCACAAAACAAAGGCAAACATGCCTCGCAGTTTTGTCACCAGTTTTTCGCCGTATTCCTCATAGGCGTGTAAAAGTACTTCGCTGTCGGTGTTAGAGCGAAACACATGTCCTTTTTCTTGCAGTTCTTTGCGCAAAACAGGGAAATTGTATATTTCGCCATTGAAGACTAGAATTAAGTTTTCGTCTTCGTTTTTCATGGGCTGTGCTCCGTTTTCAGACAAATCCAAAATGGAAAGCCGTCGAAACCCAAGTGCTACGGCATCGTCGGCATAATGGCCTCCCATGTCAGGCCCTCGGTGGACAATGCGCTGCATCATGGGGGCCAGTATTTGTTCTTTCTCGGTTATAGTTTGATTTCCGGTAAATCCAATAAAACCACACATGTTAACACATCCTCCTTTTAAAAATCAAAACCTTGCGGTGTTTTTCCACAGGCGAGTATGGCTGCCTTAGCCAGCACATCCATGCCGTCAATACACATGGGTGGGCAAAGACGAGCCCGCTTTAACAGAGAAAGTTCTGTACAGCCTAAAATCAAGTGTGTGCAATTGGCCTGCAATAATTCGTCTGTTGCGGCTGTGAAAAGTTCTGTGCGCGGTGGGCGCGAGGCTTTAATATCCTCGTAAATCACCTGCATAATCCCCTCTTGTGCTTTTGGGCTGGGGATAGCATAATCAAGGCCTACTTTTTCACACTCCGCCTGATACAATCCGCTTTGCACCGTTCCTTTTGTGGCCAATATACCCACCTTTGTTCCCTTTTGTTCCAGTATTTCCAAAACGGTAAGACGTGGCATGTGCAAAATGGGAACCGAAACCGAGGCAGAAAGATCTTCGTAAAAAAAGTGGGCGGTGTTGCAGGCAATGGCCAAAATGTCGGCCCCACCTTGCACCAAACGCTGCGCCTGTGCACGCATGACAGGTAGAGGGTCGGCCTGGCATTTCCCCAGCAAAAAAGCCGTACGGTCTGGGGTTTTGGGATGAGAGGATAAAAGTATATCCAGATGCTCTTGGTCACAGACAGCGGCTGTGTGCAGTGTTAATAATTCGTAAAAGTACACAGAAGACATGGGTCCCATGCCGCCTAAAATACCAAGTGTTTTTTCCTGGGACATGTTGCAGGTCTCCTTTATAAACTACTTAACGCCAAGGGGTGCAGTAGGTGGCAAATTTCTTTTTGTGGCGGCGTGCATGTTCTATAAGATAAAGGCAACGCAAAGGGTTTAAACGTTTGTCAAAGTGATAGTCGAATGTGGAGCTTTCCTCCCCTTTTTGGATAAGGCTTTGTGCTTTATGCACCATTTTTTCATCTTCGGTATAAGACCACACTACATGATTGGGAACACTGTGCCAGTAATGCTCTGTTTGCACATAATGAAGTCCATCTTGTTCTTTGCCTAAAATCCAATCGTCCACCAAAAGCTTTGCTAAATTAACGCCGGATCCGGTGACATAAAAATGGCTACGTCCTTGGCGCAAATTAATCTCGAATACTTTAAAACAGCCCGTGCGGCGGTCTCTTTTTATATCAAAATTAGCAAAGCCAACATAGCCGATATTTTCTAAAAATTGGGCAAAAATATCCATCAATTCTCGGTCATATTCTGTCACAATGGCCGCATGGTTGCCAATGGCTGTAGGGGTGTGTTCTTCTAGCAATACGTGCCCAAGGCACATCATTTCTACACGTGCTTTTTGGTTGCAATAGGCCGTTAGAACCCGCATTTCACTGTCGCCGCCGGGCAAAAATTCTTGCAAGATTAAATTTTCGCTGTAGCCCGATGCAAAAATTTGCCGTGCAACAGCAAGTGCTTCGCTGGCATCTTTTGGGAAATAAACCTTTTTCATCCCTTCGAAAGAGTGCTTCCAATAGGCGATGCTGGAAGCAGGTTTTAAAACAATGGGGTATGAAAATGGCAGCTCTTGTAATTTTTTTTCTACGGTGTGTTCGTTTTCTATATCACAAGGATGCAACACTTCTGTTTTTGGAAATGGAAGTTTATGCAAACGACATAGATCGTAAAAACTGTCTTTTGTCACAAGTTGATCCATGAGGGATTCTTCTATGTAAGGCACAGTGAAGCCCATATCGCATAGTGCTTTGCGGTTGCGAATTAAAAGCGCAGCATAATCATCGGTACAACCCACCAACAATTTTGGGGCATCGGGATGTTTTGTCGAAAAATCAGATAAGACACGCAATATTTCCGTGTCATTATCAATTTCGCTATTCTCATGAAATTGTATGATTTTAGAATATTTGGTATCGCCCATTGGCCAGCGGCCAAAGGCGTCGCTACGCAAGCCATAGGCTTCGTGGATGTTTCGAGCCATCCCATAGCAATTCATATCAGCACCCAGTAGCACCGGGTAAAAGGGGGCATGTTCCATAATAGACCTTTCTTTTGTGTTTGCCATTTTTTATAAGCACAAAAACAAGAAATTTCTAGGGCAGTTCGGTAGTGGGCAGGCGTTTGGCCACTTTCTCAGGGGCATCGCTTTGCGAGGCGATGGAAAGAGATGTGCATGCGGTGCAAACGCCTAAAATAGCAAGGTTGATGCTTTCCAGCAAAGCGGGCAGAGAAACCACACGAGGACCAAAAAGGTAGTTGTGAACTTGATAGGGCAAAGCCAAGCAAGTGGCAAACAAAAATACAAGCAAGCCAAGGCTGTATAAAAAACACATGCGTGACAGGGGCAATGCAATATAGAAAGCACGCAAAAGTGTCAAAAACCAAAGAAGGACAAAGAGAGTTGCAAAAGCGGAAACTGTGGGGCCAAATTGAGACAAAGAAAAGGGGGAAAACAAGATATCTTGTACGGCTAAAAACAAAAAGGGAAGCACGGATATCATGCCAAACCAAACATTTTTTGTGGGACAAGGTGCGTTTTGCACCAGCAATTGTAGGCCGCAAAATAAAAAGAACAATCCATATAGGCCATAAAAAAGAGCGGAAAATACAAAGGGAAGCAAGGGAGTAAAAGCGGCGTAGGCAAATTCGTACAAGGCAAGCAAAAAACCAAAACCCGCACAGATAAAATAGGGAACGGCTAAACTTTTGCTACGCATGCGTAAGGTGGAAATGCCATGTGGCCCTATGGTAAACATGCCAAGCAAAACCATAAGGCAAGGCAATGCAAGGCTTGCATAGCGCATCCAAACCTCGCCAAGCTGTGGATATCCCGTTTGCAGGGAGCTAAAATAGGATAAATCCATCCAATACATGCCCGCGTATAACAGCATCACAAGCACTACCAACAAGGTTGGCATTGATCGTTTCATTCTATAACTCCTTTGCAAAAGTGGTTTGTTTTACGCCGCTTTAAGATTTTCTTTATTGTAACATATTTTAAGAAAAACACAAGGAGGCATATTTCGGTTGACAAGTGCACGGCAAGCGATTATAATAACAGTAATTTGGTACTGTATTTTATCAAAAATAAAGAAATATGCGTTGAAGGGAAACAAGACATACAAATACAGTGGGCGCAGAGAACCGCCGGTGGGTGCGAGGCGGTGCCAAGGTTTTGGATGTAGTCCTTCCCTAAGCAGCTGCCTGAAGAAGGGTTTCCCTTTGTGTAGGCGCAGACGGAAAACACCCCGTTATCGGTGTGCGGTATTACATGTTTTTTGCAAAACATATCGATGCCGGCAGAGTGGCCACATATAATGTGTGGCAAGTAGAGTGGTATCGCAGGGTTTGCCTGTCTCTTCATGAGGCGGGTATTTTGTTTTATTGGATATTTTTCAAAGGAGGCTTGCTATGAAAATGAACGGTGCACAAATTATGGCTCATGTGCTTATGGAGCAAGAAGTAGATACAATTTTTGGCTATCCGGGCGGCTCGGTAATCCATATTTACGATGCCCTATATCAACATCAAGATAAAATTCGTCATATTTTAACAGCACACGAACAAGGAGCGGCCCACGCTGCCGACGGTTATGCGCGTATTTCGGGAAAAACAGGGGTGGTACTGGCCACCAGTGGCCCCGGGGCAACAAACCTTGTCACCGGTATCGCCACCGCTTTTATGGATTCGGTGCCCATGGTGGCTATCACCGGCAATGTGCCGTCTTCACTGATAGGAAAAGACAGCTTTCAAGAAGTTTATACGGTGGGCATCACCATGCCAATAACAAAGCATAATTTTATGGTGCAAGATATCGCCAGTTTGGCAGACACCTTGCGTGAGGCATTTCGCATTGCGCAAAGCGGGCGCAAAGGGCCGGTTTTGGTAGATATTACAAAGGATGTTACCATGGCGGAATACGAATATACACCTCAGCAACCCATTGTATGTACCCCTCCTGTTTTTGATAATAAAGAGGCTATTTATCAGGCGGCACGTTTGCTTTCGGCCAGCAAAAAGCCTCTGGTGTGTTTTGGCGGTGGGGTGGTGTCTAGTGGAGCCAGTGACGTTTTGTACGAACTGCTGCACAAGGGCGGTTTGCCGGCCGTGCATAGCTTGATGGGTACGGGCGTTTTAAGCTGGGATGACCCCTTAAACATGGGGCTTGTGGGGATGCATGGCAACTTTAGCGGGAACATGGCGCTTGAAAACACCGACATGATACTAGCCGTGGGCTTCCGTTTTTCCGATCGTGTGGCCCTAGCGCCAGGAAAATGGGCCCCTAATGCGAGTATTGTGCAAATTGATATAGACCCCAGTGAGGTAAACAAAAACGTGCGTGCTCATCATGCTGTAGTGGGTGACGTGAAATTGGTGCTTGAACAGCTTTTGCCGCTTGTAGAGGCAGGCAAGCACGAGGCTTGGCAGCAGGAAATCATTCAGTGGAAACAACAGGATTATCTTCCCAGCGATGTGTTCGATAGGCTTCGCCCGCACCAAGTGATTGAAATTATCAACGAAGTGGCTGGGGAAGATGCCATCATTGTAACAGATGTGGGCCAGCACCAGATGTGGGCCGCACAGTTTTGCCGTCGAACTTGGCCACGCAGTTTTTTAACCAGTGGCGGCCTTGGTACCATGGGTTTCGGCTACGGGGCTGCCATCGGTGCCCAAGTGGCCATGCCGACACGGCGTGTGATACACATTACAGGAGACGGAAGTTTCCATATGAATTTTAACGAGTGTAGTACGGCTGTGAGCAATAAATTGCCTGTGGTAAGTGTGATTTTGAACAATAGTGTACTGGGCATGGTGCGACAGTGGCAACATTCTTTTTATGAAGACCGGTTCTCGCAGACAACCCTGGAAAGAAAAACCGACTTTGTAAAACTAGCCGAGGCATTTGATGCCAAAGGCTATCGTGCTACAACACCCGAATCATTTAAGAAAGCTTTGCGTGAAGCCTTAGATGCCAATTGCACGGCTTTTGTCGAGTGTCCTATAGATAAAGATGAAATGGTGCTGCCCATGATTCCGTCCGGCAAAACGGTGGCTGATATCATCGTGGGTTAATGCTAAAACAAGGTGATTTTTGCCAGTATACACGCAAAAACAGCACGGAAAGGAATGTTTGTATGAAAGAAAAAAGAGCACAGGTTGTGTCGATGTTGGTGGCCAATAATGCCGGCGTATTGGCGCGTGTTTCCAGTCTTTTTGCACGAAAGGGTTTTAATATCGACAGTCTCACCGTATCGGCCACAGATGTGGCGGGCATTTCCCGTATCACCATCACAACCAGTGGAGACGATAACACCCTGCACCAAATACTGAGCCAAAGCGCAAAATTACATGAGGTGCGCAATGTGGTGGCTTTAGATGCAGATAACAGCATACAGCGAGAATTGCTTTTGGTAAAGTTACATACGGGCGAAGACAAGCGCAGTGTCTTACGCGAAATAGCCGATATTTACAAAGCAAACATAGTAGATCTCTCGGTGGATAGTATGGTGGTAGAGCTTACCGGCCGTCCGGGGAAAATCGATGCATTTCTTGCCGTAATCGAGCAATATGAAATTTTAGAGATGTGCCGCACCGGTGTAACCGCTTTAGAGCGTGGCGACCGTGTTTTGGGGGCAGTGCCCAAAGAGGAAGAAGCGTAAGATTGCCCATAAATGCCTCTAGGCAAAAACAAAAAAATTGTGTACAATAAAATGAGGGGTTATGTGCCCTTTATTAAGAAAATAAAACGGTGTCTATTGCCGAAAGGAGAAAAAAATGATTTCTAAATATTATGACAAAGATTGTGATTTGGGTTTGCTTAAAGGCAAGACTGTAGCAGTGATAGGTTTTGGTAGCCAAGGTCATGCACACGCACTAAACTTGCACGAAAGTGGTGTAAATGTAGTGGTGGGTGCCCGCAAAGATGGTGCCGGATGGAAGGCTGCAAAGGCCGCTGGTTTATCGGTGATGGATGCCGCCGAGGCTGCCCAAAAGGGCGATTTGATTATGTTGAGCTTGCCCGATGAATCGGCGCCTAGCATTTATAAAAACGATATTGAGCCAAACCTACAAAAAGGGAACGTGCTGATGTTTGCACATGGCTTTAATATTCATTTCAACCAAATTCAGCCCCCCAGTGATGTGGATGTGGTAATGGTGGCCCCTAAAGGACCCGGGCATACTGTGCGTAGCCAGTATCAAGAGGGTGCTGGTGTGCCGTGCTTAATTGCCATACATCAAGATGCGTCGGGCAAAGCGCGCGAGTTTGCCCTTGCGTATGCAAGTGGTATTGGCGGTGGACGTGCCGGTATTTTGGAAACCAGCTTTAAAGAGGAAACCGAAACCGATTTGTTTGGGGAACAAGCGGTTTTGTGTGGCGGTGTTACGGCTTTGATGAAAGCCGGTTTCGAAACGTTGGTAGAAGCAGGATATGAGCCGGAAATGGCCTATTTCGAATGTGTGCACGAAATGAAATTAATTGTAGACCTTATCATCCAAGGTGGTTTTGCACGCATGCGCTATTCGATTTCTAACACGGCCGAATATGGCGATTATCGTGTGGGATCGCGCATCATCACCGAGGAAACACGCAAGGAAATGCGTAAAGTACTGCGTGAAATTCAAACGGGCGAATTTGCCAGCGAATACATTCAAGAAATGGGCGCCGGCGGCCAAGCACGCTTTTTGGCCACACGACGTATGGAAGCCGAGCAACCCTTGGAGGAAGTGGGCAAAGAATTGCGCGGTATGATGAGTTGGCTGAATAATAAGTAGATCTCTTGGGATATTATAAAGCAAAGCACATGAGGGGGCTGTAATGGCCTCCTCATAGGTTATTAAAAACGGTAGTTATAGCTTTCAAGGAGGCCACTAGATGTTAAAGAAACAAAGCGTGCGCGTAACCGAGGGTGTAGAGCGCGCGCCAAACCGCAGTTTGTTTTACGCAATGGGATATACGCAAGAAGAATTAAACCGTCCTCTTGTGGGTGTAGTAAGTGCTTTTAGCGAAATCGTTCCGGGGCATATCCATTTGGATAAACTGGCTGATGCAGCAAAAGCCGGTGTGCGAATGGCCGGAGGCACACCGATACTGGTGCCGTCCATCGGTGTATGTGACGGCATTGCCATGGGCCACGAGGGCATGCGCTACAGTTTGCCAAGCCGCGAGCTTATTGCCGACAGTGTGGAAACGATGGCCAAAAGTCATGCATTCGATGCTTTGGTGCTTTTACCAAACTGCGATAAAATTGTGCCGGGTATGTTGATGGGTGCCGCAAGGCTTAACTTGCCAACGGTGTTGGTAAGCGGTGGGCCGATGATGGCCGGAGAAACGCAAAGCGGTGAGGTGAGTTTATCAAATCTGTTTGAGGCCGTGGGAGCACGCAAGGCCAATCAAATTGACGATTGTAAGCTAACAGAGCTAGAGCAGGCATGTTGTCCGGGCTGCGGAAGCTGTGCCGGCATGTATACTGCCAATAGTATGAACTGCCTAAGCGAGGCCGTGGGCATCGCTTTGCCGGGAAATGGCACAGTGCCTGCCGTAAGCGCCGCGCGTACACGTCTTGCAAAGCAGGCGGGTGCCTGTGTGATGTCTCTTTTAGAAAAAAATATTTGCTTTTGTGACATTGTAAACGAAAAATCTTTGCGCAATGCCCTATGCTGCGACATGGCATTGGGGTGCAGCACAAACACAGTGTTGCACCTTTTGGCCATTGCACATGAGGCGGGAGCACCCATTTCTCTGGAAGAAATCAACAAATTCAGTGCTGTAATACCGAATTTGTGTCATTTGGCACCGGCAGGTCCGGCCCATATTCAAGACTTGGATGCTGCTGGTGGTATTACAGTGGTAATGGCAGAACTGGCGAAAAAGAATCTTCTAGATGTAAATTTACCTACTGTGGGCGGTTGTAGTGTTGCAGAGAAGATAAGCGGTGCGCGCAACCGAAACGAAGAGGTTGTTCGCCCTATAGAAAAGCCCTACTCTGAAACAGGTGGTATTGCTGTTCTGTTTGGCAATTTAGCCAGGGATGGCTCTGTGGTAAAACAATCGGCTGTAGCCGAAGAAATGCTGCGCCACAAAGGGCCTGCGCGTGTGTTTGATAGCGAGGAAGAGGCCATTGCAGCGATTTATGCCAGGCAGATTGTAAAAGGGGATGTGGTGGTGATTCGCTATGAAGGGCCAAAAGGGGGGCCGGGGATGCGCGAGATGTTAAACCCCACCAGTGCTTTGGCCGGAATGGGTCTAGCCTCCAGTGTCGCCTTAATTACAGATGGGCGTTTTTCGGGTGCTTCGCGTGGGGCCTCCATTGGCCATGTGTGCCCAGAGGCAGCCAGTGGAGGTCTTATAGGGCTTGTGCAAGAGGGTGATAACATAGAAATAGATATCCCCGCAAGAAAGCTGGAGCTTTGCATCAGCCAAGCCGAAATTGAAAAGCGCCAAGAGAATTTTGTGCCCAAAGAAAACAAATGCTCCGGTTGGTTAAGTCGATACCGTCGGCATGTGCAGGCCGCCGCTGTCGGTGCCGTTTTAGAGTAGACTTCAACGAAATGCTTCTAAAATCCATATGATTACAACTCAATAACGTCATCTTTTAGTAAATATGGCTAAAATGTGACGTTATTTTTCTATGCAAAACAAATTTTTATTTTGTTGAAAAAATATTTTTTTTGTGATAGGATGATACTACATCTTTTTTGATGTTATGTAAGTTTGCTTCAAATGGATGCGTTAAAAAAAGGGAAGAGATGAGGAGTTGTTAGAATGGACAAACAAACGGAGACAAAAGATCCAAAACAGTTGGTGCATGAATTACGTGGACGACCTCCTTTGCATGTGGCAATAGCCTTGGGTTTGCAACATGTGTTGGCGATGTTTGTTGGCAACCTTACCCCGTTGTTAATTGTGGGCGGTGCCTACAGTGCCGCAAATCCCGGCAGTATTGATGTTGCCTATTTGGCACAGTGTGCCATGGTATTGGCCGGCTTTACCACTCTTGTGCAGCTATACAAATTAGGACCCATTGGTTCGGGGCTGCCGATTGTTATGGGAACAAGCAGTGCTTTTATTGGTGTAAATAGTTCTATTGCAATGACCAGCGGCTGGGCTGCCTTAACCGGAGCCACTTTGCTTGGCGGATTTTTTGAATTGGGGCTTGGCTCTTTCATGAAAAAATTGCGCCGTTTCTTTCCGCCCCTTGTCACCGGTGTTACCGTGTTGTCCATTGGGATTACCTTAATTCCTGTGGGCGTGCAAAACTTTGCCGGTGGCGGCAATCCAGAGATAAACCCCAATTTTGGTTCTTTACAAAATTTGTTTGTGGCAGGGGTTGTGCTCTTGGTAGTTATTTTACTTCGTATTTTTGGGAAAGGCTTGTTGGGGCTTGCCTCTTTGCTGGTGGCCACCTTGGTGGGGTATGGTGTGGCAGTGGCAATGTATTTTCTTATTCCCGAAGAGTCGTTGACCTTAAGCATCACGATGACTAACTTGTTGGAAGGGGGGCTTATATCTATTCCGGTTCCTCTGCGTTATGGCATTGAATTTCGGCTAGATGCCATTATTCCCATGTTGTTTATGTTTGTAGTTACTGCCATTGAAACCATAGGCGATACTACCGGTGTAGCCGAAGGCGGCCTTGGCCGTATGCCCACAGACAAAGAACTGCGTGGCACGGTGTTGGCAGATGGTTTTTCCAGCATTCTTGGAGCGTTGTTCAATGTGTCGCCTCTCACATCCTTTAGCCAAAATGTGGGTCTTATTCGGATGACGCGCGTAGTGAATCTATTTTCTATTGCTACAGGGGCTATCTTCCTCATTGTAGCTGGGTTTTTCCGCCCCATTGGCCAGTTTTTCGCCAATATACCACCCTCTGTACTGGGTGGTGCTGTGTTGTGTATGTTTGCTTCTATTGCCGTTACCGGGATTAGTTTGCTGTCTAAAGTAGACTTTAACCCACGCAATACGTTGATTATTGCCATAGCACTGGGTGTTGGTATTGGTTTTGGGCAAGGGGCCGGTGGCGCTGCAGGTGCCATGGAATACTTCCCCACTTGGCTGCGATATCTTTTTGGTGGCCACGGAATTGCGGCTTCTACCATTATTGCACTTGTGCTCAACTTGGTAATGCCTCAAGAAAAGACCTCGGGAACCGATACCAATAATACAAGTGAGGCAGATGCCAAAACAGAGATAGATACCGAAGCAAGTGAAGCGGCAGAGGCACAATAAATTCTCTTGGAGGAAACCTTATCCATCATAAGCTGGGATTGCAAGCTAGACCCTAAAAAACAAAAGAAAATATAATGTTTTGCTTTTTCTACGACATCCTCTTGGGGTGTGTGTACAGGCCTTATCGCAAAGAAAAACCCTTCCTATAATGGAAAGGGTTTTTCTGCGTCTGTGGCAGTTGGTTGGTGTTTTAACGCGCACCATATAGTAGGCCTTTTGCCTTTAAAGCGGTTAAAATACGGCGATAGGCCTCTTCACTGGGGCAACGAATGGTGTGAAAGTGAACACCGTCGGTTAATGTGCATAATAACTTTGCGCCACTTAAAGCCACTTTTTTTAAAAATTCATCGGCTTCATAGCGGCTTCCAATGGCAACATCACAAGAAAGGGTGCCGTAGAGCGGATGCTCTATCGCCACATTTAGAAAACAACCACCGTTGTCTACCACAGTATATAATTCTGTTTCCAGCATGCTTTTATCGTGGCAGCAGGATAGGATGTAACTGTCGCTTGCAGCGAGGTCATCTTCTTGCTCATTATTAAGAAAATACCCACGAGAAGTCGCTATAATATTTTCGCCAGCCGCACGGAGCAAAGCGATGTCGCCCACCACAATTTGGCGGCTCACATTAAAATGCTCGCCCAAGCGTGTGGCACTTAATGGTTTCATATCCATTTTTAAAAGGCGTAAAATTTCTTTTCGGCGTTGTTTTGCATCCATACGTAGCCCCTTTTCTAAATGCATTGACCGTGAGTTTTGTTTATTATACAAAACTCACGCACTGTTTGCAAGAAAAAAGAGGAAACCATGCATGGTTTCCTCTTTAAAATTGTGTTAGCCGGTAACATAGGGCAAAAGAGCCAAGTGACGCGCGCGTTTAATAGCAATGGTTAAATCGCGCTGATGTTTGGCGCAAGTGCCAGTGACGCGACGGGGGATAATTTTAGAGCGTTCACTCATGTATTTACGCAAGCGTCCCACGTCTTTATAATCGATGTTAGACACACGGTCTACACAAAAGCTACAAACTTTACGACGGCCGCGATGTGGCGGGCGTGAAGAACGAGATTCATTTCTTTCGTAAGCCATACGATATAAGCCTCCTTCGGGCAATTTTTTAAAAGTTGTTGTTAAAAGGGTAGATCTTCACTTTCATCTACCACGGCAAAATCTTCTGGTGCACCTGCAGAGAACGAGCTGGTCTCAGGGCTGGAGCGGCGCTCAAAGCTGCCGTCTGTATCCCCGCCTGCAGAGCGCTTGCTCTCGGCAAAATTGGCATTGTTTACCACAATTTCATACGCCTTGCGTTTAATGCCTTCACGGTCTTCATAGTTATGCGTTTGCAAAGAACCGTCTATGGCCACAAGTTGGCCTTTTTTAAAGTATTTGCAAATAAATTCGGCTGTACTGCGCCAGGCCACAATATCAAAAAAATCGGTTTGGCGTTCGCTGCCGGATTTTACATAGCTACGGTCGCAAGCGATGGTAAAGCGTGTGGTGCTGATTCCGTTTGGTGTTTTTCGTAACTCAGGGTCGGCCACAAGGCGTCCCATAACGGCAATAACATTCAGCATAATTATGCCTCCTCAGCGGCGGCCTCTTTTGCCTGCGAAGCCGGCGATTCATCTGCTTGGGCGGCGGCTTTCTCCGGCAGTTGCTCGCCGGGGTCTTTTGCAATTACCAAATTGCGAAGCACACCGTCTGTAATTCTGTACACACGGTTGAGTTCTGTGATGAAAGTGGGTTCGCTTTCAAAATGAATGAGCGTGTACACACCTTCGAACTCTTTGTTGATGGGATACGCTAATCGGCGTTTGCCCCACTCATCTACCGCATCGATTGTGCCATTTTTAGCAATCAAATCTTTGAATTTTCCAACGAGGCTTGCGGTATCTTCCTCATTTAGGGTTGCGCTGGTAACCAGCATGGTTTCGTACTTGGGCATTTCGTTGCACCTCCTTCTGGACTTAAAGGCCCGCAGCAAAGGCTACAGGCAAGGATTTGCGGAGTTGTTCCGCACTATCTTTTAAATAGATAGCACTTAATCATATCGAATATTTAGCGTTTTGTCAAGCCCAAATTCTCTTTCTCTGGGGAAGAGTTGCCCGAAGTTCCGCTTTTGTGGTATACTAATCATAAATATACAGAAAAATTTTACAAAAGTATATAGTTACGGTAGGTTTGGGGGGAAAAGAGCTGAAATTACGAGTGCATCTTTCGGATAGAAGCTACAACATCATTGTAAAACGTGGCTCGCTTCAACAGGCATCGGCGCATGGCGATTTTAATAGAAAAGTATTAATTTTAAGTGATGTGAATGTGCCCAAAGAGTACATCCAATGTTTGCAAGCACAATGCAAACAAGCGCACCTTTTTTTTGTACGCGGTGGAGAGGCTAGCAAAAGTGTGCAAGATTGGCAGGCAGTGTTATCGCATATGCTAGAATTGGGCTTCGACCGTGGTGATTGCGTGGCTGCTGTGGGTGGAGGTGTAGTGGGCGATTTGGGTGGTTTTGTGGCAGCAAGTTATATGCGGGGCATAGATTTTTTTCAATTCCCCACCACCACGCTTTCGCAAATAGATTCTTCCATTGGTGGAAAAGTGGCCATCAATTTGGCCGGTGCAAAAAATGTAGTGGGGGCGTTTCATCAGCCAAAGCTAGTGGTTATCGATCCGGATACACTGGAAACTTTGGATAAACGTCACTGGGCCAATGGTATGGCCGAGGCGTTAAAAACAGGCCTTATCGGTAGTAGTGAAGTGTTGCAGTTGATGGAAGAGGAAGATATAGAAAAATGCTATGAAGAGATACTTTGTCTCTGCCTGCGGTATAAGAAGATGATTGTAGAGTGCGACGAAACCGAGCAGGGCGACAGAAAGCTTTTAAATTTTGGCCATACGATAGGCCACGGAATAGAGGCAGCTTTGCAGCAGCATTCTAAAGAAGAGGTTCTCTTGCATGGAGAATGTGTGGCGCTTGGGATGTTGCCTATGATAACGGATGCTTCCTTGCGTGCCAGGGTAAAAACTGTGATGAAAAAATTGCATTTGCCGCTTAGTCACATGGCGAATACGCAAGAAATTTTGCCTTATATTTTTAGTGATAAAAAGCGAAAAGGTGATGTATTCACTGTGGTTCGGGTTCAAAAACCGGGCCTTGGATATTTAGACACCGTTTCTTATGATATAATATGTAAAATGTTGGGGGATTAAAGCATGCAACGAAACAGTTTTGGTTCGTTTATCAATATAACATTATTTGGCGAAAGCCACGGCCCAATGGTGGGTGTGGTGATTGACGGGCTTGCCCCCGGCCTTATTATTGATAAAGATTTTATTTCTTTCGAGATGGATAAACGTCGTGCTGTGGGTGCAATTTCCACAGCGCGGCAAGAAGACGATCAAGTGGAGTTTCTTTCCGGCGTGTATGAAGGGCATACCACGGGGACACCGCTGTGCTTGGTGGTGCATAACAAAAATACGCGTCCGTCGGACTATGATAGTTTGTACAATATCCCACGGCCGGGCCATGCTGATTTTACCGGGCGCATGAAATATCGTGGCTATGCAGACCCACGTGGAGGAGGCCATTTTTCAGGCAGGCTTACAGCACCTCTTGTGGCCGCCGGGGCCATTTTTCGTCAGCTTTTGGCACAGCAGGGGATTTTGCTGGGCACACATTTATGTTCTTGTGCCACGCTGGAGGATGCCCTGTTGCCGGAAGATGAACCGAGTTTGCGTGTGGCACTTACCCAATTGAACGAAAAGCGCTTTGCCACCTTAGACGATGATATCGGCATGCAAATGCAAAACGCCATTGTGGCTGCAAAAAATGGTGGAGATAGTGTGGGTGGGGCCTTAGAAACGGCCGTTGTGGGCTTACCTGCCGGCTTAGGTGAACCATTTTTTGCGTCGGTGGAGAGTGAACTGTCGGCTTTATTGTTTAGCATACCGGCTATAAAAGGCGTGGAATTTGGTCTTGGCTTTGGTTTTGCCTACATGAATGGGAGCCAGGCAAACGATGCTTTTTGCCTGCGCGAGGGGCAGATACAAACCACAACCAACTTTAACGGAGGCGTAAACGGTGGCATTACAAATGGAATGCCATTGATAGTGCGCAGTGTTGTAAAGCCTACCCCCAGCATTTCTCTTGCACAAAAATCGGTGGACTTTGTCAGCGGAAATGAGGTGACGTTGCAGCTAAAAGGTCGTCACGATCCTTGCATTTTACATCGAGCTCGTGCCGTAGCCGATGCTGTTGTTGCTTTCGGTTTGTGTGATTTATTATGTCAACAATATGGTGTTAGCTGGCAATTGAAACCACTCGAAGATCAGGCCAAGGAGGGTTAGGTGCGCATTCAAATAAACTCTTTTGCACCTGCGGGTAGCATTGCTTTACCACCCAGCAAAAGCATGGCACACCGTTTACTTATTTGTGCAGCACTTGCCGGTGGTGTGTCGCGCCTAGGTGGACTGGCTCTTTCCGAGGATATTCGTGCTACAATAGGTGCGCTGGAAGCATTGGGAGCCACTGTGGATTTTCAAGAAACCGGAGAGAGTGTGGTGACCGGGGCATGTTTTGCGGATGAAAATTTTTGTCCCAAAACAGATATAGATTGCAAAGAGAGTGGATCTACCTTGCGATTTATGATACCACTTTTTGCACTTAGCGATACTCCCTGTCGACTGATAGGCGCAGAGCGACTTTTGCAGCGTCCGTTGCACGTGTATGAATCTCTTTTTCATAATAGCGGCCTTCCTTTCACGGTGGAGCGAACCAGCGTTTCATTTCAAGGTCCTTTACAAGCAGGGAGCTATACCTTGGCAGGCAATATTTCCAGCCAATTTATTTCGGGCTTATTATTTGCCTTGCCCCTTTTAGAGCAAGACAGTGTTTTGCATATCACCCCACCGTTCGAAAGCCGAGACTATGTGCAACTTACCCGTGCAGCCCAGGCACAGTTTGGTGTGCAAAGTACATGGGAAAATCCATTTACTTTGCATATTCGGGGCGGGCAAAGATATCATCCCGGCACGGCCTTTGTGGAGGGAGATTGGTCTCAGGCCGCTGTGCCGGCTGTGCTAGCTGCCGTTTGTGGGCCGCTGTTTTTAAAAGGATTACAAGAGGATAGCCAGCAAGGCGACCGGGTTATTTTGGATATTTTACGGCGCTGTGGTGCAAAAATAGTGCCTAATCATGGGGGGTATACCATCCAACCCGGTGAAGGGGACTTGCAAAGCCCCGGACGCATCGACCTTGCCAATTGTCCGGATCTTGGCCCTATTCTTTGTGTTTTGGCCCTGTTTTGTGAGGGTACAACTGAAATTTACAACGCGGGCCGTTTACGCGAAAAAGAGAGTGACCGCATTGACTGCGTAGAACAAGAGTTGGCTAAACTTGGTGCAAAAATATATACTACACAAGACAGCATACGAATTGAAGGGGGGCATGCCTTGCATAGGGCATGCACGCAAAGTCATAACGACCACCGTGTTGTGATGGCCTTAAGTGCGGCGGCCGTTTGTGGGAAGCTTCCTTTACAAATAGAAGAGGCACAGGCCATATGCAAAAGTTGGCCGACTTTTTTTGAGGATTTGCAAGGCATAGGCATACAAACGGAGGAAATATGACAAAAGACAAGCGCTTTCTCATCGTGGGCATGGGGCTGATGGGTGGCAGTTATGCCATGGGGCTTACTAGGGCCGGATATTCGGTAGACGGTTTAGATGAGAATCCCGATGCCATTGGGTATGCACTGGAGCATAAACTAATCGAAAACGGTGGAGATGCAAAACAAGCGCCCTTTTTACTGCGCAAGGCGGACTATATTATTCTTTCGTTGTATCCAAATGACATTTTGCCCTGGTTGCAAACACATCGAGCCAATTTTAAACCGGGTGCATTAATAAGTGATCTTGCCGGTGTGAAAGCTTGTTTTATAGAAGAAGCGCAAACCGTATTGGCGCCTTGGCACGAGTTTATTGCCTGCCATCCAATGGCGGGAAGAGAAGTGAGTGGTGTGCAGCATGCAAGTGCCGATATGTTTCATGGGGCAAACTTTTTAATTACACCCACAGAGCGTAACACAGAAACAGGTATGGAGTTTGCGCGTCAACTGGCACAAGTTTTGGCATTTGGGCACATAGAGGTGCTTTCTCCCGAGCATCACGATCAAATTGTAGCCTATGTTAGTCAGCTTACCCATGCGATTGCTGTCAGTTTGATGAATGCCAATGATGACCCTTTATTGCCCAAAGTAACCGGTGATAGTTTTCGCGATTTAACACGCATAGCAAACATGAATGCGCATCTGTGGAGTGAGCTGTTTTTAGCAAATGCGCCGACTTTGCTTTCGCAAATAGACAGTTTTGCGGCCAGCTTGCAAACATTGCGTATGGCGTTGCTGGAAAAAGATAAGCAAGCATTGGAAACCATGTTTACAAATAGCACAAAACGTCGTTTGGACTTTGCCCGTGCAGACGAAACCGAAAAGATATAAAATTTTGCATTGTAAACAAAAGAAAAAATTGACAATAGCTGTTATATATGTTATTATAATTGAGGCTTTGCGCTGCTAGCTCAGCTGGATAGAGTGACTGGCTACGAACCAGTAGGCCGGGGGTTCGAATCCCTCGCAGCGCACCATATGGGTATAACAGAAAAGCTGTCATCGGGAAAAATTCTCGATAGACGGCTTTTTTGTTGCCCGTTTTGGCAGAAAATACCTATTTTAACGATGATGGATTGTGAGCCGTCATTTCGGGTTTAGGATAAGGACGGCGAATTTTTGCTTTATCGGTTTTTTCTATTTAAAAGCCTACAAAGCTATCGATATAGTCAAATCATATTCGTCAATATTGATATTATCGACAAGTAAAACATAGGCAGTTTGCCAAATAAAATACATACATTCATGAATGTATTGACTATAGCTGCCAAGTGTGCTATATTACCCTATGTAAACAAACAAAAATGAGAGATTTGCTATTTTTCGACATAATTTGATCTGATGCATTTTATTTGAGTAATTTTATGCATTTGTTATAGGATGGTGATGCTTATGGAAGAGAATCACAATGAAAAGATTACTCGTCAAAATTGGAGGAAATTTCTTATACCGTCCCTCCTGGGAACTATCCTATTTTTAACCCCTATATCGTATCAGGGAACCACTACTTTGATTGTGGGTATTATTGTAGACATCATAGAAGAAATTTTGGGCCAAAGTCTTGTCGTAATTATGACTCTTCTTATTGTTTCAAGTTCGGCTATTTCTTTAATTCATGCACTTAAGCCAATGAGGTTCATCAAGAAAACCCCGGAGTTGAGCGCCATGTTTGAAACCACAAAATTTTGGCTTTCAATTCGAGTGCTGGGAGCGATCATGGCTCCTTTGATTTTATTTCATATAGGTCCCACGTGGCTTCATTCAGATACTACCGGTGGGAATATCTTGTTTGTGCTCTTGCCCGCTTGCGGGGTCTGGTTTGTTGCCTCTGGGCTTCTCTTACCATTGCTAACAGATTATGGTGCGATGGATTTTATTGGGGCAATATTTCAAAGATTTTCGAGAGTATTATTCCGCCTTCCGGGAAGAGCACTCATGGATTGTTTCGCCTCATGGGTAGGTTCTGGTGTTTGTGGAACCATGCTAACCATTAACCAATATAACAAAGGATATTATACCGCAAGAGAGGCCTCGATAATCGTTACAAACTTCTCTGTTATAGGGATAGGTTTTACTGTTGCTATGTTGCAATATATTCAAATTGAAGCCTTGTTTGTTCCTTTTTATATCTCTGTTATAGCCGTTGGCTTTGTTTGTTCTATCATAACACCTCGTATATGGCCGCTCAATAAAGTGGTTGACCAATACGATGAGCAAGCGGGAAAACAAATTCATGAAGATGCTCCCCAAAACACATCCACTTTGCGTTGGGGGATACAGGCTGCCATTAAGCGCGCGAAAACATCACCTTCTGTGGGGACATTTTTTAAAAATGGCATTGCCAATACACTAAGCATCATCACAAACACTTGTCCTGTCCTCGTGGCCTTGGGAACGATTTGTTTGATTGTTGCAGAGTATACTTCTTTTTTTGAAATTATTTCATATCCATTTGTAGCATTGTTAAACCTGTTGCAGGTGCCAGAGGCCACTTCGGCTGCACCGGCGCTTATCGTTGGTTTTGCCGACCAATTTCTTCCGTTTATTGTAGCCTCAGGTGTCACAGAAATCTATACTAAATTTGTTATAGGTGTTGTAGCGGTTTTGCAAATTATTTATATAACCGAAATAGGCGCAATGATTCTCACTTCGAGAATACCCCTTGGCATCGGAAAACTCTTTGTTATTTTTTTAGAGCGCACAATCATAAGTCTCCCACTTGTGGTTTTTATGGCAAATATTTTAGCAGTGTGATAAAATGAAGCATAGAGGGGGTGAAGCTTTGGAGCGTAAACGAAATACAGCCGAAACCAAAGAAGAGATAATACAATCGGCGATAAGACTTTTTGAAGCACAGGGATACTCAAAGACCACTTTAGAACAAATTGCTGCCGGGGCCAATATGACCCGTGGCGCTTTCTATTGGAATTTTAAAACAAAAAAAGATCTTTTAGACGAAATAGAAAAACGGTATGAACGCTTTTACCGCAGCATCTATGATGAAGTGGTCGAGCAGGAGTCAGCATTGGAAACCTTGCGCATTCTCTTAAAAACCAACTTGGTAAAGAAACTTACACCCAGCCCATACAGTATCATGTTACGTTATAAAATCGAGTCTGCGATTGAGCTTAAAGAATTGATTGAGCGGCAGCAAAATTTGGATTATCAATTTATATCGTTTATTAAAAACCAAGTTCAAAGAGGTATAGCGCAAAATGAATTTTCAAAAGAAATTAATGCAGAGGAAGTTGCCTTTTATATTTATAGTTTTCTCCTTGGTTTCGATTCTTTTGTGATGACCCATAGTCTAAATGCAGAGTCTAAGTTTTCGCCTGATAAAGAGATGATTTCTCGATATGTTGAGAAAATTCTTAAAGTTTTGCATCACTAATGTGAGTATCCCCTTTCGATTTCGAAAGGGGTATTAAACAACACATAAAATACATCCATGTATGTATGTGAATATAAAATGGAGGTCACACTATGCAAGTTGATTTGAAAGGTCGCCACTTTTTAGCACTGGAGGATTTCACCCCCGAAGAATTGCGGTATCTATTGGATCTTGCAGCAAAACTGAAGAAGGAAAAGAAAGAGGGAATTTCGCAAAGAAAATATCCGGGAAAAAATCTTCTCATGCTTTTTGAAATGGAATCAACACGCACACGTTGTTCTTTTGAAACTTCGGGCTGCGATTTGGGAATGGGAACTACCTATTTATCAAATTCACACTTTGGAGCCAAAGAAACCGTGAAAGATTCTATGAGAGTTTTTTCCGGCATGTATGATGCCATTGCCTACCGTGGAACAGAACATGAGCAACTGGTGAAAATGGCAAATGAGTGCACAATTCCGGTTATCAATGGATTTACAAAACACCAGCATCCCACGCAGATGTTGGCCGACTTTATGACTTTGGACGAAGTATGGGGAAGAGAGGGCTACAAAGGCAAGACCATGTGCTATGTTGGCCGCGGCGGCGCTGCCTGTGCAGTTTCGTATGGTGTTGCCTGTGCCATGCTTGGTATGAACTTTAAATATGTTACCACTTTTATGTCGCTGACAGATGCCATTGCAACGCTTAGCCCCGATGAGCAAGAGCGTTACCATAAAGAAATTGAACGTGGCAGCATTCCAGACCGTGAATATGCCTATTTCAGTGATGAACAACAGAGCCTAATTGAATCGTTGTTTGTAAAATATAATCCACAGTGCTCTTTTGAGGTTACAGACAACTTGGATGCCGTAAAAGATGCCGATGTGTTGACAACCGAAAACTGGGGATTTTTTACGAATGGTGTGGATGCTTGGTTGCCGGGTATCGTGCGTTATGCCCCCTACCAAGTAAACCGGGCACTGCTGGATAGAACCGAAAATTCAAATGTCATCGTTATGCACATGCTTCCCTCTACACACAACTGTGACCACACGGCCGGTAAAACGCTGATGGAAGCCATGACAGATCCGAAGCTTCGTGAGTTTCTAAGCGGTGGTTTTGAGGTGACCGACGAGGTGTTCGAAGCAAATGCTGAGGTAATCTTTAGAGAGGCCGAAAACCGTCAACATTCTATAAAGGCAGTTCTGGATGCAGTGTTGGGATATTCGTAAACATAGAAAGGGGAGGAAAATATTATGGGATATTTGCTTTGTTTGGTTCCAATTTTAGCGGCTTTTATTGTTGTAAGCCTTATAAAACGACCGTTTGAATCGGTTATTGTGGGTTTGGTTGTCGGGGTACTTATCCTTGGAATCACCACCGGAGACTATAATTTTCCAGCTCTATTCGTCTCGATAATCAGTGCCGAAACTGCAGATGCCGGTACAGTTTGGGTTATTATATTCACGCTTTTGATAGGTATTTTTGTTGAAATTATAGATGCTTCTAAGGCTACAGCAGCTTTAAGCTCACTTGTTACAAGAAAATCACTTTCTGAAAAAAGGACCCTTTTGTCTGTGTTAACAATGGGAGTTCTTGTGTATCCCGATGAATTTTTAAAGGGCATCGTTTTGTGCTCTTATGGTAAAGATATCGGGCGCAAAAGTCGTGTTTCCATGTCTTCTATCAGCCTTTGCATTATCGCAATTTGTATTCCCCTCACCGTTGTCATGCCATTCACCACATATTCTACATATTTCGCGCAGTTGCTATCTTCCTTTGGTCTCAGCGAAAACTATACCATGGACTATATCACAAAAGTAATTCCATTTTTATTCTTTCCCATTGCGCTTGTTGTTATCATCTTTCTTTTTGCTTTTGGCATAATACCCAAGATTGGTGTTGTAAAAAAAGATGCCGAGGCAATAAAGAATGGAACCTACAACTATGAAGGCATTTACGGAAAAGAGATAGCGGCAGCGGAGGACGCCCCCGCAAAAGATAGTTCCAAAAAAGCAGCTAGCCCTATCGATTTTGCAGTGCCCTTGATTGTTCTTGTGGTGACTTCTCTTTTCTACGGTGGAGATTTGCTTGTTAGCTTATGCATCACATTGGTTGTCATGTTTGTGTGGTTTTTGGCCAGAAAAATACTCACTTTTGCAGAGTTTATGGATGCCTTCTTCCGTGGTATGAATAGCATGCTAAAACCCACGGCTTATCTTGTTTTAGGATTTGCCATGACAGGTCTTGTTGACCAAATTGGTTTTCCCGAACTGGTTAGTGTTGTCACCTCTTGGATGGCACCGGCAGTATTCCTGCCCTTTATATTTGTGACTGCCGCTATATTTGGAATGCTGACAGGTATGCTTTGGCCAACTACCAGTTTGTTCTTGGCCGCTTGCCTGCCTATATCAGAAACGATCGGAATCAGCCCGTTCATCCTAGCTGCGACATTGTTTTCAAGCGCGGCTCTAGCTTCCGTATTAAGCCCCCGTGGTTCATTGATTATGCTTATCAGCCAAGAACTAAAAACAGATGTTGTGCACGAAATGAAAATCATTCGTCCTTACACTTTAATGGCGGGCGGAATTGCCACTATCGCTTACCTTTTGGTTGGATTTATGGTATAACATGAAATAGGAATGATGAGGTGATCAAAATGAATTATGATAATTTTCGCTACCCGGGAGAATTTGAAAAACAGCAAGCAGTTGTGCTTTGCTGGCCACGTATTTCCACCCCTGTGAAAGGGATGCACACATTGTCCGTATTTATCGAGATTGTAAAACATCTTCTGGATGAGGGCGAAGTTTACATCAACTGTGGATATCCCGGAACCTTAGAATCTTTAAGACAAACACTTGAAGACGCGGGAATAGATGAAAAAAGGATACATATAACACAATTTCCAGACAAAATGAGTTGGGCCAGAGACTACGGGCCGGATATGTTGACGGATGGACATGGGCATATGCGCCTGGCTAAATTTCGTTTTAATATGTATGGAGAAGGGATTGAAAGCGGCGAAAACTCTGTGAATTGTGCAAACTTCTCTGCACATATGGCCATAAAAATGGGATGCTGTGATTTTGATGTGGCAAAGCTCATAACAGAAGGTGGAGACAAGGAGTTTAATGGGGCAGGTATTATGATGGCTTTAGAGAGCTCTGAGGTCAATAAGAGAAATCCCAACTTCACAAAAGCCGAAGTAGAAGAGGAATTTAAACGGATATTTAGGCTGGAAAAAGTCATTTGGTTGCCGGATGGCGTGTATGATGATGAGTATACCACTTTGGATATTTTGGACACATTAGAGGATGGAAGCCCTGTCTATCGCTGTGGTTCTGCAAATGGACATATAGATGAAATGTGCCGTTTTGTAGACAAAAACACCATATTGTTGGCGGAAGTCTCCGAAGAAGAAGCCGGTGAATTGAAGTCTGCCAAGATAAGCAAAGAGCGCCTAGATAAAGCTTATGAGATATTGAAAGAGGCAACGGATGCCGAGGGTAAGCCATTTAAAATACTACGTATGCCCATACCCAAGCCTTTCTATATCATGACGACGGAGGATGACTGGTCAAACCGCACCTGGGGAAACCGATTTGCGGACAATGGCGATCTTAATTTGCTTGACGACGGAACACCGATGCCCTGCGGAAATTTTTTGATGCAACCGGCCATGAGTTATTGCAATTTTCTTATATTCAATCGTAAAGTTTTGGCCCAGGTCTATTGGGAGCCCGGCCGCTCTGAAAAAATAAAGGCAAAGGATGAAGCTGCCCTTAATGTTTTAAAAGAGGCCTTCCCCGACAGAGAAATCGTGCCCATTTTGGCAACGGACCTCAATATTCGTGGCGGTGGGATTCATTGTGTCACAAAAAATATAGCGAGCGATGCCATCTAAAAAGAAGTGTCACCTGGTTATAAAAACTAAAAGCCACCCGGTAGATGGATCGGGTGGCTTTTAGTGAGTATGAATAATTTACAACGACATAAGTGCATGAAACATGTGCTATGATTTTGTGAGCATAGAACTTTTGAAATAGGGATAAATTCCCAGTTACGGCTCATAGATAACGGCAAGCATATTAGCGGTTTCTTCCTCCGAATAGGCACCATTCCCATATTTTTCAATCTCATCGGGTGTAAAAAATTGATGTATATCAAAATCGTGTATTTGCTTAAATCCACACTTTTCATAGGTGTGAATTGCCTGCGGATTTTTTGTCCAGGGCCGCATTAAAAAGGTATTAATATCAAATTTTTGATGAAGATAGTTCTTCATCATAGAAACTGCTTTGGTTCCAATCCCCTTTCCTGTGTGCTTCTTGGAGACAAACCAAATGTGAAATTCTACATTGGTGATGGGGGCGTCATGGTAGGTATGATAAAATATGCCCACAATTTCTTTATTATATTCGATAAATAAATACTTGTTCAGGCTGTCCCGTTCATTAAAAAATTCTGCTTTTTCGTCTCGAATGTCTTCCCATCTAAAATCAGACAGATTGTTAAACATGGACAAAATAATTTCGCTGTCTTCCATGCTTAAGTCATAGAGTAAACGACGATCTGATTCTTGGGCAAAAAGCATTGTAAGTTCTCCGTTGGAGACACATTCTTTTCTTTTCATAAGGCCACATCCTATTCTAGGTGATAAATGATAATAAACTTTATATAAAGAAAGTTCAGAGTTACTTGACACATTTCTTTTCAGTATACCATTGTCATTTAAAACCCACAAGAACGATTTTATTCCATGTAATGATTTTAAGGCTCACTGAACAAACAAAAACCTTGCACTCCACTGTGTTTTCGCTTTTTCATTTAAGAGGCGAAAACACAGTGGAGTGCATCAAAATATGCGGTGGGGCTGAATGAACCCTTCCGGGGTTCATTCAGTAGGCATTATTTTATAATAAAAAGATCACTTACAAAGCAATCCCTCTTACTATAGGATATGATGATCATCCTACAGCAAGAGGGAAGCCACATTAGTTATCGTTTTTTGTGCCATACAGCCACAAGGATTTGATAAGTTCGTTATTTAACAGGAATAATCCAGCCTTTTTCATCGGGCAGTTTGCCATATTGAATGCCGGTTAATGTTTCGTACAATTTTGCTGTCACATTGCCCATGGTGCCATCACCAATTTTCACGTCTTCGTCTTTGTAGCGGATTTCTTTTACAGGACTTACCACCGCGGCAGTGCCGGTGCCAAATACCTCTGTTAATTTTCCGGCTTTTGCAGCTTCGATTAAAGCATCAATGGTGATTTTTTCTTCTCGTACCGTATATCCCCAGTCTTTCATCAATTCGATGCAACTCATACGTGTGATACCCGGCAAGACTGTGCCATCGGCGGGGGCTGTCCAAATTTCACCTTCTAACACGAAAAACACATTCATGCTGCCTACTTCTTCCACATAGCGACGCTCCACGCCATCTAGCCACAACACTTGGCTATAACCCAATTCGTGCGCTTTTTCTTGGGCGAGAAGGCCGGTTGCATAGTTGCCACCACATTTAATATACCCTGTGCCACCCGGTGCCGAGCGTATAAGGTTGTCTTCCACAAATATTTTAACGGGGTTTACGCCTTCGGCATAATAGGGGCCGGAGGGTGCGCAAATGATAAAAAAGAGATATTCGTCACTGGGCTTTACACCCAAAATTTGCTCGGTAGCAATGGTGCACGGACGGATATACATGCTGGTGTTTTCACTTTTAGGCACCCAATCAGCATCAACAGAGATTAATGTTTGCACCGCTTGCACAAAATCCTCTTCCGGAATTTCGGGAATACATAAGCGGCGATGTGTGCTGTTCATGCGCTGTGCATTTTTTTCAGGACGAAACAATTGCACCCCACCATCTTCACGACGGTAGGCTTTCATTCCCTCAAAGCACTCTTGTGCATAATGGAACACAAGGCTTGCAGGGTCCATTTGAAAAGGTTCGTAGGGTACAATTCTGGCATTGTGCCACCCTTGTTTTGCATCATAATTCATCAAAAACATATGGTCACTAAATGAGCGGCCAAATCCCAGTTTTGACTCGTCTTGCGGTTTTTTCTTCGGCGTTTTAGTTTTTTGTATTTGAATTTCCATTCATTTTCCTCCTAGCCATAGTATATACCATATAGTATATCATAGTATGATTGTGTTTGTATTGCAAGTGTATCCGTTTTTAATACAGTGTAATCGTTATTTGTACAAACGATAACTGGATTCAGTTGCCAAGTGTACATGCTATCTACCATTCGCCTGCCAAGGCCATAATGGCGGCAAGTGCGGCAATGGGCGCCGTTTCGCAGCGTAAAATACGTGAGCCAAGGCCTGCAATGTGACAACCGGATTTTTCGGCCGCTGCAATTTCTTCGTTGGTAAAGCCGCCTTCCGGCCCTGTAATTAAAGCCAAAGAACGCAAATTAGGAAGACAAGAGGCCAAGTTTGTTTTCCCGCCGGGATGTAACAAAAGCAAACATTCGTTTTGGCGGGCGTGTTCCAGCATGGCATCGAAAGAAAAAAGCGGCAACACAGTGGGAATTTTTCCACGAGCACTTTGCTTTGCTGCCTCTGTGGCAATGCGCAAAAAACGATCTTGCTTGTCGGTTTTTGGGCGCACAACACAGCGACTGGATAGAAAAGGGGCAAGGGAAACGGCCCCAAGTTCTACAGACTTCTGCACCACCCAATCCATCTTATCGCCTTTGCCAAGGGCTACATATAAACTTATTTGTAAGTGGGGCTCCCCCACACTTTCACAACGATCGAGCACTTTGCAGTCAATTTGTTTGGTATGAATATGTTCCACTTGCACAAAATAATCGTAACCAGCCCCATCACACAGCCAGAGGGTATCCCCCACTTTTACACGTAACACTTTGGCAAGGTGCATCGCATCAGATCCCGTTATTTGGGCATAATTCTCTTTAATCGTGTCAACAAAATAGCGGTTGGCCATAGTTAGTTCTCCGTTTTGGGAAGTCTTGCCATGATGGCCACCCAATCATTTTTATGGCAAATTTCAGTGTGTATTAGGCCTGTGTTTTCCAAAGCGGTGCGTACCTCTTCGGCACGCTGTGTTAATACACCGCTGGCGATAAAAAGTCCACCAGGTTCTAAAAGAGAGGGCAAAGAAGGTGCTAAACGCAGTATTACATCGGCTACAAGATTGGCTGTGATAACAGGATAGCGATCTGATACTGCACTGGCAAGATCTCCTTCAATTACCTGTAGATGCTCTAACACGCCATTTCTTTGTGCATTTTCTTTTGTGGTGCGCACACAAAGAGGGTCGATATCGATGGCTACAGCATTTTTTGCACCAAGCAAAATTGCAGCAATGGCTAAAATACCGCTTCCCGTGCCAATGTCTAAAAGAGTTTCGCCGCCTTGTATCACACGCTCTAAAACTTCCAAACATAATAGTGTGGTTTCGTGAGTGCCGGTACCAAAGGCCATGCCGGGGTCAAGATGCAGCTGCACACGCTCGCTGTTGCAAGTTTCCCAAGAGGGAACCACGATAAGTTTTTCGCCGATGTTTATGGCATGGTAATATTGTTTCCAGGCGTTTTCCCAGTCCTCTTGTTGAACTTGTTGTGAAGAAAAACGGTAGCGCAAACCTGTTGCAGCAAAACGGCTGTGAAGCTGCTCGGCCAAATATCCCGGAGGGTCTTCAGGCGAAAGATAAATGTGAAACCTAACAATATCTTTTGGTTTCTCTAAAAGGGCTTCTTCAATTAAATCCACATGAGCAATGTCCAGAACATCTTGCTGTAAATTGCCGTAGTCTTCTATAGCAAATCCATTGTCTGCTAGACTGGTTATAATATCACCTGCCTGAGAGCTATCGTCTTTGTGTACTTCAACACTTAATTCTGTCCACTCCACTTGTTATCCCTCTTTCTGCAAAGTTTACGGCAAACGGTCTAAATTGCTGTATGCAGGAAATTCAATTCCCTCGCTTTCAAACAACAACTGGCCATTTCCCGAATAAAATTGTAACAAAATACCAATGGACTCTACAGATTCTACCCCAGCAGGGTGAATGTCCTCGTTTAGAATGAGTAAAGTTTGTTCGCCGTATGCGCCGGCGGCAAGCGATAGCTCGAACGAAGCAGGGTTGCGCGTGGCCTTACCATTAACAAGGGTGTAGTTGCATCGCACCAGAACAGGTTCGTCTAAATGGTTTTGCACACCGACCGGCAAAGACAAGCCTGTGCTACCAACCACGAGGCTGTATACGCCCACGCTGTATTGGTTTTCTTGTACAAATTGTTGGCCATCTATATGTGCGCTGGAAAAAGGGCTCATGTCATTGACAGAAAAAAGTATATCCACAATATGGTCGTCTTGTATTTGAACGGTTAAATCATGACGCAATATAGTATGTGCTTGGTAATATCTATTTTCCTCTAAAGCCTGTTGTACTAAATGAGGGGTATAAACAATCTCATCATCAATAACATATAAAGAAAATATTGCTTCGTGTGTCTCTGTGGCAAGGGTGCTATTCAAATAGGCTTCATAGTCATCGAAAGGAACCGGGTGGTTTGAAGAGTCTGCCTCGTATATTTCAAGGGGGACGTCCCGATACAAGTCGGCTATTTTTTGCACACTGTCATTTAAAGATAAATTGCGGATAGTAGAAATTTCCAGCGGATCTAAGCGGTTTATCTCTGCATTGTGTGCGAATGAAAAAGTCCAAAATGTGACATCGGCCGGGTTAAGCACGGCTCGGCCATCTATGCATACGAGGAAATCTTGCAATTGCAACGGTTCGGGTTCGGTGGCCGCTGGTGTCGGTTGTAAGGCAGAGCTACTAGAGGATGAGGTGCTGCTGTTTGTAGTGGTGTCTTCGGAAAGTGAGGAAATAGGCTCATTTGGCAAGGAGGTAAAAGCCGTGGATGTCGCCTCGGAAGAACTTGAAGCGGGCTGTGTGCAGCCCATTAAAAATAAAGCGGCAAGAGTGGCTGATGCCAAACCAATCATAGTGTATTTCTGTTGCACAGGCCATCTCCTTTATAGGATACTGTAAAACTGAAAAAACGCCTCTTTTCGTTGAAAAAGAAAAAAGAGGCGGGTGACATGCAAAGCTAAATACAATTTGGCTGTGTCGTGTTTTCCTTATTAATCGATGTCAAACTCGGGTTCATCTACTACGATATTTTCATTTTGTGCATTGGTGATGGCGATATCACCTTTTAGCATGGCGCCCTCATCAATGATTACAGTGCCGGCCACAAGGTTGCCCACCAAAGTGGCCGAGGGCATAAGGTGGCCTCTCTCCAACACGGTTAAGTTGCCTTTGATTTTGCCGTTGGTTGTGGCGCTCTTAGCAGAGATATCACCCACAATCACTGTGTGATCGTCCATCACAAAATCATCGGTTACTGTGATATTTCCCTTGACACTGGAGCGGTTAATCTCTAGTTCTTGGGCTTCTACATCACCGATAACGCGCCCTTCTAACACAAATTTTTTAGCCACTTTAACGTCGCCTTTGATGTCGCCGTTCATGGTTAAATTTCCGTTGGAAGTTAAATTACCAACAATGGTGGTGCCCGGGGCAATTATAGTTACGGCATCTGAAGAAGATTCGTCTGTTTCACTTGCCTCTGGATCCTCTGCGGTGGAAACCACATCAGAAGAGGGTGGTGCGGTGTCCACTGTCGCCGATACTGCGGGGGTTTCTTCCACCTTGGAAATTTCTGCATCTTCAACGGGTTCTTGGGTGGTGGGCTCACTATCGCTGGGAGAAGTGGGGTTGCTAAAACTGTCACCACCAAAAACAGATTCTTTCTTTTCGGGTGCGGGTGCCTTAGGCGGTCGGGAATCCGGCGCACTGAAAGAAGAAAATGTACCTGGTGCACGTCCCTCGTCAGCAGATCCGGCAGGGCCATTCTCTCCCGAATTTAATAATTCTTTCATTGCCTGAGCAAAATTATCTTTTGCACTCATGAAGTTTCGCTCCTCTTTTTCAATAATTTCTATATTTGTTTACACAGAAGAATCCGGAAAAAATACAATGGGTTCTACTGTGTTGTCCAGCGTGTCAAACCGAAATCCCTGCTCGCGGAGTTCTTGCACTATAGTGGGCAGGGCCGATAGTAGAGCGGTGTTGTCGGCGTGGTCGTGCATGAGCACCACAAGGCGAGATTGATTGGAAACACCTTGTAGTACGTTGTTGGCCAACGTGTCACTGCTCATATTGCCCACTACAGCATCTTGAGCGGAAACATTCCAATCAAAATAGACAAAACCACGGCGGCTCATCTCGGCTATCAAGGGGGTGTAAATGGTTTGGTTGTAGGCGTTAACACTGCCACCGGGAAAACGAAAAATTTCAGGCGGAGAACCAGTGCTGTCTAAAATCAAACGATAGAGTTGATCGAAATCTGAAAGATACGCTTCCACAGAGGAATAGATGATATCGTATTCGTGTGAGTAGGTGTGAACACCAATGCTGTGGCCGTCGTCGGCGATGTCTCTTAAAAGGTTTGGATGTTGACGGCTGTACTCACCCGTGACAAAAAAAGTGGCTTGCACATCCAGCTCAGAAAGCAAGGCTAAAAGATCGGGTGTAAGTGCCCCTGGCCCATCATCGAAGGTTAAGTAGCACACATTTTCTTCGGCAGTATACACCAGTGGTTTTTCAGAATAAAGGTGTGGATATAGCGCTTGATAGGGAAACGAAATCGGATCTTGTTCTAAGGACAACAAGTCTTCTAGTTGTTGCAAGGGCTGTTCATATTCACTAAATTCAGCGCTTTGTAAAATTTGTGTAAGTTCTGCAAGAGTTGCCTCTTGCAAGGCATCAGCCCTATTTTTCTCTTTGGCATAAAGAACACCAAGTATAACACAGGCAATCAATGGTACCAAAATAAGCAGAAGATAACCTATCACGATAAGGCGTTTATAAAATTGAACAGACCCAAAGTTCATATTCGTCCCATGTTATAACCAATGTTGATTTACATTTTAAAAAACGTATGCCCACCTAGGTGTCCGAACAGACGGTACAGGGTAGACAATAGCTTATCACACCTATACATTATAACAAATACTAAATTTAAATGCAACGATAAAAAATGGTGAAAAACATAAAAAAACCTGTGTAGGGGAACACAGGTTTTTCTAAAAAGGGGTTTCTCACAAATGTGAGGAGGAATTCTATAGAAAAAGGTTGCGGCTCCTCTTTTCTATGTACTTAAGAATACACAATAATTGAGAAAACAATTTGTAAAAAATGTGAAAGAAATGCGAAAACACAACATAGAGGTAATATTCACAAAATAAGAAAAACCTGTGCAGGGGAACACAGGTTTTTCTTAAAAAGGGGTATCTCATTGGTGTGAGGAGGAATCATTTTGTAGAGAAGAGGTTGCGGCTCCTCTTGTCTACAAGCTAATTATACATAAACTTTGCGAAAGAATTTTGAAAGTGATGTGAACAATCTGTGAATCCTATCGTTTAGTTTCCCTGTAAGGTATCTGCTACAAGATCTTGTTGTACACCGTTTTGTTTTTGATATTTGTCTTGAGAAAGTAAACGGCTTAGTCCTTTCATTTGTAAAACATTCGAATTTTTTTCAGTGGCTAGTTCTACTTTAGGGTTGGTAAAAACCACTACTATTTCGATGGGGGTGTTGCGGGCTTTGGTATTTTGCAAACGTTTGCGTAAAGCTTGGATATCTTGGTTGGCCTCTAACAAGGGGTTTGGAAAATACTCTCTGCTGTTTGAATGGCCCACACGTAACCATTTTTTATCGTTCACATTCCCATAAATATTGCCGTTATATCCATAGGTTTTTATGCCTAAAAGACCAAATTCGCCCACGCAAAGACCGTTTAATGTGGTGCCATTTTCCAGCGATAGGTTCGAAAGGAAACGATAGCCGTTGCTTTTACTAAAACGACGCAATACACTTGCGGCTTTTTGCCCGGCGTATTCGCGAGCTTGGTTTTGGCGTGCGCTTGGATTTTTTCTGCTTTGCACAAAATAGTATAGAAGAAATCCAAGCAAAACAATAACAATCATCAAGATAATAGAAAAAATTTGTGTATTCATTTTGTCCCCCAATTATAGTGAAAAATCATTGAACTCTACATTTTAGCATAACTGGAAATAGTATAGCAGATTTAGCCAAGACAGGCAATACAAAATCCATTTAAATGGGCTTTTGCTGTTCTCTCGGAAGAGGTTTTATGCTATACTGTATAAATAGTATAAACCACTATGGCCATTGTAGTGGTTTTAAGTTGTGTGCTAAAGGATTGGTGTCGGATAATTGGAATCGTTGGTCTTAACGATTTTGTGCTGTTTGGCATAGCGAGGCGGAAAGGAAAAGCGGTTTGGTATGAAGCATCGAGTTCAACAATGGATCCATAACGATTTGGAAAAACGCCATTTTTTCTTATTATGCTTTATTTTTGTGGTGTTTCGCCTTGTGCTTGCAAGTGCACAGCAGGTGTTTCTGTATCCCGATGAAAGTGGTATGGATGACATGCTGATGTATAATATGGCCGTATCGATTGTCAATGGTGAATGGCTTGGGCCTTATCATCATCTCACTTTGGCAAAACACAGTTTTTTTGCTTTGTGGCTTGCTATTCTACACCTTTTGCACATCCCTTATTTGCTGGGTGGTCAATTGCTTTGGTCTGCCGCTTGTGCTGTTATGGTTTGGGCATTGGCGCCCCTTGTGTATCGTCGCCTTTGGCAATTATTATTGTTTTTGGCTTTGCTTTTTAACCCGGCGGCTGTAGCAAATCCAGCACCCTATGCGTATATCACGCGTGTATACCGAGACAATATCTTCCCGGCTTTGTGTCTTTTGTGCATAGCCGGACTCATCGGAGCTGCTTTGCGTTATCGCAAATCTTTACGATATACCTTGCCTTGGCTATTGGTATGCGGCGTTTTTTTGGCGGCGGTTTGGCTAACGCGTGAAGACGGTGTATGGCTTGTCCCTTTTTTGGTGGCAGGGATTGCCACCTTGGTTGTGTTTATCTTGCGCAGTCCTTTGCAGGGCAAGGCGTTGCGTTGTTTAAGCCTCTTGCTTCCGGCTGTGGTGCTCGGTGTGGGTTTGGCCGCTTGGAGCGGAATGAATTATATATATTATGGCCGCTTTATCATTAGTGATTTTAGTGCAAACGAATTTGCCGATGCCTATGGGGCCCTTACGCGCGTGGGGCCAGAACATTGGGATGCCGAATATGCGGTGCCGCAGGAAGTGCGACAAGAGCTATACCGTTTAAGCCCAAGCTTTTCTATATTGGAGGACTATTTAGAAAATCCAAATACGCGCGAGCGTTTTGGAGACCATCGCTCGGGTGGTTTTTATTGGGCTTTGCGCGAGGCGGCGGCGGCAAATGGGATTTATGATACACCCGAAACGGCAAAAGCTTATTTTACACAGTTGGCAGAGGAAATCAATACACTTTGTGATGAAGGGATAGTTTCTTCTCGAGGGGAACGCAGTGGTGTGACACCACCGCTTGACATTCGCTTTGTGCCACCGGTGGCAAAAGAGTGGATTCAAAATTTAATTTTTTGTGTCACGTTCCAAGATTGCGAGCCACATTCTCTTATTAGTATAGGACAGTATGAAACAAAATTGGCTCCTATGGAAGATTTTCTCTATGAAGAAGTACTGCTGGCATACCGTGAAAATAGCGATTTACCATACTATTCTCTTTGGCAACGCGTGGCTTTTTTTATTCTGGAGGCCATTGCCAGAATCTACACCCTCACCATTCCTGTTTTGATTTCGGCGGCTTTGATTTGGCAAGTAGTATCTGCACCTGCTATCTTTAAAAAAGATGCATCTATACGAAAAGAGGATGCAGAAATGAAACGCTTGTCATGGGTTTTGATGTTGGGGCTACTTTTCTTGATCTTATTGCGAGCGGCTATGATTGCATTCACCTCGGTTTCTAGCTTTCAAATTGGCATATATGTGATGTATTTGGCAACTGTTCACCCATTGATAATATTGTACGCTTGCCTTGGTTCTGCCTTTTTTTGGAAATATCTGCAAAAAAAAGGTGTGATAAAATTTAAAGACGGCTAATATAACATTTAGCATACGGTTTTGGCCAAAATTTCTTGAAATCTACTCGATTCAGTTTTATGATTGATAAGGTGCTGTAGTATAAATAGTTAGTAGGGTAGAGGTTGCAAAGCAGACGCCAGAGAACTTCTGCTTGAAGAGAGGAAGAGCATACTTGTTCTTATAAAAAACCTGCCACATCTCAGTAAAGCAGATGTGGCAGGTTTTTTATGTGGTGATTTTATAATACTAATGGATGGCCGTGTTGATATAGTGGATTTCTTCAGATACTTCGCTTGCAATGGAATTGCTCTCCTGTGCAGTTTGAGCTGTGCGAGAAGCGACAACGCTTATCTGTTGCATCTGTTGCAAAATAGTTTCTACATTATCTGCTTGCGTTTCCAATATTTTCTGTATTGTCGCCGCATTTTCAGCAGTAGCTTTCGAATGCTCCATGATGGCGTCCAAATTATGGGCGGTATCTTTTATCAATGCGGCACCCTTTTGCACACTTTGTATGGAATTGTCCACAAGGGATGCGCTATCGCTAGCCGCTTTCGAACTTTTGGTAGCGAGCATTCGCACTTCATCTGCTACCACAGCAAATCCTTTTCCGGCGCTACCGGCCCGAGCTGCCTCCACCGAAGCGTTTAAAGCCAAGATATTGGTTTGAAAGGCAATGTCTTCGATACTTTGGATAATGCCGATGATTTGATTGGAAGAGCGCTCTATCTCTGTGATGGACTGCACAACTAAGCTCATGCTCTTATTGTTTTCCTCCAGTTTTTTTGCGCTTTCCTCTGCAATGTGATGAGAATGAATACTGGTGGTTTCCGCTTGATGAATCTCTTTGGCCAAATGCTTGCTTTGGATGGAGAGACTGTCTATAATAGCCGTTTGTTCTACAGAACCTTGTTGTAAATCTGTTGCAATATTTACCATGCGCTCGCTAGTGTTTTGCAAATTATCGGCCCGCTTTTTAACTTCATTAAAGGTATGCACTTGCATCTCATGAAGTCTATTGCTTTTATGCATTTGCTCGTTTACTTGTTCAAGTAATTCTTCCGATTTTTTTTCCTTTTCTCTTGCATCCAGCATAAAGCCAATGCCCCATTTAAGCAAAAAGAATAAAAACAAGATACAGAAATTTAGCCCTACAATTCCACGTACTGCAATGTCTAAACCTACGTTTCGATAAAAGGTATCTTGAAATATAAGGGAAAACAGCAACACAATGTCTACTAATATCCACTGCAAAAGCAACACATGTTTGTTATAGTAAAGACAATTCATGGCAAGACAAGCGGCTATAAGAGAAAAAGTTCCCGCCATATCAAAACTGATAAGCCCGAAAAATAAAATCAAGCCAAGCTGACTGAATGTGATGATAAAAACGGTTGCATTAAGCAGGTTTCTCTTTTTGGTAAGCTGCACTAGAAAGGGTAAACCTAGGCCAGCAAGCAATATGCTGCCACCGGAGATAAAGGAACCGTTTAATATATATATAATACCATACAAAACACCGCCGCACAATAAAATGAGTTGGTTTACAAAAAGAAGTCTATCAATTTTGACAACACTGTTTTGCTTCATGTTTTTACCCAAAACCTTTCATTTTTTAGCACTTGGAAGAGGTGATTTCTGCTTTTTATTTAGTATATTTATATATAAATATACTATAGCGCAGTTTCCCAGTTACTGTCAACCGGTGCATGGTATGCAGATGATAGTAAAGGGTATAAGATTTAAAACAAGTGAAAATCATATATTTAACCTTATGATTTTTTGCTTAGGGAATGGATTTACTTTGTTAATAAAATATTTTCGGTTGACATGCGCTTGCATAAAATATTACAATGAAATAAGCGTGCTTAATACTTGCTGCGAAAAAGATTTTTGTTTTTATTTTTATGAACAAAATACACATTAAATATGAAGAAGGAATGAGCCTTTTAAAGAAGCCAAAGTGCTTTGTATTTGATGGATATATTGTGTAGATATAGGTGGATTTTTCTATAAATTTGGAGCAGTAAGGAGGATAAGAATGCTCAAAAAGTTTCTGTCTTTGGGGCGCGGGGCCGCCGTGCCGCATAGAAAAGGTACAGAAGAAATGGACACGGTGCAAATGCCACTCCCTAAAGAAATAAAATTGTTGATGCAACAACATATTGGGGCGCCGTGTAAGCCGGTTGTAAAAAAAGGAGATAATGTGCAGGTGGGCCAACTTGTGGGTGAGGCGACTGCGTTTGTTTCTGCTCCTATTTATTCCGGTGTTTCCGGCAAGGTAAAAGCCGTGGAAATGCTCATGTCGAATACAGGAAAACTGGTAGAGGCTGTGGTTATTGAGCCGGACGGCCTGCAAACGCTTTCTGATGAAGTGACGTTGCCTGAAGTTACAAACCAGGAAAGTTTTTTACAGGCCGTAAAAAACAGTGGTCTTGTGGGCCTTGGTGGTGCAGGCTTTCCCACAAATATAAAACTTTCGCCCAAAAATCTAGAGCAAATAGATTGTTTGCTCATCAATGCTGCCGAGTGCGAGCCTTACATCACAAGCGATGATAGAGAGATGCTGGAAAACAGCGAGGATATATTATCTGGTATAGCGGCCATTCAGAAGCATTTGGGCATAAAAAAGGCCATTATTGGTATTGAACGCAATAAACCGAAGGCCATGGATTTATTGTTTGGTCTTACACAGGGAAATAATGCCATCGATGTGTTTGCCCTGCCCAGTCGTTACCCACAAGGGGCCGAAAAAGTACTGATTGAAACCATAACCGGGCGTGAAGTGCCTGCGGGTGGGCTTCCGGCCGATGTGGGTGTTATTGTGCTAAATGTTACAACGGTGGCGGTTCTTGGGCGTTACCTTGCCACAGGGATGCCGCTTACCACAAAACGTCTCACGGTAGATGGTGGCAGCATTACAAACCCACAAAATGTGCAAGTGTATTTGGGTACACCGGTTTCAGACATCATAGACTTTTGTGGGGGTTATAAATCACCGCCCGGCAAAATATTGTTAGGCGGCCCGATGATGGGTACAGCCTTGCCCAATGATGAGTATCCCGTTACTAAACAAAACAATGCCATTTTAGCATTGTCGCAACAAGAGGCCATTTTGCCACAACCCGGCCCCTGTATACGTTGTGCGCGTTGTATCAATGCCTGTCCCATGCGTTTGTCTCCTGTGGAAGCAGGCGAGGCCTATGAGACAAAAGACATAGAGCAACTAAAAAAATTGAATGCCGATGTATGTATTGCTTGCGGGGTATGTAGTTTTGTGTGCCCGGCCAAGCGTCATGTGGCACAAACGGCAAATTTGGCACGGATGTATTTAATGCAGGAGGTGGCAAAAGAACGTGGAAAATAAATTGATGGTAGCGGCCTCTCCGCATATCAGCTCGCACGCCTCCACACGCAAAATAATGATGGCCGTTTGTGTGGCCTTGTTGCCCACTTTGGTAGCAGCCTCTTTTATTTTTGGGCCACGGGTGCTTTTGCTTACAGCGGTTACGGTTTTTGCCTGCGTGGTTTTCGAGGCTTTGTGGTGCAAATGGCGCAAACAACCCTCGCCTATCGGCGATTTTTCCGCCGTTGTCACCGGTTTGATTTTGGCATTTAATGTGCCGCCCTCACTTCCGCTTTGGATGGCTGTTGTGGGTGCCTTTGTGGCCATTGTGATTACAAAGCAATTGTTTGGCGGCCTTGGTTATAACTTTGCAAACCCTGCCCTTGTGGGTCGCACGGTGTTGCAATTGTCATTTACCGGTAACATGATTTCTTTTTCTTATCCACAAACCTATGGGGGTTTAGATGCCTTGGCCACGGCCACACCGCTGGGCGTGCCAGACCGCACAGCCTTGCCGATGATAGATTTGCTTTTGGGCACCCACGGTGGTGTTTTGGGCGAAACCTGTGCCATCACCCTTATCTTGGGCGGTGTGTTCTTAATGGTTACCAAGGTGATTTCCCCCTCTATTCCATTGGCTTATTTAGGGGGCACTTTCCTGTTTCAATTCTTGATCTATTTGGCGCAAGGCCAAACCATGGCAGAGGCCGCCTCGCTTTCCTTCACACTGCTGTTTACGGGTGGTTTGCTTTTGGGAGCGTTTTTCATGGCCACGGATTATGTCACCAGCCCTTATACATTGGTAGGAAGGCTGATTTTCGGCCTGGGTCTTGCCGTGTTTACTGTTGCCATACGTTCATTCGCAACTATGAATGAGGGTGTATCCTTCTCACTTCTTCTAATGAGTTTACTGGTGCCCTATATCAATACCCTCACCCGCCAGCGCCCGCTTGGGGTTCAAAAAGGCCGCTGGAAAAAAGAGAAGGAGGCGAATTAAGATGCAGGCCAAAGAAAAAGAGAACCGCGTTTGGAAACAAATGGTGGCCCCGATATTGGCGCTTTCTGTTATCTGCTGTGTGATGAGTTTTCTCTTGGCGATGACAAATTCTTTTACTGCCCCCATGATAGAACAAAATATTTTGGAAACCGCTCAGGCAGCGCGTCAGTTGCTCTTGCCGGAGGCAGATGGGTTTGAAGAGATAATACTCACTGAAGAGGTGGATGGTGTTACCGCTGCCTATCGGGCCACAAATGATGTTGGCTTTGTTGTGGAAACTACCGCGCCCGGATATGGCGGTGCGGTGCCTGCTATGGTTGCCTTTGCACCGGATGGCACAATATTGGGCGTCACCTTCTTGCAAAATAATGAAACACCGGGGCTTGGCAAAAAGCTGGAAACCGACCCAAGTTTTGCCGCCCAATTTAATGGCCTGCCCGCACAGCCCCTTGCCTCGGAGGATGTGGATAAAATTGCAAGCAGCACCATCTCTACCGATGCAGCCATTGCCGATGTCAACGCAGCCATCACATTGTACAACGAGCAACTAAGTATGCAAGGAGGTGGCGCATAAATGAAAGAGAAACAACCAAAATCTTATCTTACGATTTTGACAAATGGCCTTTTAAAAGAAAATCCTGTGCTTCGATTGGTACTGGGATGTTGCCCGGTGCTTGCCGTTACCACTTCGGTTTTTAACGGGCTTGGCATGGGGGCTGCGGCCACCTTTGTGCTTCTTTGTTCCAACATTGTTATCTCGTTGTTGCGCAAGGTGATTCCAAGTACTGTGCGTCTTCCATGCTTTATAGTGGTAATTGCCGGATTTGTAACATTGGTGCAAATGATAGTGAGGGCTTATGTGCCGGCCTTAGATACTTCTTTGGGTGTGTTCTTGCCGCTTATCACGGTTAACTGTATCATTTTGGGGCGTGCCGAGATGTTTGCCTCTAAAAACAAGGTATTTGCTTCGGCTTTGGATGGCATTGGCATGGGAGTAGGTTTTACCTTGGCTCTTGTGTTGATGAGTGCCATGCGTGAGCTTATGGGCGCAGGTACTTTGCTTGGTTTCCAAATATTGCCAGAAAGTATTCAACCTCTTAGTATTATGATTTTGCCGCCGGGAGGATTCTTTGTTTTTGGCGTACTGATGGCTTTGGCCATTTTCGTAGAGAGAAAAATGGGGGCAAGCGTTCCCAAGAATGTGGGGTGTGCTGTGTGCCCCGCGGGTGACACATGCCCGGGAAAGGAGAGTGCTGAGTAATGGGAATTCAATTGGCATTTATCTTTTTCTCCATGATCTTGGTAAACAACTATGTGTTGGTGCGGTTTTTAGGTATTTGTCCTTTCCTTGGGGTATCGGCCAAATTGCAATCTTCTGTGGGCATGAGCGTGGCCGTGACATTTGTAATGGTGTTAGCTACAGCGGCTACATGGCCCGTATACACCTATCTGCTTATCCCCTACGGTATTGAATACCTCAACAATATTTGCTTTATCCTCATCATTGCAACCTTGGTGCAATTGGTGGAAATCACTTTACGTCGCTTTGTTCCTCCCTTGTATCGATCATTGGGTGTTTATTTGCCCTTAATCACTACAAACTGTGCTATTTTAGGTCTTACACTTTTGAATATCGAAACGGCCAGTATGGTGGATCCAAACGCACCTTACTACACCTTCCCGGAAGCTTTGGTATCGGCTGCAGGTGCCGGCGTGGGCTTTGGGCTCGCTATGGTATTATTCACCGGTGTGCGCAGCACATTAAAACGTGCAAAGCCACCAAAAAGTTTTGAAGGTTTGCCGCTTACCTTGGTTTCGGCAGCCATTGTAAGCATGTCTTTTATGGGTTTTGGTGGCCTTTTAGAGGGGCTCTTTGGCATATCCGCATAGCGCATTTGTTCTTTGCGGAGTAACAGAAAAGGAGAAATGACTATGTCGGTGACGGCGGCTATTATTATTGTTACCTTAACCGGGGTGTGCGGTGCGGCCATTTTGGTGGTGGCTTCGCAGCTGATGAAGGTGGAAGTGGACGAGCGCATTAGCTTGGTGCAGGAGGCTTTGCCCGGTGCCAACTGTGGTGCTTGCGGATTTGCTGGTTGTGCAGATTATGCCACGGCTATTATAGAGTCTGATGCGGCCATCACACTGTGTATCCCTGGAGGGGCTTCGGTGGCCGAAGAAGTGGCCTCTATTATGGGGCAAGAGGCTGGAGATGTGGCACAGCGAAAAGCTGTGGTTGCCTGCCAGGGTACGGCAGAGCATCGCAGTGCAAAATATGAAAATTCCGGTATTGCCACTTGTACTGCTTGTGCCGGATTGTTTGGTGGCCCCACGGCCTGCCCTTATGGTTGCCTTGGTTATGGAGATTGTAAGGTGGTATGTAAATTTGATGCCATTGAAATTCAAAACGGTGTGGCTCGCATAAAAATGGAGCAATGCACCGGTTGCGGGGCCTGTATTGATGCCTGCCCGAAACAGATTATTTGGTTGCGAGAAGTAAGTGAAAAACCTGTGGTTTTATGTGGCAACCACCATCGGGGGGCCATGACCCGTAAAGAATGTAGCGCCGGTTGCATCGGTTGCATGAAGTGCCAAAAGGAATGTCCGGCCAAGGCCATCACGGTTACAGACAACGTGGCAAAAGTGGATGATGCCTTGTGCACAGGTTGCCGCATTTGCGTTAATATTTGCCCGGTTAAAGCCATTGCTGTGCCTAAAACCGTATAAATTCTTAGCCGGTATGGTGATTAATAAATCAGGTTTGTAAGATACCTGGAAGGATTTCACAGTTTTTTCACATGGAAAATGGTAGAAGTGTACATTTGCTTGTGATAGAATAAAGAGGTTGTTAATGGTAAAGCATAGCTTCATTGCAATGAAGCTATGCTTTTTTGTGGATATTGCGAGATTTGCCCGCAAAGAGGCAGAGAGGGCTTTGTATGCATCCTTTAATTGAGGTGAAAAATCTATATAAAATATACAACCCGGGGCCCAATGAGGTACGTGCACTGGACGGTATCAGCTTGCGTGTAAAAAAGGGTGAATTTTTGGCTGTGGTGGGGCATTCCGGAAGTGGAAAATCTACCCTGATGAATATGATAGGGTGCTTGGATGTGCCCACGGCGGGTTATTATTTTCTCAATGGAATACCGGTGAGCCAAATGAGAGATGATGAACTGAGTATTGTACGCAATGAGCAAATTGGGTTTATTTTTCAAAGCTTCAACTTGATTAAAAGCCTCAATGCGTATGAAAACGTAGAATTGCCATTGATATATCGTGGTTATCCTGCAAAAAAACGGAAAGAACTCACCTTGAAAGCATTGGCACGTGTTGGTCTTATAGACCGGATGCGACATCGGCCAAACGAAATGAGTGGTGGCCAGCAACAGCGTGTGGCCGTAGCACGTGCCCTAGCGCCAAACCCGCCACTGATTTTAGCAGATGAACCCACGGGAAACTTGGATTCTAAAAGTGGAAAATTGGTGTTTTCTATTATAGAACAATTGCACAAAGAGGGGCATACCATTGTACTGATCACACACGATGATGGCTTGGCACAAAGAGCCCCTAGGCGTGTGCATATCACAGATGGGCGTATCGATGCACAAAGTGA
>CAYJIR010000006.1:60707-85715 GCA_964370295.1 uncultured Oscillospiraceae bacterium
AAAGAGCCCCTAGGCGTGTGCATATCACAGATGGGCGTATCGATGCACAAAGTGATTTGAGAACTGCACAAACAACAAACGGAGGGCCGGTTCATGTTTAAAAGAGAAAAAAAGCCGAAACCTTGGGAAGTGGAAGAAAACGAACCCATGCCCATACAGGATAGTATTCTGCAGGAAGAGCATGAAACAGACGGACAAGAGCCGGTGCAAACAACACCGCAAGAAATGGATTACGGAGATTTAATTAGCACGGCTTTGCAAAAACAAAAGAAAAAAAGAAACCCAAAAACTATTTTAATTCTTTGTATTGCCGGTGGCATTGCGGTTTTGCTTTTGTTTCAAGTGATATGGAATTCTCTGCAAGGACCGCCACCCACCTATGCTGAAATAGAAGCGGTAAGCTTTGGAAGCATCACACAGACATTGTCCTCCAGTGGTCCTGTAAAAAGTGCTGACGTACAGACGGTTTTTTCAACAGCTTCTGCGCCTATTTCTGAATTAAATGTAACTGTGGGCGAAATAATTTCCGCTGGAGAACGGCTGGTTTCTTTCGACACAGAGGAGCTGATGCGTAGCGTGGAAACGGCAGGAGCTTCGGTAAACCAAGTGGCATTACAACAACAGCAATCGGAACACACCAGTGCCGAGGCAGCGCAGACGGCGCAAGATTATCGCAATGGTGCCACCACCATGCGCCAACAACGTGATGTTGCGAGTATCAATTTAACGAGAGAACAAGAAAATTTAGCGGCGGTTACGGCAACGGTGACCCCCACCTTAGCGGCCAAAAAAACGCAGCTAGACAGTTTACGCACACAACAAACTAGCCTGCTAACCAGCGATTCGGCGGCGGCCGTTGCCCTGCAACCGCAAATTGACGCTTTGGCCACAGAAGTATCTGCCCTAGAGGGCCAGCTTTCAGCAGCACAGGCTGCTGTTGCGGCAGCACAAAGCGATGTGGAATATCACAATAGTCTTGTTTCTCAGCTGGACAACGCAGCCGAGCAGGCCGAAAGTGGTGTTTTGGATTCTAATGCATTGGCGCAAATGCAAACCCAGATGGTAGCGCCGGAAAATTCCTTAGAAACAGCCAGAGAACAACTTACTGCCGCACAAGAGGGTATCACGGCACCTATCAGTGGCGTGGTTACCGAGGTGCAAGTATCCCAGGGAGGCATGGCGCAGCAGTACTCCCCCATTTGCGTTATACAAAGCTTGAGTGATGTGGTGGTACAACTTTCGCTATCGCACTACGATTTAGAGCAGGTGCGTGTGGGGCAAAGCGCCGTTATAACGCTTTCCGGCAAGGAGTATAACGGAACGGTTAGTAGCATAGACCAAATGGCCACAGAACAAACTTCGCAAAACGGAACAAGTAGTTTTGTGGGTGCCAAGGTGACCATTGAAAATCCAGACGATAATATCACCCTGGGGTTAGATGCCACGGCTGAAATTTTGACGGGCGAAGTACATGATGTTCTTACCGTGCCCACCACGGCTATCAACACGGATGTGGATGGCACCTATGTGATGTTGGCGGTAGATGATGTTGCTGTGCGTCGCAGTGTGGAAACAGGTCTCTCCAGCGACACAACAATCGAAGTGCTGAGCGGTCTTGCCGAGGGTGATATGGTTATTCTATCTTCGCAAGACATCACCGAGGGTAGTGCCGTCAGCAACGATCCGGCTTATAACACACAAACAGCCCTTTCACCTATGATGACGATGTAATAGCTCTTTTCTTGTAACCCAAGAGAACAGGAGACAGTATGCGCCAAATTTTAGAATACGCCAAAATGGCGTTTCGCAATATTATCATCAATAAAATGCGCTCTGTTTTGACGATGCTTGGCATCATCATTGGCATTTCCTCGGTGATTATCGTGTTGGGTGTAGGCATGGGCGGCCAAGCGCAAATTACAAACGAGCTGAACAGCATAGCAAACGGTGCCATTTATGTTTTTACCGATGGGAATAACCTTTCGGATAACGACTACATTACCGATGCGGATCTTACCGCCATTGAGAATTTAGACACTGTAAGCGCTGTTACAATGTCAAGTGGCGCCAGCGGCTCGGTTATGGGGTCACGCAATGAAGAAGTTGCGGCCAGTATCAGCGCCGGAAATGGTGCTATGAACGAGGTTATCCCCTCCACACTGGTGTATGGACGCACTTGGGATGAAGCCGATTTCAGCTCGGCCAGGCATGTTATTACAATTGACTCTTTGGGTGCCAAAGAGCTTTTCGGGTCCGACAATGTTGTAGGGCTTGATGTGCAATTGACGGTGCAAGGCCGCACCGGCGATTTTACAATTATTGGTGTGGTGGAAAATACACAGCCAAGTATGGGTGACATAACGGCGCAAATCACCATGCCGTTGAGTACACTGCATAATTTTACGGGATCCGATGATTTTGGCGAACCCTATTTTCAAATTGCCTACCTGCCACAATCCCCGGAGGTAAAAGACCGTTCTATCAGTGATGTAACTACACTTTTAGGCCAGCGTCATAACAATGCAGACAGGGAAGTCTATGAGGCCATGGATTTAAGTGCCTTTGCAGACCAATTTAACACCATTATCGGCATGTTTTCCACCATTATTGCCGCCATAGCCGCCATCAGTCTTTTGGTGGGTGGTATTGGTGTTATGAATATCATGTTGGTAAGCGTAACCGAGCGCACACGTGAAATTGGAATTCGCAAGGCGCTGGGGGCAAAAACCGGCACTATTTTATTCCAGTTTCTTGTAGAGAGCGCAACATTAACCTTGTTGGGTGGGCTTATAGGCCTGGCCGTGGGTATAGTGGGTGGCATACTCGTGGGTGACTTATTGGGGGTGGAGGCTGTTATCAGCCCCATTGTGGTCATTGGTGTGGTGTTGTTCTCCTCGGTGATTGGTATCTTTTTTGGCATTTATCCGGCACAAAAGGCAGCAAAATTAAACCCCATCGAGGCATTGCGCAGCGAATAGAAGAATTGTAATCCGTAGCTAATGCCCACTGAACAAATAAAAAAAGCCGCGACACAGAAGTTGTGTTGCGGACTTTTTCTCTTGCGGGGAAAACCAAGCTATGTAGCATCAAGAGATACTCCCTAAAAGTTTAATTTGCACGTATAGGATCATAGGGGCAAATATAGCGCTCTTTAAAATAGAGAAAGATAGATGTGGCGAGCATTGTATCGTGAAGGTAGATTGGACATTAAGCCGACCAGACAGTTAACATTTGCTGCATCCATGCGGCAACATCCATCCTGTATACATCATTGAGATGTTGATTTGTTAGTGTTTTTTCTATAGAATCACAGGCAAGTATTTTTCCATCGTTTAAAAGCATGGCATGGCTACCGTAGCATTTGGCAAGACTTAAGTCATGCACTACAGACAAAACGGCACGATTTTTGTTTTGTAGCCAATGTTTGATAACATCAAACATTTGTTTTTGATAGATTAAATCTAAGTGGTTTGCCGGTTCGTCCAGCACCAAAATCTGTGGATTTTGTGCGAAAATTTGGGCTAGAAAACAACGTTGAAGTTCACCGCCGGACAAAGTAAGCGCAGAGCGGTTTCGCAAGGCAAGTAAACCGGTTTTGCGCAGAGCATCTTCTACAAAAAAATCGTCTTCTTCGTTTTTTTTGGCAAAAAGACCTTGGCTGTATGCATAGCGACCAAGGCGCACCACTTCTTCTACGGAAAAAGAATACTCTACATGATTTCGTTGCATCAAAACGCCAAGCGCGCGCGCACGCTGTTTGGGGTGTACATGGGCAAGATTTTTTCCATCAAAGCTAATGTGGCCCTCATAGGAAATGTTTTGTGCAAGAGCACGAATTAATGTTGTTTTCCCGGCTCCGTTTGGGCCGGTTATCATCAGCCAATTTCCCTCTTGCAAGGTGAAGCTTATATCGGATAAAAGAGGTTTTGTTCCCACTTGAACCGAAACATGTTCTGCTGTTAACATTGTGCTTGCCTCCTTGCACGATAAAAAACAAAGAAAAACCAAACGGCCCCCACCAACGAGGTGACCACACCAATGGGTAGTTCTCGCGGGCTAAACAAAGTGCGGCTACAAAGATCGGCCAGCATTAAAAAACAGGCACCCAAAAGCACGCTAGCCGGCAACAATGCACGGTGGTTGGGCCCGGTAAGCATGCGTGTTACATGTGGAATGAAAAGCCCTACAAAACCGATGGTGCCACCCACGGAAACACACACGCCTATAAGCATGGAAACCAAAACAAGAACTAGCAGTTTCACCCGTTGCACTGCAATGCCAATATGGGCGGCGTTTTCTTCACCAATGGAAAATGCATTGAGCTCATTTGAAAAGAAGAATAATAACGGCGCGGCCACCAATAGACCAATAAATAAAACAATAACATCAAACCAAGTGGCTGAACTTAACGAACCCATGGTCCAGAAAACAATAGAGCGTGTATGTTCACTGGCAAAGGTAACCACCAAGCTGATGATGCTGTTCATAAACATAGAAAAGATGATGCCTATTAAAATGATGGTATTGGTGGAAAGGCTGTTGTCCAAACGGCGTGCCAATGTCAAAATAAGAAGTAGAGATAAAAAGGCAAACAACATGCTGGTAAGTGTGATACCTAGACCCTGCAAAAAAGGCAAGGTGCCAGACAGAGCAATGGACAAAACCGCTCCGAGGGATGCGCCCGAAGAAACACCTAGGGTGCTACCGTCTGCTAAAGGGTTTTTCAAAAGGCCCTGCATGGCCGCACCACATACAGAAAGGGCAGCCCCCATAAAAGCGGCGCACAAAACACGGGGTAACCGCACAGTACTTACAATGGCAAAACTTTGTGCATGAGTTGGTGAGAGACCCCATAGCCACTCCCAAATAGCTTGTAACGTTTCTAAAGGTGGCACAGAAACACTACCCACACAAACACAGAAAACCAAAATGCATAAAGTTGCGAAAGCAAAAAGGAGAAAACGCGACCATAGCCTCTTTTTTATTTTTGGTTTTTTCGCAACGGTTTCCAGTAGCCCCTCTTTGCTTACCATAGTAACCTCTCTTTTTAAAAAAAGAAACAGGCGTGTTTAACACGCCTGCATAGTGTAAACCCAGAAGTGTTCGCACAATTTTGCAGAGATAAAACAGCAAAATTGTGGTTTCTGCGTCTAGGTTTCCCGACTTAGCATCACCCTACTTTGGGCACCTTCCCATTTTTCAATAGTGGTTTTGGCCCTTTCGTCTGCATCACGGTTACTGGGATAGTGTGGAAATTGCATCCACTTCCCTCGGTGTTTAAACACCGGTGCTTTCACACTTACACAGAATATTCTTTTGTTAAGTATACCAAAGAAAAAAACATTATGTCAAGATGCAATATTTTATGGCATATTTTGAGAGAATCTTTCATGTTATTTCCTTGTGCATTGTAAAAACAGTTCTTGCATAATATTTTGCAAATGGGCATAATAAGAAGAATAGGATTTTAGCATGGCTACATGCCAGAAAGGAAAATTATGGTATTTATAGTGGTGGCTTATCTTGCACTAAATATTTTTTCGTTGATTCTTTTCGGTTTAGATAAATACTTTGCCATTCATAAGAAAAGAAGAATCAGCGAAAAAACTTTGCTTGTTTCGGCCTTGTGTATGGGTGCATTGGGTGCACTTTTGGGAATGTTTGGCTTTCATCATAAAACAAAGAAGCCGCTATTTCTGTTTGTAGTGCCCTTGTTTTTACTTCTGCAAATGGCATTATTGGTATTCTTTTTGTTTTTGCGCTAGAAAAGACACAGAATGTTAATGCCTAAAAATAATGGAAATAGACAGAAAATCAGGATAACTCTTATCATATGAGTTTAGCTTGCAAGCCTTGTTTATAAAGGCCTATAAAAATGCAGCGCATGAAACATGCGCTGCGTGGTATAAAATTGTAAAACAGAGCAACCGACGTGTGGCGGATGATGCAAAGGAATCTCTATTATAATTGTTTTAAAAATTCTGCAAGGCGCAAGGCGGCTTCTTGTGTTTGTTTAGCCTCGCCAAAGCCGGTTAAACGGAAATATCCTTCACCACCGGCACCGAAACCTACGCCGGGAGTGCCCACAAGTTTCGCTTTTTCAAGAAGCAAATCAAAAAACTCCCAGCTCTTTAGCCCTTTGGGGCACTCTAGCCAAATATAGGGGCTGTTGATGCCGCCCGTATACCACACATTGGCTTCATCGAGTACTTTGGCGATCAATTTTGCATTGTTTTTGTAGTAGGCCACATTTTCAAAGCTGGCCTTGAGGCCCTCTTTGGTGAAGACGGCCTCGGCTGCGCGTTGCACCACGTAAGGAACCTCATTATATTTCGATTGTTGGCGGCGGCTCCACATGCCATGTATGTCTTGCCCGGCCGGACGCAGTGCTTTTGGAACTACCGTGTAGCCACAGCGTAGGCCCGTGAACCCGGCCGTTTTTGATAAAGAACATATTTCTACCACACAATCTTTGGCGCCCTCTATTTCGTAGGCCGAGTGGGGCACATCGGGGTCTTCTACAAAGCATTCGTAGGCGGCATCATATAAAATCACAGCACCACAAGATTTGGCATACTGTACCCAGGCGGACAATTTTTCTCGTGTGAATGCGGCTCCTGTAGGGTTGTTGGGGCTACAAAGATAGATGATATCCGCCTTTTGCCCCTCTGGGGGTGCCGGGAGGAAACCGTTCTCACGCGTACCTTGTACATAGTGGATATTGCGTCCGGCCATGATATTGGTGTCTACATAAGCCGGGTACACGGGATCGGGTATCAACACAATATTATCTTCTGTAAAGAGTTCTACAAAGTTGCCACAGTCGCTTTTGGCACCATCAGAAACGAAAATTTCGTCTGCTTCTAGGCTTACACCGTGTTTGTCTTGATAATAGCCTTGTATGGCTTCACGCAAAAAGGCATAGCCATGTTCGGGGCCATAGCCGCGAAAAGTTTCGGCCTCGCCCATTTCAGCGCAGGCATTTTGTAGGGCGTTTATCACAGGTTTTGCTAAGGGGCGTGTGACATCGCCAATGCCAAGGCGAATGATATCCGCCGTGGGGTTTGCCTCTTTATAGGCTGCAATGCGGCGGGCCATGTCGATAAATAGATAGCTTTTGGCAAGGTTTTGGTAATTTGGGTTTAGTTGCATGGTGATATCTCCTTTTGAATGGTGTTGAAATTTGCGTTTATATGCTGCTGTTAGGGAAATTCTAACGGAAGTATAAATCAGTGGTGGGGAATTTTGGCTCACTGGTAAGGTTAATGCCCAGCTTTAAAAAGGTGTCGTTGTCGTCTTGGGTGATAATATCTGAGGCGTGTGCTTCGCAGCCCCGAAGTTTTGGAAGTTGTTTTAAGGCCAGCTCTGCCGTGGGGTTGGTAGCTGCCGAAATGGATAAGGCCTGCAACACTTCTTCTAGCTTTAAAACAGGGTAGCGGCTGCCCAAAACCTCTTTTTTCATCCGAATAATGGGCTCTAACACAATGGGGGATATGAGAAGCATGTCATCGGCCAGGCCGGCAAGCATCTTAACAGAATTCAGAACTACACTGGCGGTGTCGTTCATCAATTCACTGCTTTTTCCTGTGACAATGCGTCCGTCGTGCAGGGAAATGGCAATAACGCTGTGCCCGGTTTTTTCTGCTTTTTCCAGGGCAGGTTTTACCACATTTCGCTCATTGGTGTGTAAATCGAGGCTACTCATCAAAATTTCAATGCGTTTGATGGCCTCTATATCTTGGAAACCTTTTTGATACTCTACACTGGTTTTATAATACCGTCGTATAATTTCCTGTCTTGCCGCTTTCTGCACCACTGTATCATCTTCAATGCAGCGGCCAATCATATTCACACCCATGTCAGTGGGCGATTTGTAAACATCTTCTCCGGTGATACGCGTTAAGATAGCTCTTACCACGGGGAATACCTCCACATCACGGTTGTAGTTTACCGCTGTGGTTCCATAGGCTTCTAAATGGAAGGGGTCTATCATGTTTACATCTTTTAGGTCTACTGTGGCCGCTTCATAGGCCGTGTTAACAGGGTGCTTTAAAGGCAAATCCCACACGGGAAAGGTTTCGTATTTGGCATAACCGGCTTTAACACCATTTTTCTGTTCATGATACAGCTGGGATAGGCAGGTGGCCAATTTTCCGCTGCCGGGGCCCGGCGCTGTTACCACCACCAACGGACGACTGGTTTCGATAAAAGAATTGGTTCCGTATCCGCGTTCAGACACAATAGTGTCTACATCGGAGGGGTATCCCTCGGTAAGGGTGTGGATGTATACACGCTCGCCACGCAATTCCAGTGTTTGCCGAAATGCCTGTGCGGCAGGCTGCCCGGAAAATTGTGTGATAAGCACAGCGCCTATATATAAATCCATTTTACGCAAGTTGTCGATAAGGCGCATCACATCCATGTCGTAGGTGATGCCAAGATCTGCGCGAACTTTGTTTTGTTCGATAGAACATGCCGAAATACACAAAATAATCTCGGCATGCTCACGCAATTGGCAAAGAAGTTTCACCTTTGCGTTTACATCAAATCCAGGCAATACACGAGAGGCATGATAATCATCAAACAGTTTGCCACCAAACTCTAGGTAAAGTTTGGTGTAGCTTTCCACGCGATCGCGTATGCGTTTGCTTTGTTCCTCTAAATAGAGCGTGTTGTTAAATCCCAATTGCGCCATTATACAAACCCTCTTTTCTGCCGTGAATGATTTTAAAAATACCTTTTTATCATAGCATAGGCTTTGCTTAATGAAAAGAATTTTTGAAGAAAAAACACACCATAGGCCTCGTGTGCCATTTGTTTTACACCGAATCGAGTTTTCTAAATAGAGAGTCACGCTTACGGGGTATGGCTACTAATACTCTATGCCAAGTCGTGCCCCTAAGCCCTCGCTTTCATAAGGGTGCTTTTGCAGGCGCATTTCTGTGACATAATCTGCATAGGGGGAAAGCTCTTCAATGTTACCCCGACCTGTTAATACCAATTCTAAATTTTGTGGTTTATCTTGCATAAAAGCAAGCAGGGCATCTCTTGGCAAAAACCCACAGTCCGTAGCAGAAATGGCTTCGTCCATCACAAGCAAATCCAGTGTGTTGGCTTGCTTTAGAGCCAGAGAAAAAACGTCTTGTTGCCGTTTGGCACATTGCGCTTTTTCTGCATCATTCATATTCCAAATAAATTTATCGCAAACGGCCACTTCCACGAGAATGTTCAAAGATTTTAGCGAGGAAATTTCACTACTTTGGCCACTTTTTAGAAACTGAAAAAATCCCACACGTAAACCGGCGCCTGCTGCACGTGTGCACAGGCCGATACCGGCTGTAGATTTTCCTTTTCCATCGCCCGTGTAAAGGTGTATGCATGCCTTGTCCATATAGAATCACTCACTTTTTGTAGTATTTACGAATCACATCTTCGCCCTGTGGTCCACGGTATCCTAAGGGGATACTTTCCATCACTTCCACTAAGCCATCACGCATAAGCATACCGGCATCTGCTCGAAGGGTAAAGCCACATCCATTGTCACACATCCACGCTTGAGGGTCCTGCCTTGGAAGGGCAATTTGGCTTAGCATTGACATGATTACGCCGCCGTGGGTGACACAGGCAGCTTGCGAAATACCATTTTGCGCGAGGTGACGCATCATGTGCAAAAGAACTTGCGCTGTGCGCTGGGCAAAATGACTTCCGCTTTCACCGCCTTGTGGAACATAGTTGCTTTTGGGGTTTAGCCAACTTGCAAAATGCTCATTGCTTTTCAATTCCTCCATGGTTTTTCCCTCGAACTCGCCAAAGCAATTTTCGCGTAAATTTTCTAAGATGATCTTTTCTTTTACATCCGGATATAAAATTTGGGCGCTTTCCATGGCACGTTTCATGGGGGAAGAAAACACCAAGGGAACTGACGGGTATTCATAGGATTCGGCCAATTTGCGCAAGCCGTCCTCTCCTTTTTTGCAAAGAGGGATATCCAAATTGCCGCCGGCAAAAATACCCTCTTGGTTGCCTTGGGTTAATCCATGGCGTATGAGATATAAGCGATAACTTTTCATGGGTTTTCCTTTCCTTGCTTTTTGCAAATTATTATAAAAAGGGACTAAACCACTATATTTTGCGTTTTGCAAAAATATAGTGCATATATGTTGAGTTACCCCAAAAAAATAATGCTAAGTTTGGCGTTTTGGGCAGGTGTTTTTTGCGTTTAAGGTGTTTACAATATGTTTTTCTCTTGCTATACTTTACATTACGTAATCATTGCGGTTTCTAAATTCTTGCCTACAAAAATAGATTTTTAGCTTTATTTCTATTTAAAAAAAGAAAACCGCCGCCCTGCATAATTGCCGTTGACATGAACAGGGTGGAAGATAAAATAACAAAGGGGAAGCAATATCTTATGGCATCTGATTTCAGCCGAATCATCACCCTTCTGCGCAAAGAGAAAGGTGTTACACAAAAAAAGGCCGCCGAAGAATTGGGTCTTTCGCAGGCATTGTTAAGCCACTACGAAAAAGGCATTCGCGAATGCGGGCTCGAATTTGTGGTAAAAGCCGCTAATTATTATCATGTTTCTTGTGATTATCTTTTAGGCCGCAGTGCCGACCGTAGCGGGTTAACCCTAAATGTAGATGACATTCCTGCGCCAGAAACCACAAAGGATGGGCATTTTAAGGGCAGTGTGTTGCCCACACTAAACCGAAAATTGGTATCGAATAGCTTGAATGTTTTATATGATAAGTTAAACGCTTGTCCGGATAAAGATTTGGTGAATGAAATTTCAGGCTATTTAATGATGAGCGTTTATCAAATGTTTCGGCATGTATATAGCAGTGCACCTAAAAACGCATCCAACCTTTTTGGTGTTTCGGAAGCCTTATGGAAAGGATATTGCACCGCGGCCCAGGATGTGGCCGCAGCCAATGTGGCAGCCATATTAAAAGGGGACAACCCGCTAAGAAAATCTTCTTTAAAAGATTTTTCGGCCTTTTTAATGACAACAGAAAGCCTTTCCAGTGATTATCCGCTATATGCGAATAGCCTATTAAATTTAATAAAAATTAGCGAAGAGCGTATCACTGATATTTCTCCAACTAAAAAAGACAGCTAAATGGATTAAGTGTATACATAAATATCTTTACTTGAATTGCACAAAGCCTATTTTTTTATGCACTTTGTGCAAGGTACGCTGTGCTAATGTTTGTGCTTTTTGGGCGCCTTCGGTTAAGGTTTTTTCTAAATAGGCTTTGTCGTTTAAGATTCGTTTGTACTCTTGCTGTATGGGTGTAAACACAGCGATGATACTTTCGGCTACGGCAATCTTAAAATCACCATAGCCACGTCCTTCAAACTCGCGGACAATTTCTTCGTCATTTTTTCCACTCATGATGCTATAAATGCTCATGAGGTTGGAAACGCCCGGTTTTTCTTCGCTGCGGTATACGGCGGCTTCGCTATCTGTGACGGCGCGCTTGCATTTGCGTATAATGGTGTCGGCATCATCTGTCATGGAGATGTAGCTGTTGGTGTTTTCTTCACTTTTACTCATTTTGGCCGTGGGGGTTTGTAGGCTCATCACTTTGGCGCCCGCGCTTGCAATGAGTGGCTCTGGTACTGTAAACGTGTTGCTATAGGCGTTGTTAAAGCGCACGGCGATGTTTCTGGCAAGTTCTACATGTTGTTTTTGGTCTATACCCACGGGCACAAAGGCCGCATTGTATAATAAAATATCTGCGGCCATCAGCACAGGATAATCAAACAGCCCCGCGTTCACATTCTCGGTGTGTTTTTGGCTTTTATCTTTAAATTGGGTCATGCGAGAAAGTTCGCCATACATAGTGTTGCAATTTAGCACCCAGGCAAGCTCTGCATGTTGTGGTACCATGCTTTGCACAAATACGATGCTTTTTTCCGGATCTAGCCCAGAGGCGAGCAATAAGGCCGAGGCCTCCAGTGTTTTGCGTCGCAACTCGGCCGGCTCTTGCCGGACGGTGATAGCGTGCATATCCACTATACTGTACAGGCAGTTATATTGTTCTTGCAAAGGGGCCCAGTGGCGCACCGCTCCTACATAATTGCCCAAGGTAAACGTGCCAGAAGGTTGAATTCCGCTGAATACACGTTGCTTTTGTTCTATCTCCATGTTGTTCTCCTGTCAGTTACACATTTAAGGCAGAGAGGGCCGTGTGACGCTTTATCATATTCTGTATAAACAGCATAAAACAAGTACGATAGGCCCAAACATTCCTTACGATACAGTATAGCATGAAAAGCCCTCGCAATTCAAACTTTCCATATTTTGGGAGCAAGCAGCATGAATCAAAGCAAAAAGTTTCCTGTTTTATTTAAAAAGAGAGACCTTTTGTTACTAGTGCTTATTTTAGCAGGGGCCGGATTGTTATTTTTTTTGTTTTGGCCCCAAATGGTGCCCAATAAGCCGTTGGCTGTGGTGAGTATTGGCATGGGGCAAGAGCAAGAAATACAGTACATCGAACTTGACACAGAAGGTCTTGTTCATATAGCCGGCGGTGATTTACCGGTACAGCTTTCTGTGGAAGAGGGTGGCATTCGATTTGTAAATTCTGTGTGTGCAGATCATCTTTGTGAGGCTTATGGCTTACTTGAACAAGAGGGAGATTGGGCCGCTTGTTTGCCTGCAAAGGTAATTGTGCGTGTGGAAAGTGGTGCGTAGTGGGGAGCTTATAAGCAAGTATAAACAGCGAAGAAAGCATAATAATAAACGGCATCCATGTCAGTGTGGATGCCGTTTTCGCTATGTTAATGCCCACTGAACAAAGCAAAAGTGACATATACAAATTTATAAATGTCGCTTTTGCTTTGAGATAGTGCAAGGTTTTTCCATAAAGCCGTAAAAAGCTTGCACGCCGTGCGGTTGTCTTGCTTGCCGTTTTGCCGGTTTAAAAATCGAACAAGCATATATTTTTTATTTCACAGAAGATTTTTCATGCACTGTGTTTTTGTGGCCCCTATTTACAAGAGCCGCGCCACGAAGCAGGCCTTAATAAAAGCAAATTAAGCGCCTTCTTCTTGTGGTTCAAACTGGCTATTGTACAAGTCGGCATAAAAGCCTTTTTTAGCGAGCAGATCTTTGTGGTTTCCTGTTTCCACGATGTCTCCATCTCGCATTACCAAAATCATGTCTGCGTTGCGAATGGTGGAAAGACGGTGTGCAATAACAAAACTGGTGCGATCTTTCATTAAGCTATCCATCGCCTTTTGAATGGCTACCTCTGTGCGTGTATCTACCGAGGAGGTGGCCTCGTCTAATATTAGAATTTTGGGGTCGGCCAAAATGGTGCGGGCAATGGTGAGCAACTGTTTTTGTCCTTGGCTGATGTTGGAGGCATCTTCGTTTAACATCATATTGTATCCCTTGGGTAAAGTGCGGATAAAGCGATGTGCCTGAGCTGTTTTGGCAGCCTCAATCACTTCGTCATCGCTGGCGTTGCGCCGCCCATAGCGAATGTTCTCCATAATACTGTCTCCATAAAGCCAGGTCTCTTGCAAAACCATACCAAACATAGTGCGCAAATCATGTCGTTTAAGTTCTTTAATGTCTTGATTTCCCACAGATATCGTGCCTTCGTTAACATCATAAAAGCGCATCAGCAATTTTACCATGGTTGTTTTTCCGGCGCCGGTTGGGCCTACAATGGCTACTTTTTGTCCCGGATTTACGTTTGCGGAAAAATTGTGTACTATGGTTTTTTCGGGCACATAGCCAAAATTGACATGGTGAAATTGTACACTTGCGCTCAGTTTTTGTGTATCCACTACACTTTCCACATCTTTTATTTCTTCTTTTTCTTCCAAAAAAGCAAACACGCGTTCGGCGGCCGCAGCCGTTTGTTGCAAAACATTGGAAGAGTTGGCAATTTGAGAAAGTGGTTGCGTGAAATTACGCATATATTGAATAAAGGCTTGGATATCGCCCACGGTGATAGCGCCACTTAAAGCTAAAAAACCACCGGCCACACACATAAGCACATAGCCAATGTTGCCCACCATTACCATCAGGGGCATCATCATGCCGCTTAAAAACTGGCTTTTCCACGCCGAGGCATATAGCTTTTGATTCACCTTAGAAAAGGTTTTAAGGCTTTCCTCTTCCCTGCCAAAGGCTTTTACTACCATATGTCCGCCGTACATTTCTTCCACTTGGCCGTTGGCCTCGCCTAGATATTGTTGCTGCTGGGCAAAATAAGGCTGGCTTCGCTTCACCACAGCACGCACCAAAACCATAGACAGGGGCAAAATAAGCAAGGTGAGCAAAGTCATCCAAACATTGATGGTAAGCATCATAATTAATACGCCCAAAATGGTGGTGATACCGCTGATGAGCTGAGGCATGCTTTGCGTCAGGGTTTGTGTCAAGGTATCTACATCATTGGTGATGCGGCTTAACACGTCCCCATAGCTGTTACGGTCAAAGTAAGAAAGTGGTAAATTGTCAATTTTGGCGCTGATATCCCGCCGCAAGCGATAGCCAATTTTGTTGGAGATGCCCGCAAGCAAAAAACCTTGCACAAGCATGAGCGTGGCAGAAACCAGGTAGATGAGCAGTGCCCATAAAAGAAAGTTACGCACGGCTTCTAAATCAATACTTCCGGTGTTTGATATCATCGCCATAAGGCCTGTTACAATTTCGTTGGTGGCATTTGCCAAAATGCGTGGCCCAAAAATATTAAATACCGTGGCACCTATTGCCACAAGAAAACAGGCAATAATGGCCGGTACAAAACGCCCCAAATAGGCAAGTAGTTTTTTCATCGAACCACGGAAGTCTTTTGCCTTATCGCCGGGCATAAAATTTTGTGGCCCTCTGCCCGCCGGGTCGCGTCTACCCATAGTGCTGTGGGAAGAAGTGCTTGTTTCAAAAGAGGATGTTTTACTCATGCCAATTCCTCCTTTGAAAGCTGACTTTCTGCAATTTCGCGGTATTCAAGACAGCTTTTTAAAAGCTGTTTGTGTGTGCCAATGCCCGCAATACGCCCTTCTTCCAATACCACGATTTGTTCGGCATTCATGATACTGGAGACGCGTTGTGCCACAACCAACACAATGCTGTTTTCCGTATAGGGTTTCAGCGCTTTGCGTAAGCGAACATCGGTTGCAAAATCAAGGGCAGAAAAACTGTCGTCGAAAATATAGATGGGAGCTTTTTTTACAAGTGCTCTTGCGATGGCAAGGCGTTGGCGTTGCCCACCAGACACATTTTTGCCACCTTGGCTAAGTTCGCTTTCCATGCCATCATCCATTTTTTCCACAAACTCGGCCGCTTGGGCAATTTCACTGGCTGTTTGTAATACGTCCTCGCTGGCATTTTCATCACCATAGCGCAAGTTCGATTCTATTGTGCCGCTAAATAAAAGGCTTTTCTGTGGTACATAGCCAATTTTTTGGCGGAGTTCGTGCACACGCAAATCGCGTACATCCACACCGTTTATTTGTACACTGCCTTCGCTGGCATCGTAAAAACGGGGGATTAAATTGACTAGGGTTGTTTTTCCTGCACCGGTTGCACCAATAATGGCTGTGGTTTGTCCCGGTTTGGCTACGAAAGAAACCTCACATAAGGCGTGCTCGTCTGCATTGTCGTAGCAGAAGGTTACATTATCAAAGCGTAGTTCTGTGCAAGGGCCATCGTTTAAAGTTTTTGGGTTTGGGGGATCTTGGATACTGATTTCTGTTTTTAGCACTTCGTCGATACGTTCTGCCGACACTTGTGCACGTGGCAGCATAATAAAAATAAATGCGATAAACAAAAAACTCATAATGATTTGCATGGCGTATTGCATATAGGCCATCATGTCGCCCACCTGCAGTTGGCTTTGGGCAATTTGTTCGGCCCCTACCCATACAATAAGCAAACTAACCACATTCATAATGAACATCATGGCAGGCATCATGGCAGCAAAGGAACGGCTTACAAAGAGGTTGTTTTTTGAAAACTGTTGGTTGGCCTCTTCAAAGCGCTCTTGCTGGAAATTTTGATTGTTAAATGCGCGAACCACCATCAGCCCGGTGAGGCTTTCTCGTGCCACTTGGCTTAATCTGTCGATAAGCTTTTGCATCACTTTGAAACGTGGCATGGCCAAAAAAAACAATACACCGATGACACACAGCACTAAAATTACACCAAGCCCGATTACCCAGCTCATAGTAACAGAGCGTTGCAATGCCAACACCACACCGCCAATACCCATAATAGGAGCAAATACCAACAACCGTAAGCCCATGGTGAAAAATAGCTGCACCTGTGTGATGTCGTTTGTGGTGCGAGTTAGTAAACTGGAAGTGGAAAACCTATCCATTTCGGCACTTGAGAATAGGGACACTTTTTGAAAGAGGGAAAAGCGTAAATCGCGTGCTATGCCGGCGCCAAAACGTGCAAAGCAAAAGCCTGCAACCACCGCACAGAATGCCTGTGCCACACTTAATAGTAGCATCAAAAGGCCGGTTTTTAAAATATATAAGGTTTGTGTTGTGGCGCTATCGGCGCCATAGGCTTCGTAAATAGCTTGGTTTAACACGGTAGAGATGCCTGTGGTTATATTTTCTGGTGTTTCTTGTGCCCGTGCAGACATTTCGACAAAATGTTCTTGTGGCAAGCTGATAATAGAAGGTATTAACAAGCTAAAGAGGTTGTAATCAAAATAAGTGGTTTCGCCTTCTCCCGTGTCTTGTGGATTATCCTGAAGGGGGGAGCTTTGCTGCATAAGAGTGGAAAGAGTTTGCGTAAGGGCATATTCCGCTTTCGCAAAGGCCATATTGGCTATTTGTAAATGTTCGTCTTCCGCGGTTAATACCATAGCATTTGTACTTGCCGCGTCGGGGAATTTGCGTTCTATTTCTGCTTGCCGCTCTGGGTCTAAGTCACTGTACAGATGATAGGCATCACTGGCTGCTACAAATTCCTCTTCGTTCATATAGAGGCTTAGCACCGAAAAAAGCTCGGGCTGAATCACCTGTGGTGCAATATCCTCTATTCCCTGCCGTTGAATGCCTACGTCTACAATATCACTCATAAGGCCCGGCAAACTCAAATCAAAAAAAGCTTGTCCAAGCAGAAAAATAATTCCACACAGGATAAATGCAATATATTTTACCATAAAGCGCTTTAAGCGCAACAAGAGACACTCCCCCTTTCTATGGGTTCTTTACGTATTATGTTTTAAAATTGTACCCTAGCGATCTTTATTTTCAAGGGGTAAAAAGGGAGTTGCCTATAGTGTTTTCGATTTTTAAAAGCCCAAAAAAGGACGAAAACACTGCTGGAGAATGCATAAGTGCAGGATTATCATTTGTGCTGAGACAAAGTGTTGTCTTCATCCAAAAGATAATGGCGAAGGAGCCTGTTTTTCTCAATAGCGAGAACTAAAAGTGTGCCCAAGACAGAACAACTAATAAACTGGCCCAGCCCTACGCTGGCCATATTTAATAGATACACGGAAAAAGGGGCTTTTGGGGAAACATAGAGTACGGTTAGCATGGAGCCTACTACAACGGCATTAAGAAGCACGGGAGGCATACTGGACCAAAGAGCCAGGCCAAAGATACGCATATGCCCCAAACGCCGTGTTAGCAGTGCTGCAAAAAAAGTTGTGGCAGTGCCCAACACCATATCTATAGGGGCTGAGGCAATTAGGTTGGCCAAAAAACAGCCTAGAGTGACGCCCCAAATTGCCTGTGGGAAAATCACGGGCAACAGCACGAGAGCCTCGGCAAAGCGGATTTGTACCGGGCCAAAAGAAAGTGGGGCTAAAACAAGGCATAGGGCAACATAAATGGCGGCAACTAAGCCGGTGCGAGTTAAGTTTTTTATAGACATTGTGAGGCTTTCCGGCAAGTAAACCTTGCCTGCTGGTTGATAAAACGGTGGGTGGTAATGTAAAGAAATTTGGTATTAATAGGCTTTGCCAAATACCACCATGTGTTTTGCGGGCTTGCCACAAACCACACAGCTATCGCTTAACGTTTCCTGCTCAAAAGGAAGGCAACGGCTGGTTAGACCGGCTGTGTCTTTTATTTCCTGTTCACACGCTGCTTCACCACACCACATGGCTTTTACATAGCCATCATTTGCATGTTGGAGCATTGCCTGCATATTTTGCGCCACAAAGCTGTGGTTGGTTTGGTTTGAGGCGGCTTTTTCATAAATGGATTTTGCCAGTGCTGCAAGCAAAGATGGAATGTGTGTTTCTAAGTCTGCAAGTGGCACAAAAGATTTTTCGCGGTTGTCGCGTCGAACCAGCACACATTGATCTTTTTCAATGTCTTTGGGGCCAATTTCAAGCCGAAGTGGTACACCGCGCATCTCCCATTCGCTAAACTTCCAACCCGGCGATTGGTCTCTATCGTCCAGGTGCACACGCACAAAAGAAGAAAGGCGCTTTTTAAGCTCATAAGCCTTGTCTAATACGCCCTCTTTATGGGAGGCCACAGGCACAATAACCACTTGGTAGGGTGCTATATCCGGCGGTAAAACCAGGCCTTCATTGTCCCCATGGGTCATGATGATGCCCCCAATTAAACGTGTGGAAACACCCCAGCTGGTTTCAAATGGATATTGCAGTTTCCCGTCTCGCCCTGTGAATGTGACATCAAAAGCTTTGGAGAATCCATCGCCAAAGAAGTGGCTTGTGCCCGCCTGTAGGCCCTTGCCGTCATGCATCATGGCCTCTATGGCAAAAGTAGCTTCGGCCCCGGCAAATTTTTCACTTTCTGTTTTTTGCCCTTTTAAAAGAGGCATACACAGAGATTCTTCACAAACATCGGCATAGATATCCAGCATTTTGCGTGTTTCCTGCATGGCTTCCTCGGCCGTTTCGTGGATGGTGTGACCTTCTTGCCACCAAAACTCCCTTGTGCGCAAAAATGGACGTGTGCTTTTTTCCCAACGCACCACACTGCACCATTGATTATATAAAAGAGGCAGCTGCCGCCAGCTGTGTAGCACACGGCTAAAGTGGTCACAAAACAAGGTTTCACTGGTGGGACGTATGCACAAAGGTTCTTCTAACTCTTCACTTCCGCCACGCGTCACCCAGGCAACTTCGGGGGCAAAGCCATTTACATGGTCTTTTTCCTTTTGCAATAAACTTTCCGGTATCAAAAGAGGCATAGCCACATTTTCGTGGCCGGTTTCTTTAAAACGCGCGTCCATGATGCGTTGAATATTCTCCCAAATGGCTTGCCCATAGGGGCGTAAAATGGTAAATCCTTTCACACTGGAATAGTCTACAAGCTCAGCTTTTAAACAGATGTCTGTGTACCACTGGGCAAAATCTTTGTCGATGGGCGTTATCGCCTCCACCATTTTTTTTTCCATACTTCCCTCTCTTTTTTGCTCTTTGTTGGTTTTGCTATTGTTCTTCACCGAAAAAAGTGCCGCAAATTTGCGGCACGGCACATTAAAGCTGTGTTTTTCGCTGCACCTGGGCATATTTTAAAATTGCTTTCTGTCCTCGCAGCGGTTGCTGCCCAAGATTAAAAAAGCAGCGGCTTACTCCTCATCGGTATTGGCCTGTATAAAGCGAACGATATCACCCACTACACGAAAATTTTCGATTTGTTCGTCCGGTACTTCAAGGCCGAATTCATCTTCCACAGACATTACAAGGTCCACTACGTCTAGGCTATCGGCTTCCAGGTCCTCCACAATATCAGAATCCATGGTTACTTTCTTTTCTTCCAAATCAAGCTGTTCACATAAGATTTTTTGAATTTTTTCGAATACCATAATACCCTCCTAAATGCCATTTTTATCCGCATTTGAATAAAAATAGAAATTTTAAAGTTTGTGTTGATAGTATCGCCTTTTTAATCACTTGTCAAGATATTTTTGTTTTGTGCATCCATAAAGAGCAAAATTTGCCTGTTTTTTCTGGATAAGTGGCTTTGGCTTATGGTATACTACAGATAGATACCTCTTTCTTTTTTTATTATGGGGAGAAAAGGGATGTACTGACGTATACAAAGGAAAAATATACTTCGAGGGGGAGATTTTACATTGACACATGATATGGCATTTTCTATGTTTCAGGAGGAAAACAAACGACCATTAGCTCTTTTGGTGATGAAAGGTTGCCAAAATATGGGGCATATGGTGAACGATTATCTTATTAAATGGACAACACAACCTGAAAATGAGCTGCTTAGCACATTCCCCGGCCATGGAAAAGATTCATTTATTATCGAGGCAGAGACGCCAAGATTTGGTTCCGGCGAGGGCAAGGGAATTATCCATAGTTCGGTACGAGGATATGATTTATACATCCTATGCGATGTAACCAATTATTCTATCACCTATCCTCTTTACGGAAAAGAAGTACAAATGGGTCCGGACGATCATTTTGCCGACTTAAAACGCATGATTGCTGCCGCGGGCAACAAGCCGCACCGCATTACGGTGGTGATGCCTTTTTTGTATGAGGGACGTCAACACCGTCGCAGTGCACGTGAAAGTTTGGACTGCGCCTTGGCTTTGCAAGAGCTGTTTAATATGGGTGTACACAATATTATTACCTTCGATGCACACGACCCACGTATCCAAAATGCTGCACCGTTGAATAATTTTGACTCTGTGATGCCCACATATCAAATGCTAAAAGCCATTTTTCGCTTAAATCCGGACTTGCAAATTGACCCAAAACATATGATGGTGATTTCGCCAGACGTGGGGGCGGCCGATCGCAATATTTACTATGCCACCATGATGGGTTTGGATTTAGGGCTTTTCTACAAACGCAGAGATTATTCGGTGATTGAAAATGGAAGAAACCCCATTGTGGCACATGAGTACTTGGGTGCCAATGTGGCCGATAAAGATATCATTGTGGCCGATGATATCTTAGCCACCGGCGAAAGCATGATTGACATTGCGCGCGAATTGAAAAAACGCAAAGCAAAGCGCATCTTCTTGGCAGCTACTTTTGGCCTTTTTACCACAGGTTTCGAAAAATTTGACGAAGCATACGAAGAAGGCCTGTTTACACAGGTGTTTGCCACCAATTTAAACTATGTACACCCCAAATTAAAAGATAAACCGTGGTTTACCGAAGTAAATCTTTCTAAGTATATCGCCACCCTAGTGGCCACTTTATACCACGAACATTCCATTTCGCGCTTGCTAGATCCAAACGATCGTATCGAACGTTTGTTAACAAAACATCGTCAAGCACTTGTTGAAAATGGTATTGTTGAACAACCGGAAATAGAGGAATATGCACCCGGCTCGTAATAGGGGTTTAATGAAATGGATCAAGAAAATGGGTCTTCTCTTTTCTTGGGTTCGATGAATGTGTATTTGATAGGTTTTGGGGGAATATTCAGAGGAGGGTTTTTATGATTACACGCAATTCAACCATTCGCGATTTGTATCAGCTTCCCCTTGGGCAAGATTTACTACATTATTTGCTTCGCAGCCAGCGCCGCAACCCAAAACTGCTAGAAAACCCTCTTGTGGCAAACATGAAGTTGTCGCAGCTGGAAAAATTGTTGGGGCGTCGCTTGCCCGGTGTGGTAGATAGTTTGGTGGCACTGTTAAACCAACACACAGAAACTCCGCCGCCATATCCCGAAAAAATGGAGAAAGCATGGTGGAAAGAGGCGGTTTGCTATCAAATTTATCCACGGAGTTTTCAAGATTCCAACGGAGACGGCATTGGAGATTTGGCCGGGATTATTCAGCGATTGCCCTATCTAAAAGAGCTGGGTGTGGATGTGATTTGGCTGTCGCCTGTGTTCGACAGCCCCGATGACGACATGGGCTACGATATACGCAATTATCGCAAAATTGGCAAGCAATATGGAACCATGCGAGAATTTAATTCTCTTTTAGAGCAAACACATAAGCTGGGCATGAAACTGATTATGGATTTGGTGGTGAATCATACTTCCGATGAACATACTTGGTTTAAGAAAGCATTAAAAGACAAAAACGCCGTAGAGAGAGACTATTACCTTTGGGCACAGGGAAAAGAAGGGAAAGAACCAAACAACTGGAAGAGTATTTTTTCTGGTTCCGCTTGGAATTACGACGAAAATAGTGATGAATGGGCTTTACATCTTTTTAGCAAAAAGCAGATGGATCTCAACTGGGAAAACCCTGCTCTGCGCGAAGAATTATACGAAATGATACGATATTGGCTGAACAAAGGCATCGACGGTTTTCGCTTGGATGCCATCAATTTTATTTCGAAAGACAGCATGAAGGACGGCAACGAGGGCATTGCCAAATTAACAGGATTTTGTGGAGTGGAACATTATATTTATGGACCACGTTTGCATGCGTATTTGGCCGAAATGAACCGCGAGTGTTTTGCCGAGCGCAATGTGATGACCATAGGCGAGGCCGGTTGGCTTGGCTTGCAAACCAGCCGCTTGCTTACGGCAGACGAGCGGCAAGAACTGTGCATGGTATTTAACTTTGAACATTTAGACAACCCGGGGAAAAATCGATTTGCACCCTATGTGTTCGATTTGCGCGAGATAAAGCCCACTTTACTACAGTGGCAACAGCACTATGGCAACAATTGTTGGCAAAGCCTCTTTTTTGAAAATCATGATAGACATCGCATGGTAAGCCTTATCAACCCAGATCCGGCTTGGAGCATGGTGTTAGGCAAATTGCTGGCCGTTTTGATGTTTACTTTGCGTGGCACTCCGTTTATTTATCAAGGGCAGGAAATCGGGATGACGAACACCCGATTTTCCGCTGTGCAAGAACTGCGGGATGTGGATGCGATTACAAGGTATGAAACCTCTCTTCACAGCGTAGGCGGCGAATCCTCCAGCGAGGAAGAGTCTTTTGAGTTAGCCGCTTGGTGTACGCGCGATCATGCACGCACCCCCATGCAGTGGAACTCAGACCGAAATGCCGGATTTTCTGAAAGCGAGCCCTGGCTAAAAGTAAATCCCAATTATCCCACCATCAATGTGGAAAATCAAAAAGACAACCCGGATTCCGTGTTGTCCTTTTATAAAACGCTGATTGCTTTACGAAAAGAAAATGAAGCACTTATTTATGGGGATTTGCATCCTGTGTTTATGCGCAATAGTAATACTTTTTGTTATTTTCGCAGTGGTGGCGGCCAAAAATTTTATGTGGAAATCAACCTCACAGATGACGATCAAAAGCGCCCGGGTCCGCTGACGTCCGGGCACCGTTTGTTGGCGGCAAACTATGGCGGTGTTGCACGCCATTTGCGCCCGTATGAAGCCAATGTTTATCTTGTGGGCAGTTCACCCTAACCCTTACAGGGAAAGGGCTGCTTTATAGGCATCTATTTGAGCTTGGACTGCGTCAGGGGCCGGACCACCGGTGCAGTTTCGTTGCTTTATGCACGTTTGCAAGTCAATGGCTGTGTAAACATCGGTATCAAACAAGGGATGTGTTTTTTGGTATTCTGCCAAGGGGAGACTTTCCAAGGTGTGCCCTTCGCGCAGGCAAATAGCCACCAAGTTGCCGGTTACATGATAGGCTTCGCGGAATGGAAGGCCTTTTTTTGCCAGATAATCGGCACAGTCTGTGGCGTTGATAAAGCCGTTTGCCGCCGCTTGACGCAAACGCTGTGTGTTCACTTGCAAGGTATCCATCATGGGTGTTAGTGCTTTAAGGCAGGCCAAGGTGGTTTCTATGGCGTCAAAACTAAGAGGTTTATCCTCTTGCATGTCTTTGTTATAGCACAAAGAAAGGCCTTTTAACATGGTAAAAAGTGCCATCAAATCGCCGGTTACCCGGCCTGTTTTCCCCCGTATCAATTCGGTGATATCGGGGTTCTTCTTTTGTGGCATAATAGAAGAACCCGTGGCAAATGCATCATCGAGCTCTACGAATTTAAACTCGCTAGAGCACCATAGCACAATTTCTTCACATAGGCGCGAAAGGTGCGTCATCACAATGGCAAGGGATGAAGTAAGCTCTAGGCAAAAATCACGGTCGCTCACAGCATCCATGCTGTTGGGGCAAGGGGCCGAGAAGCCAAGTTCGGTAGCGGTTTGATATCGGTCTATAGGATAGGTGGTGCCGGCCAGAGCCCCCGCGCCAAGTGGGCACTCATTCATGCGTTTTGCGGTATCACTCAGCCGGCCTAGGTCGCGCCGAAGCATTTGTGCGTAGGCCATGATGTGGTGAGCAAAAGTGACAGGTTGAGCTACCTGTAAGTGGGTGTAGCCCGGCATAACACTGTGCAAATTTTCTTCGGCCAAACGAACAAGCACACAGGCCAATTGACGCAATTCTGTCTGTATTTCTTCATTTTTAGTTCTAAGGTATAGGCGCATATCGGTGGCCACTTGGTCGTTGCGGCTGCGTGCTGTGTGTAGGCGTTTTCCGGCGCTGCCTATACGTTTGGTAAGCTCTTGTTCTATAAACATGTGGATGTCTTCAGCCTCTGCATCAATCTCAAGATGGCCCTCATTAATATCGGCTAAAATTTCATGCAATCCTTTTTCAATTTGCAGGGCATCTTCTTTGGGGATAATGCCCTGTTCTGCCAGCATGGCGGCATGAGCCAAAGAACCTCGAATGTCTTCTTGATACATTACCCAATCAAACGAAATCGACGAATTAAATTCGTCGAGGCGTTTGTCTGCTTCTTTTTGAAAGCGTCCGGCCCACATTTTCATTTATCTTTCCTCCATATGGTTTTTTTGTGAAGCTATCCCTAAAAGATAACAGAACAATGTCATCGTTATCGGAAAATTTACATTAATGCCCACTGAACAAACAAAAAATAACATATACATATTATAAAATATCATTTTTGTTTGGGAAAGTGCAAGTTTTTTTTCGTTTTCCACACAAAAACCTTGCACTTTTGTTTTCGCTTTTTCATTGAAGGCGCGAAAACACAGTGGAGTGCATCAAGATATGCCCCATAAAAGTGCTGTTTTTGGCACTTTTATGGCCACCGCGATAGGCGGTGGGGCTGAATGAGCCCCGCAGGGGTTTATTCAGTAGGTATTACATTA
>CAYJIR010000007.1:0-50804 GCA_964370295.1 uncultured Oscillospiraceae bacterium
ACTATGTCTATTTTTTTCGCTTTTTGAAAGTGCGCAATTTATTGTACCTTATCAGGCTCCATATAAAGGTTGTTTAAAGTATTTTTATGGTCAACGCATATTTGGTGGGGGTTTATACAACAGATATGATTGATATATAATTTCGCTAAATGAATATTTAGCGAAATTTAGGTGAGGGAAAAGAAGGGTTTTATATTTTCTTATGGTTGTCAATCATTGTTTTTTCATGCAAAGAAATTCCGGACAGCATTTACGAAACACCGGTTGCTCTGTATAATATCCTTGGTATATAAATCGAATATAGCATGTTTTTATAAAATAAAATAATATAATAACTATAGGCATGAAAATATGCTATTATATAGTAAAGAATTCATACAATTAAGGATTATATATTTATGAGCACCTACATAAAACCGGGACAAAAAAGTTGTGGTATGTATTTAGATTGTCCGATAGTTTTAAATGATTTTTTAAATTATTCCGAATCTATAAAGGGTTTATCTGTGCGAACAGTAAATGCATATTATATTGACTTGCGCACCTTTTTACGTTTTATACTTTTACGAAAAAAATGTGTTTCTTCCGAGCTCTCTTTTCACGAAATAGATATCCAATTGGCTGATATAAATCTTCTTAATAAAGTAAATAAAGAAGATTTATATGAGTTTGCTTATTTTTTAACAAGAGAACGTGGCAACTCGGCCGCTACCAGGGCTCGAAAATTATCGGCGGTAAAAAGCTTTTTCCATTATTTGTGCAATAAAACCGGGAAATTACCCGCAAATCCAGCCCAAGACCTAGAGATGCCAAAGGCAAAAAAGAGCCTACCCAAATATTTAAGTTTGCAAGAAAGTAAAGAGCTTTTAGAAAATGTTCAAAGCGATTTCTGGTTACGAGACTATTGTATTCTTACTTTATTCCTAAATTGTGGCATGCGTTTGTCGGAATTGGTAGCTATCAATATACAAGATATAAAAAATGACACATTACGTTTGGTGGGTAAAGGCAATAAAGAAAGAGTGGTTTATTTAAATGATGCTTGTATCGATGCTGTGGAAAATTTGATCCATGCCCTAGAGGAGTTGGCTGAAAAACGAATAGATAAGCAAGCACTATTTATATCTAAAAGAACAGGGAAACGGCTAACGGCACGACGCGTGCAACAATTGGTAAGCCAACATTTGGAGATGGCCGGTTTGCATGGAAAGGGATACTCCACCCATAAGTTGCGCCATACAGCAGCAACACTTTTGTATCAATATGGACAAGTGGATGTTTTGGCATTAAAAGAAATACTGGGGCACGCTGCCTTAAACACTACACAAATATATACACACTTAGATTCTACACAGTTAAAACAAGCCTCTGAGGCTTCGCCTCTTTCACATTTTGAAGCAAAAAAAAAGGATATACAAACGAAAAAAGATGTTGAAAACATCGTGGAAAAAGTGGAAAAGTAAGGAAATCAAAGGCAAATAGAGGCAATTTAATACCGCGAACTGTATAAAAATCTAAAACATATCATCGTATAAAAATAGTGGAAAGCATTTTTGCTTTCCACTATTTTTATACGATGGTTCATCTATTAATATCATCTTTCGCTACGGAGAGGTTATTCAGCAAAGCATCAATTGTATTTTGCTTTTTCTGCAGCCAAAGCAATGGCACATTCTAAGCGTATTTTTTCTAGGGAACATGAGAGAGTGTGTGGCACAAGTATGTCACGATTAAAACTATAGTTGTTTGCGTTGCAACCACCACTGCAATAGAATTTTGCCCAACAATTTTCGCATTCCTTTTTGTTTAACAAATGAGACTGGGAAAATTGTTCCTGTAACTGTAGAGCCTCTATACCTTTATCTACATCCCCCATTTTGAATTCGCTTTGGCCTACAAATTGGTGACAGGGATACAATTCCCCTGTGGGGGTAACCGCCAAATATTCGTTCCCACATCCACATCCTTTGATTCGTTTGATGGCACATGGGCCATTTTCAAGATCTAGCAAAAAATGAAAGAAGTGATAAGGGGTTTTGGGTAAATCCTTTTGTAGGGATTGTAGCAAGGTTTCATAACTTTGCGAAATGGCTTCCAAGTCACAGGGGCGGATGCTATAGGGATCTTCTTCTGGCCCAACCACCGGCTCAACTGATATTTGTTCGAAACCAAGTTCGTGCAAGTGAAGAACATCTTTGTGAAAATCTAAATTGTCACGCGTATAAGTACCACGCACATAGTATTCTTTCTCTTTGCGGTTTTTTACCAGCTGTTGAAGCTTTGGAACAATGTGTCTATAAGATCCCTCCATGGATACAGTGGGGCGCATGGCATCATTTACTTCTTTTCGTCCATCTAGCGAAAGCACAACATTGCTCATTTCTTTATTGATAAAGGCAATATTATCATCGTTTAACAAGAGGCCATTGGTTGTGATAGTGAAGCGAAATTTCTTGTTTTGAGTGGTTTCTAAACTGCGCGCATACGATACGGTGTCTTTCACAACTGAAAAATTCATCAGTGGTTCCCCACCAAAAAAATCGACTTCTAAATGGTGTCGTGTGCCACTGAGTGAAACCAGCAAGTCGATGGCTTTTTTTGCCGTTTGCAAACTCATTAAATCACGATGCCCGCCAAAATCTCCGGTAGATGCAAAACAATAACGGCAACGTAAATTGCAATCGTGTGCCACATGTAAACACATGGCTTTAATATGAGAATTTTCTAATTTGTTCGAGAACTGTGTATAATCATCGCTTGCATATAAAAGACCTTCCTTGTATAGGTTTTTTAGCTCTAAAAATATTTGTTCTAACATTTCGCTGGGATAGTCGGGTATTTGTTGTTTTACTTCGTCAGGGAGCGCTGATGTATTTAAAGCGTCCTCATCAAGTTGTTGTAACAGCATATAGGTGGCTTCATCTACTACATGTATGGCACCGCTTCCAACATCAATAACAAAATAATAGCCAGATTTTTGAAAAGTATGTATCATAACTGCTCCTTGATTATATCACAAATAAGAAACAAGAGGTGATTTTCTCACCTCTTGCAAAGTGTTATCATGGAATTTTGCAAAACCAATTCTGTTTATTTTTTGATTTGCTCACATTTTTGGTTTGCTACTGTACAAGATGTCTTGCATGCGGATTGACATGAGGTTTGGCACTCTCCACAACCACCTTTACATGCACTTTCTTTTAGGTTTGCCTTATTGATCGTTTTAATATGTTGCATAAAAGTAACTCCCCTCTATTATTCGGGTTTTTCGATATCGCCGGAATCTTTCTTGCCACTGTCTTGCGCTGTATCTCCATCGCCTTCCAAATTCAGTTTCGACACCTCTTGGATGGCCCAACGGCGAAAACGCATTCTGGAACGATCACCGGCTGTTTCTAATACAAAGGTATCTTCTTTAACGCTAACCACGCGTCCAATAATGCCGCCTATTGTGGTCACTTCGTCGCCCACCTCAATAGAATTGCGCAGTTCTTGTTGCTTTTTTTCGCGCTTTTTCTGTGGACGTATAATCATAAAATACATCAAAGCGCCAAATAGGAGCAACATGCCAATCATGCCGAATTGTTCTAAACCTGCCATTATAAATATCCTCCTTATATAGGGACTATACCCTTATATATTATAACGAAACTTTAATTAATATGCAAGTGAATTATTTTATCTATAGTGAATAAGTTTGCAAATAATGCTGCTATATGCGTTTGTCTAATATTGGCATATACATTTTGTAAAACGAATCAAACGTAGATGTGTCTAGTGAATCGCGAATTCGTTTAAGTAGTGTATTATAAAAATACAGGTTATGCAAAACTGCAAGGCGCATGCCCCACATTTCTTTTTGTTTTAGCAGATGGCGGATAAAAGCGCGCGAATAGCGCGTGCAAGCCGGGCATTGGCAGCCGGGATCAATGGGGTTTGTGTCGTTCCTATATTTGGCATTGTTTAAATTACGAACACCCTCAAATGTAAACAGATGTCCATGCCTTGCATTTCGGCTGGGCATAACACAGTCGAATATATCTACACCTCGATTTACTGCTTCTAAAATGTTCCCAGGGGTGCCTACTCCCATTAAATATCTCACCTTATTGATTGGCATATAGGGCTCTACTTCTGTTATTATCTCGTACATCACAGCAGCTTCTTCCCCCACAGCTAGGCCCCCAATAGCATAGCCATCCAGTTCCATTTGCGCAATCTCCATCATGTGATTTCTGCGTAAATCTGCATAGGTGCCACCTTGATTAATCCCAAAAAGAAATTGTTGGGGATTGATAAGATTCTGTTGTTCTTTCATATTTTTCATCTCGAGCTTACAACGTTTTAGCCAACGGGTAGTTCTTTCACAACTATCTTTCACATATGAATATGGGGCAGGATTTGCAACACATTCATCAAAGGCCATCGCGATGGTAGACCCCAAATTTGCCTGGATGCGCATACTTTCTTCAGGTCCCATAAAAATACGTTTTCCATCTATATGGGATTGAAATGAAACGCCTTCTTCTTGAATTTTACGCAAACTAGCCAAACTAAACACCTGAAAACCGCCGGAATCGGTTAAAATGGGGCCATGCCAATCCGTAAATGGATGCAAGCCACCCTGCCCTGCAATCAAGTCATCTCCGGGACGTATGTGCAAATGATAGGTATTGCATAGCATTACCTGGGTGTCAATGCGTTCTAAGTCCTCCGCGCCAACTCCGCCTTTGATGGCGGCTGATGTGGCCACATTCATAAAGGCCGGAGTTTGAACCGTTCCATGAACTGTGCGTAATTCACCCCGACGTGCTTTTTTTTCTGTTCTGTGCAGTATAAACATAATATTCTCTCTCTAAAATTAAATTAAATATTAAATAATTAGCATTGCGTCTCCAAAACTAAAAAATCGGTACTGATCTGATACAGCTTGTTTATAGGCATTTAAGGTGTTTTCTTTTCCGTGTAGGGCGCAAACCAGCATTAAAAGGGTGCTTTCCGGCAAATGGAAATTCGTGATGAGCCCGTCAATGGCACAAAACTGATAGCCAGGGGTAATAAAAATATTCGTCTCCCCTGAAGTATGGATAATCTTTTTGTGCTGCTGTGCCACCGCTTCCAAACAGCGACAACTGGTGGTGCCCACGGCGATAACGCGCCCCCCGGCTATCTTGGTCTTTTCAATGATTTCAGCGGTTTTTTGTGGAATGTGAAAGTGCTCGGCGTGCATTTCGTGCTGGGAAACATCCTCCGTTTGTACAGGTCTGAATGTGCCAAGGCCTACATGCAAAGTGATTTCCGCCACAGTGATACCGTTTTGTTCTAATGTATGTAGCAAATCTTGTGTGAAATGCAGGCCGGCTGTAGGCGCTGCAGCACTTCCAAGATGCTTTGCATAAACTGTTTGATAGTCAGAGGATAGGCTTTCTCGGCTTTGAATATAGGGTGGCAAAGGCATTTCACCCATGATGTCTAAAGTTTCAAAAAGTGTATGGGTATTATAGCGAAAGCGCACACGCTTGCTTCCATTTGGTAAAGTTTGTAAAATGTCTGCCTGCAAACTTTCATCGCCAAAAACCAAGCAATCTCCTGTGCGGATACGCTTGCCTGGACGAGCCAAACACTCCCACTCGTCATGCTCATACTCTTTTAAAAGCAAAAGTTCACAAAGACCTTCATGGCCTTTTTTGTGCCCTAAAAGGCGCGCCGGTATTACTTTTGTGTTATTTATCACCAATACATCCCCTGGGGCAAGCAATTGGGGGATGTCGCGAAAATGATGATGATACATATTTTGCGTGTTCTTTGGCAAGTATAATAAACGGGAAGAGTCTCTGGGGCTTGCCGGTTTTTGTGCTATTAAATTTTGGGGTAAATCAAAGCGAAACTCGCTCTTGTTCATTCTGGCTCCTTTGGGGGCATTGACAAACAACCCGCTATATTGTTATAGTAAATAAATAAAGATAGACAGGGTTGCCAGGTTTTCTGTGCATACGGATACCATTATAGAGCATATGCTGCCGGTTTTCAAGCCGGCTTTATCTATCTAAATCTATACATGAATTTGGGGGAAGAAAAATGAAAGAAGTAAGAATTGCAGTGGTGGGTGCCAGTGGAATGGTAGGACGCACGTTTTTGCGTGTTTTAGAAGAATATAAATTACCTGCCAGCGAATATGTGCTGTTTTCTTCGGCACGCAGTGCCGGAAAAACCGTTTCTTTTTTTGATAAAGAATATGTGCTTCAAGAATTGACAAAAAACAGCTTTGACAGTGGTTTCGATATCGCATTATTCTCGGCCGGGGGTTCTATTTCTAAAGAATTTGCCCCCATTGCAGCAGAAAAAGGTTGCGTGGTGGTAGACAACAGCTCGCAATGGCGTATGGATAAAGATGTGCCGCTTGTGGTGCCGGAAGTAAACCCGGAAGCCTTAAAAACACATAAAAATATCATTGCAAACCCAAACTGCTCTACCATCCAGGCCATGTTGCCCCTAAAAGCAATCATGGATGAGTGGGGTTTAAAACGTGTGATTTATTCCACTTATCAGGCTGTGAGTGGTGCAGGGCTTGCCGGTTACCAAGACTTGGAAAATGGTGCCAAAGCTTATATGGAGGGGAAACCCCAGGAGCCCAAAAAGTTCCCCCACCCCATTTTCTCGAACTGCCTCCCCCACATCGACGTATTTTTAGAGAATGCATATACCAAAGAAGAGCAAAAAATGGTGGACGAAACCAGAAAAATATTGGGTGATAGCAGCATCGGTGTGACAGCTACTACCGTGCGTGTGCCGGTTTTTGATGGACACAGTGAATCTATCAACATTGAAACCATAAAGCCCTTTGAAATTGAAGACGTGAAAAAGAAGTTGGCCGGTTTTTGTGAGGGCATGATTTTAGTGGATGATATTGCCAACAATAAGTATCCTTTGGGCCTAGATGCCGCAGGACGCAATGAAGTGTTTGTGGGACGTGTGCGTCGTGATTTTAGCATTGAAAATGGTATTAATTTATGGTGTGTGGCCGATAATATCCGCAAAGGAGCCGCCACCAACACAGTGCAAATTGCAAAATATATGTTAGAAAATAACATGCTGTAATGGAAATGCCGAAATATGGCATGAGAGGAGAGTTTTATGAACAAACCAGTATTGTTTACCGGCAGCGGTGTTGCCATTATCACACCGATGCATAAAGACGGTTCTGTTCACTATGAGGCTTTTGCAAAGCATATTGAATATGTGCTACAAGGTGGAAGTGATGCCATTATCGTGTGTGGCACCACAGGTGAAGCCTCTTCCCTAAATGATACAGAGCATTTGTCTGTGATAGAGTTTTGTATCAAAACTGTAAATAAACGCGTGCCTGTGATCGCCGGAACCGGCTCTAACGACACGCAGCACGGGGTTGAATTATCTAAAGAGGCTGCCCGCCTTGGTGTAGATGGCCTTTTGCAAGTGACCCCCTATTATAACAAAACCAACCAAAGTGGTTTAATCCAGCATTTTACTAAAATTGTGGACGAGGCAAACTTACCCACCATTTTGTATAATGTGCCCTCCAGAACCGGTATGAGCATTAAACCAAGCACATATCAAATTTTGGCGGAACATCCGCAAATTGTGGCCACAAAAGAGGCTAGTTCCGATATCTCTCATATTGCACAGGTGGCGGCAACATGCAAGGATACTTTGGCAATTTACTCTGGCAATGACGACCAAGTTGTGCCAATCATGTCCTTAGGCGGATTAGGTGTGATAACGGTTATGGGCAATGTGGCGCCCCAAAAAACACATGATATATGTGATTTGTTCTTTAAAGGGAAGTTAAAAGAGAGTTGTGCCTTGCAGTTGGAATGTCTGGCGTTAAACAACGCTTTATTTGCAGATGTCAACCCTATCCCGGTGAAAGCTGCTGTAGGTATGCTTGGTTTTGGCTCGGGCAGCTGCCGGTTACCGCTTGGCGAGCTAAGCAAAGAAAACTATGATTTGCTAGAAAAAGAAATGAAAAATAGCGGCCTGATATAATAATACGTTTTGTAAAAAGCAATTTCCTTTTTTATTGGAGATTGCTTTTTTTGTTTTACCTACGCGATATACGAAGAGTAGAATTATGTTTCAAAGAATTATTCACATTTTTTACTAAATATGGTATACTATTTGTGAGCTTATATTAATTAAACCATTAAATAAAGGTGAATTCTATGTGTAAATTGATAATACAAGGTGTTTGTGGAAGAATGGGCCAAGCATTGGTGAGCCTAATAGAAGAACGGCCAGACTGTATCGTGGTGGCGGGCGTGGATATTACAGATGATAAAAATGCTACTTTTCCTATATATCCCTCGTTGGAAGAAGTGCAAGAATCTGCCGATGTTTTAATCGATTTTTCTTTACCCGAAGCGACAAAGGCAACCTTGCCCGTATGTGCCAAACGTAAACTCTCCTGTGTGATTTGTACCACAGGCCTTGGGGATGATTTAAAAAAAGAAATGCAATTTACAGCCACACAATGTGGGGTATTTTATAGTGCTAACATGTCCTTGGGGATTAACTTGTTGATGGAACTTGTGAAAAATGCGCAAAAAGCACTTCCGGGATTTGACATAGAAATAGTAGAAAAACACCATCACAACAAGCTGGATGCACCCAGTGGCACGGCCTTGGCTTTGGCAGATTCTATCAACAACAGTTCTGGTGAACGGTTTCATTATGTATATGATCGCCACGAAGTGCGCCAAAAGCGTGCTCAGGATGAAATTGGTCTGCATGCCGTGCGTGGTGGAAGCATTGTGGGTGAACACGATGTTATATTTGCAGGTCCGGATGAGGTGATTACCCTTTCACACAGTGCCTACTCTAGAGATGTTTTTGCAAATGGGGCTATTTCTGCCGCCTTATTTTTGCAAGGAAAACAACCCGGTCTTTACAGCATGCGGGATGTTATTATAGATAAGATTTAATGAGGTTACACAATGAATAAGAACAATAAAAACAGACAAAACAAAAAAAAGAATAAAAAATTTGTTTATCCTGCCGTTGCCGGTGTGCTTCTTTTGGGTATGGTTACACTGGGTTGGGCTCTGAGTTCTGTTATTTCAAGCGATTTGCAAGAGATGGGTGGACAAACAGGTATTCCCCTTCCCACTTCGGATATGGCAATGGCAGAAGAGTCGGCCGCTGCAGTGACGGCAGAAGAGCTCAATGTGCGTTTTTCTGCTGTGGGTGACAATTTGATTCACAATGGTATTTATTTACAGGCACAGGCTCGTGCTGGTGGTGATGGTTACGACTTTACTTATGCCTACGAAAATGTAAGTGATTTCCTTACAAACTTTGATGTGAACTGGATGAATCAAGAAACCTTGATAACATGGGATATCCCGGCTAGCACTTATCCCATGTTCGCCTCCCCCGGTGAATTGGGCGAAGCCGCATACGCGGCGGGTTGGCGTGTTTTTTCAACCTCTAATAATCACAGCTATGACAAGGGAGCACAGGGCATTGCCTCAACACTGGACTATTGGGCCGGTATGCCGGAAGACACATTGAGCTCTGGGTTTTATGTGCCGGGCCAAGAGGCGGAGGGTATTAAAGTACACGAAGTAAACGGGATAGAGATTGCCTATGTTGCGTTTACAGAAACAACCAATGGGCTACCGAAACCGGCCGATGCTGTTGCAGAGGTAATTTATACCAATGAGCCGGAGCGAATGCAGGCTTTGGTAGAACAAGCCAAAAGCATGGCCGATGCCGTGGTGGTTAGTTTACATTGGGGCACAGAAAACAGCCACACCATACGTGAAGACCAACGCATCCTAGCTGCACAATTGGCCGATTGGGGTGCAGATGCCATCATTGGCACACACCCACATGTGGTACAGGGTGTGGAAATGGTGCAGGGTACTGCCACAGGACGTAGCATCCCTGTTGCCTATTCGTTGGGGAACTTTCTATCGGCACAAAGCCAGGCCAACCAAATGATTGGTCTTTGTTTAACATTTGACATAAAACAAACCGTATATTCCGACGGTACCGAAGAACCCATTCAAATTGAAAATATTCAAGTGTATCCAACTGTTACCCATTACGAAAGTAATTATAACAATATTCGTGTCTATATGTACGAGGATTATACGTCAGAACTAGCAGCACAACATGGTGTTTTGGCCCGTTATTCGGGGTTTAACATGGAGTATATACAAGGTTTGTTGCAAGAACATATCTCGCCTGAATATCTGGTTTTAACTTAAAAGTTATTGTGATATGTTCAATGTATATAAATGGGAGGTAGCAACATGTTTGGAGTAAGTGAAATCAACGTATCTGATGATATGATATTAATCGGAGTATTAAAGTCGAATGCTGCGGGTATGGCAAAAACCTTACAACATTTAGAAAAAGCGAATGTAATAGTGGATATGATTTGCCAAAGTGTATCAACCGGTGGTGATTTGCAGTATAGTTTTACGGCTTCCAATTCCTACCTCCAGGTTGTTTTGGCCGCCTTGCATGATGAGGCGCATTCAAAACAAGAACAGCCCATGGTGAGTGGTGGTTATGCAAAAATTTGTCTTTTTGGAAAAGAAATGGTGCACGAGGTTGGTGTGGCTACCCGTGCACTGGTTGCATTAATAGAGGCAAATATTGATATTTCTCTTATCACTACTTCGGATTATGATATTTCTTTGCTGATACGGCAAGAAGATGTGGATGTGGCAATGGAAAAATTAAATCAATGTTTTTCTCTGGCATAATTGAGGTTTTAAAAACCGGCGTCCATCTTTTACGATGGATGCCGGTTTTTTGAATCTGATTGCAGGTGGTTACCCCTCTAATTCAGCGCGGTGATACACCTTTTTCCCTTTTCGTATCACTACACCGTCTTTAAGTTGTTGCATTGTGATTTGCCTGTTTACCTCTTGTGCTTTTTCTTCGTTTAATACAATGCCACCTTGTTCTATTAAGCGTCTTGCCTCTTTTTTGGACGGGGCCAAAGCACAGGCAAGCAACAAATCTAAAAGGCCGATGCCCCCTTCACTGAGCTGGTCTTGTGAAATTGTGGTAGACGGCATGTCACTGGCTGTGCCGGCACCGGAAAACAGTTGTCTTGCTGTTTGTAGGGCTTTATCGGCGTCTTCTTTGCTATGCACCACACGTGTAAGTTCATAGGCCAATGTTTCCTTGGCTGCGTTGATACTGGCGCCATCATTTTCATCCACTTTGGAAATTTCATCAAGAGGGATTTCTGTTAAAAGCCGCATACAATTTTGCACATCGCCATCGTCTATGTTGCGCCAATATTGGAAAAATTCGTAAGGAGGCGTTTTATTTGGGTCGAGCCACACCGTGCCCTTCTCTGTTTTTCCCATTTTTTTGCCTTCACGCGTGGTGAGCAAGGTGAATGTTAAGCCATAGGCTTCGGCACTTTCTTTGCGGCGAATCAAATCCACACCGCTTATAATATTGCCCCATTGGTCGTTACCACCAAACTGCATCCTACAGCCATATTTTCGATACAAATACAGAAAATCAAAACTTTGTAGCAACATGTAATTGAACTCCATAAAGGTGAGCCCACGCTCCATACGAGCCTTAAAAGCTTCTGTGGCAAGCATTTTGTTAACAGAAAAATGTGCGCCAATGTCTCGCAAAAATTCCATGTAGTTTAAAGGAAGCAACCAATCGGCATTGTTTACCATCTGAGCCTTGCCATCTCCAAATTCTACAAATTTCTCCATTTGACGCTGAAAGCAACGTGCATTATGGTCAATTTCTTCCCGTGTTAACATCTTGCGCATGTCGCTTTTTCCGGTGGGATCGCCCACCATAGTGGTGGCCCCTCCTAGCAAAGCCATTGGTTTATGCCCTGCTTTTTGCAAGTGCCGCATCACTACAAGCTGCAAAAAATGCCCAACATGTAAACTATCGGCTGTGGCATCGAAACCAATATAAAATGTAATGCTCTCTTTTTCCAAAATGTCTTGTATAGCTTGTGCATTGGTGGCTTGTGCCACAAGCCCTCTCTCTTCCAGTGTGGTAAAAATATTTTTTGCCATTATATCCTCCATGATTGGTTTATAGCTTTATTTATTATTTTGGGAACTTTTTAACATTTCGGCAGCATTGGCTTTTGCCACGGATGTAAGGGATTCGCCCGAAATAATACGGGCCAGTTCATCAATGCGTTCTTCTTGGTTCAGGCAATGAATCTTTGTATAGGTGCGTCCTTCATCCACTTTTTTTGATATAAATAAATGTTCGTTTGCATAGGCGGCAATTTGGGCGGTGTGGGTGACACAAAGCACCTGCCGTTCCGTTGCACTTTCTTGCATCATTTTGCCAATTTGCCCGGCTGTTTGCCCCGAGATGCCGGTATCAATTTCGTCATAAATGACGGTGGGCATATTATCCCGTTGAGCCAAGGCGTTTTTGATGGCTAACATCACGCGGGATAATTCTCCCCCGGAGGCAATCTTGGCTAGTGGACGTGGTGTTTCTCCGGGATTAGCAGAAAACAAAAACTCCAGACTATCTTGTCCACTGGGGCCAAGGGATACACAATTGTGTCGTAAAGCCACGCAAGCGCCGGCCATGTTTAAAGACGATAAAGCAGTTTCTATTTCAGCCCGAAACCGCTCAAAAGCAGCAAGACGACTTTCACTTAGCTTCTGTGCAAGCTGTTGTGCTTGGTTTTGCATATCCTCTACTTGTGTATTCAGGGTTTTCAAACGTTCGGCAGACCCTTCTATGGTTTCTAGTTGTTGTTTTGCCTTGGTGGCATAGGCTAAAACCTCTTCCACACTGGCACCATACTTTTGTTTTAAGCGATACAAACGGTCCAGTCGTTCTTCTACGATGTCAAGAGAGTCTTCTTCTTCTTCATAGCCGTAGATATTTTGTTGTAGTTCTCGCTGTATTTCTTGCACGCTATAATAGGCATCTCGCAATGGTTCTGCAATATTCTCAAGCGATGGAACAATTGAAACGGCACTTTCCAGTTGTTCCAATGCTTGGCCTAGTAAACTTGCTGCACCCATTTCATCTTCTTGCCCGCCGCTTAACGCTTCTTGTGTGGCGTAAAGAGCCTGCATAAGAGCCTGGGCGTTACGCATTCTGTTGCGCTGTGCCAACAATGTTTCTTCTTCTCCTATTTGGATGTCTTCTTGTTCAATTTCAGATATTTCATAACGCAGCAATTCAATTTTACGGCTTTTTTCAGCTTCATTCCATTGCAAAGCATCTTGCTCTTTTTGCAGGCTTTGCAATTTGCGATAGAGATTTAAATAAGATTGTATCAAGCCATCATGGGCGGCATATAAATCCAACAAAGCGAGATGCTTGCTTTCGTTGGTAAGGCTTTGATTATCATGCTGGCCATGGATTTGCACCAGTTCCCCGCCAATTTCTTTTAGTACTGCCGCAGTGCTGGGTAGCCCGTTGATACGGCAACGATTTTTTCCCTCACTATTTATTTCCCTTTGTAATATCAAGGTTTCCTCAAATGGATAGCCCTGTTCTTCTAGCTTGGACAATACAATAGGAGGAATATCTTGAAAGGTGGCCCAAATGCTAGCTTTTTCCGCACCACTCCGGACGAGGTCTTTACTGGTGCGATTGCCTAAAATAGCTTGTATCGAATCGATAATAACTGATTTTCCGGCTCCGGTTTCTCCCGTCAACACAGTGAAACCGGAACCAAAAGACACCTGTGCCTTTTGAATTACCGCTAAGTTTTCTATGATGATTTCACTTAACATGACGTATCCAACCTTTTCTATTCATCTTCGCAATATCTTTTGAGTTCTAATGTATGCAAAAGTTACCATGCATAAGGCGAATTGTTTATTCGACCTTGCTAATATAGCTTTGTAAGCAAGTGCACAAAATTTGGGCAAGCTCTTCGTCTTTCATTAAAATCATAAAGGTATTATCGCCGGCCAAGGTACCAACCACGCCTTCCCATTGAGCTGCATCACATTCTCTGTCGAATAATTCGCAAGCCGCATTTGCCATGCCGGCTAAACATTTAACCAAAAGGATGTGGCCGGCCCTATCCACAGAGAGCACCGTCTCCACAAAGAACATTTCAAATTTTCTTTGTGATGCTTTACTTTTGGGCAAGGTATAACGCATAGAGCCATCGGCGGCCACTAATTTTCCTATTTGCATCTCTCGTATATCGCGGGAAACCGTGGCTTGTGTGACTATAAAGCCATCGTCTTTTAAGCGAGAAATCAGCTCCATTTGGGTTTGAATGGCCTCGCTTTGAACCAAATTTGTAATGGCTTTTTGCCGAACTTCCTTTTGTTTGTCGCGTTCTTTTAACATAGTATCACCTGCTTTTCAGCTTGCTGTCAATGGCTTGTAATTGGTTCGCCTCTTGGAATTGAACGAGGGGCATTGTTTTTTTCGATTGATACACCAACGCTTTTACACCTCTTGGTAAAATGCGGCTTATCTTTCCATCACAGGTAAACAGCACGTCTTGATCATAACTCGAATTTGAAACCACATGCAACACACGGTCCCCCGAAAATACCATAGAGGGCATTTTAACAAGATGGGCACAAATTTGCGTGACGATTATGCCCTCTAAGCGCGCATCCACGATGGGACCACCGGCACTCATGGAGTAGGCCGTAGACCCCGTTGGCGTTGAAAAAACGACACCATCACCGTGGAAGCTACTCACTTTAACATTTTCACAAAAAATATCCACACTCATGGTGCGTTCGGGTGTAGATTTGAAAAAAGTTATATCATTCAGTGCAACGCCTTTCTCTTGGCTACCTTGAATTTCATAGGCCAAAACACTTCTTTTTTCAACAATATATTGTCCGCTTATTATATTATTAAGCCGATAAAGCTCGTCTTTTTCCAGGGCAGTTAAATAACCAAGACGGCCAAAATTTATGCCTAATACCGGTTTTTGGTGATGGATGGCCATAGAGGCCACATGCAAAATGGTGCCATCACCACCTAGGGTTACAACCATATCACATGTGTTCCAGGCCATTTCTTCGCTGCAAAAGTGAATTCCGTTAAATTCAAATTTTTCTTGAGGCTCTATCATGCAAACATTGGCACCTGCCTCATGCAACACAGAAATCACCTTTTTTATACTTAAAAAGGCGTTTTCTAAAGTTGGATTTGGAATCAATAGCAGGTTCATCGTGAAACTCTCCTATAGTAAATTTTGTGCTGTTTTTACAATGAATTCTGCTTTTTCTGCCTGTAGAGATTGCGAAAGATCTCTTTTTTCCAAGAAAAGCAAAAATTCAATATTTCCTTTAGGCCCTTTTATTGGTGAAAAATGAACATCCACTGAATGAAATCCCATTTCTGCGGCATAATCCGACACCTGCATCAATACATCTATGTGAACCAAAGGGTCTCGAACCACACCGTTTTTACCAACATTTTCTTTGCCAGCCTCAAACTGTGGTTTAACCAAGCATACTCCTTGTGCGTGGGTCGTGGTTAGTGTGTCTAATACTGGAAAAACATGTTTTAACGAAATAAAAGAAACATCAATGCTAAAAAATTCTATATCTTCTGTTATACTTTTTGGATTTATATGGCGGATATTGCAACGCTCCATCACAACAACTTGTTCGTTGCTTCGTAGTTTCCATGCCAATTGCCCATATCCGACATCTACAGCATATACTTTTTTTGCACCATTTTGTAGCATACAATCGGTGAAACCGCCCGTAGAAGCTCCAATGTCCATACAAATCTTATCTACCAGCATAACGGGAAACACTTGCAGGGCTTTTTCCAATTTCAGCCCGCCACGGCTTACATAGGGCAAAACATCTCCTCGCAGCTCCACAGATGCCGCTTGCGGCACCGGTTGTCCGGGTTTTTCTGCTTTTGTATCATTCACATAAACAAGGCCGGCCATCACCAATGCCTTGGCTTTTTCGCGGCTTTGTGTCAAGCCTTGTTCAAAGATGTATTGGTCTAGCCTCATGGTTCACTCCCCTGCTTTACTACCAAGTTTGCAAGCGAGTCGGCGTCTAAACCATACATATTTCGCAGTTCGTCTACGGTGGCATGGTCAATTCCTGTTTCTGGCAAAGCACAATGGAGGAATTTTCCGTGAAAGCCCAAATTGTGTAGTTGCGCAATAACCTGCTCGCCCATACCACCACGCCGTATGCCTTCTTCAGCAAATATAATAATATCATACCGAAGAAGGTTATGTAGCAGTTCTTGTGGTAAGGGGGTTAACACCATCATTTGAACCACGTCAACATATGTGTTTTGTTCTGCTAATATTTGTTCTGCTTTGATAACTTCCCCTATTTGTGCACCGTAACTTAATAAGGCTGTTTGTGCTGAATCATGGCGGATTAAAAAATCAAAACTATCTGTTACATTTTTTTTATGTGTAAGAAGTTCTGTCTCTCCACCTCTTGGATAGCGTATTGCACAGGGTCCTTTTTGGTGTGAAATTACTTGTTCTAACCAATAGGCAAGTTCTGCATAATTGGAAGGAGAAACCAAAAACAAAGATTGTTGCTGGCTTAAATAGGCCACATCATAGATGCCTTGGTGTGTTTCACCATCTCCGGGCACTAGACCGGCACGATCGATAGCAAAAACAACACGAGCTTTGGCCAACATCACATCATGGATCAATTGGTCATAGGCACGTTGCAAAAACGTAGAATATACCGCCACAACAGGCAAAATACCTTCTTGAGCCATGCCGGCCGCAAAACTGACAGCATGTGCTTCTGCAATGCCCACATCAAAGAAGCGTGCAGGATAAGTCTTTTTAAAATATTGCAAACCGGTTCCATATTTCATGGCAGCGGTAATGGCGCATAAGGTGGGTTCTTTGCCGGCCAGCTTCATTAACTCTTTGCCAAAAATGGTGGAGTAAGAATCTTTTGGGGAAATATCAGGGTCGCACACAGTGCGCGCATTAAAGGCAGAAACCCCATGGAAGGCACCCGGATTATTCTCGGCAGGAACAAACCCCTTTCCCTTAATCGTTTCAAGGTGCAAAAGAACAGGCTGTCTTTCTTCTTTAGCAGTTTCAAAAAGTTTACATAGCGCCAATACGTCGTGCCCATCTTCCGGCCCACAATACAAAAAACCCATTTCTTCAAATAAATTATTGCGATAAACCGCGCGTTTTACAAAATCTTTTACAGAATGTATACCCTGATGCATCCCGCCTCCAATGACAGGCGTGCTCTCGAGCACATTTTTAACATCATGTTTGGTTCTATTGTAGCTATAGCTTTTTCTTAAGCGTTTAAAATAGGTGGCCAACGAGCCCACATTTTTAGAAATAGACATTTTATTGTCGTTTAAAATTACAATTAAATTGTCTAAATGCCCGATATTATTCATTCCTTCGTAGGCCAGCCCTCCTGTGAAAGAGCCATCTCCAATAACCACCACCACATGTCCGGGTTCTTTTTTTAGCTTTTTAGCACGGGCTATGCCCACTGCCACTGAAATGGAATTGCTGGCATGGCCGGCATACACTGCATCGTGTGGGCTTTCTTTAGGTGATGGAAACCCAGATAAACCACCTTTTTTTCGCAAAGAAGTAAACTGAGCTTGCCGCCCTGTTAAAATTTTATGTGTGTAGCATTGGTGTCCCACATCAAATATAAAAACATCTTTTGGGGTATCAAATACTCTGTGTAAAGCAACGCTGAGTTCAATTACACCCAAATTAGAGGATAAATGACCACCGGTTTTCGACACATTTTCTATTAAAAAGTCTCTTATTTCTTGGGATAACAATGGTAATTTATCGAAATTCAGTGTTTTGACATCTTTTGGCCCACAAATTGTGGACAAAATTTTTTTACTCATAGTATAACCTCAAAAGACAGGGATTAGTATTGCAATTAAAATGCCTAGCAAGGCACCGCTTACCACTTGCAAGGGGGTGTGCCCCACCAATTCTTTTAATGGACGGTCTTTATGCACCCCCATAAAGCCTTCTTCACGTAAATCATCCAAAATACGGTTGATAATGCGTGCTTGTTTGCCGGTTTCTAGGCGAACACCCATAGCGTCATACATAACAATCATAGCAAAAACAAAAGTGAGCGCGAAAATGGGGTCACTGACGCCTAATTTTTTTGCCGAACCAACAAACAAGGCACAGACAAGCGCAGAATGCGCACTGGGCATACCGCCAGCACCCACCAAACGTTCCACATTAACTTTACCGTGAATTATAAAATCTATAATGGTTTTGCAAATTTGGGCAGCTATCCAGGCAACAATGGGGAGCATCAGTAAATAATTGTTAAAAAACAGTAAACGCAGCAAAATTCCCCTCCTTTTTTTGAATCATGAAAAATATCATGACAGTCGATTGCTTAATTTTTTTGCAAAGGTTGTTAAGAACATTGCTTTTTTTGCAAAAACCATATCCAAAGCCTGTATGGCTTCCAAAGTGTACATATCTACCTTTTCGCGAGATATTGTTTGCCCATACAAACTAACAAATGTGGTTTTTCCCTGTTTATCATCACTGCCTATGGGCTTGCCAAGGACCTCTTCGCTAGAGGTTATATCCAAAATATCGTCTACTATTTGAAATACAAGCCCGATGTTTTGCGCATAGATATTTAGTGCATCCTGCTGTTGTAGATTGGTTGTGGCTGTGCAACAACCAAGGCGTATAGCGGCCAATATTAAGGCCCCTGTTTTATAGCGGTGGATTTGGTTTAGTGCTTTTTCGTCAGCCGGAACATTTTCATGAAACAAATCGAGCTCTTGCCCATATATCATGCCTTTCGCTCCGGCCAAGAAAGAGAGCTCCTGCACCGCACGGATGCGGCTGTCTGCAGGGGCATCGGCTTTGGCAATGGTCTCAAATGCTTGTATAGAGAGCATATCACCTGCAAGCAGTGCATTTGCCTGGCCAAAAGCAATGTGTGTAGAAGGTTTCCCCCTGCGTAAATCGTCATCATCCATACAGGGTAAATCATCATGTATTAAGGAGAAAGCGTGTATCATCTCTATGGCCGCGGCATAGGCATTGGCTGCCGCCGGGTTGCCACCAAGTAAATCACAAACCGAAAGAACCAAGATGCCACGCACACGTTTGCCTCCGTTTAGCAAACTATAACGGGCTGCTTTTCCAACCTCAGATTCAGCCATGAAAAGAGAATCGGCATAAGCACTTAAACTATCTTCGCATTGCTGGCGATATTCTTCCCTTTGCAATTCAAATTCCATCGCGTTCCTCCAGTGCTGCCAAGTGTTCGTCAATTTCTTGCACTTTTAATTGTGCAATATTTAAGTTTTTGTAGCAAGATTCGATAAGCGTGGCTGCTTTGGCATACTCGCTTAGAGCCTCTTCAATGGGCAAATTCTCTTTGGATAAAACTTGTAAAGATTGCTGCAATTCTTCCATAAGAATCTGTATTGATTTTTCTTTTTTATTCATGAACATTCGCCTCCTGCCGAGGGGTGATTTCCTGCACTTGTGCGCGTACTTGTCCGTCTTCGAAGTGAATTTCAATTTTATCGTCACTTTGCAGTTTCAACACACTTCCGATGGGTTTTCCGTCTTTTTTCACAACTGTATAACCACGTGAAAGAACTGCATAGGGATTAAGGCCTTCAGCAAAACTTGAATATTTTTGCAATTTATGCAAATTTTTATTTAAAATATTGTGCGTATTCTGCTTTATTTCTAAAGCAATCCGTTCTAGTTTTTCGCGCCTGAGTTGTAGCTGTTTACTGGGGGCACATAAAGCCAATTTTTGATGAGAACCGTTTAATTCATTATAGCACAAATGCAAACGATTATGAATATATATTCCATAATTTATACATTTCTCTTTCTCTATTTGCAAAAGATTGCGTAGGTTGGCAAAGGCAAGTTCTGCCGCCGCCGAAGGCGTAGGCGCACGCATATCAGCTACAAAATCTAAAATTGTAAAATCTATTTCGTGCCCAATGGCAGAAAGCACAGGTGTTTTTGCTGCAAACACCGCTCGCGCTAATGCTTCGTCTTGAAAAGCAGACAGATCCTCTGCCGAGCCGCCGCCTCGTGCAATGATGATGGTGTCAAGGCCGGCTTCATCCATTTTTTTAAGTGCCGTTGTCACTTGGGCGGCAGCCTCGCTACCTTGCACAGAAACCGCGGCTAATATCACGCGTGCACAGGGGTTTCGTCTTTGTGCCACTTGAAGAATATCTTGTAAAGCGGCACCGGATTTCGATGTGATTACTCCGATGTGCCAAGCATTATGAGGCAGGCTTTTTTTGCATGCCTTGTCAAATAAGCCTTCTTGTTGCAGTTTTTTCTGCAATGCTTCCAGAGCTATTTTTTGTTCGCCAATACCTTCTTGAAACAGCGTATCAATATAAATTTGATAGCTACCGTCACGCTCATAAAGTGAAACCTTGCCGCGTGCAATCACCCGCATTCCACTGGTAGGGCGAAAAGACAGACGCTCGGCCTGTGTGCGAAACATAACAGCTTTAATGCCGGCTTTGGCATCAGATAATGTGAAATAACAATGTCCGGTTTTATGGTGGCGTGTGAAATTTCCAATTTCGCCACGAATGGCAACATCTTGCAGGTTGCTGTCGTCTTGTAGGATGGATTGAACATAGCGATTTAATGCCGAAACTTCCAATATTGTAGCCATATTATGCCTCGGTTTCTGCTAAAAGAGCTACGCCCACTGCATTATCGCCAGACAGAGCGGGCGGAACAAAATATAAATTTGTTTCCTGCGATTTCATTTCCTTGCATATGATGTGGCTGGCCATTACACCACCGGCACAAACAACTGGCAAATCTCCCTCGGTTTTTCGTGCGTGGGCAATCATGCCAAGTGCACTATGAGCGATAAAAAGCAGGCAATATTTGGCCACAAATTCTGTGGTTTGACCCTGTTGCAAAAATTTTTCACATTGGTTTTCAAGCCCCGAAAGGTGACAGTTTGCTTCTCGAAGGCATACTTTTGGTTTTTTTATGGTATCTTTACATTGTGAAGCGAGGCCGCTGAGAGATTCGCCGGCCGGAAAAGAAAAACCAAGTTTCACCCCAAGGCGATCTATGGCCTGTCCTGCGTATAAATCTAAGCTTTTGCCAAGCAAAGCCGCTACTTTGCCACCACTTATTTTAAGAAGCTCTGTAGTGCCACCTGAAAAATGTAAAAACAGATAGTCTTGCCCTTTGGTGTGGTTCCAAAGTCCTGCACCAAACAAAGCCGCGGCCAAATGTCCCTCTTGATGGCTTGTTTTAAAAAGTGGTAAGTTTGCAAAGGCAGAAATAGCAACTGCCGTATTTACTCCGGCTAAAAAACAGGGCATATAAGAACCATTTACGGGCCGTGGCCTTTCGGATACGGCAATGGCCTCTATTTTTTGCAATACACCCTCTTTTTTTAGCTTTGTAAAAAGCAAAGGCAGGGTTTTATTATGAAGAAAAACGGCATCACTTTGTCTTAGGCCACTTTGTCCTTTTGCTACAGGTAAATATTTTTTTTTTGCACAAACAACCTCCATTCGGCCTGTGTCTACCACCGCCAAGGAGGTTGCGTAGTTGCTGGTATCAATACCTAGAGAAATCACAGGCTTCCCCTGCCCTCTTCTTTTTCATTTGATTTTGTGCACACATCTTTTGCATGGTTTTGCTTGCCAAGCTCTTTTGCCAATGTTCCTAAAATACCGTTTACAAACTGATAGTCATTGGCATCACCAAATTTACGGGCTAATTCTACAGCCTCGTTAATAACTACGCTGTGCATGTTTTCTTCGCCATACATCATTTCCGCCACGGCCAAGCGCAATACTTGTAAATTCACCCTTGGTAAACGTGCCAAAGTCCATCCTTTTAAATTGGGTGTAATAAGAGCGTCAATATCATCTCGGTGCAAATTGCAATTTTCTAACACATGGGCGCAGTAATCATCCATAGGATGTTCGCCTTGCAACACGGCCATATCATCCCCTTGGAATGATTGCGCAAATAAACATAAAAACGCATTTTCTCGCGATTGCCTTCGGTTTGGTTTATCCATCTTTCACTCTTCCTCGCGCTCAACTAGGCCGCCCACGGTGACATTTACATGTCCCACTGTGATGGCACTCATGTTTTGAATGGCATTTTTTATATTTTGTTGCACTTTTTCGCAAACTTCTGTTAGATTTTCTTGTTCATACAACACCAAAGAAAGGTCTACGTCTACCACTCCATTTTTCAGTTCAACCATAATGGGGCTTTTGGGTGCAAGCAAATGCATAATATTGTAAGAATCACTCTCGCACACACAAATATCGGCAACTGCATCCACTTCCATTGCCGCATACCAAACAATCTTTTTTAAAGCTTTGCTAGAAATTTGCAAGCGTCCCTCTTTATTTTGCCGGCCTGTTTCCATCGCTGCAACTCCTTCCCATCACTATATAACAGATATCGTATATACATTATTATAGCACCTTTCCCCCTCACTCACAAGCGAACCCACCGGTTTTCATGGTTAACTCTCGAAGCAAAATTTGACGAAGCAATTGTGGGGAGGCCTTGTTGCTACTTTTCTTAATAGCTTTTCCAAGCAAAAACTCAATCGATTTTTGTTTTCCTTTGCCAAAATCCTGGACTGCGTCAGAATTTTCTTGCAACACCTCTTGCACATAGTTACATAAAATAGCCTCATCGGGTGTTTGCAATAAGTCCAACTCTTGTGCCAATACATCGGGGGATTTCCCTGATTCAAACATTTTTAGCAAAACTTCTTTAGCGGCAGGCATAAAAAGCATTCCACTTTCTTCCATTTCCACCAGTTTTGAAAACTGCCTCGCGTTGAAGGGAAGTTCTTGGTAGCATAGCTTTTTTTCTTGCATATGGTTTTGCAAAGGCCCCATCATCCAAACGGCCAGACGCTTTGCGTTGTGCCCTTGTATCGCTTTTTCAAAAAATTCGGCCCTGTCTTTTTCTTCGCACAAAAATAAAGCTTGTTCTTTGCTAAGTGTCCATGTTGTTTGATACCGATGCCATTTTTCCAATGGAAGTTCCGGTAAATATTTTTTTTGGTCGGCAATGGTCTGTTGTGAGATGATAAGAGGTCCAAGATCCGGCTCTTGTATAAATCGATAGCTTGCCTGCCCCTGCTTTTGACGCATCACCATGCTTGTTCCGTCTTTGTCATTCCAGCGGCGTGTTTCTTGCTTGGGTGTAATGCTTTGTTGTAGCATGGCAGTTTGTCGTGCTATTTCGTGTTCTATAGCGCGATATACAGCCGAAAAACCGCTAATGTTTTTCATTTCGCAACGTTGGCCCAAACAGTCTTCCTCGTGATGAAGAGAAACATTAACATCGGTACGCAAGTTGCCTTCTTGGATTTTAACATTTGAAATATCAAGATGACGAAGTAAACATGCCAAGGACTGCAAACAGGCTTTGGCCTCATTGGCGCTGTGCAATTGCGGTTTGCACACAATCTCTAGTAAGGGAACCCCACTACGGTTATAGCAAAGCATTGTCTCCTTTGCTTCATCGCTTGTGGTTTTGCCTGCATCCTCTTCTAATTGTATGCGTTCTATGGCGAGGGTATGTATTCTATCATGAAGCAAAAAAGAAAAATCACCGTCAATGGCTATGGGGTTTTGCCGCTGTGTGATTTGGTATCCTTTTGGTAAATCGGGATAGATATAATGTTTTCTCTCGAAACCGGAGCACGTATTGATTTTGCAGGAAAGTGCCAAAGCCAAACGCAAAGCATAAGAAACCGCTTGTTGATTTAAAACAGGCAAAGCGCCGGGTAAGCCCAAACACACAGGGCAACAAAGAGTATTGGGGGGTGCCGAAAAGCGGTTGGCACAAGAGCAAAATAGCTTGCTTTCGGTGGCAAGTTCCACATGGATTTCTAGGCCTATCGACGGTTTCCAAACCTTGCTCATCAGCTGCACACCCCCGCTGCATCAGTTTTAAAAACAGATTCTAAACGCTGTGCTAAAGATAACAACTGATTATCGGCCCCATGAGGTGCCAATAATTGCAAACCAACAGGCAATTTTCCCGTCTTTACAAAAGATGGCATACTTAAGGCAGGTATACCGGTTAAATTGGCTTCCACAGTATACAAATCTAAATTTTGCAAGTTCTCTTCCCTATCATTTAGTTTGGGAACCGGATAGGGGCAGGTTGGCAACGCCAGCAAGTGGCAATGCGAAAACACCTGCTCAAATGCAACTCTTAGCTTTTGTCTTAGGACATAAGCGTTTTTGTATTGCAAAAAAGCGTGCTCATCAGATAGTAAATGAGAACCAAGTGCAATTCTGCTTTGTACTTGTGCCCCTAGCAAACGGCTGCGCAAAACAGATGAGCTCTCCTGTGTTTCGTTTTCTAAAAAGCGAAAACCATCGAAGCGAGACAAATTAGAGAAAGCCTCTGCCGATGATAATGCTTGGTATACAGGCAAAAGGAGGCTAATATCGGGCAAAGAAACCTCAACCAATTTACACCCAATTGATAAAAGCCCTTTTATCATTGTTTGAAAAGTATCTTGAATATGCTTATCTTTAATTCTTTCGATTCTAGGTGTGCAAACCCCCACCAAAAGTGGGTTTGGTAGCGTGGGATTTGAAAAAACACTTCTGTTGGCAAGACAAGTGGCATCCAAGGGATCTGCTATTGCCATGGAAGAAAACAAAAGCGTAAGGTCTTTGGCACACTTTGCAAGGGGGCCGATTTGCTCGAAAGAGGAGGCAAAAGCCACAAGTCCATTTCGCGAAACAGCCCCATAACTTGGTTTTAGGCCATATACGCTACAAAAAGAAGCCGGAATACGCACCGATCCGCCACTGTCTGAGCCCAAAGCAAATGGCAATTCGCCCGCGGCAACAGCGGCGGCGCTGCCACAGGAAGAACCGCCGGGGATGTGCTGTGAATAATGAGGGTTTTTCGTTTGTTGAAAAGCTGAACTTTTCCCACTGCTACCCATGGCAAATTCATCCAAATTTAGTTTGCCAAGCAAAATGGCATCTTCTTGTTTTAAAAAACGAATCACACTTGCCTCATGCACGGGGCGATAATTTTTTAGAAATTGTGATCCACAGGTAGTTAAAAAATCTGTGGTGCAAAGGTTATCTTTGGCACCAAATGGCAATCCGGCCAGGCGCCCCAGCTGCATTTTATTTTTTCTTTTATGATCAATTTCTGCAGCTGCTTGTAGGGCTGACGCGGAATCTATTGTTAAAAATGCCCGCACACCCCCTTCCTTTTCTTTTATAATCCTTAAAAAAGAAGACACAACGTCCACAGCGCTAAAGGTTCCTTGTTCTTGCCCTTTTACTAGCTCTGTCATGCTAAGTTTGGCCAATTCCCCCATGCGTTTTTGCCCCCTATTTTTTTAAAAAGTGGCCACTTTGTGTTTTCTTACTTTGGGCATTTTGAAAGACTTGATCTATGGATAAAGATTGAATGGCCTCGTCCTTGCGCAAAGGTGAAATGGGGTTCATAAAGGGCTTATAAACTTGATTGTCATTTACTTCTTCTAATGGCAACACTTTTAAACTGTTTAAGGCACAAAAAAGTAGTTTGTGGCTATGGACACACATTTTTGCCTCAAGTTGTGCATCATCAAAGACACTTTTAGGCAAGCTATTCATGTGTATCCTCCAACATTTCGCGTAGCTGCTCTTCGGTTAAGACCGACACCCCAAGTGCGATTGCCTTATCCAGTTTAGAACCTGCTGCTTGCCCGGCAAGTACATAATTTGTCTTTTTGCTCACAGAACCACTGGTGCTGCCTCCATGCTGCAAAATTAAACTTTCTGCTTCTTGCCGTGATAAAGTGGGCAAAGTTCCGGTGACAACAAAACGCAAACCCGCTAATTTATCGGTTGCTTTATTGTCGATGTACTGGGTATTTACACCAGCTTCTTTCAGTCGTTGCATTAAATCGGCCGTGCCGGGACGGGCAAAAAAATCCACAACACTTTGTGCCATCACACCTCCAAAACCTTCAATGCAGGCAATATCCTCTTCCTTTGCGATGGCCAATCCGTCTAAATGTAAAAAATGTGAAGCCAATAATTCCGCAGCTTTTTCACCGATATTTCGTATGCCAAGGCCAAACAAAAGACGGTTGATATTGTTTTGTTTCGAACGCTCGATGGCGTTTTTTAAATTTTGGGCGGATTTATCTTTAAATTTATCCAAACACAGCAAATCATCAAAAGTTAAATCGTAGATTTCTGCCACATCGTGCACCATGTTTTTTTCGATAAGCTGCTCGCACACCGCCTCACCTAGGCCCTCGATATCCATAGCCGCACGGCTTGCAAAATGTATGAGATGACGCAATGCCTGTGCGGGACACTTTGGGTTTTGGCAGCGCAATGCCACTTCATCATCTAAATGTACCACAGTTTCCCCGCAAGAGGGACAATGCTGTGGCATTTCAAAAATAGGATTTTGGCTGTTGTGTTTTATAACAGATACAATCTCCGGAATAATATCTCCGGCTTTACGTACCAAAACCGTATCACCGATACATAGGCCAAGCTGGCGAATATTGTCTTGATTGTGCAAAATGGCACGAGAAATTGTACTTCCGGATAATAAAATAGGTTCTAGCACGGCTGTAGGTGTTAAGACACCGGTGCGACCCACAGAAATATCCACATCTAATAAAATACTTTGTTTTTCTTCGGGTGGATATTTAAAAGCAATGGCCCATCGAGGATATTTTCCGGTGCTACCAAGGGTGGTTCTTTGTGTAAAGTTATCAACCTTTACCACAGAACCGTCGATGTCAAATGATAAATTCTTTCTTTGTTCTCCAATATTTTCTACTGCTTCTAGGGCTTCTTGCATGGTGGAAACACATTTATAACGAGGGCTAACCGGAAAACCAAGTGCAGCAAGATAGGACAAACTCTCGCTATGAGAGCTAAGCTGATACCCTTGTATTTGCTGAATATTGAAGATGAAAATGGAAAGGTCTCGTTGTGCTGTTATTTGTGCATCTTTTTGGCGCAAACTGCCGGCGGCAGCATTTCTTGGGTTTTTGGGCAGCGGTTTTCCCTCTAAGCGACATTTCTCCACAAAGGAAGCAAACACAGCATGGGGCATATACACTTCTCCACGCAGCTCTAAAAAAGACGGTGCATCTTTTAATATTTTAGGAAGATTTTGAATGGTGCGTAAATTTTCGCTCACGTCCTCGCCCCACACGCCATTCCCACGTGTGGATCCCCGCGAAAATACACCATTGACATATTCCAAACTAACCGATAAACCGTCTATCTTTGTTTCCACCACATAGCTAGCCTCTGGATATATTTGACGCACACGGCGGTCGAATTCCAACATATCGTTTGTAGTAAAAGCGTCTTGTAAACTTTCCATTTTAACAAGATGCTCCACTTTCGAAAAGCGGCCGGAAGGGTGCCCTTGTACAGTTTGTGTGGGAGAATCCTCTGTGCGTAGTTGTGGAAAAGTATGTTCCAACGCTTTTAATTCATTCATCAATTGGTCGTATTCAAAATCCGATATTTCGGGTGCATCCTTGTCATAATACAATCTTGCATGTTTGGCCAGCTCTATTTTTAGGGTGTTTATTTTTATGGTTGCCTGTTTTGTATCCATTTTTGCCCCCGTAATGGTTTGTTTGCCCGGTTTCGATGCCATCTTCATAGCTACGTGCTGGTATGTCTATATTCTACGCCTACACAGCGATGAAAAACAATGTGTAAAACCACGAAAAAACTACAAAAAAATGTATTTTTTATGAAAAATGGCAACCCAATGCTTTGTGTGTCACCTAGTTTTTTTTGTGTTTGTCTTTTTTCTTTTTTTGCACGGAAAACCCAAATTTCCCCAAATTTTGGCCTATGCCAAAATAATGGCCATGGGAATAACAAATGGGTTTACTTTGGTTGAAATGAAATTTTCCGGTTTTATCAAAATACTCTTCACTGGCGTTTACGGCTAAAATTTCGGCCATGAACATATGATGAGAGCCAAGAGGAAGTACCTGTGTCACTTTGCATTCGATGTTGACGGGGCTTTCATAAATTAAAGGAGCGCTCACTTTAGAGGCCGCATGTGCAGTGAGTTGCATATCTTTAAATTTATCCACCTGTTTGCCGCTTTTTACGCCACAGTAATCGCAGGCCCTCACCAATGCTTCGGTGGTGAGGTTGATAACAAACTCTCCCGTTTTTTGGATAATATCATAGGAATGTCTACTTTCGCGCAGAGATATATAAGTCATGGCAGGTTCTGTGCATAAAGTGCCGGCCCAAGCCACGGTTACAATATTTTTTTCACCATCCATATTTCCACAAGAAACCATCACGGCCGGTGCCGGATATAAAAGTGTGCCGGGTTTCCACACAACTTTTGCCATAGAATTCTCCTTTATTAGATACTTAGCGAACATTTTTAGCCCTGCCAATAATAGCATTAAAATTTTAAGCAGTGGCCATAAAAGCGTGTGATAAAGCCATCTTATGGGGCATACCTTGATGTAATCCGCTGTGTTTTCGTCCCTTAATGAAAAGGCGAAAACGAAAGTGCAAAGTTTTTAAAAATGGAAAAACCCTTGCACTTTTCTAAACAAAAACAACATTTTAAATTTGTATATGGCTTTTTTTCGGTGGACATTCCTTAAAAAGATGATAAAGCATATTGCAAGGATTATGCCGTCCTTTATAAATTCAAAACAAAAGAATACAAAACGGCAAACTCAAAATAAATTGTGTTTGCCGTTTGTACCTATGCATAAAGCCTTATTATAAAAATACCAACCAAACACTAGGGCAGATTTTACACAGACAAAACTTCGTTGATTTCCAGCAAAGAATTATCCAGTTTCTTTTTCATGGCTAGGGCTTCTTTAATGTCGTAGTCTATCAATTCATCCGAGCGCATTCCGATAACACGGTCTGCTATCCCTTTCGACAAAAGCTCCACAGCATGAAAACCAAAACGGGTAGCAGCCACACGATCGCGAACCGTAGGTGATCCGCCACGTTGCACATGTCCTAAAACAGTGGGCCTTGCCTCTATGCCGGATTTTTCTTCGATCACTTTTGCCAAGGCGGCGGCTCCGCCGGCACCCTCTGCTACAACAATGATAAAATGTTTTTTGCCCATTTTTTTTGTGAATTTCATTTTGGATACAATGTCTTTATCCACATCCACTTCTCTTTCCGGGACAATGGTGATTAAGGCACCCACGGCAAGGCCGATATTGGCGGCAATATAACCGGCCGTATGTCCCATCACCTCCACCACGCTGCAACGGTCATGGCTTAGCATGGTGTCGCGCAATTTATCCACCATTTCCAAGGCGGTATTCATGGCGGTGTCGTATCCAATGGTGTAGTCTGTGCAGGCGATATCATTATCTATGGTGCCCGGTATGCACACACAGGGAATCTCCTGGGCCGATAAATCCATTGCACCGCGGAAAGAGCCGTCGCCACCAATGACGACCATGGCATCTAAGCCATGTTTTCTGCAATTGGCCGCGGCTATTTGTTGGCCCTGTAACGTTAAAAATTCCGGGCTTCTGGCCGTGTATAACATTGTGCCACCACGGTGAATAATTTCCGATACACTGCGGATATGAAGCTCTTCTATGTCGTCTTCTATAAGACCATTGTACCCGTGACGCACGCCGAACACTTTCATGTTTTTACTTAAGGCAGAACGCACCACCGCACGAATGGCCGCATTCATCCCAGGGGCATCACCACCACTGGTTAAAACTCCAATTTTTTTCATTTCCAATTCAGCCATTATTTTCACTCCACTTCTACAGATGATAGCGCTGTATCCACTGCAAACAGCAAGCTTACTAGCTTTTATTTTACCACAAAACATAAAAAAAAGGGAGAGGAAGTTAAAGTTTTACATTTTATATATGAAACTTCAAATAAAAACAGCTTCTCTTGTGTATTGCCACAAGTTTAGCGGATGGCCACATTTTCCTCGCCCAGCAATTCCTGCAATTCATGCAGCAAAGTGGCATTGTTTACTGTCCACATGGTTTGCGGTGCTATAACCATTTGCCCACTGTCACAAAAACGAATATATACAGGAACATTTCCTTCAAATAATTGAATTAAACTTTGCGCTTTTTGGTATTGTTGGCTGTCTTTCGAAGGAACTCGTATATACAATCGAACTTCTTTTTGGCCGTTTTCATCACGATTTTGCACAATTTTATGGTTGTTGATTGGCTCTATAGAGTCGGCTAATATTTTGGGTTCCTCTTCCTCTTTGTTGGATATACGTCCCTTTACAAGAACGGCATTATTTTCTGTAACAAGGTCGCTTGCGGCCAACAAAACTTTAGGAAAAATTATAAGTTCCATTTTTCCGGTAAGATCCTCTATATCGCAAAATGCCATTAAATCATTGTTTTTTGTTGTATGGTATTTCACCTTTACAAGTATACAAATTATAATAACTCGTGTATCATCTTTATTTTTTTCTTCATCGCCCAAAAGTTGCTGAATTTGTGCACTGGTTTTTGTTCGGATTAGATCCTTGTATTTGTCCAGTGGATGTCCTGATAAAAATAAGCCGCTAACCTCTTTTTCTTGTTGCAATAAAACCTCTTTTGGAAATTCATCGCAGGCCTGCATATGATATTGAGGCACATTCTGTTCTTGTTCCATGCCTTCAAAAAAATTCAACTGCCCTTCCAGGTTATTTTTTCGCTCGTTATCAACACTTTTTAAAATTCCTTCTAAAGAAAGTGACATCGACCGACGGTTTTTTTCTAAGCGATCAAACGCACCGCTTTTGATAAAACTTTCTATGGCACGTTTGTTTACCTCCGGGCCGTGCTGACCCATTCGTTTGCAAAAATCGTACAAGGATAGAAAAGCACCTTCGTGGGTTCGTTCTTGCACCACAAGTTCCATCAAATGTCGGCCCACATTTTTAAGTGCCAGCAGACCATAGCGAATTTGACCCTTTTCCACGGTAAAACCCACATAACTTTCGTTGATATCCGGTGGCAAAACGGATATACCCATGCGTTCGCTTTCAGATATATAGGAAATCACCTTGCCGGTAGAATCTAAAACACTTGTCATGAGTGCGGCCATAAATTCTTTGGGATAATGGCATTTTAAATAGGCTGTTTGGTAGGCTACCATGGCATAGGCCGCTGCATGAGATTTATTGAAGGCGTAGGAGGCAAAACTACTCATCTCATCAAAAATGGAATTGGCAAGCTCTGCAGAAATTCCATTTTCGATACATCCTTTGCAGCGGTTATCAGGTGCATCACTTCCGTAGATAAAAATAGAACGTTGCTCTTCCATCACCTCATGTTTTTTCTTGCTCATGGCACGGCGCACTAGGTCGGCCTGGCCATAGGAAAAACCTGCCAATTCTCTAAAAATTTGCATCACTTGTTCTTGGTATACAATGCAGCCATAGGTAACATCTAAAATAGAGGCCAATTTTTCGGTTTTATATCGTATTTTTGTAGGATCATGCCTGTTTCGTATATAGGTGGGAATAGAATCCATAGGTCCCGGACGATACAAAGAAATCAAGGCAATAATATCCTCTATGGAGCGTGGTTTTAAATGTACTAGGGTTTGTTTCATGCCAGATGATTCCAGCTGAAATACACCGTCGGTTTCCCCAAGAGAAAGCAGGGCGAACACCGCTTCGTCTTCTAAAGAAATGGTTTCCAAAGAAAAATTCACATTGTTTTTTTGCACCATTTTTTCCGCATCCGCAATGACTGTTAAGGTGCGTAAACCAAGGAAATCCATTTTCAAGAGACCCAGTTCCTCTATGGTTGTCATGGGAAACTGGGTTACAATAGCGCCTTCGTTGGTGGACAAGGGCACATATTCGTTGGCCGCCTTTGGTGTGATAACCACACCGGCGGCATGGGTAGAGGCATGGCGGGGCATTCCTTCTAGCTTTCTGGCAAGGTCGATAAGGCCTTGCACTTCAGAATCTTTTTGGCATGCCTCCACCAGCGGTTTAGATACTTTTAATGCCCTATCCAAGGTCATTTTAAGTTCCATGGGAACCATTTTTGCCACCCCATCCACCTTTTGGTAGGGTATATCCAGCACGCGGCCTACATCTCGTATGGCTGCCCTGGCCGCCATGGTGCCAAAAGTAATGATTTGCGCCACATGGTCGGCACCATATTTTTGCACTACATAATCGATCACTTCGTTTCGGCGCTCGTAGCAAAAATCAATATCAAAATCCGGCATGGAAATGCGCTCTGGGTTTAAAAAGCGCTCGAATAAAAGCTGGTATCGCAAGGGGTCTATGCCGGTGATTCCCATGCAATAGGCGGCAAGACTGCCGGCACCACTGCCACGCCCCGGCCCCACAGCAATCCCATTTTCACGTGCATATCGAATGAAATCGGCCACGATAAGATAATAGTTTGTGTAGCCCATGCGGCTGATGATTTCTATTTCATAGGCGAGCCGTTCCACGGCATCTTTAGGCGGATTAATTCCATAGTGCTGTTGTAAACCATCACTACATAAGCTTTTAAAATAGCTTTCGTTGTCTTGTCCATCCGGTGCTTCAAAAGTAGGCAATTGGGTTATACCAAACTCGTAATCGAAATTGCACATGTCTGCAATTCGGGCCGTATTTTCACAAGCTTTTGGCCATGCAGGAAATAAAGCGTGCATCTCCGCATCACTTTTTATATAGAATTCATCGGTTTCAAATTCCAGCTTGTCTTCGTCATGGACGGTTTTTTGTGTTTGAATACACACCAAAATGCTTTGCATTTGGGCGTCTTCCCGTGTTAAATAGTGGGCGTCATTGGTGGCAACAAGAGGTATTTCGCAGTCTTCGGCCAAACGCACCAACTGGGGTAGCACCATTTGTTGGTCGGCAAGGCCATGGTCTTGGATTTCGATATAATAATTGTCTTTTCCAAATAAATCTTGAAACCAAAGAGCACGATCTTTTGCCCTTTGGTAGTCTCCGCTTAATAGTTTTCGCGGAATTTCACCGGCGAGGCAGGCAGATAAACAAATTAGGCCTTCATGATATTGTATCAATAGTTCATCGTCAATGCGTGGTTTAGAATAGAATCCTTCCGTGTAACCCGCTGAAACCATCTTGATTAAATTTTGGTAGCCCAGTTTGTTTTTGCAAAGTAGCACCAAATGATGGTTGCCGTCTATATGGCTTACCTTATCGTGGCGTGTGCGGTTTGCAACATAAACTTCACATCCTATAATAGGTTTTATACCGTGTTTTTTTGCCTGTTTATAAAAATCCACACAGCCAAACATGGCGCCGTGGTCTGTGATGGCCACTGCCGTTTGCCCCAGTTCTGCCACACGCTTAAACAAGCGCTCGATGCGGCAAGCACCATCGAGCAAGCTGTATTCTGTATGTACATGTAAGTGCACAAAAGGTGGCATAAGATCTTCTCCTATATGTTTGGCTGCCGCTGTTTTTCTTTTTGCTCGTTTGCTTTCTCTTTTATTTTTTGTAAACGGTGGCGCAAACCGGATTTGGAAATGGGTTCTTTTGATACGGAAACAAGCTCTGCTAACGATAAATCGGGGTGTTTTTTTCGAAGTTGTGCCGCTTGTTGCAAAGTAGGTTCTAATGTTTGCATGTTTCCTTCTTTTTCCAAATAGGCGATGGCCTGCAAAATTTCGCGATTTGCCTGCACAATTTTATCGATATTGGCTGTTTCGCAGTTTGTGATGCGGTTGGCACGGTTGCGCACATCCTTGTACACTTTAAGTTGCATGATTTCTAAAGCGCTTTGGGGTGCACCCATAGCGGTGAGCAAATCTTCCACACTTTCGCTTGCCTTAAAATATAAAACATACAGGCCCTTGCGTAAGGCTCTTTTTGGCACAAACCCATATTCACTAAAAAGTTCCTGCACGTCTTGAGAAAGACAATATCTTTGCGTTAAAAATTCTAAACAATATCCCTTTTGTGGGTTTACTGCCATGCCGGCTACCATAAAGGCAGCAGAGATAAATTGAAAGAAACAGCGTTTGCACAAAAAAACATCTCTATGTAAACGCAAGCTGGTTTCTTCGCCGGTATATCCGAATATTTCCAATAATTTTTCAATTTCAAAAGGGTCGCTCACTTTAAACTCATAGCTGGATTGCTCTTCTCCGCGCACATAAACTTTGCCATTAATGCCCGCTTGTTGTATGGTGTTTTTTGCCCATCGGGCAACAAAAGCACGTTCTGTGTGCAAGATAAGCCCTTTTGTATCAAAAGATTTTGAAAAGCAAACCACGCCATATGCCGCCGCTGTCACACAGCAAGGACGCTCTATGTTTTGCATAGCAATTTCTTTTTTTATCTGTCCACAAAAACTCATGGGGAGTATTCCTTTTCTAGTCTTCCAGCACCTGGAATTCGCGCTCTAAGTGATAGCCGGTTTTTTCTTTTACGATGTGGGCTACTTCATCAGCTAACACTAAGATATCTTGGCAAGATGCATTTTTTATGTTTACAATAAAACCGCTGTGTTTTTCGCTGATGGCGGCGCCACCCACACGTCGACCTTTTAAGCCACATTGTTCGATTAAGGCGGCTGCAAATGCACCCGTTGGGCGTTTAAATGCACTGCCGGCACTGGGGTAATCCAGTGGTTGTTTGTCTTTTCTGCTTTGCATATGAGTTTGCATTTTCAGTGAAATATCCTGTGGGTCTCCCCTTTTTAAAACAAAGTTTGCACCCACCATCACCCAGTTGTTTTTTTGAAAACAAGAGCAGCGATAGCCCATTTCTAAAGCTGATACCGGCACTTCGCGCACAGAAAGACTTTCGTCTATCACCTGCACACTTGCAAGTGTATCACAAATTTCCCCCCCATAGGCGCCGGCATTCATATATACAGCACCACCCACCGAACCGGGGATACCATAGGCGAATTCCAAACCGGTAAGTCCTTCGCTTTGCGCCTTGATACAAAGTGTGGAAAGACGTGTGGCGGCACCGGCTTGCAGATGGTTCTCTTTTTGTTGTATCTGTGCAAAGTCTCCTTCGCCTAAATGGATAACCACTCCGTTGTAGCCTTCGTCTTTAAATATTACGTTGCTACCACAGCCAATCAGGCAATGTGGAATATCCTCTTCACGCACTGTGCCCAGTATGGCCAGCAATTGTTCCATATTTTGGGGTACACAAAAAAAAGACGCAGGCCCTCCCACTTGAAAACTGGTGTGATTTTTCATTGCCTCGTCTTTATAAAACATCACATCCAAAGCATGTAAGGCCTGTTCTATCCTGTCTTTTTTCCACATGGTAATATTGCTGGGCATGCTGTTCCTTTCCGGTTATAGAATGTTGGCGATGGCTCTGCCATGCAAGGCAAGTTCTTGTTTTAGACGCTCCATAGAGCTGTTAACCACTAGTTTTGCCGGAAAATCAAGTTCGTGTAATAAATCCAATGCCCAGCCATAATTTTCGAAATCATAAATGGAATGGGCATCAGAACAAACCGCAATTTTAGCCCCAAAACGCTGACAACACAAAAGTAATTCTTGCAAATTTTCCTTGCAATCACCACGAACTTGCGGCGAATTTCCGTTGATTTCCACCACTTTATTGTGTTTTGCAAACTGTGGTATCACACGTGCATAATCAAATTTCCAATACTCTTCTTCGCAGTGGCCGATCATGTCTACATAAGGATTTTCGGCCACGCCAAGCCAAAGTTTTGTCACCTCGTCTTGGCTTAGCTTTGGCATACATTCTCTATGAATCGATGCGATAACCCAATCCAATTGTTTTAAGATATCTATGTTTAAATCGAGGTTGCCATCTATGTCTATCACATTGGCCTCTGCGCCTTTTAACAAAATAAAATCTTTTTCTATGGCGGAAGGCATGCGCAGCAAATTAAAAAAATACCACTTGTGTGGGGCGTCTGAAACAGCCGGGGCATGTTCTGTGACGGCCATGGCCCTAAGCTGCAAGGCATGTGCTCTGTCTGTCATTTCTTTTAATGTGGAAAAAGCATGGGTCGAAACCATGGTATGGGTGTGTAAATCGGCCACAATTTGTATGGGTTGTGTATGGTTCACTATAATTTAACCTCTTCTGCTTGGGGGATATCATTGGTTAGGCCCAGTTGGTTAAACAATTCAAAGGCCGCATTATAACCCATGGCTTTTTGACGATTGTTTAATGCCGCAATTTCAATGATAACCGCTAAATTGCGTCCGGGCATCACCGGGATAACAGTGAGTGGGATTTTAAGCCCCAAAATGTCAATGGTGTTATTTTCAAGACCGGTTCGGCTATAATTTTTATGTTTATTCCATGGTTCAAGCTCTACCACCAAATCAATGTTTTCAGTTTTTTTCACAGCACCTGCGCCGAAAATTCGTCCTACATTGATGATACCCACCCCTCGCAATTCAATGAAATGGCGAATATTTTCAGGGGCTTGGCCATATATAGTGCGGTTAGATACTCGGCGTAGTTCCACGGCATCGTCTGCAATAAGACGGTGGCCGCGTTTTAAAAGTTCTACAGCTGTTTCACTTTTTCCAACGCCCGATTCACCCAAAATAAGCACACCTTCGCCATACACTTCCACCAAAACCCCATGGCGTGTTACGCGCTGTGCAAGTTCTACACTTAAAAGCGAGAGAACGGCATTCATTAAAACCGTGGTCGATTCTGCCGATCCAAGTACAGGCACGGCATATTTTTCGGCCAATTCTAACATTTCATCAAAAGGTTGTGTATCACCCGTTATAATAATGGCAGGTGGCTTGGTTTTAAATAAAACTTTAAGACGCATATATCGCATTTCTTCTGAGCGCTCTCGCAAATACCCCAGTTCTGCATTGCCCAAAATTTGAATTCGGTTGGTGTCAAAAAATTCTTCGTAACCCGAAAGCAAAAAAGCAGGGCGGTTTATCTCCGGGGCCGTTATTTTTATTTCCTGTAGGTCACACGGAAGATGGAACGGTGTCAAGCCCAATTCGTTTACAAGAACAGAAAGCGATACATCGTAGTTTGGCATCAATTATCCCTCCGCATTAAAAGCTGTTTGTTGGCTGCCATGATAAAATAGAGCTATCTTTTGTAGGTTTAATTATACAATAAAATCCAATGTTACGCAATGTGCCCCTTGCAAGACAAGGCGCACCAGGCCGTCAATAAAGTGCCAATTGCGTCGTCAAACTGCAAAATGCCGCGGCAGTTACATATCAACTATATGCGCCTTTGCGGCATTTTTGGTTTCCTAGCACTTGGTACTTTCTTGCCGCCCTGTAGTTTTTTGACAGTCTGGTGCCCCTTGCAAGACACGGGGCATATCATTAGCCCAAAGACAGGCCCATTCTACGCGCCACAGAAATTAGCTCGCAATCCGGCGTAACCAATTTTGTTTTACCGGCCACCTCAGACAACGGGTTGCTAATAATACAGTTGTTGCGCATGGCAACGGTTACACCATACTGCTCGTTTTCTACAAGTTGTGCGGCATGGGTACCAAACTGTGTGGCCAAAAGGCGATCGTAGGCAGAGGGCGTGCCGCCACGTTGGATATGCCCGGGCACGGCAAGGCGTGTTTGAAATCCGGTTTTGGCCTCTATTTCGTCGGTGATACGCTCGGATGCATTCAAATATCCTGCTTTTTTTCTTTTTTCCATCCATTCTTTACGTTTCATTTCGCTTTCATTCACATCGAAACAGCCCTCGGCCACTGCCAAAATAGAAAAGCTTTTTCCGGAAGCGTTTCGTTTTTCAATGGCTTTTACTATATTTTCAAGTTCGTATGGCATTTCGGGTATCAGAATGATATCGGCCCCACCGGCAATGCCACTGTATAAAGTGAGCCATCCTGCCTTGTTCCCCATCAGCTCTATCACCATCACGCGGTGATGGCTAGAGGCTGTGGTGTGTATGCGGTCTATCACTTCAGTGGCAATGTCTACTGCCGTATGAAAACCAAATGTGACGTCGGTTCCCCAGATATCATTGTCTATTGTTTTTGGCAGGCCAATAATGTTCAAACCTTCTTCGCTTAATAAATTGGCCGTTTTATGTGTGCCGTTCCCCCCAAGACATAACAGTGCATCAAGGCCGATGTCTGTGTAGGTTTTTTTCATTTCCAGCACTTTGTTTATGCCACTTTCCTCCACCACGCGCATCATTTTATAGGGTGTGCGTGCTGTGCCCAAAATGGTGCCTCCCCGCGTAAGCAGGTTGGAAAAATCTCCGGATGTCATTTCGGTGTAATCGCCATTGATAAGCCCGGAAAACCCATTGCGTATGCCCACAATTTCAACATTGTTTCCCATACGTTCATAGAGAGCTTTTGCAGCGCCACGTATGGTGGCATTCAGGCCGGGGCAATCTCCGCCGGCAGTTAAAAGACCAATTCTTCTTTTCAAGAAAAACACGCTCCTTTCTTTTGTGGAAGCGATCTTAAACATGATTGTGTATATGTTGTATTCGGTTTATCTCATCGTAGCCTCTTTTCACCTCTTTGTCAATTAGAGAACAAGACAAGTGAAAGATAGGAGATTTTAATTTTGATTTTGTTCCTTTTGGGGGTGATTTTTCTTGACATTTTTTTTTTGCCATGTTATTCTGAATTTATATCAAAAACCGTTGACTGGGAAGAGTAGCTTTTGAAGTGTGGAGAATAGAGAGCAACCTAAAGGTGGAAGGGTTGCCTTGCGCGCAAAAGTGAATGGACCCAAACAGGGTGGCCCGAAATTGCAAAAAGCAAGAGTAGTAGCCGACGGGGTGGCCAAACCCGTTATCAAGGTGGCGCACATCAAGTGTGTGTAAAGTGGGCGTTTTCGCCAATTTGGGTGGTACCGCAGGAGTTTCTCTTGTCCCTTTGTGGACAGGGGTTTTTTATTGTTATAAAGGAGTTTTTTATGTATATGATGGTGAAACGATGGCGTTTTAATTTTGAATAATCAGCCAAATTAGCTACATACGACAAGAAGACACATATTATACAAAGACAATTAGGAGATAAAACCATGAAATCGATTCCCTACAAAACCTATCTGAATGAAAATCAGCTTCCACTGCAATGGTTGAATTTACGTGCGTTTATGAAAAAAAAGCCGGAACCACTTTTGCATCCGGGAACCAAACAAGCATTAACTCAAAACGAGCTTGGTGCCATTTTTTGCAATGAACTGGCCAAACAAGAATTAGATGATACCACACCCTATATTGATATACCGCAAGGTATTTTAGATTACTATAAAATGTATCGTCCCTCCCCTCTTATTCGTGCATATCAGCTAGAAAAAGTGCTGGGAACTCCTGCGAAAATTTACTATAAGTTTGAGGGCAACAACACCTCGGGAAGCCATAAGTTAAACAGCGCGGCGGCACAGGTGTATTATGCCAAGGAACAGGGTTTGGAATCTTTAGCCACCGAAACCGGAGCCGGACAATGGGGTACTGCTCTTTCTATGGCCTGTGCCTTCTACGGTGTTGATTTAAATGTGTATATGGTAAGGGTGAGTTATGAACAAAAACCGTATCGCAAAGCAGTGATGGAAACTTATGGTGCCAATGTTATCGCAAGCCCTAGCGATACCACCAATGTGGGCCGCGCCATATTAAAAGAGCATCCCGGCACGGGTGGTAGCTTGGGCTGTGCCATTTCTGAAGCTGTGGAAAAGGCCGTTCAAACCGATAAATGCCGTTATGTACTGGGCTCTGTGCTCAACCAGGTGGTGTTGCATCAAAGTGTGATTGGCCTAGAGGCCAAAACCGCTATGGACGAGCTAGGTGAATATCCCGATACTATTATTGGCTGTGCCGGTGGTGGCTCAAACCTTGGTGGCTTAATATGTGCCTATATGAAAGACCGTCTTACCGGCGTGTCAAATCCGGAATTTATTGCTGTAGAACCGGCTTCTTGCCCCAGCTTAACACGTGGCCGCTATGCATTTGATTTCTGCGATACAGGGCATATGACACCTCTTGCTAAAATGTACACCTTAGGTTCCGGCTTTATGCCGGCCCCTAACCATGCCGGTGGACTACGTTATCATGGTATGGCACCGGTTTTATCCGAGCTGTACGCCCAAGGGCATATGCAAGCGCGCAGTGTAGAGCAAACCGCCGTTTTCGAAGCAGCCACATTATTTGCCAAGCATGAAGCCATTTTGCCTGCGCCTGAAAGCGCCCACGCCATTCGTGCCGCCATTGATGAGGCCTTAGCTTGCAAGGAAAGCGGCAAAGCAAAAACCATTTTGTTTGGACTTACCGGTACTGGCTATTTCGACATGAAAGCGTATATGAGCTATAAAGAGGGTGAAATGCGCGATTTCATACCCACGGATGCAGAGTTGGAAGTGGGTTTCGCCACCCTGCCAAATATGGAATAAGAAAAGATGATTTTCTGTAAAAAGGTGCCTAGACAGGAAAATGGGTGCATACCTTCTGTAAATACAGTTAAATTATAAAATATGATTTAAAATTTCAAAATATGCAGAGGGTTTAATTGGGAATATTAAATTTTCTGCATATTTTATATTTTAGTTCAAAAGAATATAACACAGTGATAAGCGTAGTGGAATGTTGATGGCTATAAAACTTTGTATAAAATCATAGATAAGAATCACGATATTATTTTATCTTTAGCTTGATTCAATATATTTTTTCCTATATAATCATATTGGCAATCTAATTATATATTGCATGTTTTATTTAAAAATAGTATTAATATAGCTTTTATATATCGCTTAAATATCGCTTAAACTTACGGAGGCTTTGCTATGTTGCTAGCCAACATTCCGCTTTTAAAGGTTCTTGTCTTTTTGTCTTTTTTTCTGCATGGTATTGCGGTTTACCGACTAATAGATTGTATTTTAATACGGCCAAAATACAAACAATACGCCCATATAATCATGGCGTTTGTTTATGCTACTTTAGGGGTTTTTGCCGTAAACTTTATGGCAACACAACCAGATTTGGTTTATGTTGTGTTGTTGGTGTTTTTAACATTAGATTTTATGCTGCGCTATATATATCCCAATTTTTTAAGTATATTGATGTGCTCATTTGCGGTCGCTTTGCATGTGATGGCATCTTTTGCCATTTCCCTTTCTATTTTTTCTTTGGCTACCCAGTTGCCCTATGCCATGCTATTGAACAGTAGCTATATTTACTTGATTATTTCGATTAATATGTTATTTTTATGCGGCTGCACGGTTTTTGTTCGACGTGTTATCCCCCCTAAATATTATGAATTAATTTGTCGCAACCGAGAACAAATTAGTTTTTTGATTATTTTACTGGGAATATTTGTTTTTTATATGGCCGTAAACACCATTTTCTTTTCCTATGAAACCGTCAGTATTTCTTTGCTAGTAAATGAGATTATTATTTCTCTGGTAATGCTATTTGGCACATATTTAGGGTTGTTTTTTCTTATTCGTATCAATTTGCTGCAAGAGTACAAAGAAAAATCGGAAACATTAGAGCAAGAACAAGCACGTGACAAACAATATAAAGAAATGATACTAAGTGATACCTTAATAAGCTATGAATTGAATTGCAACCAAAATAAATTATATAAACTTTCGGAAGGCGGCAAAGAATGTTTTATTGGCGAGCATAAACTTTCTTACAGTGCTATCATGGATGATCTGATAGAAAACAAAATCTACCATGAAGATAAAAAACTGTTTGCAGAAACCATGATGCCCGAACACCTAATAAAGGCCCACCAGCAAGGCCAAGACGAAATCGTATTAGAGTATCGCCGCCGTAGAGACAACCATGATTTTGGTTGGGTGCGCACGATCATCACCACAGCACAAGACGCACAAACAGGCGATATTACGGCTGTTGTTCTGGTTAAAGATATCGATGTGGAAAAACAAAATCAAATTAACCTACAACACCGGGCCGAGCGAGACTCTCTCACCGGGGCCTATAATAAAGCGATGGTACAAAAAAGTATTTCTAACTCTTTAGAAGAAGACAGTCAAGGTGTTCTTTTGATATTAGACGTGGACGATTTTAAACATGTGAATGACGAAATGGGTCATTTATATGGAGATGCTGTTTTGTGCAAGTTGGTAAAAATAGTGAAAACCACTTTTCGCGGTGAAGACCTTGTTGGGCGTGTGGGTGGCGACGAATTTATAATTTTTATGCGCAACAACACTTTGGAACCTACCGTTTTGCAAAAAGCAGATTCACTGTGCAAAAAGATTGATAGCACCAGTATGTGGGATGGTAAATCTGCTTGCCACGTCTCATGCAGTGTGGGCATAGCCATTGCGCCACAACATGGTATCCATTTTGATCATCTGTATCATCATGCAGATATCGCCTTATATAGTGCTAAAAATAAGGGTAAAAACACCTATAGTCTTTATCAAGGGAAAAACAAGACACAAATGGGTACAAAGCACACTTCCATAGATAGTGATGCACGCCCTTAGTACAAAATTGCCAGCCGAAATGGAGGGCCTTTTATGGAATTCTCTTCCCTGCTATTTGCCTTTTCGCTTACGCTATTTGCCGGTCTTTCTACTGGCATTGGCAGTGCCCTTTCTCTTTTAAGCAATAAAACCAACCCACGTTTTCTTTCTGTGGCTTTGGGGTTTTCTGCCGGGGTAATGTTGTATGTTTCTTTTGTGGAAATTTTGGCCAAGGCCAACGACGAACTGGTGGCCATTTATGGCGAACGTGTGGGTTCTTGGGCCGCTGTAGGTGGCTTTTTCGTTGGCATTGTCCTGATTGCTCTTATCGACCGCCTGGTTCCCTCTGCCGAAAATCCGCACGAAATCCATACGGTAGAAGAAATGGACGGCAAAAGTGATGAACATAAAAAAAATTTAATGCGCATGGGCCTGTTCACTGCGCTTGCGCTTGCTATCCACAATTTTCCCGAGGGGCTTGCCACTTTCACGGCAGCATTGCAAGACCCCAGCCTTGGCATCCCTATTGCCATTGCCATTGCCATTCACAATATCCCAGAAGGCATTGCCGTGGCCGTACCTATTTTCTACGCCACCGGCAGCAAGAAAAAAGCCTTTCGCCTTTCCTTTTTATCCGGCCTTGCCGAGCCCGTGGGTGCCTTGGTTGGGTATTTGGTTTTGTATCCGTTTTTAAATGAGGCTATATTTGGTTTTGTGTTTGCCGCTGTGGCAGGAATTATGGTTTATATCAGCTTAGACGAACTACTGCCCGCGGCACGAGAGTTTGCCGAGCATCACTTGGCCATTTATGGGCTGGTGGCCGGCATGGCTGTTATGGCTGCAAGTTTATTATTGTTTATATAGATTATAGGAGAACACATATGAACAACGCTCTTATACGCATTGCGGCCACTCATAGTGCATTGGAGGTGGCCAACTGTGAGCATCAGGCCACATGCATTATCCAAGCGGCCGAATCTGCTGCAAAAAAATACGTGCACATTTTGCTTTTTCCGGAATTAAGCCTAACGGGCTATACCTGCGGCGATTTATTTTTTCAAAAGCCTCTGCTGGAAAATACTCTACACGCTTTGCAGGAAATTTGCGAAAAAACGGCCCATTTGTCTCTGCTTTTGGTGTTGGGGCTCCCTTTGCGTCATGAAGATAAGCTATATAATTGTGCTGCCTTTGTGCAGGGTGGTAAGGTATTGGGTTTTGTGCCAAAAACCCATGTGCCAAATTATGCCGAATTTTACGAATTGCGCCAGTTTAATAGTGGTATGGGGATAGACACTACGCTTTCCCTACCCTTTTTTGGGCAAGTACCTTTTTCTTCTCGTTTGTTGTTTTGCTGCGAAGAACTTTCCGACCTACGCGTAGCCGCCGAAATTTGTGAAGACCTTTGGGTGCCATCGCCCCCCTGTGCAGAACATGCCAAGGCAGGCGCTACGGTGATTGTAAACCTAAGTGCCAGCAATGAAACCGTGGCCAAAGCAGATTACAGAAAACTACTGGTACAAAGCCAATCGGCACGTCTTTGTTGTGCTTATGCCTATGCGGATGCCGGGTATGGCGAATCCACTGGAGACATGGTGTTTTCCGGCCATCATCTCCTGTGCGAAAATGGGCGCATCTTAAGCGAGGCCCTCCCCTTTTCGCAAGAGCTTGCCTTAGCCGATATTGATGTGGAATTGCTTACACAAGAACGTTGCCGATTAAACACTTTTACAGGCACGGAGAATACGTATCGGCAGATACCTTTTCACATCACCGCTTCCGATAAAAGATTGTTGCGCAACATTTCAAAAACGCCATTTGTGCCTTCTGCTGAGTCCACTTTAAAAGATCGCTGCGAAACCATATTAAATATACAGGCAGAAGGCCTTCGCAAACGCATTGCGCACACCACGGCCAAAACGGCTTTGCTGGGGATATCCGGAGGGCTAGACAGCACCTTGGCTCTTTTGGTGGCTGTACGCGCTTTTGACTTGCTTGAAAAAGATAAAGTCCATATTATTGGCGTGGGTATGCCCGGCTTTGGCACCACCATCCGCACAAAGAACAATGCAAAAACACTTTGCGAGGCTTTATGTGTCACCTATAAAGAGGTGGATATCACCCCCTCGGTTACACAACATTTTGCAGATTTGGAGCATCCCTTAGATGAGCACGATATAACATTTGAAAATGCACAGGCGCGTATGCGCACGTTGATATTGATGGACATGGCAAACCAAAACAATGGGCTTGTGATAGGCACCGGGGATTTATCGGAACTTGCCTTGGGTTGGGCCACTTATAACGGAGACCACATGAGCATGTATGGTGTGAATGCCGGTGTTCCCAAAACCTTGGTGCGTTCTTTGGTGGCGCACGAAGCCATGCGTTTGCCGCATTTAACTGCGGTGTTGCAAGATGTTTTAAACACCCCTGTAAGCCCGGAATTGTTGCCTCCAACAGGCGGCGAAATCAGCCAAAAAACCGAGCAAATTGTGGGGCCATACGAACTACATGATTTCTTTTTGTTTTATATGTTGCGTCATGGTTTTTCTCCTGAAAAGATTCTTCGCTTTGCCTTGCATGCCTTTGGCTTGCAATACGAACGAGAAGAGATATTGCACTGGATGGAAATTTTTTATCGGCGTTTTTTCAGCCAACAATTCAAGCGAAGTTGCATGCCCGATGGGCCGAAAGTGGGCTCTGTGGGGCTTTCTCCTCGGGGCGATTTTCGCATGCCAAGCGATGCTTGTGCGGCCGCTTTTCTTTTGCAAATTGAAGCGCTTAAAGTGGACACAATGTAAAAATATATGATATAATACATTAATTTATTTTTTTGCACTTATTAAAAGTTGTAGAAAAAGGGGATATTTATGGCATCCATCATCCGCACGGAAAACCTAAAAAAAATCTATCGAGTGGGCGAAGAAAAAGTAAGGGCTTTAAACGGGGTTGACATTAACATTGAGAGTGGAGAAATATGTTGCATCATAGGCACTTCAGGTAGCGGAAAATCCACTTTGTTAAACATGTTGGCTGGGCTGGAAAAACCCAGTAAAGGGCTTGTTGTGATCGCCGGAAAAAAAATCTCTAAAATGGATGAAAACCAATTGGCACATTTTCGTCAAGAAAATTTAGGGTTTATTTTTCAAAGCTATAATTTATTGCCTCAGCTTACCGCCACTGAAAATGTGGCCATGCCCTTGATGTTTGCAGGTGTTTCGCGCGAAAAACGAGAAAAACGGGCAAGAAAAGAACTTATCGCCATGGGCCTTGGCGCCCGTTTGACGCATAAACCCTCAGAAATGAGTGGTGGCCAACAACAGCGGGTGGGCATCGCCAGGGCATTTGCAGGTGCACCCAAAGTTATTTTTGCAGACGAACCCACGGGCAACTTGGATACACACACCACAGTACAAGTGCTACAAACCATGATCCAACGCTCGCGCGAGCATGGTATCACCTTTGTGATGGTGACGCACGAGCGCGAATTGTCTAACTGCGGCGATCGTATCATACAGTTGAGTGATGGTAAAGTAATCAAAAATGAAGTGTTGGATGATGTCACCAAGGAAAACAATCGCAGACAGTTGTTTGGCACGTAAAGATATCGGCAGCGTAAAAGTGAAAAAATTTTAAAAATGGGGGAAATTATGTTTTCTGGTTTTCAAAAAAAGAGATGGGCACTTTCGGTTTTAAGTATTGTTTTGTTAGTGACTTTCATGGTGTTTGGCATCGTAACCACTTTGTTTTTAGATGCCACTTCAGTTTTGGCAAGTGGTGATGTGGCATCCACAACATCGATGTCCACATCTTCCAGCATTTCTTCTTCAGACAGCTCTTCTGAACCAATAAACCAAAACAGTGATTTGATTATTGTTTCCTACACCACGCGTGTGAACGAGCAAATTGTCACACAAATCACACCGGGGATGATTTTCACTTTAGAGGTGCGTATACATGACCCTCGCATCACTTCACAAACAAACCCGCTCAACTTAGAAGTTTTACCACGCGGTAAAATGAATACTTCTTCTTTTACCCCCACAAATCCTGCGGCGGTTGCTGCCGGGCGTAACGGTTCTTATGCCAGCACCCCGGATGGTGGCTATGACTACATCATGGATTTCGACATGGTGTATTCCGGAAACGGGAACACCTTCCAAGCAGATGTTTATTACGAAGGTCCCTTGGGCGATGTGGCCCCCCTTAAAAGCATTAACCTAACCCTAAACAACAGTGTTCCCACACCACCCAGTTCCAGCAGCGAGCCCATTATTTCCAGCAGCCAAGTGGTGCGTGGCACGGGTTTTGCCTTAAAAGATGCAAGCTATGGAGATTCCGGAATTTATGCCGGGCAAGAATTCACCCTTTCTATGACCATGCTGGCTACAAACGGAGCTAGCAATATAGAAAACGTGAGTGCAACCATTGTGCCCGATCAGCATTTTTCTCTTGCTTCGGGTGCCTCTACCATTTATTTTGGAACGGCGAGCCCAAATCAAAACATTCCCCTAGAGTTTCATTTGAATGCGGCGGCCAACGCAGAGGATGGTAGCTACAAAATAACGGTTAATTTAACCGGGGTTTCCTCTTTAACCGGCGAAGCCGTGCAAGCCTCTGTGGATATCAGTGTTCCCGTGCAACAGCCCGACCGTTTTGTGCTTAATAACTTTGCCCCTATAGATTATATTTCGGCGGGCCCCGGTGATGGCAGCGGCTATATGTCTATAGAGCTCATCAACATGGGTAAAAGCATTGTGTCCAATGTGATTGTCTCGGTGGACAGTGAGGGTGTTTACACCGAAGAAGGCCAAGTGTATGTGGGCAATTTTGCGGCCGGTGCTAAAAATGGCGTGGATTTAACCTTGCTCAGCGACACCCCCGGCACGTATGATGTCACCTTGGTAATCAGCTACGAAAATGCGCGCGGCGAAGTAAACGAAATTCGTGAGCCATTTCAAATGGATGTGGGCGAAGCGATGATGGACGATAGTTTTTTCTTTGAAGTACCCATAGAAGAAGAAACTTCAACGCCTGCTTGGCTTATTCTACTTCTTGTTTTGGGCGTTGTTTTAGTGGGTGGCATCCTTGCTTTTATCGTCATCAAAAAACGTCATAAGACCAAAAAAGATGCAGAGCTGGAGGATGACGACGATGAGGATCTCTGATCTTCTGCGTTTTAGCATAGACAATTTGCGCCGCCGTATTGGGCGCACCGTGCTTACGTTGATTGGCGTGGTGGTGGGTGTTTGTGCCATTGTTGTGATGGTGTCTATGGGTATAGCGGTTAGTGTTGCCACCGATGAGATGATTTCTTCTTGGGGCAATTTACATGTGATTACCGTTTCGCCTTCCATGGATTCTTCCAAAGAAAGCCCTGCGCTAGATCAAGCTATGGTAGATGAATTTGCAAGCATGGAACATGTGGTAGCTGCCACACCTATGTATTCCACCGGTGTTTTTAATGGAACTGTCGTGGCCGGAAACTCTAACCGCTACGAAACATTTTATTCTCCGCTATTGGGCATGATACCGGAGGCTATGGAACCTATGGACTATTCGCTGTTAACGGGGCGATATCCAACGGAAGGCCGTGCCAACAGCACCACTTTTGAGGTGGTGATAGGTTCTTCTGTGTTTTTTAATTTTTACGACACAACAAAAAGCCCAAACAATCCCAATTATACGGTTAATGCAGATATCCCCTCTTATGAAGAGAGTGGTGGTTTTCCTGCACCTTTAAACGGTCCTCAATATGATGAAAACGGGGTTCTCACCAATGCGGATGTCTTTTTCTTCGACCCCATGAATACGCCAATCACTTATAAAATGCAATATGGAACAGACCCTGTAACCGGAGATAGTCTATATCAAGAATATACCTTTAACGTGGTGGGTGTTTTGGATTATGGCACCGACTTCCAAATGAACTCGGCATTTGTTTTACCGGTGGAATCCATAAGAGCTTTAGAACAAAACTACTATCGCCTAAGTGGCACACGACCCACCGCCACAACCAATATATTCGGGGGGCCTGCACTTCCGGTGGGAAGTTTTGATTCAGTGAAAGTAAAGGTGGACGATATCGACAACATGCCCGATGTAGAAAAAATCATTTCCGATCTTGGCTTTCAAATCAGTTCCATGAGCCAAGACAGAGACAGGCTACAAGGCAGTGTGATGCAAACCCAATTTATGCTGGGTGGCCTAGCCGCCGTGTCTTTGTTTGTGGCGGCCTTAAATATCGCCAACACCATGACAATGGCCATTTACGAGCGCACGCGGGAAATAGGTGTTATGAAAGTTCTGGGCTGCAAACTCAGCTATATACGGGCCATGTTTTTAATAGAATCGGGTGCCATCGGTTTTGTGGGCGGTGTGATTGGTGTTCTTTTAAGTTACCTCATCAGCCTTTGTTTAAACTATCTGCCGCTTATTTTGGCAACTCTTGGTATCTCGGCCGATATTGATATCAGCTCCATGTTCGGTTTTAGCAGCGATTTTGCCACTTCCGGTTCCCAAATATCTTTAATAGAACCTTGGTTAGTGCTTTTGGCATTGGGTTTTTCCACTTGTGTGGGCCTTTTTTCGGGCCTGGCTCCGGCCAACCGTGCCATGAAGATTTCTTCCCTAGAGGCTATCCGACACGATTAGTTCTTTTGCATTAAGGAGTACTTAATGAAAAAAATTTCCAAAGGAAATCTGGTTTTATTGCTTGTTAATATCCTATTGTTGCTCGCTTTGTTGGTGTCGCTTGTTTCTGTGCTTTTGCCAAATGCCTCGGTGTCACAAAGCACCGGTATCGATACACCGCAGGCCGGTAGCAGCGTTAATACTGAAGTTTCCGAGCTGGATGCCTGGATAGCCAACATGAAGGATTTGGCACAGCAGCACGGTATCAGCACCTATTTTCTACAGCATCTTTTCCCGGATCAAATTGTATACACCACACAAGGGCAGTATTATTATGCCGATGTGGACGATACCTTGGCACAACACAGCTATGGCTGGGATTATTTAAGCACCGATGAAAATGGTGTGTTGCATTATGCCGACCCCAATGGTCTACAAGGACTTGTGGGTATAGACGTTTCCAAATACCAAGGCGAAATTGATTGGCCCACGGTGAAAGAGCAAGGCATTCAATTTGCCATGCTACGCACGGGCTATCGGGGCTATGAAACCGGTGCCATTATGGAAGATGAAATGCTAGAAAGCTATTTGCAAGGAGCTAGTGAGGCAGGTATTCCCATCGGTTTGTATTTCTTTTCACAGGCAATCACCGTGGAAGAGGCCATAGAAGAGGCCGACTTTGCCATAGACGCCGCCGAAGGTTACCCCATACAATATCCCATTGTGTTTGATATGGAGGAAATTGCAGAAGGCCCATATCGCACCGAGTCTTTAAGCGCTGCCCAAATCACAGATATTGCCATCGCCTTTTGCGAGCGTGTTCGCGAACGTGGCTATACCCCCATGATTTATGGCAATGTGGGCTTTTTGCTGGGGCGTATGGAATTGCAGCGCCTGCAAAACTATGATTTTTGGTTTGCACAATATCGTTCTATGCCCTATTATCCCTATCACTTCAGCATGTGGCAGTACACCCATCAAGGCAGCGTAGAAGGCATAGATGGAGATGTGGATTTAAACATCAGCTTTGTAGATTTTGCCGCATAAGCAATGCCCGGTGAATACATACTAGATACAAATGAAGACGTTTTGTTTTCGTCTTTATATTTTAGCGGTGCAAAAGCATAGCATCAAGATGGGCCCCATAAGAGTGGTTTTTAGCACTTTTATGGGGCCTTATATTGCGGTGAGTCGGAATAAACTTCCTCAGAGCTTCATTTGGGAGGCATTCACTACATGTGACTCCCCTATCCATACAGACCAAAAGTTTAGAAAGAGTGTGTGATTGTTTACAAGCTTGTAATCTAATCCACACATTTCAACAGCTTATTCCATCCGATAAACAAATAATGACAAATTTCGTTGGTAAAAATGCCGATTTTGTAACCGTTTATTTGTTGATTCCTCCAGTTTTTTGTGATACAATCACTTATGTTCTCTGTGATGAATGTGCTTAACAGCACAATACAACACTTTGTGGAGAGAGAACGATTCAGTAAAATGTAAAATTAAAGGAGACCGACATCATGAAAAAAGTACTTGGTATTTTGGCTCTATCCGCTACGATGGTAATGGCATTTGCCGCTTGTAGTTCTACAGCTGCCTCCAGCGAGGCCACAAGTGAAGCACCTGCTTCCAGCAGCATGGCTGCCTCCAGCATGGCTGCCTCCAGCATGGCTGATTCCAGCATGGCCGATTCCAGCATGGCTGCCTAAATCATTGTAATCAAAACAGCCAACCTCGTTTGTGGGGTTGGCTGTTTTATTGTCCTATGAAGGATATGC
>CAYJIR010000007.1:50904-77460 GCA_964370295.1 uncultured Oscillospiraceae bacterium
AACAGCCAACCTCGTTTGTGGGGTTGGCTGTTTTATTGTCCTATGAAGGATATGCTCGATATATTTGAATTTCATGGGCACATCTGGTATGATAAATAATGCCTGCTGAATAAACCCCTGTGGGGGTTTATTCAGTCCTACCGCAAAATGCGGTGGCCATAAAAGTGCTCAGAAAAGCTCTTTTATGGGGGTATACAGGGATGTTTTACACTGTTTTTTATCCCACAAAAATTGCACTTCGAACAGGGAGGAATTTGCTATGCCGGATAGTTACATCCATGTTCATGTTGCATTTCATGCTCTATTGCGTGCACACCAGTCGGTTGCAAGCCTCCCCTGTTATTTTTCCGGGGCAAACGGAGCCGATGTGTTTTGCAATTATCAAATAAAAAAAAGTGAACCCACACCCAATCTTGTGAAATTATGCACCACCATGCACGAGGAAAAAACAGGACTTTTTTTAAAAGAATTGGTGATGCGCTCGCTAACACCACAGCAGCAAAGCTATACTCTTGGGTATATCACACATTATGTCACCGACTGTATCGTAAACCCCTATATTTCTGCCATGGGTGATGCGGGTTTATTTCGGGGGCGGCGTGGTCGGCTTGCTTTCGAGGCCTCTTTGGACTCTATGCTATTTTACGAAAATTTTCGGATTTATGCCGTGCCGCCGCTGGTTGGCACTCCTTTGCTTTTAAATGAAGATCTGGCCCAAGTTTCAAGGTTGCTGCACGACTGTGTGCTTTCCACTTATGAAACAGAAATTGAAAGCGTTCATTTTGCCGATGCTTTCCACGAAAATCTGCATATACGCAAAAAGATGTACTCACCTTTAGGCGTGAAAAAGACATTTCTTAACATTATATCTCCACTACTCTTCGATAAAAAACGTTCCGAAGATGTTTTGCTGCGGATGCAACCGGGTGCAAAGCGAAACGCCTTGCCACAAAAATGGAAAAATCCCTACACATTGCAAGATAGGCACTGTAGTTTTGAGGAAGTGCTTACCCTTGCAATGGATGCCGCTGCGGTGGCTGTGGTGGCCGCTATGCAATACTGGCTTTTGGAAATAGACGAAACAACCTTGCAGCAGTGCCTTGGCAACATGCATTGCCACACGGGGCTTCCCCTACAACCATAGGAGCACATCCATCCATGCAAAAAACAATAGAGCAAAACCCTTTAGGATATGAAAAAATAGAAAAGTTACTTCTTCGATTTGCAGTGCCCAGTGTAATTGCTGCCCTTGTTGGGGCATTGTACAACATTGTAGATCAAATTTTCATCGGCCATGGTGTTGGTGTTTTGGGCAATGCTGCCACGAATGTTTCTTTTCCGCTTGTCACCATCAGTGTTTCTTTGGCCTTGTTATTCGGCGTTGGGGGTGCCTCGGGGTTTAGCTTGGCTTTGGGGCAAAAAAAAGAAAAAAAAGCAGCCACAATTGTAGCTACCAGTGTAGCGCTTATGATATTCACCGGTGTACTCTTGATGGTGTTTGTGTTGCTATTTTTAGACTTTTTGCTTATTTTTTTTGGCGCAAGCGCCGATGTTCTACCCTATGCTGCCACCTATACCGGTATCACAGCTTTTTCCATACCATTTTTTATCATTTCCATTGGAGTGACACCGCTTATACGTGCCGATGGTAGCCCTAAATACTCTATGTTTTGTTCTTTATTCGGTGCTGTGATCAATACTATTTTAGACCCGATTTTTATTTTTGGCTTGGATATGGGCATGGCCGGTGCTGCCTTGGCCACGGTGATTGGCCAAACAGCATCCGCCGTAATGTGCATTTTGTATTTGTTTCGTTTTCGCCACGTGCAATTGCAAAGAAAGCATTTTGTGCCAAAAGCCAAAAATGTGGCTAAAATTGCCTCGCTTGGCATGGCTTCTTGTGTCAATCAAATTTCAATCACAGCCACACAAATTGTAATGAACAACACCCTCACCTATTATGGGGCTGCTTCTATCTATGGATCTGCCATACCATTGGCGGCCGTGGGTGTGATTTCTAAAGTAAATTTCATTTTTTTGTCTGTCATCATCGGTATTGGCCAGGGTAACCAACCCATTGTAGGCTTTAACTACGGCGCAGGCAACTATGACCGTGTGCGAAAAAGCTACAAAAAAGCTGTGTTTGCGGCCAGCGTGGTGGCTCTGATTGGTTTTGCTTGTTTCCAGCTGTTCCCTCGGCAAATCATCTCATTATTTGGAAGTGGCAGCGAAGAATATTATCTTTTTGCCACTCGTTATTTGCGTATTTTCATGTCTTTATTCTTTCTCATCGGGATACAACCTGTCACTTCTCATTTTCTCACATCGATAGACAAAGCCAAGGTGGGTACTGTGCTGGCTTTATCTCGTCAAATATTGTTTTTAATGCCCCTCGTCTTGTTGTTTCCTTTTTTCTTTGGCATTGACGGCCTGATGTATGCGGGGCCCTTGGCCGATATGGCGTCCACAATTTTGGCACTTTATCTTGTGCGCCGAGAATTTTTGCATATGAAATAAAAGCGGTATACACCCGTCTTTTTCTGAAAAATTCTATTTCCAGGCAAATCAAAACCATTTTTTGGCATTATTTTGCCAGCTGTTTTAAAGCTTCTACCGCTGTTTCTATCTCGTTCTCCGTGTTAAAATGTGAAAACGAAAATCGAACAGCACCACGGTTTTGTGTGCCAAAGCGTTGATGCAATAAAGGTGCACAGTGTATGCCACTGCGTGTGGCAATGCCATAATCTTCATCTAAAATAGAAGTAACTTGCGCCGAATCATACCCTTCCAAATTAAGGCTTACCACCGGCGCACGGGTTTCGGCCTGCATGTCTCCGTAAAACTCAATGCCCGCAATATCTTTGGTTTGTGTGTAAAATGACTTTGCAAGCTCTTGGCAACGCTTACGCGGTGCATCGCCTTTTTCTTGCAAATATTGCACACCGGCTAAAAGACCGGCTATCCCATGTCCATTTAAAGTGCCCGCCTCCAAACGGTCGGGCAATTCCGGTGGCTGCTGTGGGCTGAAGGAATGACTGCCACTGCCGCCCAGCAAAAAGGCGGGCAGGAAAAAACGTTCGCTTAAACAAAGTCCCCCCACACCTTGCGGCCCATAAAGCGATTTATGCCCCGTAAAACAAAGGGCATCGATGCACATTTCTTGCATATCCAAAGGGAATAAACCGGCCGTTTGTGCGGTGTCCACAATAAAGTATAGACCATTTTCACGGCAAAAACGCCCCACCGCTTGTATATTCACCAGGTTGCCGGTCATGTTAGAAGCATGGGCAAGAACCACAGCTTTGGCCCCAAAACGGCAAGCTGCGAACAAATCATCAAGGCAAAGGCGTCCTTTTTTGTCTACGGCTACCACTTTTGTATCTTTCTTGGCAAGTGACGGCCGTAAAACAGAGTTGTGCTCTGCCTCGCTGGTAACCAAGCCGCCATCCAGAGCATGCATGGCTAAATTAATTGATTCTGTTGCATTTTTTGTAAAAATAACGGCATCTGCATTGGGGCAACCCAAAAAATCCGCCAAGGTTTTTCTTGCAAGATAGGTGCTTCTTGCCGCTTGCAAAGCGGCACTGTGCGAAGAACGTGAGGCATTGCCAAAATTTTGCATGGCATTTGTCACTGCTTGTATAACACTTTGTGGTTTTTGCATGGTTGTGGCAGCATTGTCGAAATATATCATAGGAGTCACCATTGTGTTTCGTGTTTTTTAAGATATAGATTTTTTCTATCGATTTCTTTTGATTTATAGAAAAACTCTATTGTATCCATCTTTTCCAATTTGATATACTATATCATGAACGCAATAGAGAAGACAAGTGAGGAAACAAATGCAAATTTTAGATATGCGCAATAAGGCCTGTCCCATTCCTGTGGTGGAATGCAAAAGTGCACTGGTAACCATGCAAGCGGGCGAGCAAATACAAATTTTGGTAGACAATGAAGTGGCAAAACAAAATTTATGGAGACTTGCCCAAAAACAGGGTTGTAGCTACCAGTGTGAAGAACAAGAAAATCACTGCTTTCTTATCACACTGCAGGTGCAAAATTTGCCTAAAACAGAAAAAAACGACCAAGAGGGTGCCGTGGTGGCGATTGGCACGGCTTGTATGGGGCGTGGTGATGATACCCTTGGCCGGATGCTGATGAAAAGCTTTTTATATTCACTTACAGAATTAGAGGTGGCCCCTTCGTTTATTTTATTGTTCAACGAGGGTGTTCAGTTGGCGGTGCATGATTCGGCTTCCTTGGAAGATTTACGCACACTAGAGAAGAAGGGCACACAGATAGCAGTATGTGGTGCCTGTTTGGATTTTTATAAGCTTAAAGAGGCCCTGGCGATTGGATATATAAGCAATATGTATGCCATAGCCGGCACCATGGCAACGGCAAAAACTTTGGTTAATCTATGATGACAAAAGAAGAATGCCTACTGACATTTTCCTCCACCCATGCGGCTATTTCTGCAGAGGCCTGTTTAGCCAAACAAGATTTTATGGTACGTGTTATGGCAAAGCCGGATAGCTTGGGGGCCGGTTGTGGCCTTTGTCTACGTGTGGATACCGTTAATAAAGCAACGGCCTGTATGGCTTTGGAAAAGGAAAAGGTACCAATTGATCAGATATATTTGATAAAAAGGGATAAAGGTTATACGGAGTATTTGCCATGGACAGATTAAATGAAATTTTATCTTTGCAAAAGGGAGATTGCGTTGCGCTTTTGGGCAGTGGTGGCAAAACTACCTTGATGTATACCCTTGCCAAAACCGCCCCCATGGATACCATTTTGGTAAGCACCACTACCAAAATTTGCATGCCACCTGACGATGCCTACGATTATTTTGTGCTTGGTGAAGAGCTTATCTCGCATTTGCCCGCCTCTGGCAGAACGCTGGCCGTCTGCCGTGGTGAAGACCAAAAACTAAGCGCCCCCAGTGAGGCTGTTTTGCAAGAGGCTTATCAGCGTTATGCTCTTAGTGTGCTAGAGTGTGACGGCTCTCGCAATTTGCCATTGAAAGGTTGGGCGGTACAGGAGCCGGTGATACCTTCTTTTGTCACGGTGAGCATAGGTATTATGCCACTATGGCCCCTTGGGAAACCGGCAAGTGAAACACTTATACATCGTTTTCCATTGTTTTCGCAACTAACCGGTCTTCGTATGGGACAAACGATAGAGGCAAAACATCTGCTGCGTGCTATCACTTCTGAAAGAGGAAAAGGCCTGTTTTCTTCGACCTGTGGCCGGCAAATTCTTTTTTTCAATCAAGTGGAGAGCGACGACGCCTTGCAAACTGCCAAACAAATTGTGGACATGCTTCCCTCCCCTTTTCGCAATCGTTTGGATATGGCGGTGGCCGGCAGTGCCAAAAACAATCAAGCACTACGCCTACCTTTATAAATTCCCACTCTAGAACATGCTTATGCGTGCATCAATGTGGGTTTCTTTGACATACTCCACGGTGCTTTCACCAAATACAATATATTTTCCCAAGGTAAAAACAACAATTTTTATAGGTCACTTTTTGCTGTGTCCGCTGGGCATTAAACCCATGTATAATAGGAGCAATTTATGTGCAAACAAACAGAGTCTGTAGACGCCATTTTAATGGCGTCTGGTTTTTCGCGGCGTTTTGGCCAAGAAAACAAATTGCTGGTTTCTTTTTGTGGAAAGCCACTGATAAGCTATCCACTATCTCTTTGCTGCAACAGTGGATTATTTCGGCAGGTTTTTGTGGTAGCACAAGACGATGCCGTAATGAATATTGCACAAACTTTTTCGTCAATTGTTTTGCATAATAAAAATGCCCATCTCGGCAACATAGAAAGTGTGCGTTTGGGTGTGCAAGCTTCTTTGGCATCTCACTATCTTTTTGTCCCTTGTGACCAGCCTTTGCTTGACTTAGAAACTTTGCAAAAAATTGTAGACTCACGCAGGGAAGGGTGCATTGTGCAACCCTGTTATAAAGAGCGCGTGGGCAGCCCTGTTTTATTTTCGGCTTCTTTTAAAAACACACTTTGCAATCTTTTGCCAAACCAATCGGCCCGTTCTCTACTATCGCAATACCCAAAAGCCGTGCTACCTGTACACCTTACACACGAAGACCCGTTGCTAGATGCAGATACCCCACAGGAGCTCCTCCGATTGGAAAACTTATATCGTCAATCTAACTAAATATTTGGCATATTTATGTGCACTCTTCCAGAAATAAATAAATTTTTTAGTTTTCCTTAAAATAATATTGATTTTTAATTTGAGCGTGATATAGTTAAAGTAGTAAGATATTTTCTGAAAATGATCGGTTTCTGTAAATGCCCGATTTGTCGGATATTTACAGGGTATTATATAATCGAAAATACTTTTAGAGGTGATAAAGATGAGCAAACGTAGAATTGTATTGGCACTTGGTGGAAACGCCTTAGGAGACACTTTGGACGAGCAAATGAAAGCGGTTCAAACCACCGCCAAAGCCATCGTAGGCTTAATTGAAGCCGGCAACGAAGTGGTAATTGCGCACGGAAATGGCCCACAAGTGGGTATGATTAATCTCGCCATGGAAAGTGCTGCAAAAACAGAAGCCAAAACCCCCTATATTCCCATGTCGGTTTGTGTGGCCATGAGCCAAGGGTACATTGGCTATGATTTACAAAATGCCTTGCGCGAAGAGCTGTTAGATCGCAATTTAAATATACCGGTGGCTTCCATCATCACGCAAACTTTGGTGGATGCCAAAGATCCTGCTTTTGAAAACCCCACAAAACCTATTGGCAGTTTCTATACCCAAGAAGAAGCCGAAGACATGACCAAACGAGGCTATCAAATGAAAGAAGATGCCGGACGTGGCTGGCGTCGTGTGGTGGCCAGCCCCAAGCCCATTGACATTGTGGAGAAAGAAACCGTAAAGGCCATGCTAAAAGCAGGCCAAGTGGTTATCGCTGTGGGTGGCGGTGGCATTCCCGTGCGCTGCGAAAACGGCAATCGCCTTGATGGATGCAGTGCCGTGGTAGACAAAGACTTTGCCTCTGCCAAATTGGCCGAAATTATTGATGCAGATTATTTAATCATCCTTACTGCTGTGGAAAAAGTGGCAGTTAACTTCCGTAAACCCGACGAAAAATGGCTAGACACCCTCAATTTAGAAGAGGTGCAACGTTATATTGGCGAAGGCCAATTTGCCCCCGGTTCTATGTTGCCTAAAGTAGAGGCCGCCATGGAATTTGCCGCATCTGGCAAGGGCCGCAAAGCTTTGATTACTTTGTTGGAAAAAGCGCAAGACGGTATCGACGGAAAAACCGGCACCGTTATCACCAAAGACTAATCCCTATACTTTATGCCATTTGTATGGTCTCGTATTAAATGGTTATATTTAATTTTGTATTCCATTACCCCGTTTTGCCTGTCGTCTTTCAAACAGCCGAGCGGGGTATTTTTTTAAACCTTAAACACGAAAAGAGGGGGGCAATTTAGTGCTTTTAATTGGAAATGGACGTGTGATTACACAAACAGAAGAAATACCCTATTTGGACAATGGATGTGTGGCTGTGGAGGGCACACGCATTGTACAAGTGGGAACCACCCAAGCCTTAAAAGATAGTTATCCTGATGCAGAGTTTTACGATGTGCAAGGACGCTTGATTATGCCGGGTGTTATCAATGCACATACGCATATTTACTCCTCTTTTGCTCGGGGGCTTAGCTTGCCACAGGCAGAGCCGAATCGTAATTTCTTAGACATTTTGGAAAATATGTGGTGGCGCATTGATAAAGTTCTAAATTTGGAAGATTGTCGCTACAGTGCCTATGCCAACGGCCTGGAAAGTATTCGCTGTGGTGTCACCACACTTTTTGACCATCATGCAAGCCAAAACTATGTACAGGGTAGTTTATTTGTTTTGCATGAATCTTTAAAAGATCTGGGTCTTCGTGCTTCTTTATGTTATGAAGTGAGCGATCGCGACGGCAAAGATATTGCCCGTGCCGCCATTGAAGAGAACATCGCCTTTATTGACCATGCAAACCAAGACACCAGCGATATGATAAAAGGCATGTTTGGCCTACACGCCTCTTTTACGCTTAGCGAGGATACCTTAGCCGCTTGCGTGGAGGCCATGAGCAATCGGAATGCAGGCTTTCATATCCATGTGGCAGAGGGCATTACCGATTTGGAAGACAGCCAAAAACAATATGGAAAACGTGTTGTGGAGCGCCTGCACGACGCTGGCATTCTAGGAAAAAAAACATTGGCCATCCACAATGTACATATAAATGATGCCGAAATGGAGATTCTGAAAAAGACCAATACCATGGCAGTTCATAACCCAGAGAGCAACATGGGCAACGCTGTAGGCTGTACACCGGCCATGGAAATGCTACAACATGGTATTTTACTGGGACTTGGCACAGATGCTTATACCCAAGATATGTTCGAATCTTTAAAAGTAGCCAATATCATCCACAAGCATGTGAAAGGAAATCCAAGTATAGGCTTTATGGAAAGCATAGATATGTTGTTTAAAGCCAATGCCGAGATATGCAAACGATATTTTAATACGCCACTGGGTATATTAGCGCCGGGGGCTGCCGCTGACATTATTGTTTTGGGCTATACCCCCCACACCCCCTTGGAGGCTACCACACTGGCTGGGCATGTTATGTTTGGTCTTTCTGGCCGCTGTGTGGATAGCTCTCTCATCAATGGTAAGTTTGTGATGAAAGAACGTGTTATTCAAACTGTAGACGAAGAAGCCGTGTTGGCAGAAGCCCGCAAACAAAGCGCAGACTTTTGGGCACGTGTACACAATTAAACCGCATAGATTTGGGAGGAAAAAATGGGTGAATTAATGCGTCCCATTCCATTTGGAAAATTAATGGCTTGGGCTTTACAGGAGTATAAGGAGCAAAATTGTATTTTCGGTGTACGAAAAGAGAAATTCTTTAAAGCTACCGACTCTTCCATGTGCATTTTCGATACAAATATTAGCTCGCCCGTGGGGCCGGCCGCAGGGCCAAACTCACAGCTTGCACAAAATATTGTTGCCGCCTATCTTGCCGGCAGTCGTTTTATTGAATTGAAAACTGTACAAAAAATGGACGGTGCCGAGCTTCGAGCCTGCATTTCACGCCCCTGCATCAACGCAGAGGATGAGGGCTATAATGTGGAATGGAGCACGGAATTAACCGTGCAAGAAGCCTATGATGAATATGCAAAAGCTTGGGTGGCATTGTTTGTTTTGGGCAAGGAATTGGGGCTTTCCAACGGTTGCGATTTTGTGTTTAATATGAGTGTGGGCTATGATTTAGAGGGTATAAAAACAAAAAAAATAGACCAATATATAGAAGAAATGAAAGATGCATCCAACGCCCCTATATTCAAAGAGAGCATTGCTTGGTTGCATGATAATGTGGCGAATTTTGCAAATGTGAACGATGCCGATATCGATGCTATCTCTCCCCATATTGGTAATTCTGTTACACTGTCCACATTGCACGGCTGTCCCCCTCATGAAATCGAGCGCATTGCAAAATATTTGTTGGAAGAGAAAAAACTACATACTTTTGTGAAATGCAACCCCACTTTGTTGGGTTATGAACAAGCGCGGCACGTGCTGGATACCATGGGATATTCCTATGTGGACTTTGATACACATCATTTCGAAAACGATTTGCAATATGAAGATGGTGTGGTGATGCTGCGGGAATTGCGTCAATATGCAAACGAGCGCAATTTACAATTCGGTGTTAAAATCACAAACACCTTCCCCGTTAAAATACAAAAAAAGGAATTACCCGGCGAGGAGATGTATATGAGTGGGCGCGCTTTGTTGCCGCTTTCCATCCATGTCGCTTCCAAGCTTGCCACAGAATTTGATGGAGATTTGCCAATTTCTTATTCCGGCGGGGCCGATGCTTTTAATATAGAAGCCATGCTGGATGTGGGGATACGGCCCATCACTGTGGCTACCACCATTTTAAAACCGGGTGGCTACGAGCGCTTGCATCAGCTTGCCATGCTTGCACAGCCTCTTTTAAATCAACTGCCGAAGAAACTACAGGCGCAAAATTTGCAAAACTTGGCAGATGATCTTTTGCAAGACAGTTTCTATCAAAAAGACAACCGCCCCGTAGACAGCCGTAAAACCGAAAGTCCCCTTCCCCTATTCGATTGTTTTAAAGCCCCTTGTAAAGACGGTGGCTGCCCCATAGAACAACAAATTCCGGAATATTTGCAGTTGGTTAGCCGGGAAAATTTTGCCGAAGCATTTCGTGTGATTGCCATTGACAACGCCTTGCCAAGCCTAACCGGCACCATATGCAATCATAATTGTCAACATAAATGCACCCGTTTAGACTACGACCACCCCTTGCAAATTCGTAGTGCAAAACTTTTAGCGGCCAATGCGGCGCAAGAAGAGTATACCCGAGAAATCACCGCTTTGCCCTTGCAAAGCAATAAAAAAGTAGCCATTGTAGGCGCAGGACCTGCCGGCATTGCTGCGGCAAATTATTTGCGTCGCAACGGTATTGCTGTGACTGTTTTTGAAAAACGAGAGAAACCTTTTGGCATTGTGGAGTATGTAATACCGGAGTTTAGAATTGACGGCAATGCCCTACAACGCGATTATGAAATGGCTCTTAAACGTGGGGCAGAATTCCGCTTCTCTTGCGAGCAAAAAAATCCCAGCACACTTTTAGAAGAATATGACTATGTCATATTGGCTGTGGGTGCCTGGGAAGAAGGTCCTGCCGCGGTATCCGAAGGGCAAGAACTCACTGTGGATGCTCTTCGATTTTTGGAAGACAGCAAAGCCGGAGTGTGCAAAAATAAGCTTGGAAAACGTGTGGCAGTGGTTGGTGGTGGCGATGTAGCCATGGACTGTGCACGCGTGGCAAAACGGGCAAAAGGCGTGGAAAATGTCAGCTTGGTGTATCGTCGTACGCGTCAATTTATGCCCGCTTCTAAAGAGGAAATTCAACTGGCCCGCGAAGATGGCGTGGATATAGTAGAATTGCATGCACCTTTAAGCTTTAACGGCAGCGCTCTTGAATGCGAAAAAATGCAGCTTGGCAATTGGGACGAAAGTGGCCGCCGTGGCATAATTGGAACCGGTGAGAAAGTATCTCTTGCTTTCGACAGTGTCATTTGTGCTGTGGGTGCCCGCGTTGATAACAGCCTGTTTGAAACCATGGGTCTTGCCTTAGATGCACGCAAAGGTGTGCAGCTGAACGATGCTTTAGAGAGCAGCATGCCCGGATTATATGTTGCAGGTGACTGCAAAAGTGGCCCTGCCACGATTGTATCGGCCATGGGCGATGCCAAAACCATTACCAAAGATATCTTGCGCAAAGAAAACCTTCCCCATGATTTTGAGCGCATTGCCCTGCCGCTTTCCTGTAAAGAAGCCGCCTTCCGCAAAGGTATTATGCGCAAAGCTAGCCATGATAAAAATGATGCCAGCCGTTGCCTTTCTTGCGAGCAAATTTGCGAGATATGCTGCGATGTATGTCCGAATCGAGCGAACATCGCCATACAAGTTCCCGGATTTGAAAACCAAATGCAAGTTGTACATATAGACGGCATGTGCAACGAATGTGGAAACTGTGGCATTTTCTGCCCACATAAGGGCAACCCATATCTCAATAAATTCACCATGTTTTGGTCAGAGGCCGATTTTGATCATTCGGAAAATTGTGGATTCCTCCCTCTTTCCCAAAACCGTTTTCGCCTACGCTTAGAAGATAAAAGTGTGTGTGAAGCCGATCTTCATGATGGCAATCTACCAAAACAGATGGTGGCCATTATAGAAAGTTTACAAAAAAACATGCCTTATCTTTTCATCAATCAATAAAGGGGTATATTTATGGTATCTTTAACAATAAATGGGAAGTTACTACAGGGGCCAAAAGAAAAAAAATTACTTGATTTTTTGCGGGACGACCTGCGGATAACTTCTGCCAAAGACGGTTGCTCTAGTGGTGCTTGTGGTGCATGCACCGTGCTTATTGATGGAAGGGCCACACGTGCGTGCATACAAACCCTGCAAAAACTGGAAGGCAAAACCATTGTGACAGTGGAAGGGCTGAGCGAACGAGAAAAAGATGTTTATGCGTATGCTTTTGCACAATGTGGTGCTGTACAATGTGGTTTTTGTATACCGGGCATGGTTATTTCTGCCAAAGCTCTACTAGATAAGAACAACAACCCCACCAAAGAGGAAGTTAAAAAAGCGTTGCGTGGCAATATCTGCCGTTGTACAGGTTATGTTAAAATCGAAGATGCCGTGATGTTAGCGGCACAAATGTTGCGCGAAAATACTTCCATTCCCGAAAAGGAATATACCGGACATTTGGGCGAAGACATGCCACGCCTGGATGCGATTGAAAAAACATTGGGGACGGGGCTGTATACCGATGACATTGTGGTGGACAATATGCTGCATGCCTCGGCCGTTCGCAGTGCCCATGCACGCGCACGTGTTTTGAAAATTCACAAAGACAAAGCATTGGCACACCCAAACTGTGTGGCTGTTTTCACGGCTGCGGATGTGCCCGGCAATAATAAAATTGGTCACTTGGCTTTTCTTTCCGATTACGATGTGATGATTCACGAGGGTGATGTGACACGTTTTTTAGGGGACGCCATCGCTTTGGTGGTTTGTTCCACTAAAGAAAGTTTACACGAAGTGAAAGCTCTTATACAGGTGGATTACGAGGTTTTACAAGCCTACACCAGCCCCGCCGCCGCCCTTGCACCCGATGCCGAGAAAATCCATGAAAAAGGTAACGTTCTTTCCAATGAGCATTTGGTGCGTGGTGATGCAAAAACTGCCCTAGCGAAGTCGGCTCATGTGGTCACCCAGCATTATTCGGTTCCGTTCACAGAGCATGCCTTTATGGAGCCGGAATGCGCCATTGCCATGCCGGAAGGTGAAGATGGCGTGTTGCTGTACACAGGGGGGCAAAGCATTTACGACGAACAGCGCGAAGTGGCTCGTATGTTGGGTGTAGAACTTGACAAGGTGCATGTGAAGAGCCAACTGGTGGGTGGTGGCTTTGGTGGTAAGGAAGACATGAGTGTACAACATCATGCAGCTCTGGCGGCCTGGCATCTTAGAAAACCGGTTAAGATATTGTTTAGCCGGGAAGAAAGTATCTTAATCCATCCAAAACGGCATGCCATGGAAATGACTTTTACCCTTGGTTGTGATGAAAACGGGTATCTGACTGCGTTACAAGCCACCATTGTATCCGACACCGGTGCCTATGGTTCTTTGGGTGGGCCCGTATTGCAACGCGCCTGCACCCATGCGGCCGGCCCTTATAATTTTCACAATATTGATATCGAGGGCACCGCTGTTTACACCAACAACCCCCCTGCCGGTGCGTTTCGAGGTTTTGGGGTGTGCCAAAGTTCTTTTGCCACAGAAAACAATCTGAACTTATTGGCAGAAAAAGTGGGCATATCGCCTTGGGAAATTCGATATCGCAACGCAATTTGCCCGGGACAAGTGTTGCCAAATGGCCAAATTGCCGGTGATGATGTGGAACTAAGGGCCTGTTTGCTGGAAGTAAAAGAGACCTTTGAAAACGCAAAATATGCAGGTATTTCCAGTTTCTTTAAAAACAGTGGTCTTGGAGTTGGCCTTACCGATGTTGGCCGTTGTATTTTATCGGTTGAAAATGGTAAAATACATATACGGACCGGCGCCATGTGTATTGGCCAGGGGCTTGCCACCGTAGTAGCGCAAATTGTGTGCGAATGCACCGGTTTGCTTCCAAAAGATTTGGTGGTGGAAACGCCAGACACCAACCGTACCCCAAATTCCGGCACCACCACAGCCTCACGCCAAAGTGTTTTTACGGGCGAGGCTACTCGTCGTGCCGCCGAAGCATTGAAGGAAGAACTGGATAAACTAGGTTCCCTTTCCGCACTGGAAGGACAAGAATTTTCCGGTGAATTTAGTAGCGACACAGATCCTTTGAATAGCGATAAAGACAACCCCATTAGCCACGTGGCTTATGGATATGCTGCAGAGGTGATCACATTAGACGATGTGGGGCGCATTGAAAAAATTGTAGCCGCATACGATCTTGGCAATGTTATAAATCCAAAGTCTGCCACCGGGCAAATCGAGGGTGGAATTGTTATGGGCATGGGTTATGCATTAACAGAAGATTTCCCCCTTGAAAATGGGCTTCCCATGGCATCGTATGCAAAATTGGGCCTCTTGCGCACAACGGAAATCCCCCCCATGGATATTCGTATCATACAACCGAAAAATCCCTCCCCTCTTGCGTATGGCATCAAGGGTGTGGGCGAGCTTGCCACGATTCCTACTGCGCCTGCTCTCTGTGGGGCCTACTATGCAAAAGATGGTATTTTACGTGCCAAATTGCCCATGGACAACACTTTTTATCGTAAATCCAAATAATTTTTTTGAGGTGATATTCGTATGTCGAAGATTCTTTTCAAGCAAGCCCAAATTGCTACCAGCCAAGAAGTGTTTTGCGCCGACCTCCTCATAGAGGACGAGAAAATTGCGGCCATTGGTTCCAATTTGTCTGCCGATGGGGCGCAAGTAATTGATGCAAGCGGAAAGTACCTCTTGCCCGGGGCTATCGATGTTCACACTCATTTTGATTTAGATGTTGGTTTCACCCGTGCTAGCGATGATTTTTATACCGGTAGTGTCGCTGCAGCTTGCGGTGGCACCACCACTATCATCGACCATATGGCCGATGGACCTGAGGATTGTTCTTTGTTGCACCAAGTGGATGTTTATCATGATTTGGCCAAAGGAAGTGTTATAGACTATGGTTTTCATGGGGTTTTACAGCATGTAAACGAACAGGTTTTGCAAGATATGGCCCTTTTGAAAGATGCCGGGATCAATAGTTTAAAATTTTATCTTACTTATGCAACTTGTCTTTCCGACGCCGATATGTTTGCATTGATGCAACGTGCACAAGAACTGGGCATCGTTTTGTGTGTACACTGCGAAAATAATGCTGCCCTTTCCGCTTTGCGGGAGCAATTTGTGCAAGAAGGAAAAACACAGGCAAAATACCATCCCCTTTCGCGCCCTGCAGAACTGGAGGCCGAAGCTGTGTTCCGTAGCCTTTGCCTTGCCAAAACAGCAGGCGAACCCGTCATGTATATTGTGCATCTCTCGTCTGCGATTGGCCTGGAGGCCGCGCGCCTGGCACGCAAATGCGGGCAAAAAAATATACTGCTGGAAAGTTGCCCGCAGTATCTATTCTTGCAAGATCGTTTTAATGATGACGACAAAGAAGGGCTGAAATATATTTTATCACCGCCGTTGCGCAAAAAAGAAGATAATGAAGCATTGTGGCAGGCATTGCGTAGTGGTGAAATTGATACTTTGGGCACAGACCATTGTCCTTTCTTCTTTGAAACTCAAAAACAACTTGGAAAAGATGATTTCACCCTTTGCCCCAATGGAATGCCCGGTGTAGAATTGCGCTTTCCACTTTTGTTTTCCGGTGGGTTTATGCAAAATAGATTAACCCTGCCGGAAGTGGTGCGTGTGTGCTGCACACGGCCGGCCGAAATATTCGGCATTGCACCTAAAAAGGGAGATATTTGCATCGGCGCCGATGCCGACCTAGTTTTGTTTGACCCCACCATCAACTGGGTGGTACACCACGAAGATTTACATGAAAATGTAGATTACACACCTTATGAAGGCATTGCCATGCAAGGACGTCCTATTTTAACGCTTTCCCGTGGCGAAATTGTGGTTGACAATGGCCGGTTTATGGGCAAACGTGAACGGGGCCGCTATTTGCACCGCAAGCCTTACCAAGGGTAATAAATAAAAAACGCTTGGAAGACCGGAGTTGCGGTTTTCCAAGCGTTTTTTATTGTAGAGATTGCACCGCAACCCGGTTTAGAAATATTGCGAAACCATTGTATAGGAAACGTATTATGTGGAGTATACTATTTAAATATTTTTTAAAAGACAATAGACAACCGCAGAGCAGTGAATGCCGAAGTATGAAAGATTTATTACGTTTTTATAAGGTGGTGTCGACAGTAGTTGAATCGAGCATATTTTGAACAATTTTTTTGTTCTATGAGGCCTGAAAATTGCCGAACTCCTTGATGGAATTCAAGATTTTTTGGCCCCATAGGGCGGAAAAAGGGCCCAAATAGGCCGACTGAACACTATTGTCGACACCACCTAAAGCCATGCATAAAAGAACACAAAAAAGAATCAATTTAGCAAGCATCATTTTCTAATTTTTTCTCTTGTATTTCTTGTTTTCCACGATTTCCGTTTAAAATAGTGCCAAATAAGCGAGCCATTAACGGAATATATGTGACGACAAATAATATTCCCGCAATGGTTTTTGCTGTTTTTTTGTGTTCTTTCGGAACGTTACACCCTACTATCAAACCTAAGGACAATAGACAAATTTTCATAATTGACAGTGTTTTCCATGTGCTTTGCTGCAAAAATAAATCAGAATAAGCTAATAATTTTTTCATAATTCTACTCCTTTTTTATATGGTTTTATGCGTTCTATTTATTTCGTTTTCGCCTTTTTATTATGAGGGATGAAAACACAGCGGAAAGCATCAAGAGAGGCCCCATAAAAGTGTTGTTTTAAGCACTTTTATGACCACCGCGATAGGTGGTGGGGCTGAATAAACTCTGCAGGGGTTTATTCAACAGGCATTAACCAAAAAACCTCTTAGGTGTTATTATTAAATTTTACATAATAGTCTCCTTTTTAAAATAATTGCATTGTCAATATTTGGAATAATTAATAATAAAATTATACTGCCGAAAACAAATTTAGTCAATTTATATGCAAAATAATTTTATTATTATGCTTGCGTCATCCGCAGGAAAATAGTTTTTTCTTTATCAGGACAGAATGCAATAAAATCTATATTGTACATAATTTTTGTTTATTTCGAATAGGGTTACTAATATCTAACTGAATCACCATTATATATTCGTTTTTAAGATTTTACTTCTTGTTTTTTGGGGTTTTCTACAGTATAATAAATATGTATGTTTTCTTTTAATACTTATACAATATATAAAATGGGAGATTGCTATGCAACTTTTTGACTTGATTGTTATCGGAGGAGGCCCCGCCGGTTATTTAGCTGCTGAACGTGCCGCTGAAGGTGGTTTGAAAACAGCTTTGTTCGAAAAACGTGCTTTAGGCGGAGTGTGCCTTAACGAAGGGTGTATACCCTCCAAAGCTTTTTTAAACTCTGCTAAAATATTCCATTATGCTCAAAATGGGCAAAAATATGGTATACAGGCCGAAAATGTCACCATTGATCATGCCAAAGTGGTGAAAAGGAAAGACAAAGTGGTGAAAATTTTGGTTTCCGGTGTCGGAAGTAAATTGAAACATCATGAAGTAAGCGTATTTTCTGAAACAGCTACTCTACTTGGTAAAGAGGGCGATCTATTTTTAGTGAAAGCCGGCGAAGAAAACTATCAGGCTAAGAAATTGCTTCTTTGCAGTGGCTCCACACCCATAGTCCCCCCCATTCCCGGTGTGAAAGAAGGAATTGACAATGGAACCGTCCTTACAAACCGAGAAATACTAAGCCTTACCGAGGCGCCCGCTTCTTTGGTTGTAATCGGTGGTGGGGTTATTGGGCTTGAAATGGCCAATTATTTTTGTGATATCGGTGTGGAAGTTTCGGTTGTGGAAATGCTGGATAAAATAGCCGGCCCTACGGATGTGGGTATAAGCGAAATTTTGCAAAAAAATCTAAAAAAACGTGGTGTTCAATTCCACTTGGGTTGCAAAGTGACAGCCGTAGAAGGCAACAATGTACAGTTTGAAAAAGAGGGCAATGTGCAAAGCATCCCTGCGGAAAAAATACTACTTTCCATTGGCAGACGCGCTGCCACAGAGGGCCTCAATTTAGATGCATTGGGTGTTGCTACCGAACGTGGTGCTATTATCACAAACGAAAAAATGCACACAAATGTTAAAAATGTTTACGCCACCGGCGATGTGAATGGGAAGTCCATGTTGGCACACACAGCCTATCGCGAAAGCGAAGTTGCGGTAAATGATATGCTTGGCATAGAGGATACTATGTGCTATAAAACAATCCCCTCTGTGATATACACAAATCCCGAAGTGGCCAATGTGGGCTATGGATTACAAGAGGCAAAAGATGCAGGGTTTGCAGCCGAAGAGCACAGCCTCCCCTTGCGTTATTCAGGGCGCTATCTTGCCGAAGTAGAAGGTGGGGACGGTATTTGTAAACTTGTGTACGACAAAGAGCGTCAAGTTCTTTTAGGTGTTCATATCATAGGTAGTTATGCCTCGGAAATGATTTATGGTGCCACCATGATGATAGAAAAAGAAATACCGATTGAAGAACTAAAAAAATTGGTATTCCCACACCCCACTGTGTGTGAAATAATTCGTGAAACTTTATTTGCATTATAATATTAAAAAAACAATATTTTAATATTTACTTTTTATTTATGATTCGTATGAGTATCGTTGACGATAAGGAGACAGTATGAAAGCCGACGTTGTAATTGTAGGGGCCGGGCCTGCCGGTATTTTCACCGCATTGGAAATGTTGCAAAACAATAGCAGTAAAAAGATAATTATGGTGGAAAAAGGCCGCCCCATTGAAAAACGTTCTTGCCCTAAGGACAAAACCGGTGTGTGTGTGCAATGTAAACCATTTTGTCATATTACCACTGGCTTTTCCGGTGCGGGGGCGTTTTCAGATGGAAAACTTTCTCTTAGTTACGAGGTCGGTGGGGATTTTCCTAAATTAATTGGTGCCCAAAATGCGCAGGAATTAATTGATTATACGGATAAAATTTATTTGAATTTTGGTGCCAGCGAGCATGTGGAAGGGCTTGGCAATATAGAAAAAACAAAAGAAATACGCAAGCGTGCCATACAAGCAGGGCTTAAACTTGTGGATTGTCCCATCCGTCATTTAGGCACAGAAAAGGCCCAGGAACTTTATTTGGCCATAGAAAACCACTTGCGCAATCATGGTGTTGAATATATTTTCGGTTATGAATGTTCTAATTTACTACTGGAAAATTCCGTCTGTAAAGGCATCCAAATTCATCCTGCAGATAAACCCGATGATCTAACCACCCTTTATGCAGACAACACTGTTATTGCCACAGGACGCAGAGGTGCCGATTGGCTTGAAAAAATGTGCGCCGAACACGACATTGCACATAAACCCGGCACCGTAGACATCGGTGTGCGTGTAGAAGTGCGCAACGAAGTTATGGATGATGTAAACAATGTTTTATACGAATCTAAACTGATTGGCTATCCAAAACCATTCAAAAATAAAGTGCGTACCTTTTGCCAAAACCCGGGTGGATTTGTTTCTCAAGAAAACTATGACAACGATTTAGCCGTGGTCAATGGTCATTCTTTTAAAGAATTAAAAAGTCAAAACACCAATTTGGCGATTTTATGTTCGCACAATTTCAGCCATCCTTTTAACCAACCAATCGCCTATGCGCAAAAAATAGGTGAATTAACCAATATGTTGGGTGATGGCCATATTTTGGTGCAACGCTATGGAGACATTTTAGACGGCAAGCGTACTTGGGCAAAAGAATTGGATTTTGCAAATGTTCGTCCCACTTTGAAAGATGCTGTTGCGGGAGATATCACCTCTGCACTTCCCTATCGCTCTATGGTAAATATCATCAATTTTATCAATGCTGTAGACCATGTGGTGCCAGGATTTGCCAGTGTAGAAACTTTGCTTTATTCACCGGAGCTTAAATTCTATTCAAACTGTGTAAAAATGGATGAACAATTAAACACTAGCATTGAGGGCCTTCACTGTTTGGGTGATTCCAGCGGTTGGACCAGGGGTCTTATGATGGCCTCTGCCATGGGTGTTTTAATGGGTCGAACATTGTCCACATAGCTTGTTCCAACATCAAATCGATACAATTTCTAAAAAAACTATATGGCACAAGTTTTTCTTGCTTTATTTACGTACTTTGTGCTATAATATTATGGCAATACACACGCATTGCATATTTTTCCTTGTGCCCTTTTAGGGGTGGAAAAACGAAACAATGCGGAGGTAAAAACAAATTTTGGAGGTAAGAACTATGGCAGTCGTATCTATGAAGCAATTGCTCGAAGCCGGTGTGCATTTTGGCCACCAAACCAGAAGATGGAACCCGAAAATGTCGAAATACATTTTCACAGAACGAAACGGTATCTACATTGTAGATTTGCAAAAAACCGTTCGTAAAATGGACGAAGCCTATAACTTTGTGCGTGATATTTCCGTTGAAGGAAAAGACCTTTTGTTTGTAGGTACCAAAAAACAGGCACAAGAGTCTATTCGTGAAGAAGCCACACGTTGTGGAATGCCTTTTGTAAATGCCCGTTGGTTGGGCGGTATGCTAACCAACTTCCGCACCATTCGTCGTCGTATCGACCGCATGGAGCAACTTAAAAAAATGCGTGATGACGGCACTTTTGAAATGCTTCCCAAAAAAGAAGTTATCAAGTTGGAACTGGAAATTGAAAAACTCGAAAAATTCTTGGGCGGTGTTAAAGGCATGAACAGCCTACCTGGTGCCCTGTTTGTGGTAGACCCACGCAAAGAACATATTGCTGTTTCGGAAGCGCGCAAGTTGCACATTCCCATTGTAGCCATTGTAGACACCAACTGCGACCCCGACGAAATTGATTATGTTATTCCCGGTAACGACGATGCCATCCGTGCTGTTCGTTTGATTTCCAGCGCCATGGCCAATGCCATTTTAGAAGGCCGTCAAGGCGAGCAAATGGAAGAGACCGAAGATGCACAAGCTGAGGGCAATGTGGAAGAAAGCGCCGGAGCTTAAGAAATCGCAATGCATCCTGCCCTTTTGCCTTGCGCGAAACGGCAGGATTTTTATAAGAAAAAACTAATGAGATAGAAATGAGGATATTTTTATGGCGTTTACAGCACAAGACGTAAAAGCCCTGCGTGAGCGCACGGGTTGTGGCATGATGGATTGTAAAAAAGTGTTGGCAGAAGCCGACGGTGATATGGAAAAAGCGGTAGAACTATTGCGCGAAAAAGGCCTTGCTGCTGCCACTAAAAAAGCCGGACGTATTGCCTCGGAAGGTATGGTGTATGCCCTATCTGATTTGGACGGTAATTGCGGTGTTGTATTAGAAGTGAACAGCGAAACCGATTTTGTTGCCAAGAACGAAGGCTTCCGCACTTTTGTACACGATTTGTCTGATATCATTTTAAAACACAACCCCAATGATGTGGACGCACTTATGGAGCTTAAAATGGGCGCGGGCACTGTGGCCGATGAATTGCGTGAGAAAATTTTAGTGATTGGCGAAAACCTAAAAATTCGTCGTTTCACACGCTTTCATGGAAAAAACTGCGCTTATGTGCATGGTGGCGGTACCCATGGTGTGTTGGTGCAGTTTGAAGCCAGCGACGATATCGTGAAAAAGCCTGAATTTTCCGCTTTTGGTAAAGATATTGCCATGCATATTGCAGCCGAAAACCCCAGCTATCTGTCTAGTGAAGATGTTCCGGCTGAAATCCTGGATAAAGAAAAAGAAATCTTGAAAGCACAGGCCTTAAATGAAGGCAAACCCGAGGCCATTGCCGATAAAATGGTGGCCGGTCGTGTGAAAAAATATTATGAGCAAAATTGTCTTTTATGCCAAAAATTTGTCAAAGACAATGACATCACCATTGCCCAATATGTAGAAAATACCGCAAAAGAATTGGGTGGCGATATTAAGATTTTGGCTTTTGCTCGTTTTGAAAAAGGCGAAGGGCTTGAAAAACGCAGCGACGATTTTGCCGCTGAAGTGGCAGGCATGGTAAAATAGCCTCCCCTTTTTTAGTTTTAAAAACAACCTACTTAACAGCCTATTTTGTGTTGTTAGTAGGTTGTTTTATTTTTTCTATTTAATTTTATTTTAAATCATGCTTGATGAATAAACCCCTGCGGTTCATTCAGTAGGTATTAAATATAATGTCGAAAATATAAGTGCCGGATTTTAAAAAAAAATAAAAAACTCGACATTTTTTTCGAATAAAAATGATGATTTAAAATTTATACATGTCAGTTTTAATTTGGAAAGTGGGCAATAAAATACTTTTGCATTTTCATCTTATATATGATAAAGTATAAAAGTAAAGATAAATTTTTTTTAGGAGGAACAGTATGGCCTGCAGTAATAGCCCCGATTTAGATAAACTTTTTAATTCTATTTTAAGTTTAAACAACCTAGAAGAATGTTATCAATTTTTTGAAGATATTTGCACCATGAAAGAACTGAACGATATGGTGCAAAGACTAAAAGTGGCTCAAATGCTTATGGATGGAAACACATACGAACAAATTGTGGGAAAAGTAGAAATAAGCTCTGCCACCATAAGCCGGATCAATCGCTGTATACAATATGGCAGCGGTGGCTATCGCACCGTGCTGGAACGCCTTGAAAAGAATGGATAATTTTTTTAATATTGAATATATCCACTATAATAAATGAATAAAACTCCTCTTTAGTACGGCTTACACGTAGATAAAGAGGAGTTTTATGATTAAAATTCTTTTTTTCGATATAAATGCAAGGACACTAAAATAGATAAAAGAAATGCAATGGGAAGAGCCACTGGTATGAAATATAGAAGCATGGGAATTACGGGTTCGATAGAAAAAGATATCTCCATTAAACGCAGCACCTGTGGTACCATATAAAAGAGCAAAAATACAATTAAAATGATATATCTGGATTTATCTACGCCCCATCTTAACCACAACGGTATAAATATGCACAGAAGAAGAAAACTGCTAGAAAGAGCCACACTTTCCTGCACAATTTGTTGGAAACTTGCTTTTTGCACCAAAAATATGCCGGCTAAAACCAATCCGGAGATTAGATAAAAAAACAATACTAAAATATATTTAGAAAAAACCAAATGGCGCCTAGATAATGGCATGGTAAGCGCAAAACTTGCATATTTTGTGTTTTCATCACAGCTAACACTAGATGCAATAAGAAAATAGGGCAGAAATGCAACCACAACAGATAATACATCCATACTTTGAGCCCAAAGGCTCCAAATAACAAAAAATACAAAAAATATTAAAATATTTTTTAGCCGACTTTTAATATTATATAAATCTTTTATTACAAGCCCTATCATGAAGACCTCCCATCTTTTGTTAGAAAAATCATTATATTTTCTAATGTGGTATTCTCGGGATTTAATCTACTTGGAATTTCTTTGCGCAAAACAAGTGCTTCTTGCCCAAAAGCATGGCTTCTAACCGCAATAATCTTTTTGGAATCTAAAGAATCTAACACTTCTTTTGTGCAATGTATAAGCGCATATTTTTGCAATAAATCATTTTTTTCTTCAGAAAAAACAAGTTTTCCTTTGTGGATAAGTGCAATATAATCACATATTTTTTCAAGGTCACTTAAAATATGGGAAGAAATTAAAATGCTATTTTGTTCGTTTTGGATAAACTCCATACAAATATCTAAAAGATCTTCTCTGGAAGCCGGATCAAGCCCGGCGGCAGGCTCATCTAAAATCAACAATTGGCTGTCGTGAGACAAAGCCACTGCCAATGATAATTTCATTTTCATTCCTTTAGAAAATTCTTTTGTGCATTTATCTAAGGGTAAAGAAAATCGATTTAAATAGGAAAAAAACTTTGCACTATCCCAAGTTTTAAAGCTATGTTTCATCACATGATTTACAGCTTTTGAGGTTAAATGGTCTGCAAAATTCACTTCATCCATCACCACTCCGATATGCTCTTTTACATTTGGATTTTCATTTAGAGAATCTAGGCCCAATATTTTAATTTCCCCACAATCCCTATCTATTAAATTTAAAATAAGGCGTATAAAAGTGCTTTTTCCGGCTCCGTTTTCTCCAATAAGCCCCATAATACAACCTTTTGGAAGTTTTAAACTGATATTATCCAGAAAAAAATTCGCATAATGACGACAAAGTTGATTTACTTCTAATATATTTTCCATGCCTATCCCTCCTCATGCAAAGTGTCCATGATTTCTTGCAATTCCTTATAGGGAATATCCCATAAAAGAGAAATTTCTATAGCCTCTGCCAGCAAGGTTTCTATTTTTTTTATATTTTCTTCCCTTTGCAATTGCAGGTTTTTTTTCGCTACAAAACTTCCCTTCCCAATCACAGTCACAATGTACCCATTACGCTCTAATTCCTCATAAGCCCGCTTGGTTGTGATAACACTGATACGCAGTTCCTTCGCCAACATACGCATAGAAGGCAAGGCCTCCCCTTCTTTTAATTCATCTTTTAATATTTGTGTTTTTATTTGCCGGTAAATTTGTTCGTATATGGGGCTATTGGTTGTATTGGTAATTATAATTTCTATTTGCATGGCAAACACCTCTTATATTGTATATATCTAGTATACACAATATAAGAGGTGTGTCAAGTGAAATTAATTTTAGTCTATTAAGAATCAGGTGGTTCTTGCAGAGCAGTTACCTGCTCTACACCCTGTGTGCTTTCCGGTAAAATCAATATTTTTGCTGTCATTAAAATGATTTCAAAATCCAATAAAATAGAACAATTTTTAATATAATATAAATCCAAAAGTAATTTATCTCTTGGTGTCGTATTATAGCGCCCTATCACCTGTGAGTATCCTGTAAGGCCGGCTTTCACCTTTAACCGATACCGAAACTGTGGGAAGTCTTTTTCATATTGTTCGGCTATTTCGGGCCGCTCAGGCCTTGGCCCAACAAAAGTGATATCACCTCGCAAAATGTTAATAAGCTGTGGCAGTTCATCAAAGCGTGTGCGACGGATAAATTTTCCCACTGCAGTGATGCGACTATCATTTTCTTTTGCAAGCCGTGCAATGCCATCGGCTTCGGCATTTTCTATCATACTTCTAAATTTATATAAATTGAATTTCTTGCCATTTTTTGTAAGTCGTTCTTGTTTGAAAATGACATTCCCACCGTCCTGCACCTTAATAAGAATGGCTGTAAGAAGCATCAATGGAGATGTTAAAACAAGTAGAACAAAGGCCAACACAATATCAATACATTTTTTTACAAATAAAACACCGCCGGAAACCCCTTGGTTTTTGCTTAGTAGCATGGGTGTATCCATAATGTTTTTTTGCTCTGTAGCACTAATAATTACATTGGTGGGTGTTGGGAAAAAATATAAATTTTTGTTATTTTCAAAACACAGAGGTACCAAAATATTTTGCAAAGCACTGTCTGCTTCGGCCAATACAATTGCATCATAATTTCGAATAATTTGCACAATTTCATTTTCGTGCATGTTTTGCATTTTTATATGGCCGGCAATTTTATATTTTTGATGTTGTTGTGCCATCTTGTATTCGATTCTATTTACATCCTCGCTGCATGTTACAATTAACATATTTTTTGGCGGATAAATGTTGAAAAAAACCATATTTCCTACATATAGCCAAAAAGCAATTAACACCACTTGCACTATGCTCATTATAATGAGTGGGCTGGGATTAAAAAAACCAAAGTTCAACAAGGAAATTTGAATATAAGTGAATATATTTGTTATAAAAATAGCCACACAATGTGCATAAATAAGTTCTATAACATGCGAAATGCCAATTTTATATCCCTTTAAAAAAGTAGTGAAAACATAAAGCAAAAAAGAGTATAGCAACACCACAACCCAGTCTCCGCGACGAAAAAACGGAGACGGTATATTATATTTAAATAGACTATACCAAACAAATGCATATACTGCAGTTAGAAGTCCTATGGAGAAAATTGCCCAAAACGCAACATATAGCCATTTGTTTTTTGTTTTTTTTATTTTCATTATATCAATATATACTCCCCTATTTTCACGTTTTTATGTGATATCACCGTAAGGGTTTTAAAATAAAAACTTTCTTATTATCATATGAAAAATATAACAAAATGTCAATACAAGCACAGGGTACACAGGCATTTTTTCATCCTTTTTTATCGTATTTTTGCTTGTAAAAATACAAAGTTTTTACCGGTTTTCACAAAAACTTTGTACTTATGGTTTTAACTTTATATTTGTGGAAAAAACACAGTGGAAAGTATCAAGGTATGCCCCACAAAAGTGCTTTTCTGAGCACTTTTATGGCCACCGCATCTTGCGGTGGGGCTGAATAAGCACCCACAGAGGTTTATTCAGCAGATATTATTTAATGCCCACTGAACAAACAAAAAACAACATATACATATTATAAAATATCATTTTTTGTTTGGGAAAGTGCAAGGTTTTTTCCGTTTTTCACACAAAAACCTTGCACTTTTGTTTTCACCTTTTCATTTTAGGGGCGAAAACACAGTGGAAAGCATCAAGGTATGCCCCATAAAAGTGCTTTTCTGAGCACTTTTATGGCCACCGCATCTTGCGGTGGGGCTGAATAAGCACCCACAGAGGTTTATTCAGCAGATATTATTTAATGCCCACTGAACAAACAAAAAACAACATATACATATTATAAAATATCATTT
>CAYJIR010000008.1:0-68339 GCA_964370295.1 uncultured Oscillospiraceae bacterium
TCAACGAAATGTAAACATAGCAAAGCTGGATAAAAACCCCCCATATAAAACAAAGGTGTTCTTTGTTTTATATGGGGGGTTTTTATCCAGCAATAGAAAAAACATTACTTTTTATTTTGGATTCGTTGTTTCATTAAACCGCTGGCCTTAAAACCCGGAATGCTAGTGGGCTCTAAACGGCTAGGAACTTTGGTTTTTGGGTTTGTGTATGCCTTTGTTTTGCGATCCCGCATCTCAAAACGACCAAAACCAGCAATGGTAACTTTTTCACCGCTTTGCAGAGATTCAATAATATCGTCGATCATGGTCGAAATAACAGTTTCCACCTGGGCTGCGGGCATGTCGGTTTGTCTAGCCACTTTAGCAATCAATTGAGACCTCGTCATTTCATTTACCTCCTGGAAAATATAATCTATCATCAGCCAATTAATGCTCCGAAACACTTTTTATTATAGAATGTAATAGAAGGCAATGCAATAGGAAAATCGTGATTTCTTACAAATGCACTAGGAAAACCAAAAAAATGGATAAATGCATAAAAAATGGCTTAAGATATGAAAATATTTGTTTGTTTTTTTGTTGTATTTTGCTTATATTCTTAGGAATTTCAACTTTATACAAACTTAAAAAAACTTTTTCGTCCAAAAACTGTATTAAAAAAAAGTTTTTTTCATGTCCTCACTATAATAGATTGCTTTTTTTTACAGAGGCGGTTATGATGAGAGATAGAAAATAATTTATTCTAAGTTAGAAGCAAAGGAGTATGTTATGCCGCTTATCATTCCAGAAAATTTACCGGCGTTTTCGGCTTTGCGTGACGAAAATATCTTTTCTATGACACACGACCGTGCCATTCGACAAGACATTCGCCCCTTAGAAATTCTTCTTGTTAACCTAATGCCCGATAAAATTAGTGCAGAAATTCAACTGGCGCGTGTTTTGGCAAATTCGCCTTTGCAAGTAAGGCTTACATTGTTACGCACCGGCACCCATACTTCAAAAAACACACCCGAACACCATTTGGCAGCCTTTTACAAAACCCTAGACGAGGTGAGGCAAGAACGCTTTGATGGTATGATTATCACCGGTGCGCCTGTGGAGCACTTAGGGTATGAAGATGTAGATTACTGGGAAGAAATGCAGGCACTTATTTCCTATTCAAAAAAAAATGTATATTCTACGATGTATCTATGCTGGGCGGCCCTCGCTGCGCTTTATTTGAACTATGATATCCCAAAACGTGTTTTCAAACAAAAGCTACATGGTGTTTTTGAACACACGGTTCTTCGACCCAACAACCCTTTAGTGCGTGGCTTCGATGAGGTATTTTACGTGCCACACTCGCGTATTGCCGGTGTTGAAGAAGAAAGTGTATTAAGCAAAACGGAACTGCGTATTTTAGCTGCCAGCAAAGAGGCCGGCATACATCTTGTCAGCACGGAAAACGGCCGAGAAATTTACATAATGGGGCATCCGGAATACGACAAAGACTCTTTGCAAAACGAGTATATTCGTGACACAAACAAAGGCCTAACACCGCCCTTGCCTAAAAACTACTACCACAACAACAATCCGGAAGACGGTATTATCTTTCGTTGGCGTAGCCATGGTTGCCTTATGTTCTCCAATTGGCTCAATTATTATGTGTACCAAGATACACCCTTTGATTTAACCTCCCTATAAGGACGTTCCCAACATTGAATTTCTTTCAAACATTTTTGATTCTACTCATATCCAATTAAAAAGCAACCTGTCCAAAGCTAACAGGTTGCTTTTCTACTTCTTTGCATGCATTACAATCTCTTGATGAATGCCCACGGAACAAACAGAAATCATTACACAAAGACATCACAAAAAACAGCACGAACCACATATCGGTCAAGCTGGCGTGTTGCCTAGGAGCCCTAATTTATGATGTGCTTTTAAGCAAGGGCAATGTCTCGAGCCAGGTATACATATCAGCACTTAAAGATTTTAAAACACCTTTGGAAAATGGTGTTTTCATACCGGCACTTTCTGTCAATTCCACATATGTTTTGGTTCCGGCTTTTTGAACCAATGCCAAATATTTTTCCCATGCATCGGAAAAATTATGCTGTGATGCCAGAAAAAATTGCAAGGCAACCACCTGGGCAAGCACATAGTCAATATAATAAAACGGAGCTGTATAGATATGTAGTTGTCGCTGCCAACCACCACCACGTGCATAAAAAGGCAAATCCCCATAATGCACCCATGGTCGGTACTTTTTATCTAGTTCCAGCCACAAGCTACACCGTTGCTCCGCCGTAAGATGGCTGCGTTCATACACTTCCTGTTGAAACTCATCTACTTGGCAACCATACGGCATAAAGTTGATGGCTTCTTGGGCATGGCTCAGTGTGTATTTTTCCGTGTCCTGTTTGAAAAACAATTCGTGCCATTTCCCGGTTAAAAATTCCATACTCATTGAGTGAATTTCGCAGCTCTCCAAACCAGGGCTAAATAATTCCGAGGGGAAATCTTTTGAAGAGGCAAGATAACTTGCAAAAGCATGGCCGGCTTCGTGTGTCAAAACATCAATATCACCGGCCGTGGCATTAAAGTTGGAAAATATGAATGGGCTTTTATACTCTCTCAAATAAGTACAATATCCTCCAGGAGCTTTCCCCGGCTTTGCCAACACATCAAACAATTCATTTTTCATCATAAAATCAATGAATGCAGCCGTTTCGGCAGAAAGTTCTCGATACATACACTGTCCGTTTGCTAAAATCTCTTCCGGTGTACCTTTGGGGCTTGGATTTCCGTCTATAAACTCGAGTGGTAAATCGTAATATTTCAAACTATCTAATCCGATGCGCTTGGCTTGCCAATCAAAAAGTTTACAAGCTATAGGAACAATATCACGCACCACTTCTTCTCTGCATATTTCAATATCACTGCGTTGATAGCCAATCCTCTCCATGCGAATATCGCCCAAAAGTGTAAACGAATCAAACCCCAGCATTTTGGCTTGCTGGCTGCGATTTTGCACCATCTTATCATAAATATCGTCCAACTCTTCGCGATGACTGTCGAAAAAAACACCTTCAGCTGCCATCGCTGCATGACGACGCGACCGGTGTCTGCTTTGTTTATAAGGGCCAAGTTGCGCCACCGTCAGCACTTTCCCCTCAAACGGAATTTTGGCTGAAGCATATAGCCTCTCATATGCTGTCTCCAGTGCATTTTCCTCTTGCTGCAAGGGAATAAGGCGCTCATCACTGCTTTTAACGGCCAATTCCATTTTTTGACGCAGCAAAATTCCATATTGTTTGTCTAATATATGAGCATATGGATTTGAAAGCAATGCTCTGTAAAACTGCAGCTGATATTCGTCTAAAATTGGGCTTTGTTCGTCAAAAAAATCATTTTCTGCGCAATAAAACTCATCACATGTGTCCATAGTATGACGAATGGATGCCAAGGTACGCAAGGTATTAATTTCTGAAAATACTTCCCCCAACTTTTGAAAAACTGCCAACAGTGATTCTCCATCTTGTGCTGTTTGTGCTGTTTGGGTACATGTTGAAATGATTGAGATTGCCGCCGACAAATCCGGCCTTTCGTAGGGCATGTCAGAAAATTTCATCCCACACACTCTCCTGTTTTTTATAGTACAACTGATGTTAAAAATCCCACCAAGACAAAACCACTCTTACAACCCTAGAGTTACAACTTAAAAGGCCAAAATCGACAAGAAAAAACTTTAGCTATCAACAAAATCCGAAAAACTAAGGTTTAGCTTGTGGCATAAACCTCTTGCCTATATATAATATATTGTGTAAAATATACCTTGGTATCCTACAACATTGTTCAAAACAAACGCCACAATATAATCCTATCTTGCTTAATGGTCTTTTCCTTAAGCTATCATGGACAGAGCGGTTCAAACTTACCTATTATCTCTGTAAAGGTAATTATAAAACAAGTCTACTTTAAAATTCACTAACAAATTCACCTTGGAGGACCTTATGGAAATTTTGACCTTGGAAAAAAGTGAAGCCCTGCTAAAAACCACTACCACACAACCACATCTGTTGCAGCATGCCTTGGCCGTTCGCGTTGCCATGGGTGCCATGGCAAAACACTTTGCACAAGAAGAAGGCTATTGGCAGGCTGTTGGCTACTTGCACGATTACGATTATGAGCAGTATCCAAACGAACATTTACAGCATACGCAAACACCCTTACTCGAAGCCGGTGTGGATGAAGATAGCATCCGTGCCATTTTAGCCCATGGTTATGGCTTGCTAAACGATATACAACCGGAAAGTCTCTTGGAAAAGAGCCTGTACACGGTAGATGAACTTACCGGGTTGATCTTAGCCACTGCGAAAATGCGCCCCCATGGCATTGCCGATTTAGAAGTGAAAAGCGTGAAGAAGAAATTTAAAGACAAAGCCTTTGCCGCAAAAATAGACCGTGAAGTCATCGCCAAAGGAGCCGAAATGCTTTCTATGGATTTAGGCGAGCTTATTTCCATTTGTATAGAAGGCATGCGCCCCTATGCAAAAGAGCTTGGTGTTTTGGGCACCGCCAGCTAAACATCCGCATAAAATATACTATCGGCCAAAAAACCATTGGCAAAGATAAAACCGCAATTTTTGCACTTTCTAAACGAATCTTCTTTCTTAAAGCATCGAAAACAAATAACAGCTATCTCCCTGCGGTTCCTTTACCACCCGCTTCATACCCGGCAAAAAATGATCTAGTTTTCCATTTCAATACGGCGTTTCGCCAAATAATTATCTAAAATCACTGTAGCCGCTACAGCATCCACCAATGCCTTGCGTTTTTTTCCATAAGCACCGGCATCACCCAAAAGCCCGTGTGCACTTTTGGTGGTGTTGCGCTCGTCCCAGTACTCAAGCGGAACCGAAAGCAAGGGTGCCAAAATGCTGCCAAGCTTGCGTGTTTTTTCTGCGCGCGGCCCCTCACTTCCATCCATGTTGCGCGGCAAACCAATCACCACCATGCCCACATCGAATTCTCGGCTGGCATGTATGATTTTTTCGGCCACTTTGGCCATGCTTTTTTCTTCAATGATACCCACCGGGCTCGAAAGCGTTTCTGTGCGATCACACACAGCAAGGCCGGTTCGAGCATCACCATAATCCACTGCCATAATTTTCATGAAAGGATATCCTCTCTATTGTTATATTCTTATCCCTCGTCGTGGCTATGCTTATCGCTGTGCTCATGCGGGGCAACATTCTTCATGGTGGGGAACAGCAAAACATCTCGAATGTTTTCGCACCCACAAAGCAACATCACCAAACGATCTATGCCAATTCCAATACCACCGGTGGGCGGCATACCATATTCTAGTGCTGTTAAAAAATCTTCGTCCACACCCGAGGCCTCTTCGTCTCCTCGCTGTTTTAGCATTTCTTGGTGGGCAAAACGTTCGCGTTGATCCAGCGGATCGTTCAACTCTGAAAAAGCATTCGCAAATTCATTGCCGGCAATAAACAACTCAAAACGCTCGGTATACCCTGGATTTTTGGAGTCTTTTTTGCTTAAAGGCGAAATCTCCACAGGATGCCCCGTTAAAAAGGTGGGCTGTATCAAATCCTCCTCGCAGTACACCTCGAAAAAAGCATTCAAGAGCTCCCCTTTACTTTGCCAGTCCTCAAATTCAATAGACCGTTGCTTTGCTTCAGCTTGTATGTCTTGCAAAGAAAGCGTATCCCAAGATAATCCTGTTTTTTGTAGTACGGCCTCGCGCATAGAAATGCGACGGAATGGACTTTCTAAATCAATCTCATATCCCTTGTAAGACAGCGTCCTGCAATTTCCCAGTGTTTTTTTCGCTACATATCGCATCAAATCTTCACACAAGTCCATCATGCCTTCGTAATCCGTATAAGCTTGGTATAGCTCCATCATGGTAAACTCGGGGTTATGACTATGATCCATCCCTTCATTGCGGAAGTTGCGCCCTATTTCATATACTCGATCGATGCCACCTACTATCAGGCGTTTTAAATATAATTCTAACGCAATGCGTAAATACATCGGAATATCCAAGGCGTTATGATGCGTGATAAACGGACGAGCGGCAGCACCACCGGCCTGCACCTGCAAAATAGGCGTTTCTACTTCCATAAAACCACGCTCGTCCAAATAACGGCGTATTTCGGCAATAATACGACTACGCAAAACAAAGTTTTCCCGCACTTCGGGGTTTACAATCAAATCCAGATACCGTTGGCGATATCTCAGCTCTGTATCTCGCAACCCATGAAATTTTTCCGGCAAAGGCAAAAGACCCTTCGCCAGCAGGATAATTTCTTGCACATGCACTGAAATTTCTCCCATCTTAGTGCGAAAAACTTCTCCTTTTACGCCAACGATGTCACCTATATCAAACTTTTTAAATTCTTTATAAACATCTTCACCCACATCATCGCGTTTCACATACATTTGTATGGTTCCGCTTGTGTCGCGCAAATCGGCAAAACTTGCTTTCCCCATCACGCGTTTGCTCATCATGCGCCCCGCCATACATACTTTGCGTGGGTCTTCCCCCTCAGCAAGGTCACAAAAATTTTCTTTTACTTCTTTGGCAAAACTATCCTGTGGATATTTTGTTTGCACAAAAGGATCGTGCCCTTCTTCTTGTAGCTGTCTTAACTTTTCACGGCGCACTGCTACCAATTCGTTATATTCTTTTTCCTCCGGCTGTCCCTTGGGCCGGTTTTGTTGTGTATCACTCATACTTCTCTCCTCAATTACATATTCCTTTGCCTAACATTATATGGATAAGTATACCACAGTCAACGGTTATTTTGCAAAAAATACACCAAATATACACCTATCAATTTCTGCCATATATAACAAAACCATCCTTGTTTTTTCGGCAAAATGTCAAAGTTCCTCATCTTTATTGCAGCTTGTTTTTGTCTGTGCTATAATTACAATGCACCAATTCATTATATGTCTTTTTTATTGTAGCCATCGCACGGCTTTATAAGGGCGGCAATTCGTTGTCGGCCTTTTTTGCTTTTTTTATATTGGACACAAGCGAAAACCGGCAATTTTTAAGAACACAGGCCGGTTTTCGTAGCATTCGCCCTATGAAACAATTGACTTCGGTATGCTGCTGTTCGAAGCAACAACCTAAAACAGCATATATGGCACCCAATACAAATTTAGCCAGTACTACACGCTGTGGATTTGCCAACAATAGAACTGCCTCTTGCGCTCCACTTTAAAAATCCAGTCTTTCTAGCACAAAAGTATGGGGAAATCGTCTTTTGTTCCCCTAGCTGTATGGGCAAAGCTCTCTCAGGCCAAACTTCGGCCCGATAGAATATAAAAGACTTTACAAATACACAAATCATAGCATAAAAAACAAAAAAGAAAGGGTTAAACTCATGTTAAAAATTTTAGGTGTATGTGGTAGTCCCCGTCGAAAATCGTCCTACTTGGCTCTCGAAACAGCACTAAAAGCCGCAGGTGAAGACACGCAGGTGCAAACAGAACTTGTGGAATTACGTGGACGTAAAATTGCCCCCTGTGTGCATTGCAACAAATGTCTTCGAGATCAAAACACACACTGTAGCATCTACCACGACGATATGGATGAACTCTACGACAAAGTATACGAGTGCGATGGTATTCTCATCTCTACGCCCGTGTATGAAATGAGTGTAACCGCACAGCTCTCTGCTTTTTTCAGCCGATTTCGTCCCACTTGGGTGATGCTACAAAACGACCCCTATTTTTTCACACGTAAGGCGGGTTCAGCCATGGCAGTGGGTGGCACCCGCGCCGGTGGGCAGGAGACCGCAATTAACACCATAATGGGCTTTTACCACACCCAAGGTTTTACGGTTTGCAATGGTGGCGCCGGTGTTTATGCCGGTGTCGGCCTTTGGAACCCCGGGGATGGTAGCGGCACTATGGACGACCCCTACGGCCTTGAAAAAGCACAACTGTTAGGGAGAAAATTAGCCTACACCACCGGCTTACTAACAGGTGCAAAATAAAACCGCCTCTATTTAATGCCCACTGAATAAACAAAAAATAACATATACATATTATAAAATATCCTTTTTTGTTTGGCCGTATAGCCGCCTATATTCCCATACTATTGCTGCTGAAATTTTGCTTGTTCCAAAGAGCTTCTTTTCAGCAGCATCCATTTTTCCAATCGTCTTTCCATACACCGACACAAACACATTCCATACCCTAATTTGTATCGATATCTAGGTTTGTTGTTCGCCTACATGCACCGTCATGCTGTTTGACAAAAGTTTATAAAAACAGTATACTTTGTGCAAGATTATGTGGACTTTTCTTGTGAATTACACTTTATTGTCCTAATAAGGAGGACACACTGCATTGACAACTATATATTTAGAAACAAACTCGCTAAATCCTTGTTATAACTTAGCTTTCGAACAATATGTGTTAGAGCATCGTCTGGTGGGTGACTACCTTTTGCTTTGGCAAAATGCAAATACCGTGGTAGTGGGGCGCCACCAAAACACAGAGGAAGAAATAAACCGCCCCTTTATAGAAGAACACAATATCACCGTGGTTCGCCGTGGCACAGGAGGAGGCGCTGTATATCATGATTTAGGAAATCTAAATTATTCGTTTATCACCGATGCTTCTACAAGCGACCGTTTGGGGTTGTTGCAATTTACCAAACCTGTGGTAGAAGCACTGTGTAAATTGGGCCTTCAGGCGGAGGCCTCGGGCCGCAATGATATTTTAGTAGATGGAAAAAAAGTATCGGGGACTGCCCAACGCTTGCATAAAAACAGAATTCTACATCATGGCACGCTTTTATTTGAATCAAATCCGGCTATGATAGCCGGAGCTTTAAATGCAGATCCACAAAAATTCCAATCAAAAAGCTCCAAATCGGTACGAAGCCGTATCGGAAATATCCGCCCAGCGCTTTCAAAAGATATGAACATGGAAGCATTTTGGAAATACCTAAAAAGCGAACTTTCCAACGATGGATTCACACAGGGTAAATTGACAAAAGATGAGCTTCTGCAAATAGAGGCCGTGAAAGTGTCGCGCTATGATACATGGACATGGAATTACGGACATTCCCCCGCCTATGATTTGCATACACATAAACGTTGGAGCAATGGCTCGCTAGAAGTATTCCTCTGTGTGAAAAATGGTTTGATAACCCACGTAGATTTTCGCGGGGATTTTCTGGGACGTAGCTCTTTAGACAAGCTCTGTGATGCCATGGTTGGCTGTCCTTTACACCGGGAAGAGGTGGAATCTCGCATAAAAGATTTTCCCTTGCAAGATTTGTTTGGCGGCATTTCTCTTAGTGAAATTCTCGATACCATTTTTTCATAAAACACTTATGGAGGCATATAATGAGCAAAAGAACCGTTGCGCTTGCATCCGATCACGGAGGGTTTTACTTAAAAGAACACATCCGCCAATATTTACAAGCTCAAGGGATTTCTGTGATAGATTTTGGCACGCATAATGACGATAGTGTAGATTATCCCGACATGGTGAAACCGGCTTGCGAAGCAGTTTTAAACGGAAAATGTCAATGTGCATTATTGTTTTGTGGCACAGGCATCGGCATATCCATAGCGGCCAATAAGATCCGCGGAATACGGGCTGCCTGTTGCTCCGACACCTTCAGCGCCGAGTTTACACGTCGCCATAACGATGCCAACGCCTTATGTCTTGGTGGACGCGTAGTGGGCACCGGCCTTGCCGAAAGCATGGTAGATTTATTTTTAAAAAGAGAATTTGAAGGCGGGCGACACATGCGACGTGTGGAAAAAATTTCCCAACTTGAGGAGGCAAATGCATGAATATTGTAGTTTTAGATGGCTTCACCACAAACCCCGGAGACCTATCTTGGCAAACGATAGCACAACAGGGCGAGTTGGTAGTACACGAAAGAACGGCACCTTCTGAAACAGCACAACGCATTGCACAGGCAGACCTTGTACTTACAAACAAAACAGTCCTCAACAAAGAAGACATAGCTTCGGCAAATAACCTCCGCTATATCGGGGTATTGGCAACCGGTACCAACGTTGTAGATTTGCAAGCCGCAAAAGAACAAGGCGTTTTGGTCACCAATATTCCCGCATACAGCACAAATGAAGTGGCACAGCATACCATGGCCCTACTTTTGGAAATATGTAATCAAGTAGGACATCACAGTACAGCCGTGCATCAAGGACGCTGGGTTCGCAGTCCGGATTTTAGCTTTTGTGACACAAAGCTTATTTCCCTGTCTCAAAAAACCTTTGGTGCTATCGGGTTTGGGGCCATTGGCCAACGCACAGGCCAGCTTGCCAAAGCTTTTGGGATGACAGTTCTGGCAAGTGGAAGCCGAGAATGCGAGCCAGGCCGTGCCATTGCACAATACGTGTCTTTAGACGAGCTTTTAGAACGTTCTGATGTAGTAAGTTTACATTGTCCCCTTTTGCCACAAACGCAGGAAATCATTTGCGAAAAAACTTTATCAAAAATGAAAGATGGGACCATCTTACTCAATACAGCACGAGGCGGTCTTCTGAATGAAAACGATGTAAGAACAGCTTTAGAAAGTGGAAAATTGTATGCGGCCGGGCTGGATGTTGCCACCTGTGAACCCATGGACAAAAATAGTCCATTGCTTGCAGCTAAAAACAGTTTTATCACACCTCATATTGCCTGGGCACCACTGGCCGCTCGCACACGACTTATGCAAGTAGCCGCTGCCAACATAAGCGCTTTCTTAAACGGAAAACCCCAAAATGTAGTAAATGCATCATAGAAAAACATGATGCATTTATCTCTAAAAAAATTGTTTTCTACATCCGCTCTTTGCTAAAAGGCATTCTTTGCGAGCCTTACTCAATACCCACTGAATAAACAAAAAACGACAAATATAAATTTTAAATTATTGTTTTTGTTTGGAGAAATGCAAAGTTTTCCCTTGTTTCGCACAAAAATCTTCCACTTTTATGGCCACCGCATTCCATACAAAGCCGGCTTTACCATACACCCTTATATATCAATCGCCCCCCACAAGCTAGAAGCTTGTAGGGGGCGATTTTATTTTAATGTCCGCTGAACAAACCAAAAATGACATATACAAATTCAAAAATATCTCTCTTGGTGTGAGAAGGTGCAATGTTTTTCCGTCTTTCGCACAAAAACCTTGCACTTTCGTTTTCGCCTTTTCATTTAAGGGGCGAAAACACAGTGGAGTACATCAAGGTATGCCCCATAAAAGTGCTGTTTTGGCACTTTTATGGCCACCGCATTTTGCGGTGGGGCTGAATGACCCCAGCAGGGGTTTATTCAGCAGGCATTATTTTATAGCGGCGGTGCTTCCACATCGGCATAAACACTGGGAAGTTCTTTAAACTTCTTTTTAGAAAAAGCACAGATAGGTACAATTTTTTGATTTGTTTCTCGTGCAAAATCGGCAAGTGCATCCAGCAATTGAACCGCGTACCCATGCCCTTGATACATAGGCTTCACTTCGGTATGTACGGCAAATAATCTTCCTTTTGTACCCACCTTATAATCAATACGGCCTACTTCTTCTTTTTCTTCATTTTGAAGAATAAAACATCGTTGCTTTTCTAAGTGTATCACATGCATACATAACCTCCACTTTATAGCTTGTGTCTTTTATGTCACAATATGTTTTCGCTCCTCATTTATATATATATATTGGATGGCTCGGTTGGTTTTGGTATACTATATGGATTCCCCGCTGCAACTGAATGCGCATTTTCCTCTTGCCACACACCGGGGCTTTTTCCCACCTCTTTTTTAAATACACGACAAAGATAATTCGCACCGGAAAAACCGCACATTCCTGCAACCGAATCTAAATTCATTCCCTCCAAAAGCAACCGTTTTGCCGCCTCTATGCGCACTAAGCTTAAATATTTTCCCGGTGGCATTCCCATAACAGCCTTAAACCGTCGTATAAGATGCGCTTTGCTTACATTCAATTCTTCTGCCAATTCCTCAATTCCATACCATTCGCTATAATGTTCATGAATTTCTTCAAGAGCTTCCATCACCAGTTTTGGCAAGCGCTGTTGTCTGCGCGGCGTTTCTACCATGGCGCACAATAAAGAGAATGTCAACACACAACTTTCCTGTATGCTAAGTTCTTTTTGCAAGCGATACAATATTTCTACCGGCTTTGCATTTACACCGGGCAAGATAGTGTGTCTTTTGTCGATTTCTTGTATAAAATCCTCCGCAACGTTGCCATGCAACACCACCCCCGTCACCACACATCGTCCGGCAGGAAAAAAAGATTGTGGCGTAGATGTGGCCAGCAAACTGCCAGAAGGAAGATAGCGCGAGTCTTCTTTTAATGCCACCATACCTTCCTTAAGCAAAAACACATTCAAACCACCCTCTTCTCCTAGCACGAAGCTGTTCTTACCTTCATAATGTAAGACACATCCTTTTCTACAGTACCTCGCCACATCAAAGCTCATTATTTTGACACCTCAAGTCCATATAATGCTATAAAAACGGTTGATTCTTGTGCTACTATATTACATATTAGACTAGCACGGAAGACAATTCAACCTTTTTTATGTTTTTTATTGCAAAGGAGAACATTATGGCAAGTATTTCACTAAAACACATCGACAAAATTTATCCCGGAAATGTTACTGCTGTGAAAGATTTTAATTTAGAAGTAAACGACAAAGAATTTGTTATATTGGTAGGCCCGTCCGGCTGCGGGAAATCCACCACGCTTAGAATGATAGCCGGCCTTGAAGAAATTAGCGCAGGAGAGCTTTTTATTGGCGACAAATTGGTAAACGATGTGCCTCCAAAAGACAGAGACATTGCAATGGTATTTCAAAACTATGCTTTATATCCCCACATGACTGTGTTTAAAAATATGGCCTTTGGCCTAGAGCTGCGCAAAACACCGAAGGACGAAATCAAACGTCGCGTGCAAGAAGCCGCCAAAATATTGGATATTGAGCACTTGCTAGAACGCAAACCCAAAGCATTATCCGGCGGGCAACGTCAACGTGTGGCACTTGGACGCGCTATGGTTAGAAACCCTGCTGTGTTTTTGCTGGACGAACCACTTTCGAACCTGGATGCTAAATTGCGCGCTTCCATGCGCACCCAGCTCATCAAGCTACACAAGCGCCTTGGCACCACCTTTGTGTATGTTACACATGATCAAACCGAAGCCATGACAATGGGCGATCGCATTGTGGTGATGAAAGATGGTTTTGTGCAACAGGTGGACACTCCACAAAATTTATACGATTCTCCTTGCAATACTTTTGTAGCCGGTTTCATCGGCACGCCACAAATGAATTTCTTAGATGCAACACTTACGCACAAAAATGGGCAATATTTTATCAACTTACCCTCCGATGACACTTTGATATTTCCGTCCGAAAAGGTACAAGACAGCCTTTCTGCCTATGTGGGTAAGACTGTAAAAGTGGGTATTCGTCCCGAAGACATCCATGACGACGACACTTTCCTGCGCAACAACCAAAATTCCATTTTAAAAACCACAGTAGAAGTAAGTGAATTGATGGGTAGCGAAGTATACCTATATCTTAACTACCAAGGAATTCCCTTAACAGCGCGTGTAGAGCCCACTACACAAAGCAAACCTGGAAACGAAACACATGTGGGCATCAACACACATAAAATCCACTTATTCGACATTGAAACGGAAAAAGCAATTTTAACGTAAGGTCAACTGTGATGATGCCTGCTTTGGCACACATTGTGTTTCGCTGTGTTTCTTTACACTCTTTAGAGTCTGCTTTGCAACCTTTATCAACTGGAGGCCCGCAAAGCAGGCTCTAAAAAAATGCAAAAGAAATTTAGTCTGCAGGTATTCTCTTAAAGACCTGCCTTTACGCGATCAGGCGTCAAGGGCAGCTGTGTAAAATTCACCCCTGCAGCATTAGAAACCGCATTGCCAATGGCAGCAGCACTGGGCACCACAGAGCACTCGCCAATGCTTTTGGCTCCAAAGGGACCTCCTGGCTCGATTTCTTCCACAAATGCAATGTGTATGGGTGGCATTTCTTTTGCCCGAAAGATTTTATATTGCCGAAAAGTACTGTTCTTTACTTTCCCCTTTTCATCGCGCACAATACTTTCGCTTAAGGCATAGCCCAAGCCCATTTGCACCGCACCCTCAATTTGCCCTTCAACATTTAAAGGATTGATGGCATAGCCCACATCATGTGCGGCCACATAATCCAGCACCTTTACCTCGCCGGTTTCGGTATCTAATCTAACTTTCACAATATGTGTTCCATAGGAAACCGCCATGGAGTTTGAAACAAATGTTTCGGCCACACAAAGTTCACGGCGTGCACGTGCGTGTTTCACCAATTGCTCATAGCTGGCCCTCTTTCCACATTGGCAAACAACGCTTCCCTCTTGTACCCTTAATTCCTCTTTCGCACAATCTAAAAAAGATGCTGCTTCCTCTAATAATTCTTCTTTCATACCTTGCGCAGCCTTTACCGCGGCATGAACACTCACATAAGTACCCCGACTACCGTAGTTGCCAAGATCCCAAAGACCGGTGCCCGTGTCTGCATCAAGGCACGAAACCGATTCAAAGGGCAATGCTAAAATTTCGGCAATTACGAGCTGTTGGCTCGTAACACAACCATTGCCCATATCACTAAACCCGGTGGTAAAGCCGGCGGTTCCATCTTCATTCATACGCAAAATAATTCCGGTAGAGTCTGGCACAACTCCATACATTCCGTTTCCGTGTGCCGCGGTGGCAACCCCCACTCCTAAACGATAGCGACCGCCTTTTTTGTTTGTCTCCTGCACTTCGGCAAGTGCAGCCTCATAACCAAACAAATCACGCGCCTTATGCAAGGTATCTTGCGCACAAGTGTTTCCAAGAGGGCTGTTAAAACGCAAATCCATGCCGTTTCTCTCAATAAGATTTTTTGCAAGAATATCGCACATATCCATGCCTAATTTTTGGCTAATTTCATATATCATACGTTGTTGCGCAAAAAATTCTTGTGGAGAACCAAACCCACGCATGGCACCTGCCGAGGTTGTGTTGGTGTAAATGCCATTCCCCACAAAACGGATATGTGGTGTTTTCATCATGCGAAACAGTTTGCCACACATGGCCCAAATAATCGAAGATGTTGCACCGGCATAAGCTCCTGCATTCACCAGAATATCATAATCTTGTGCCGTGATGGTTCCGTCTGCCGAAACACCCATTTTAACGCGCACACGCATCTCATGGCGGCATCGAGAAGAAGGAATGTCCTCGCGGCGGGTATAAACAAGCCGCACAGGCCGCCGTGCTTGCATGGAAAGTGCGGCCACAATAGGGTCGCATACCATATCGATTTTACCTCCAAACCCACCGCCAAGTGCTGGCGCAATAACACGCACCCGGCTCATAGGAATATCGAAAATACGAGAGAGATTGATGCGGTAGGCAAAAACATCTTGGCTTGTAGAATACATAGTAAGACTACCATCGGCGCGATAATCGGCGATAGCAGCATGGGTTTCAATGGCCGCATGATGTATGGCAGGCAAATCATACACATCTTCAAACACATATTCAGCCTCGGCAAGTGCTTGCTCTACATCACCACAATTTTGACGTACCACCTCAAATATATTACCACCCTCGTGAATGGCAATGGCATCTTTTGCGATTGCCTCTTCACACTGCAGATAAAAGGGCAATTCTTCGTATTCCACTTTTATAAGGCGCAGCGCTGTCTCGGCAATTTTTTCGTTGTCGGCGGCCACGGCGGCCACCTTATCGCCCACAAAACGCACGGTGCTGTCGAAAACTTTTTCGGTTTTTACACCGTCAATTTCCTCGCCACAGCTGTTAAAATAACAGTTCGGCGTATTTTTATAATGCACCACAGCACGCACACCCGGCAAGGCCTCGGCCTCGCTTGTATCTATATTTTTAATTTTAGCGTGTGCCACCGGCGAAAAAAGAACTTTCGCATGAAGCATACGAGGCAATTTAATATCGGCTGTATACAAAAGCTCACCCGTCACTTTGGCCGCGGCATCCCGAATGGGTTGCCCCTTTCCCACCAATGTATATCCGCTCATTATGCTCCCTCCTTTATGTAAGATACGGCCAAGCGTACCGCGTCTAAAATTTTAACATAACCCGTACATCGGCACAAATTTGGATTGATCGCCTCCAAAATTTCTTCCTCGCTTGGGCTTGGATTTTTATCTAATAGAGCCTTTGTCGAAAGCACCATGCCCGGTGTACAATATCCACATTGCACGGCTCCAGCATCTATAAAAGCTTGTTGAATGTGGTGTAGGCCACCGTCTTCTCCACGCACACCCTCAATGGTAACGATTTTCTTTCCCTCTAATTTCTGCACTTGATAAAGACAACTGTTTACAGCCTCGCCGTCAATAATAACACGGCAAGCCCCACAATCACCCGTGTTGCAACCGCATTTTGCGCCCGTCAAATCTAACACTTCACGCAAAACATACAACAAATTCCAGTTTTTTTCACAATAAATACTACGCTCTTCACCATTGATATTTAAGCAAAATGCTTCCATTTCTTTTGCCTCCTTATTCTTTCAAACGCCAGAAATATTATTAAATAAAATTAAAAATTATACGCCACTTTTATACCAAAGAACGCATAAGTTTGCATCCACAAACAACTTTAAATTTTTTGTGATAATAATCATCCTTCATCACACCCTAAACCGGAAAATCGTTTTTAGCTTGTGCAATTAACCCGCGTAGACGTTCGGGTAATTCCTTTTGCTCTTCCCGTGTAAGATTTTGTGTTTCTATTGGCGGCAATATCCTCATATAGATATCTCCGCCTTGTAAATGATACTGATTGCCTTCTAAAATTTTATATGTCCCTTCTAGCGCTATAGGCACAATGGGCACTCCGGCACGCAAGGCCATGCGCACACCACCGGCTTTAAATTCTCCCATTTCGCTACTTTTGGAACGTGTCCCCTCGGGGCAAACGATTAAACTTTGTCCATTTTTTAAAACTTCCTCACCCTCTTTCAGGGCTGCCGCCGCCGCTCTAATATCATCTCTTTGCACAAAAACACAGTCTAGCGCCTTCATCCACTGCGCCAAAAACGGAATTTTTTTCAAGCCTGCCTTCGCCATCAAAGGATGTGGGCGGCCAAGATCATACATTAAAACAGGAATATCAATATAGCTTTGATGGTTGGATACAAACAAAACCGTTTCACCATCTTTGGGTAGGTTTTCTTCCCCCTCTATGTGTATCCGAATGCCCACATGTCGGAACGTTCTCCGCACCCACAATTGCCCATGTTTTTTTAGAAGTTCTCTTGCTTCTTCTGTTCGTCCATGCTTTTTTAAATACACTACACGCCAATACAAGGGCATGCGCACCGCCATATATATAAATAACCAACTCACCCAAAGCACTGTTTTAAACATATTTTTCCCCTTTAATCGATTTATATCTCATCTCGTGTTACATTGCAAAGCCATTTTTTACTTCTATAGCGCCAAATACAAATGGGAATTTTGATGATTTCGTCGAAATACAAAATAGCGAACACCACTTCCACTGGCCAATCAAACACAAATGCGGCAATAAAACCCATAGCAATACTAAATCCCCACAGCGTTGCTAAATCCAAAAGCAACCCAAAGCGTGTATCTCCGCCCGAGCGACAAATCCCCACCACCATTAAGGCATTAAATGCTTGCGCCAACACAAAAATGCAAAGCACGTATAACAAAAACGAAAGATACTTATGTGCCAAGGGCGACAGATTCATCATTTGTAAAATAAAAGGACGCAAAACAAAAATGGTTACACTCCCCATCACGCTAAAAATTATTGATAAGCGAACAAAGTACTTTGCATAAACCAATGCCCGCTGCTCTTTGCCGGCGCCAATTTCCTTGCCCATCAGCATAGCTGCCGCACTGGCAAGACCAAAACATACCACCATAGCCAGCTGACGTGTTACACTTGTAACCGAGTTGGCGGCCACAGCCGCTGCACCCAAGTGCCCCACAATAACTGACGACGTGCTAATGCCAAGACCCCAAAGCAATTCATTAATCGTTGTGGGCATAGAAAAACGAAAAAAGTCATTTAGCAAATTTTTAGGCCAATGCCACAAATCGTACCATTTTATGCGCACAACTGTATTTTTTTTGGCATAAATCACAACGATAATCAGCTCTAGAAGGCGGGCCAAAGTGGTTCCAAGAGCCGCACCGGCAATACCCATCGGCTCAAGACCCAACAGCCCGAAAATAAAAATACTATTTAACACAATATTGGTGCAAAATGAGATAAAATAAACCACTGTGGCCACCACAGCACGCTCGATACTGCGCATTAAGCTTAGATAAGTTGTTGTAAAACCAAAGAAAAGGTAGCTTACCGCAATGATGCGCAAATAAACTGCCCCTTCGGCGACAACCGCTTCCTCCGGCGTAAAAACACGCATAAGAGGCACCGGAAACAAAAATGCCACCAAAAAAAATAAAATTGAAAATACCATAGAAATAGTAAGCGTCATGCTTAATACTTTTTCGATGGTTCGTTTTTCTCCACGCCCCCAATATTGGGCCGTTAGCACGCAAGCTCCAGAGGATAAGCCAAATAACAGAAGTGTTAAAATAAACTGCACTTGCCCGGCCAAAGAAGCCCCCGAAAGCACAATTTCGCCCACTCGGCCCAACATAATAACATCAGCGCTTTGTACACCCACATTGATTAGGTTTTGCAGGGTGATGGGCACCGCAAGGCTAATCACCTGTTTATAAAATATCTTTTTATTTATTGTTTGGTCCATAGCTTCCTTTCGTGCCCTTGAACGCAAGTTTAAAAACACAGCTCGTACAGTGCAAGGCAAGTTCTTTTTAGTATACCTTATTTGAGCTTTTAAGAAAAGGCATCTTCTTAAAAAATCTTAGTTGAGATGTTCCCTATAGGGCCTCTCACCGCACAAATGTCGAGCTTTGTTTTGCCCCAACGACTCTGGTATGGTATACTAAATTTGTACAATAAATAGGAGGACATTTATGAAACCTAAATTAAGCATTGTGCTACCAAACCTGAATGGTGCGGGCTGGCTAAATGCAAGTATACAAAGTTTGTATGCACAAACAGAACAGAACTTTGAGCTAATTATTGTAGACAATGGCTCTTGCGATAGCAGTTTGGAAGATGCCAAACAAGCCGCCCAACAGCCCAATTGTATCTTAATAGAAAATGCAAAAAATGTAGGGTTTTCTAAAGCGGTAAACCAGGGCATTGCCATTGCAAAAGCATCCTATGTTTTACTTTTTAATAATGATGCATTCGCAAAAAAGGACATGGTTTCCCAACTTTTAAAAACCATAGAACAAGACGAAAAAATTTTTTCTGTACAGTGTTTAATGTTACGCCATGCCGAGCCGGAAAAGGCAGATGATTGCGGGGATTTTGTCACACTGTTTGGATGGGCCTATAAACGTGGAGACGGCCTACCACATACACGTTATCTTAAAAAACAACGTGTATTTTCGGCCTGTGGTGGCGCCGCCTTATATCGCAAATCTTTACTTTTAGAGCTTGGTGGATTTGAAGAATTGTTCTTTGCCTATTTAGAGGATGTAGATATTAGCTGGCGCGCAAACAATCACGGTTATTACTGCTTATATGAGCCGGCGGCTGTTTGCACACACATTTGCGGAGCCACAACCAGTGCAGGCGCCGGAAAAACCCCTTACAACGATTTCAAATCTTTGCAAAGTGGTCGAAACAGCTTGCTTTTGCCATTTAAAAATCTGCCACTCCCCTTTTTGCTTCTTAACTCTGGGTTTTTATTGATTGGCTACTTTGTGAAAATGCTGGTATTTAGTTTGCGTGGTTTTGGAAAACCTTACCGACAAGGCTACAAAGAAGCCTTACAGCTGCTAGCTATTTTGCCAAAAACACGGTTTCAAATTCATCACCTTCCACACTATTTATGGGTCCAATGGAGCCTATTCTGTGGCTGTTTCGGCTACATACACTACCGTTTGCTTCGCTTTATAAAGTGAGAAAAAGACCTCGCTTGCACCGCGTAAGCAAGACATTTACTTGCCCGCATATTGTCTCTTATAGATACTGATAAAAGCTTAATACATATAACAAAAAGGAACGTGCGGCACTTTGCTTCGATTTTTTAAACTCACCCTATATGGATCTTGTTGACACCGTCGACTTCACAACAAACGGAGGCAAAAAGATGGGTTCTCCGTAGGTGCTGTTACCGAAGCGGGCGAATTGTATGCCGTGGACGGCAAAGGAAACCGTGTAGCTGCACTTTCCTTTGGCCCACAGCGCGTAATTAATGCTCACTGAACAAACAAAAATGACATATACATATTATAAAATGTCATTTTTGTTTTCACCTTTTTATTTAAGAGGCGAAAACACAGTGGAGCGCATCAAAGTATGCCCTATAATAGTGCTGTCCTTGGCACTTTTATAGCCACCGCGATACGCGGTGGGCCTGAATGAACCCCGCAGGGGTTCATTCAGCAGGCATTAATTATCATTGTTGGCCACAACAAACTAGTAGACACCCTGCAAGAAGCAAAAACCGCAATTTTTTAATTTCTGCTCCTGCAAACACAACACCGCTTGGGGCTAAAAACGCCCTGTGCCTCCACAGGTCAATGTCAAGAATGTCAAAGCCCCGAGCGCATCTGCTGCACGCAATTGGTGCTGGGGCCACAGCGTAACGCAGGACGCATTACTGTTATTTTAGTGGGAGAGGATTTGAGCTACTAATACTTTGAGTTCACCCACTTTTCCACTTTTATTTTCACGAATAAAAATGCGATACTCAGTATTAAATCATCGCTGATTCGCGTTCAGCCCACGTGTATGGGCGATGGGTTCCCATGTGGTTTGTTTTATAAACAAGCTGTAAACGGTAATGGGAACCCAACTTGCCACATAAAAAGGAAAAAAGAGCAGGCCGATAAAGGTGTGTGGCAAAACTTTCCCACATGTCCACTTCATCAAAACGGTTGCCAATATCGTAAGTGTAATGAGTGAAAGCAAGGCAATTCCTGTGGCCGTGAAAAAAAGCGCGAGCAAAGTTTGTGCTGTGCCAAAAACGATCACTTGATACGCCAACCAAACACCAAAATATAAACTCACAAATAAAGTAGGCACCAATAAGACCGGCATAAGATATATCAGCGCGAGATCCAATGCAATAGGCGATCGATTCCTCACGCCTTTTCGTAACAAAAGCCCCAGTAGCAAGCGCGCACTCTGTGCCCCACCTGTACACCAGCGTTTGCGTTGTTTTACTGTTTCCTTAAAAGCCAAAGGCTGTTCGTCATAAATAATTGCCTTTGGCACATAATGCACACGTTGCCCCTGCAATACGCACAATGCGGTAAATTCATAATCCTCTGTCATGGTTTGTGTGTGCCATCCGCCCATTTTCCGTAAAAGCTCACAAGAAACCACAAACCCACTGCCACTAATAAGAGCCGAAAGCCCCAGTGTTTCACGACCTCCGTTAAAAAATCGGCTCAATATCCACCACCATGCACTCCCGGCTGTTGCAACAGCCGTATCGCTTGGGTTTTTGCTATCACGAAACCCCTGCGCCACCTGTGTGCCATTTGCCAAAGCATTGTTCATCTGCTGTAGAAAATCCGGATGTACCAAATTATCTGCATCAAATACGCATACGGCATCAAAATCCTGTGTTTCAAGCACTTCCTCTACCATTTGTGTAAGAACTTCCCCTTTAGAGGAAACTTCCCCTTTGGGTCTAAAAATTTCAGCGCCGTGCGCACGGGCTATGGTCTCGGTATCATCTGTGCAATTATTAGGAGCTACCACCACACGATATAGCTCCTTGGGGTATTGCAAGTTTTCTAAGCTATTGCATAAATATCCGATCACAGCGGCCTCATTACGCGCAGCAACCAAAATGGCAAACCGAGTTTTTGCAGGTATAGCTGGCGCGTCGTCCTGTTTTTTTAGACCACAAATTGCCACTGCTATATGATACAAATTGTATAAAACCAACACACATGCAGCTATAACCACCGGAAAAGGCGGCGAAACCAGGAAGGCGCTCCACTCCATAACACAAATTTCCTTTCCATTTCTTTCCTTACTATCTTAATGCCCACTGAACAAACGAAAAGTGACATATGCAAATTTAAAAATGTTGCTTTTGGTTTGAGAAAATGCAAGGTTTTTGTGCGAAAAATGGAAAAACCTTGCACTTTCGTTTTTGCCTTTTTGTTATAAGAGGCGAAAACACAATGGAATGCATCAAGGTATGCCCCATAAAAGTGCTGTTTTAAGCACTTTTATAGCCACCGCATTCTGCGGTGGGGCTGAATGAACCCCACAGGGATTTATTCAGCAGGCATTATCTTATTTTACAACCCACATTATACCACAAAGCAGAAAATTATGTCGATTTCAAATTCTATGTTTTCCAGATAAATTTCCATTAATGACACAAATTCGCTATTTTTTCTATGTATAGAATCCGATTTCGCCAAAATTCATGCATCAAGCCATCTTCTATTTGTCATTTTGCACAAATTTTAAATGAAATTTTGTGCATGAAAAAGTACAGTTTTTATATTAAATGTTTGGACATTATTGTACAAATATGCTATTATGGATGATACAAGTTGTCGCTTGGTGTGATAGAGGTGAACTCTTCATGGCGTTCAAGGGATATCTGCGCCTGTTTCCACTGTGTAACAGGTGCGGTTAAGCTTTGTCTGGCATGGCTTTCCCTATAACATTGGGCGGAAGAAAGGGAACGGATGCATATGAGTTATACACCAGATAAAATCCGCAACGTAGTAATTGCCGGGCACAGCGATTCCGGCAAAACCAGTCTTGCAGAGGCTCTGCTGTTTCATGCGAAAGCCGTTGACCGTCACGGACGCGTGGAAGAGGGGAACACAACTATGGACTTTGAGCCAGAGGAAATCAGGCGCAAAGTTTCACTTTCATCGGCAATAGCGTCCTTTGCATATGACGATGTAAAGATTAACTTGGTTGATGTGCCGGGCTTATTTGATTTTGAGCTGGGCTTGCACGAAGGTGCGCAGGCAGCCGAAAGCATGTTGATTGCCGTATCCGGACGCAGTGGCCTTACCGTGGGGGCGCAAAAAGCCTATCGTTTGGCCGAACAAAGCGGAAAAAGCCGGATGTTTTTCATTGGAAAGCTCGATATGGAAAACGCCGACTATTATAAAGTTTTCGACGAATTAAAAGAAGAATTCGGGGCCGTCGTTTGCCCCATTGTGATTCCTTATGGGCAGGGAGATGATATTTCTTATATGAATCTTATCTCCGAGAAATGCTTCCGCTATGAAAAGGGTGTTGCAAAACAAGTGGACACACCCCCGTTGGACGCCCGTTATGAAGAGATGCGAAATGCAATGTTTGAGGCTGTTGCTGAAACCGATGACGCTTTGATGGAAAAATTCTTTGAAGGCACACCTTTTACGATTGACGAACTTACAGAGGGTTTGCGCATCGGTGTAAAAACTGGTGCCATTGCACCGGTCTTGTGTGGTGTACCCACTAAATTAGAAGCCATTGACATGCTTAGCTTTAACATGCGTGTGCTCTTGCCCAGTGCCCAACGTGGTGGCGGACGCATTGGCGAGGCTGACGGCGCTCAAATTGAAGTAGAATGCGAAAGCTCGGGTCCTTTAGCCATTTACATTTTTAAAACGGTGGCTGACCCCTTTGTGGGGAAATTATCCTATATCAAAGTGGTACGTGGGGTGCTTAAACCCGATTCTATCATAGTAAATAGCCGCACAGGCGAGCCGGAAAAACTGGGGAAACTACTGTTTTTGCGGGGCAAAAAACAAAATGACGCCACCGAGATTAGCGCAGGCGACATAGGTGCTATCACCAAATTAACTGCAAGCAAAACCGGTGACACCTTGTGCGACCCCTCTCATGTGGTAAATTTCTCGAAACCCAATTTCCCACGACCCACCTTTACCATGGCATTGCACACAAAACAAAAAGGTGATGAAAGCAAAATATCCACAGCTTTACATCGTCTTTTAGAAGAAGATGGCACTTTACATTACCGCATGGATAGCGAAACTTTACAACAGCTTTTATCTGGCCTTGGCGAACAACATCTAGATGTGATGGTGTGCAAACTAAAAAGCAAGTTTGGCATTGATGTGGATTTAACACAACCGCGCGTGGGTTATCGTGAAACCTTGCGAAAAAAGGTGAAAAAACAAGGACGCCACAAAAAACAAACCGGCGGACATGGCCAGTTCGGGGATGTTATCATCGAATTTGAACCTTATGACGGAGATGTTTTGGTGTTTGAAGAAAAAGTTTTTGGTGGCAGTGTGCCTAAAAACTTCTTCCCCGCAGTAGAAAAAGGCCTGCGAGATGCTGTTGTACGTGGTGTGGTGGCTGGCTACCCTGTGGTAGGGCTTAAAGCCACCTTGCTCGACGGCAGTTACCACCCGGTAGATTCTTCCGAAATGGCATTTAAAATGGCCGCACGCCTTGCCTATAAAGCTGCTTTGCCCGAAGCTTCTCCTGTCATTTTAGAGCCCATTGGTCTTTTAAAGGCCTATGTGCCCGATCAAAATACGGGAGATATTATGGGAGAAGCCAACAAACGCCGTGGACGTGTAATGGGCATGAACCCAAGCGAAGGCGGCCTGCAGTGTGTGGAAGCCGAAATCCCTATGAGTGAAATGCACGATTTTACAACATTTATGCGCCAGCTTACCCAAGGACGTGGGCACTATGATTTTGATTTCGTGCGCTACGAACCCTTGCCCCAACAGCTGGAAGCAAAAGTGGTAGAGGATGCTAAAAAGTTGCTAGAAGACGAACACGAAGAATAAACCTGTATTCTAGCACTTGGCTAAACCTCTGGTTCCCATTCAAAACAATCATTTTATTATTCACTCAAAATTGCCTTGGTAAACCCAAGGCAATTTTGAGTGCAAAACAAAAAGACAAGCATTTTTATAAAAACGGTTGACATTGACAAGTTTTTATACTAAACTTAAAGTTGATTCATTTAAATATACAATAAATACCATAGTTTCGTATTATTATAAAAAAGGGGATCTTTTCCCTTGGGATTAAGGAGTAATATTACATGCAACATAAAGAACATATGGTTACTTATGCAGGTCTTGAAAAGCTGGAACATGAATTAGAATATTTGAAAACAGAAAAGCGAAAAGAAGTTGCCGAAAAAATAAAAGTAGCCCGTGGCTACGGTGACCTTTCGGAAAACAGCGAATATGACGAGGCTAAAAACGAGCAAGGTTTTGTAGAAAGCCGTATAGCCGAGCTGGAAGCTATGCTGAAAAATGTTCACATCATCGACGAAGACGAACTAAGCACTGAATGTGTAATGGTGGGTTGCCATGTGAAAGTGCGGGATGAAGACGGAGATGTTGAAGAGTATGACATTATGGGAAGCACAGAGGCTGACCCTAATAACGGAAAAATCAGTGATGAAAGCCCTGTAGGCGCAGCACTTATTGGCCATAAAGTAGGCGAAAAAGTGGATGTTACTTTGCCCACCGGAACAGTTATCTCTTTTACAATTATAGAAATTTCCAAATTCCTACATTAAAACAGGCAAGCAATAGCAAAAGGCAAAGGTTTTCTCCGTCTTAACATTGGCTTTACTGCAAACAAATCCCTTGCCTTCCTATTTTCTTTATGCCATTTTTCACCTTTCAGAAATAGTAATACTCCGTAAAGTAGATACGCTTTTCGTCAGGTTGTACCATCTCAAAAAAATAAATGTCTGTTTAGCTTCGTCAGCTAGAGAACATGCCTCTTAAAAAGTTGCGCTTATGTTCTTCTTTCCTTGGGAGTAAAAATGTATGCCCTCATAGTTAAATGGATATAACTGTCCCCTCCTAAGGGACAATTGTAGGTTCGATTCCTACTGAGGGTGCCACGATAACCGGCCAATTTAAATGCACACTGGAAAAACCAGTGTGCATTAGGCTTTTTTGGGGGCTTTTATCTCGAAAAAACATAATAGAAATAAGAGAGAAGATGTAAAATGTGGATATAACTTTTTTCCACTTTCATCTTTAAACCTTCGCTTAACATCTTTACAATGCATTACACGTATCAAAAAATCCATGTCAATATTTTACGAAATATCGCATCATTTTATAGTGTATAAAGCCAATGTGATAATTTCGATAGTTAAGCCATCGTACGTTTTGCGCGTGGTGCCTGTATTGGTTTCTTTACAATATGCACGGTATGGTCTGCGCCCTCTAATCGCTCCTTAGCCACTGCCAGCATAAGTTTGATACGATTTTCTTGGTTCACCAACGTAGCACTGGGGTCATAATCGATGGGTACGATATTCGCTTCTGGATGCAAGGCCCTGATTTTTGAAATCATTCCCTTGCCCACCACATGGTTTGGCAAACACCCAAACGGCTGGGCACACACAATATTGGGATAACCCGCATGCACCAACTCCATCATTTCGCTGGTTAAAAGCCAACCTTCACCCATCTTGGCGCCACGCCCTACTATGCCTTCCCCCATCTTCATCACCTTAGAAAACAGGGCCGGGGCCTGTAGTTGTTTTGAGAATTTGGCCACGGCATCATGCATAAGGCTCTCGCGAGATGCAATGAAATTTGTCACAGTATCAAGCACTGTGCGATACAAGTGGTTGCCACCATACATTCGCACATCTTCAGCCATATTTACCACGCAATATTGAATAAACGCCGTTAGCCCTGGCATGTTCACTTCACAATCTTCACGCGCCAAAAAGGCTTCCAATCCACTATTTCCCAGCGGAGAATACTTTACGTAAATTTCACCCACAATCCCCACTTTCACTTTGGGCACGCGTGTCACAGGAATAGAGGAGAAATCGGCGGCAATTTGCTCGAAATTGCGTTTCATTTCCCTTTTAGAAAGCCCTTTTCCATCCGCAAGTTGGGCCGATATATTCTCTTGCCAATGGCGCACACGAGCATCCACGGCACCTATTTCATTTTCATAAGGCCGCAGTTGATTGGCAAGGCTCATGAGTTCATCACCATATAAACAAACGCTTACCAGCTTGCGAAGCGTAGACAAAGACATCGTAAAACCGGAATCTTTTTCAAGCCCGGAAAAATTCAAACTTGCAACAGGAATTTGTGGAAATCCGGCCTGCACCAAGGCCTTCCGCAACAGATGAATATAGTTGGACGCACGGCATCCGCCACCGGTTTGTGTTATCAAAAGCGCTGTGTGGTCTAAATCGTATCGGCCACTTTTTAATGCATCAATAAATTGCCCAATCACTAAAAGTGCGGGATAACATGTATCATTGTGTACATATTTCAGGCCATCTTGTGCCACTTCCGGCCCGCCATTTTCCAACACCTCAATACGATACCCCGCCTGACGAAATACTTCAGCAATCATATGAAAATGAATGGGTGCCATTTGTGGAAACAAAATGGTGTGTGTTTTTTTCATTTCTAATGTGAAACGCGGATAGTTTTGTTCTGTACTCATGTGGATCTCCTTTTGTTTTCAGCCCTCCTAGGCACTTTCACCTGAAGGACTTGTTTCCGGCTCCAATGCGGCAAAAAGGCTACGCAGCCGTATGCTCACCGCACCTAAGTTCGCAATCTCATCAATTTTTATTTGCGTATATAATTTTCCACCGTCGTGCAATATTTCGCGCACTTCATCGGTGGTTACGGCATCCAATCCACAGCCAAAACTAACCAACTGCACCAAATTCATATCTTTTTGTCCGGCCACATAGCGTGCCGCAGCGTATAAGCGCGCATGGTAAGTCCACTGGTTTAATACGCCGGTAAGAGGTGTTGTGTCGCAATGGCTCACAGCGTCTTCACTCACCACAGCAGCCCCTTGCGCTGTAATCAATTTTTCTATGCCATGGTTAATTTCATTGTCTAAATGATACGGCCTGCCCGCCAAAACTATGATGGGCATCCCTTGTTTTCGCGCTTCCTCTATAATTTTTTGTCCTTTATCTCGCACACGCGATAAGTGGCTTTCGTATTCTGCATAAGCGGCTTTCGCGGCGTTTTTTACCTCAGAAAAAGAAATATCTTTCCAATATTTTTGCAGAATTTGCACCATTTTTTTTGGAAAATCACCAGGGCGATGGATGCCCACATAGTCGTATATAAACCGTTTTCCACCCATGTTGGGGAAACTGCTTTGGATAACCTCGGGATAATAGGCCACTACCGGGCAATTGAAACAATTGTCGCTGATGCCCTCGTCAATGTTGTAACTCATACAGGGATAAAATATCGTTTCAATGTCCTCATTATCCAGCAACGCTTGCACATGCCCATGTATCAATTTGGCAGGGTAACAAACGGTGTCGCTCGGAATGGTGCTCTGCCCTAAGAAATACAATTTACGAGAAGAACGCGGACTTTTGTATACCGTAAAACCCAGTTTTGAAAAAAAGGTATGCCAAAACGGCAATGTTTCGTAAAAGTTCAAACCCAATGGAAACGCAATGGTACCACGTGGGCCTTTTATGGGTTCATATTTTTCCAGCAGCTGCATTTTATATTCGTAAATATCCAAGGGATTGTGAGCCTCCCGCTTGGTTACCGGCCTATCACAGCGATTGCCGCTAATATATTTCTGCTGGCCCGGAAACAAATTCACGGTGAGGTGACAGTGGTTGGTGCACAGCCCGCACGTGGCCGATGTTACCGTGTGGGAAAATTCTTCCAATTCCTGTTTACTTCGTAAACTGCTTCTTTTCTGGTCTACCGCTTTTTTTCGGCCATATAATGCAGCGCCAAATGCACCCATTAACCCCGCAATAGAGGGTCGTATCACCTGCACGCCCATTTCCGTTTCAAAGGCACGCAAAACAGCATCATTATAAAATGTTCCGCCTTGCACCACAATTTTTTTGCCCAATTGCTCTGGGTTAGAGGCGCGTATCACCTTGTATAGGGCATTTTTTACTACGCTTTGCGCAAGCCCCGCCGAAATATTTTGTATCGATGCACCATCTTTTTGCGCCTGTTTCACCGAAGAGTTCATAAACACGGTACAGCGGCTTCCCAGCTCTACCGGGGCATCCCCATATAGGCCTAACTTGGCGAACTCTTTTATGTCGCGCCCTAGCGCCTCTGCAAAAGTTTGCAAAAAGCTGCCACAGCCGGAGGAACACGCCTCGTTAAGAAAAATATCGCTGACAACACCGTCCTCAATTCGAAAACACTTCATGTCTTGCCCGCCGATGTCGATGATAAAGTCCACATCGGGTTGAAAGTGTCTTGCGGCCCGAAAATGTGCCATGGTTTCCACCAGGCTGTAATCACAACGTAGCGCTTCTTTGCACAATACTTCTCCGTATCCGGTAGTTGTAGCCGAGGCAATTTGCATTTCCGGTGCCTGTTCATATAGATTCAGCACCATGCTACGTAGCAAGGGAATTGGATTGCCGGAATTCGATTGATAACTTGTATCCAGCAATTCCCCGTTTTCACTTAACAAAACTGTTTTTATGGTTGTGCTGCCTGCATCAATGCCCAAATGAGCTCGTCCTTTATACCCTTCTAGCGGCATCTGAGGCACCGTTGCCTGTTTATGACGCAATACAAATTCTTGGTACTCTTCTTTACTATTAAATAGTGGTTTGGCATGCATAAAGCTTGCGCCGTGGCCCTCTGCCTTACTTAGTTTCTCCCGAAGTTGGGCCAAGGTAAAAGCTTGTTCTGCACAAAGGGCAGCGCCTATGCACACAAAATGTAAGCTATTATCAGGCAAAACCCCTTGCAATTTCAAGACACTGTCAAATGCTGCACGCAACTCACTCAAAAAGGTAAGTGGCCCACCCAAATATAGTATATTTCCTTCAACAGCACGTCCTTGTGCCAGGCCAGCCACTGTTTGATTAACCACAGAATATAAGATAGAGGCCGCTACGTCTTCTGTCAGAGCGCCTTGATTGATAAGCGGCTGCACATCTGTTTTTGCAAAAACACCACAGCGGCTGGCAATGGTATATATCTTGGTTTTATGTTTTGCCTTTTCGTTTAGCTCGCTTGGGTCCATTTTTAACAAGGTCGCCATTTGGTCTATAAACGCACCGGTACCACCGGCGCATGACCCATTCATGCGCACTTCCATGCCACCGGATAAAAACAAAATCTTTGCATCTTCACCGCCCAGCTCAATAACCACGTCGGCCTCCGGGGCTAAGCTTCTGGCCGCCACACGAGTGGCAAAAACCTCTTGCACAAAAGGAATGTCGCAAGCTTCGGCAACACCCATACCGGCCGAACCAGATATGGCCGCCGAAAAAACATCCTTGGAAAATTGCTCTTCAAGCTCCTGTAGGAGATTATCTGTTTTTTCGTTAATATGAGAAAAATGTCGTTCATAACGTTCATAAAGGATATCCCCTTTGGGGCCAATGACAACACATTTTACCGTTGTAGAACCGATGTCTAAGCCCAAACGCAAGGGAATTTCATTTTGTTTGAAAAGTTGGCTGGATTTCAAAATATTTGCCTTTCTATGTGCCCAACAGGCAAGTTGAGATTTGGGAGTGATTCAAAAGTGAAGCATTTGCATATATGTTTTATATTACTATAACAATATAACTCCCCTAGGATACAACTTATAATATCATACCACGAATAGACCCGATAAAACAAGAAAAATAAATGTGAAATCACTTGCATTCGACAATATAATATATTCTTACTATGCTTGTGTTTTTTTTATATTTATGGTATGGTATGGATACAATTGAATATACTTGTGCGATGCGTAGCGATACGCCGTGCTTATTACAAGCACATCAGAGGGAACGCGGATGAAATTTCCGGACTATCCCAGTAACCGTGAAGCGGACGAATTGGCAAAGGCCACTGCCCAAAAGGGTGGGAAGGTGCCATAGTAGAATGATGCAAAGTCGGGACACCTATCGTGACAATGATTTCCTGAGGAGAAAGGCTGTTATTATCAGCTCCAAGTGTTTGTTTTTGGGCTCCCATTTATTGGGGGCCCTTTTTAACATAATTCTATAAAATAAGAAGGAAGGAAGATTTACAATGAAGAAATTCTTACGTAGTGCACTGTGTGGTGCTTTGGCTGTGGCTGTTTTGGCCGCCTGTGCCCCGGCAGAAGAGGCAGTGTCTTCAGCATCTACCCTGCAAAGCCAGAGTGAGGCAGGTGAAAGCGCATCTATGATAGCAAACCAGACTACACTCACAGATATGAACGGACGCGAAGTAGTGCTGGATAGCACTATTGAAAGAGTCATAGCCTTGGCACCATCCGATGCTGAAATTATCTACGCCCTGGGCGCGGGAGACAAATTAATTGGGCGCGGTGAATATTGCGATTATCCCGAAGCTGTGCTAGATGTACCCGTGGTGCAAACAGGAAGTGAAACCAATATTGAAGAGATTTTGGCCCTGGAGCCACAGCTAGTGGTAATGAACACGATGGCACAGCCCATGGAAGATATAGACCAGTTAGAAAATGCCGGGATACCGGTTCTCACCACTGCCAGTGTAGACATCGCCGGCGTTTATGAAAGCATCGAAATGCTTGGGGTAGCCTTAGAGGCCCAAGAACAGGCCGACACTTTAATTTCTGATATGCAAGCAGATTTTGACACCTTAGTGCAAACCGTGGGCGAGCAAAGTGAATCCAAAACAATCTATTTTGAAGTATCACCCTTAGAGTTTGGCCTTTGGACGGCCGGGAACAATACTTTCATGAATGAAATCGCCACTTTATTGGGCCTAGAGAACGCCTTTTCCGATGTGGAGGGCTGGGCCGAAATTTCCGAAGAACAAGTGCTGGAGCGCAACCCCGATGCCATAGTTACCATTGCCATGTACTTTGGAGAAGGCCCCCTGCCCGACGAAGAAATTCTTTCGAGAAACGGATGGCAACAACTTTCGGCCGTGCAAAATGCACAAGTATTTTCCTTGCCAGAGGATGAACTATCTAGACCCGGCCCGCGTCTGGTAGAGGGCGCACAAGCTCTGGCGCAGGCAGTTTATGGAATTCCTGCTGAGGCAGACGAAACACAGGCCGCTTCGGAAGAAAGTGAGCTGGTTAGCTCTTCCACCAGTACCAGCTAAAAATAGCAACCTTGTCCCCTTTTTATGGCTTCATGTATAAGTTTGCATAAAATACCGCCTACCCACGGTGTGAACGTGTTGAGGTAGGCGTTATTTTTGTTCGGTATTCCACTGGTCTTCCCGCCTCTTTTTCAAGGTTTCATCAATTTTAAAAGTATTATCTATTTTGGGCCAAACCCAAAGCATCTGTATCAACATGGGAAGCGATATCCCCAAAAAAAGCAAAATAGGCAAAGAAAACGGAAAAAATACCATTTGTAATAGCAGAAGACCACTCCCTAAAATGGCGCCGGGTAAACTGCGTGATATCGTGCCAATTCCCAGTAAAAAACTGTTTCGTAAAATGGCATGAACCGGCAAATCCATAAAAGCCATTTGAACAAAAAAAATGGGCAACATAAACACCCAAATGATGCTTGCAAACAAATATAAAGTGTAAAAAAAGACAGGCAATTGGTTTATATATACATCGCCCATCAACCACACAAACAAGCCACTTCCTAAGAAAAGCCCAAAACCTATGCCGGGCACGATGGCCTTCTTGAAATTTTCTCTGTAAATTTTCCCCCAATCGTGCCAGAAGAAAAAAGACTCATTGCGAAGCATTTGCACAAACAAGTAATAAAAAGATGTTGTAGCCGCCCCCAATGGCAAACAGGCGGCTATAAAACATAGCAATAATAAAAACCCCATCATGACATTGCCTTGCATAAAATACACACCGGAAAAATAAAAAGCAACTACCGGCCCCAAGATAAAAATCAAACACAAAAAATTCATTAGCATAAGTTTACTAAAATGTCGTAAAAACAATTCAACAAAACGCGCCATTCCTTTTTTAACAGGCAAGTCCTTTGGCACGCCGGGTCCAGGCTTGTTCCAATCTTTCTTAAACAACATTATCTATACGCTCCTGTACCTTTGCTTTTAAACAAAGATAGAAATGGCCCTCGGCAACACCGAAAGGTGAGACTCGCAAAATTCTCCTCCACTTTCCCCATCTAAGGTCCAACGGATAGGATCTTTACTACGAATAACAAAAGACTTCCCTTGCCGTATTTCTATCAGTGAAGAGGGTAAAAACTCTTGCTTTACCAGGATTTGAGGCAATCCACCAAGATCTGCCAAATTTTTCGGCTTGCGAACCAACAGCAACTCGAATAGACCATCATCAAACTTTATTGTATCCTCAATGCGAAAATGCAGGCCGCCCAATGATGTTGTGTTGGTTACCATTCCGAATAAAAACTCACCTTCCAAAGCCTCACCATCACATTCTACGGTTGCCGTGATGGTGGGCAGATGTGTTAAACGGCCCAAACCTTCAAATACATATGCCAAATGCCCCACCGCATTTTTAAAATGTTGGTTGGTTGTATACGAAACATCGGTAAAAGCGCCAAAAGCAGCCACATAATTAAAACTTCTCTTATCGAATAGTCCAATATCACAGTGTAACAAAGCATTTGGCTTCACAATGCGTTTTGCCGCTTCCAGCATATTGTTTTTGGGGATTCCAAGACTGGATGCGAAGTCGTTTGTGGTCCCCCCCGGTATATACCCCAACAAGGTAGGCGACTTTCGCTGTATAAGTCCACCAATTACTTCATTTAAGGTTCCGTCTCCGCCACAACACACCAATAAATGATAGGCTTTGCTATGGCGATGCGCCCATCTATAAGCATCGCCCATCTTTTGTGTGGGGTGTAGAGTGAGCTGGTATCCACCATCATAAAAAATCTGAACAATCTCCAAAAAATCATTTTTCAGTTTATTTCCACCTGTGTGCGGGTTATAAACAAAAAGTGCTTTATTCACAATTTTTATCCTCCAATCCAACACAAATTCTTTGTAATCTGCTATTTTGTGAAATGGCTTTCTCCAAATTCTGACAAGACTAACCCTTTATTATGTTCTTCAGCCCAACCTATATTCCAAAAGCTGGTAAATAGCAACAAACCACGGCCCCGCATGTCTTCGGCAGGCTTAGAATCGCTTGAAATATCCAACTGTGTTAAGGGTACTTCGCTTTTTCCTACCCAACGTATATAGCTATAAGGAAGCTTTTCTAACAAAATATCTACATTATATTCGTTTTTTAAACGATATTCCAGCACCTCAAATTGCAACACACCCACAGCACCCACAATAATTTCTTCCATGCCGCCACCCACCTGCCGGAAAATTTGGATGGCACCTTCTTGGGCAATTTGCTCAATACCTTTTACAAACTGTTTTCGTTTCATAGTGTCTTTTTGGCGCACTTTGGCGAAATGTTCCGGTGCAAAAACAGGTATGGGGTCGAAACTAAAACGTTCTTTAGATGCATTAAGAGTATCCCCAATAGAAAAAATTCCCGGATCGAAAACACCTAAAATATCCCCTGCATAGGCTTCTTGCACTATTTCCCGTTCTTCGGCCATCATCTGCTGCGCCTGAGAAATTCGAATCATTTTTTCAGCTTGCTCGTGGCGCACTTCCATGCCTTTTTCAAAACGACCACTACATACACGCATAAAAGCAATCCGATCGCGGTGGGTTTTATTCATATTGGCTTGAATTTTAAAAACAAAAGCTGAAAAATCTTCCGAAAACGGGTCTATCTCTCCGGCTTTCGTCTTGCGTGCAAGCGGCGGCGGCGTAAGTTGCAAAAAAGATTTTAAAAATGGCTCCACACCAAAATTTGTGAGCCCAGAACCAAAAAAAACAGGCGTAAGTTGTCCTGCCAGCACGGCCTCTTCCTCATAGTGGCTGCCCGCACCATCTAATAATTCAATATCATCTAACAATATCATATGTGCATCCGCACCTATTTGCTCATCGATACCATCTTTACCCAGCTGCGCTTCAAAACTTTCCACTTTTTTCGAGCCGCGCAGCACGGAGGAAAAGGTGATAATCTCTTTGTGCTCTCTATCGTATACCCCTTGGAACTCTTTTCCGCTGCCAATAGGCCAGTTCATAGCGTAGGTATCTATACCAAGCACCTCTTCAATATCGGTAAGCAAATCGAGTGGCGGTTTTGCCTCTCTGTCCATTTTATTCACAAAGGTAAAAATCGGAATTCCCCGCATCACACACACTTTAAAAAGTTTTTTTGTTTGTGCTTCCACCCCTTTTGCTGCATCTATAACCATCACGGCTGCATCTGCCGCCATCAAGGTGCGGTAGGTATCCTCCGAGAAATCTTGGTGACCGGGGGTGTCTAAAATATTAACACAATAACCATCGTATTCAAATTGCAGTACGCTACTTGTGACCGAAATGCCGCGCTGTTTCTCAATTTCCATCCAATCGGACACAGCATGACGCGTATTTTTTTGTCCCTTTACACTGCCGGCCAGCTGTATAGCGCCTCCGTATAAAAGCAATTTTTCTGTTAAAGTTGTTTTGCCCGCATCCGGATGGCTGATGATGGCAAAAGTGCGCCTTCTATTAATTTCTTCCCGTGTTGTCATGCTTTCCCTCCCGGCACCAAATCGCCGTATCGTAACAAAATATTAATTGGATGATAGAGGACGATAATCAATACGCTGCACGGCAATGCATCGTCCATTCACATCATCCAAAGTAAACAAAGCCGCATTGAGCATACAAGGCCCCTCATGCACTTGCATTTGCACAGGCACATGGTCTTTTTGCCTTTGGATAGCCAATGCAGGCCGAACCCCGATAACGCTGTGAATAGGACCTGTCATGCCAAGGTCGGTGATATAACCCGTTTGTTTTGGCAAAATTTGATCATCTGCTGTTTGCACATGGGTGTGCGTGCCAAACACAATGCTTACGCGCCCGTCTAGATAATGGGCCAAAGCTTGTTTTTCTGCGCTGGCCTCTGCGTGGAAATCAACCAAAGTGAATTTTGCTTGTGTTTTTTTTAATAAGTCATCCACACGCTTAAACGGGTTGTCTATGGGTTCCAAAAAAGAAATCCCTGCCAAGTTGATGACACAAACCGTTCCCAAACGCCCCATATCAATGGTGCAACAACCATTTTCATCATCGGTATAGGGGTAGTTTGCCGGATGTAAAACCGCTGGGTTTTCGCCATAAAGCTCTTCGCCGGCACGGCGATAGCAATGATTTCCGGTGGTTACAACATCGGCAAAATTCAAAAGTTCATCCGCTTCCTTTTGTGTAATGCCCACGCCACTGTGGTGGCAATTTTCGCCATTGACAATAATAAAATCTGCCTCATATTTTCTTTTCAAATATGGCGCTGCCTGCCGAAACAAAGTAAGACCTGGCTGTCCCACCACATCACCGATGCATAAAAATTTCAAACTGTTTACCTCGTTTGTTTTACAAGAAAACTGCCGAGAAGCACAAGCTCCCGGCAGTTGCACTTTTTTCGATGGTTACCGAAAAAACTCATGACATACACGAATACACAATACCATTTCCATCGGCAAAATTAGGGATTGCTTTTAAACTGCAGATAGCACCCATTATTTTGCATAGTCAATTGCTCGGCTTTCGCGCACAACGCTCACCTTAATTTGGCCGGGATAATCAAGGTCGTTTTCTATCTTTTGGCTAATGTCATGTGCCAAAATCACCAATTCATCATCACCTATACGGTCCGGCTTCACCATAATACGCACTTCGCGGCCGGCCTGAATGGCAAAGCTACTTTCCACACCTTCAAAACCTTTGGCGATATCTTCCAAAGCTTCCAAGCGCTTGATATAACTTTCCAAATTTTCACGTCGTGCACCAGGCCTTGCTGCCGAAATAGCATCGGCAGCCATAACAATAAATGCCAGTGGCGTTTTGGGCTCAACATCACCATGGTGTGCTTCGATAGCATGTATCACAGCCGGATTTTCTTTGTACTTCTTGGCAATTTCAACGCCAATTTGCACATGGCTTCCTTCAATTTCATGATCTAGTGCTTTCCCGATATCATGCAATAAACCGGCACGCTTTGCCTGGCCTACATTAAGACCAAGTTCCGCCGCCATTACTCCGGAAAGGTAGGCAACCTCTAGAGAATGGTTAAGCACATTTTGCCCATAACTGGTGCGGTAGCGCAAACGACCTAGCAGTTTCACAATATCTGGGTGCACGCTGTGCACACCCACTTCCATCACAGCTTTTTCGCCCTCGCGTTTCATCACCAATTCCAAATCTTTACGACATTTCTCTACAGTTTCTTCAATACGCGCAGGGTGGATACGTCCGTCGGCAATTAATTTTTCTAAAGCCTGGCGTGCCACTTCACGGCGAACCGGATCAAAACTGGATAGAGTGATGGCTTCGGGCGTGTCGTCGATAATTAAATCTACACCCGTGGCTGTTTCTAGGGCACGGATATTGCGTCCCTCGCGCCCTATGATGCGCCCTTTCATCTCATCGTTCGGCAAATTGGCCACCGAGATGGTTACCTCGCTGGAATGATCGGCCGCACAACGGGCAATGGCTGTACTGATAAGCTCTTTTGCCATACTTTCCGCTTCGTCTTTAAGCGTGGTTTCATATGCGGCAATGCGCATGGCTTTTTCATGGCCCAACTGTTCGTCTAAACGCGCCATCAAAACCTTCCGCGCCTCTTCTTGCGTCATAGAAGCCACGCTCTCTAGCTTTTCTAGCTGACGTTGTTTCATCTGATCGATCTCTGCCAGTTTTGCCTCGGCCAGGGCCTCTTTCTGATGAAAATCTTCCTCTTTTTTCTCCAATGCTGCGGTTTTCTTGTCTAAGTTATCTTCTTTTTGGTCAATGCGCTTTTCGGCACGAGAAATTTCAGCCCTGCGTTCTTTGGCTTCCTTTTCTGCCTCTTGTTTAAACTGATATGCTTTTTCTTTAGCTTCTACTGTGGTTTCTTTCAGTTTTTGTTCTGCGGTTTTAATGGCCTCGTTTACAATTTTAACAGCCTCTTCTTCGGCCGATCCTAAGGTGCTTTCCGCTGTGCGCCGGCGGTAGGAAACCCCGCCGATAAAGCCCAATACGGCCGCCAATGCGACACCAACAACGAGAACCACCCACATAATGGTGGATGCAAATAACAACAAAAGTCAACTCCTTACTTGTGTAAAATAGCAGGAGCTTTACATTCTTGCTACAGATGGGTACCAACCATAATTTGATTCTTAAAAAATAACAAAATAGCAAGGTCAAAACCTAGCTATATATCAAAATATCAAAAAACGGCATTTCCCGTTATGCTTTAAAGAATAATAAGCTCTCTGCAGATGAATATAAGCAGGCGTAACATGACACGCTTCGCCGAAACATCTTATATCCTCTATTGTAAAGGGGATGTATCACTCTTGTCAAGTTAAGTTTCTTTGTAAGCCATCATATTTCACACAAAAAACAATTTAATTCTTTACACAAATCTATATATTGTTTTATAATGGTTATTGTACAAAGTGGAGAAAATAAGAGGGAGTGGCTTTATTTCGCCAGCATATCCTTGTTGGCATATCACTTGATGAGGAGGACTTTATGAAAATTAAGGAAATTGCCGAAATTTTAAATGCCTCGGTGCTATGTGGTGCGGCCGACCCTGAACAAGAGATAAAAACAGCTTGTGGCAGTGACTTAATGAGCGATGTGCTGGCCTTTGTAAAAGACCAAGGGGTTTTGCTTACCGGGCTGGTAAGCCCGCAGGTAGTGAGAACAGCCAGTATGATGGACATCCATTGCATTGTGTTTGTACGCGGAAAACAACCAGATGAAAACCTAATCCTGCTCGCACAGAAAATGGAAATAACTCTTTTATGTACCCGTAAAACTATGTTTTTGGCCTGTGGGCTTTTATACAAAAACGGTCTTGGGGAAGGAGAACAAGCCCATGGCAGAAGCAATGATTCAGCTTCATTATGAAGTGCCCGCCGACGACTTCACACGTGCCGGCGAGGCCAGCTCGGATTTGAAACAACGCCTAAAAAAATTGGGGCTTCCCAATGAAGTTATCCGCCGTGTTTCCATATCTATGTACGAGGGCGAAATCAACTTGGCTATACATGCGGGGGGCGGTGAAATAACGGTAGAAATTCACCCTGATTGCGTGCGCATGTGCTTGTGTGACAACGGCCCGGGCATTGAAAATATTGAACTGGCCATGACCGAGGGTTTCTCTACCGCCTCGGACTCTGTGCGAAAAATGGGCTTTGGCGCCGGCATGGGTTTGCCAAATATGAAACGATATACCGATGAATTCGATTTGCAATCTACCGTAGGAAAGGGCACTTGCCTGCGTATGGCTGTGCAAGTATCGCCCTAAAAATCAAGAAAGGGGTGCAACATGGCAGAGCATTTTCATGCCGTACAACTGGATAAAGACCTTTGCAAGGGTTGTATCAACTGCATTAAGCGTTGCCCCACACAGGCCATTCGTGTGCGAGAGGGAAAGGCGCACATCACGCCGGCTCTTTGCATAGATTGCGGCGAATGTATTCGACAATGTCCACACCATGCAAAAAAAGCTGTAACCGACCCGCTTTCCATCATCCGCAGTTTTGCCTACCCCATAGCATTGGTTCCGCCAAGCTTTTATGCCCAATTCAACCATTTAGACGATCCTGACCTCGTTTCTTTTGCCCTAAAAAAACTAGGGTTTCAAGACGTATTCGATGTGGGTCGAGCAGCCGAGCTTGTCAGCGAGGCCACAAGGCATATGATGGCTGCAGGACGTTTGAAAAAACCGGTGATTTCCTCGGCATGTCCGGCGATAGTGCGCTTGATACGTGTGCGCTTTCCAAGCTTAATCGATCATGTGCTTCCGCTTGTGGCACCTATGGAATTAGCCGCACAGTTGGCCAGGGAAGAGGCGCAACGAAACGCTGTTCCTGCCGAAGATATCGGCTGTATATTCATCACACCTTGCCCTGCCAAAGTAACCGCCATTTATACCCCTCTTGGCACACAGGAAAGCGGTGCAAACGCAGCAGTTGCGGTGAAAGAGATGTACCCTTTGATGTTGGCTGCCATGAAACTGCCGCAAGACACGCCACAGCCACCCCGTGTTTGCGGGCGTATTGGTATGGGCTGGGCCGAGAGTGGTGGCGAGGCTGTGGGCCTTTTATCCACAGATTCATATCTCGCCGCAGATGGAATAGAAAATGTGATTCGTGTTTTGGAAGACTTGGAAGACGATCGCTACGATGGTCTCGACTTCGTCGAGTTAAACGCTTGCGCCGGTGGCTGTGTTGGTGGTGTATTGCAGGTGGAAAACCCTTACCTTGCAAAAGCGAAGCTGGCTAAATTGCGCCGGTACATGCCGGTAAGTGTCAATCGTTTAGAGGACGGCCTTCCAAAGGCGATGCTCTGGAATACCACTCTGGAGTATTTGCCTGCGATGGAACTTGGAAAAACACAGACAGAAAGTTTTATTTTATATGCAAAAGCCGATGAACTTTTGCAAAAACTGCCATTGTTGGACTGTGGCAGCTGCGGTGCACCTACCTGCTCGGCCTTTGCGGAGGATGTGGTGCGTGGAAAAGCGGATTTGAATGATTGTGTGGTATTGTTGCGTAACAAAATGGAAGCTCTTCTAAAAGAAAAGGGATTGTTAGATTCAACGTTTTAACCAAACACATCTAAGTGAAAGCAGAGGATAGCCCCTATGAAAAGCGAAAAGCTGGCCTCTATGCCAGGCTTCACCTGTGCTGTGATGGGTGAATCACAGGAAATCTCAAATATTTATTGTGCCGATTTACTAAGCTGGGCAATGTCGCGTGCTCCGCAGAACTGTGTTTGGTGCACAGTGATGGGCAATATCAATATGTTGGCTGTGGCATCCCTAGCCGAGGTGGCCGCTGTTGTATTATGTGAAGGAGCCTTATTGGATGACGACGCCGCTGTGCGAGCAAAGCAGATGAATATTTCTATTTTCACCACAGCACTTCCCGCTTTTGAAGCAGGACTTGCCATAGCAAAAGAAAGCGATTTTTTGGAATGAAAGACAATATTATATATGATTTCCACATACATTCATGTCTTTCCGGCTGTTCTAATCCCGATATGACTCCAGCCAATATTGCCGGTTTTGCACGTTTGGAGGGCCTTGACTGGATTGCCGTAACCGACCACAACAGTGCTGCCAATTTACCGGCCGTGCAAAGGGCATGCAAGGAGTATCGGGTTGGTTTTTTGCCAGGCATTGAGGTGACCAGCGCAGAAGAGATACACCTTTTGTGTTATTTTAAAGAGTTGGACGCCGCTTTAGCCATGAGCAATCTTTTACAAGAAAATCTACCCAACTACCCCTATGACCCTGACATTTTTGGCCGACAACAAGTTATGGACGAACACGATTTTGTACGATCGGAAATCACACAACTGTTGAGTGCCGGCGTGTCGCTTACGCTATATGAGGTAAAGCATCATTGTGAAACCTTGGGTGGCATTTGTGTTCCGGCCCACATCAACCGTCCTGCAAATAGCCTCTTGGCCGTCATGGGTGTGATTTTAGACGATTTCCCTTGCCCCGCCTATGAGTGGAGCCCTGTGGGAGCCACTCTTTTTGAACCAACCCATATAGAAATCCCTTCCGGAAGTGAATTATTATATTCCTCAGATGCCCATTGTTTAACTAACATTGGTCTCTATCATGCTGTATTAAAAAATACCAGTCCACTTTTTGCTTGGTTGCCCCATTAAAGTTCTTGTAAAGCATGCAGCACCCTAATTTAAAAGCTGTAATCTACCACTAAAATACCAATATCCTCTGTTCTTCGCTTTCTTTTTACTTTTTTATGTGATACAATGAAACCTATTATGAATGAAGCCTATTGCTGAATTCTTCATCACTTAATTACCCGCACATGACGGTTTCGTCTGGAACTTAAAACAGAAAAGAGTTTTATGAAATTTGAGCAATTAGAGTTAAACCCCCTTCTTTTAAAAGCCATTCAAGAGGCCGGCTACACGGTGCCTAGCCCCATCCAGCAAAAGGCCATCCCGCCTGTTTTGACCGGGCGTGATCTTTTGGGTTGTGCACAAACCGGCACGGGAAAAACGGCCGCCTTCGCACTACCTATTCTGCAGCGTTTATGTCAAAATCAAAACAAAAAACACACTCATATTCGCGCTTTAATTCTTACCCCCACACGCGAGCTTGCCTTGCAGATTCAAGAGAGCTTCGTGGAATACGGCAAACATTTAACTTTGCGTAGCACCGTTGTTTTTGGAGGTGTTGGGCAAAACCCCCAAGTTCTGGCTTTAAAACGTGGGGTAGATATCTTGGTGGCAACACCGGGCCGTCTTTTAGATTTGATGCAACAAGGACATATAAAGCTTTCCCACCTCGAAATTTTTGTACTCGACGAAGCAGACCGTATGCTCGACATGGGATTTGTTCACGATGTAAAAAAGGTGATGAAAGTTTTGCCACCAAAAAGACAAACACTGCTTTTTTCTGCCACTATTCCCCCTGAAATTGCAACCCTGGCAGACAAGTTGCTCCATAACCCGGCAAAAATCATGGTTACGCCGGTTTCCAGCACAGTGGAACGCATTCAACAATCAGTATACATGATAGATAAAACCAATAAAAAGTTTTTGTTGGCCCATTTACTTCGCAAAGAGAAAATTACCAGTACTTTGGTGTTTACACGCACGAAACATGGCGCTGATCGTGTGGTAAAAGATTTGAACCGCATAGGGTTTCATGCTAAAGCCATCCATGGCAACAAGGGTCAATCTGCACGGCAAGAGGCTCTAGCCGGCCTAAAAAACGGGAGCATTCAAGTGTTGGTGGCCACCGATATTGCGGCACGTGGGTTAGATATCAGCGAACTATCTCATGTTTTTAATTATGACCTCCCCAATATCCCCCAAACGTATGTGCATCGAATTGGACGCACGGGCCGTGCCGGACGTGACGGTATTGCCATTAGTTTCTGCACACAAGAAGAAAGCGCCTACCTATCCGACATAGAGAAACTGATTAAACTTAAAATTCCCATCATAACAGACCATGCATGGCCTATACAAAATACCACAGCGGAGAAAACAACAAAATCATCTCCACAAAAGGCCATACAACACACAGCCACACCTAAAACCATCAACAAAAACACCAATAAGAAAAACAACAGTATAAAAGAAAAAACAGATAGACCTGTTCACAAAAACCGCAGCAATAAACCTTCTCATAATCACACGATACAAGATGTTGCCTCTGCTGCAAAGAGCATCGTCACACGTCGACCGGCTTGGAGCAGTGACCCTACCCTTACTGAGGGAAAAAAAACAAGTAACCCGGATGGAGATATCGATATGAACAAAGGAAATAAACGCAATAACCGCGGGCGAAACCGCACCAACCGCGCAGAACCAACACAGGAAAAAGCAGCAAAACCCAAACCTCTTGAAATACCAAAAGACAAAAATGGACTTTTTGATTTTAGTGAAGACGAGCTTGCGCAAGATAACTCCCTTCGCTTAATTCGTGACACATCACCGAATGAAGCGAAATTTGCAAATTATGAAGAATATTTGAAAGCCACAGAAAAATGAAGCCTATAGATAATGTGGCCGCCTTGCAACCCGTTTTAGGAAAAGTAGCCCTTTTGGTTTTTTCGGGCTTGTTGTTTGTACTATTTTCTTTGCCCTTTTTGGGGGTGGATCTTCTTATCGATGCAGTGGGATGGATTCTCGTTTTTAACGGTGCGCGCATATGCGAGCGGCCAAACGGCGGCATTGGCCCTTTGGCCGCCTTATGTCTTATCCTTTCGGCTGTTGCAAGTAGCCTATTATTTTTAACCAACACACCTTTGCTGGTTTTTTCCTTTATATATGCTCTTTGCCAGCTTGGGTTTTTTCTTTTCTTCGGCATCTTGCTCTTTCACATTCTATGTGCCATGCACCATAAACATTCGGCCTATGTTGGCCTTATTGTTTTTATTTCTTTTGCGCTGTTTTCTCCTGTGTTACCTCTTGGTTTTTTGCTTCCAGCTTCCCTTCAAGCATTAACTATTATAGGGTATTGTCTTCCCTTTTTTCCTTTATCTTTTTTATTGTGGCTTTGTTTTCTTTTGCGTATAAAATTATAAAATTATTATAAGTTACGGAGGTATCTAACGTGGCAGCAATTAAAGCAAGAGATTCCATTTGGTCTGTCGGTGTCATGGACTCAAAACTTCGTGTCTTTGACATTATTATGGAAACCAAACAAGGAACCACCTACAACTCTTTTCTTGTGCGCAGTGGCAATAAAACAGCACTCATCGAATGTGTAAAAGATAAATTTTCATCGGAGTGGCTAGATAACATCCGCGAGGTGTGCGACCCTGCCGACATAGATTATATCGTGCTTAACCACACCGAGCCGGACCATTCCGGCTCCTTGTTGCGCATTTTAAAGCTAGCGCCTAAAGCCGTAGTGTTGGCCAGCAACACCGCCATCACATTTTTAGGTGAACTATTAAATCAATCTTTTGAACATCAAGTGGTTGCAGATAGAGATGTGGTGGAGCTGGGAGATTTACAGCTGCAGTTTCTTTCGGCACCTATGCTACATTGGCCGGACACACAGTTTACTTATATTCCGCAGCTTAAGGCTCTTTTCACTTGCGACATGTTTGGGTGCCATCACGCCGACTCCTTGGTATTCAACGACCTTATAAAGGACATGGAATCTTTTTCCGACGCCTATCGCTATTATTTCGATAACATTATGGGCCCCTATAAAAACCCCCATGTCCTGCGTGCATTAGACAAAATCGAGGCCTTGCAAATTGATTTCATCGGCACAGGACACGGCCCTATATTGCGCACGAATATCCAATACTATCTCGATTTATATCGAAAATGGAGTACACCAAATAACAGCAAAGAAAAAACGGTGGTTATGGTCTATGTAAGTGCATATGGCTACACGCGTGAATTGGCCACCACTATACAGCAATCTTTACTGGATCATGGCGTTGCACAGGTAGAATGCTATGATTTAGTGGAAGACAATATGCACTCGGCACAAAGTGCTCTTTCGGCAGCCGATGCCATTTTACTTGGAAGTTGCACCATGGTGGGAGATGCTTTGCCCCCGATTTACGAGGCCCTCCTTTGCCTAAACCCAGTTTGCCAGCGCGGTAAACTAGCGGGTGCTTTTGGTTGCTATGCATGGAGTGGCGAGGCGGTGCCCAATTTAACAGCCCGTTTGGAACAACTTCGTATGTCCATTCCTGTTGAAGGCCTTCGCGTTCGTCTAAAGCCAAGTGCGCAAGATTTACAGTATGCGCGAGACTTTGGCGCAAATTTTGCAAAGGCTTTGCAGGAAAGCTAATCTTTATCTTAGATAGTATCTACGCAAGTTGAAACTGGACGATTTTAAGACATTTTTTGTCAAACTAGGCGAAAAAACGATGCACTCCTTCATGGAATGTGAATTTTGCAGGCGAAGTGTGGCGAAAAAATGGCCAAAATCAGACGATTGACCACTTGTGTAGACACTATCTAATACCCACTTTCCAATTTTTGCACAAATACCTTGTACCTTCGTTTTTGTCTTTTTGTTTAGGGGACGAAAACACACTATGGATAGCATCAAAGGATTCCCCTAAAAATGCTGTTTCAAGCACTTTTAGGGCCACTACATATTACAGTGGAGCTAAACCAACAACCCCACAGGGGTTTATCCAGCAGGCATAATCTTACATGAGTCTTCTCTTAAAGTAAGCCTTTCTTGGTAGGCATATAGGCGTTTTACGCCTTCACTTTTGTACGTTTGGTAAAGGCACATATATGGTTTATATGTACCTTTACCGGGCAATATATAACAGGAGGTCAGTGTAATGAAAAAGTGGCGTTGTATTGTATGTGGAGAAGTATTTGAAGGGGAAACCCATCCAGAACCATGCCCCATATGCGGCGCTTCCGGAGACGAAAGTTTTGAAGAAGTAGCCGAATAGGGTAGACCCGCTGCAAGAGAGAATGCGGGCTTGCAGCGGGTTTTTGAGTAAACCATACACTTGGGCTAAACATAATAATTTTTTCTAGCCCCACAGCATTATTTATTGTATACATTATGTATATTTACTAAGTTTTTATACTTTTACTTTTGTCGTGTATCGTTGCATTTCCCCTTAGGGATATGCGAAAAACAAAAATGCATTGTATTACTTTGAGATACATCACTTTGATGGTGCAAAGATATCGACACAGCACTACTCATTGTTGTTTATTTTGATAAAATACAAAATGTAAGCTAAAGTATCCAGCTTAAAACACTCTCTATATAAGGGTGAAATGACCAATGAAAAAAAATTTGAGTACCCCCATGGGTACGTTATACTATACTTTTGAGCGAAAACGCATAAAAAATCTCAATGTCCGCATTCGCAGCGACGGTAGCGTTTACGTCAGTGCACCTTTATACATGCCCGATAAAGCTATTGAATCATTTCTGCAAAGCAAGGCCTCTTGGGTATTTTCAAAACAAAATGCGTTGCAAGCTTCCTCTGTTGATACCCCCTGCCTTTATACAAAAGAGCAATGCCTACACCTTTTTAACGAGGTAAGCAATCGTATTTATCCCCTGTTTATGCAGCGCATAAAACAAAAACCAACTTTGTTTGTGCGCGATATGAAAAGCCGCTGGGGTAGCTGCCATCCCTATAAAAATAAAATCACACTGAGTACTCGTTTGGCTGAAAAACCCAATGCTTTGATAGAATATGTTGTTTTACACGAGTATGTCCATTTATTACACCCCAATCATGGCCCTGATTTCCATGCGGAAATGGCACGACTGATGCCGGATTATCGAATCCGGCGAAAGGAACTTAGAGGATAACTCGGCACTTGGAGAAATGCATAGAATAGGAAGAGGAACCTGCTCATGGCCGGCAACAAATACACCCGTTTACTTTCCAACACAGCCTTATTTACCATCAGCACATTTTCCAGCAAATTGCTAAGCTTTTTATTGACACGACTGTACACAAGCTACCTCACAGCAGAAACCTATGGAATTGTGGATTTGGTTGTAGCAAGCTCTAACTTGCTTATTCCACTTGTCAGTTTGGGCATATCATCCGCTGTTATTCGTTTTGGGCTTGAAAAAGGCATTGACAAAAAGGATGTTTTTTCCGGCGGACTTTTGGCTATCGGCATGGGTTTTATGCTTTTAATCTTTTGCATCCCCCTCATTTCACAAATTAGTGTCCTAGAGGGAAATGTAATTTTAATGTATGTCTATGTGCTTATATCCTGTCTTCGCACCCTGTGTTGCCAGTTTGTCCGTGCAAAACTGTATACGCGCCTTTACGCAATCGACGGTATATTATCCACTATTTATACAGTTGGTTTTAATGTTTTATTCTTAGTTGCTTTGCAAATGGGTGGCACCGGATATTTGCTTTCTATTATATGCGCCGATGCGCTTAGTGTTGTGTTCTTGTTTTTGGTGGCACACCTTTGGGAATATTTGCGTTTTCGACATTTAGACTTCTCTTTATTGAAAACAATGTTGCGCTATTCTCTGCCTTTGGTTCCTGCCTTGATGTTTTGGTGGGTTACCAATGCGAGCGACCGTTATTTTATCTCGTATATCTGGGGTCCCGAAGAAAACGGTTTGTATGCGGCTGCCTATAAAATACCCACCATTGTGTCTATTATGGCCACCATTTTTACAGAAGCGTGGCAGCTTTCTGCTGTGACCGATGGGCAGGACGCCGGAAGAAATAAGTTTTTTTCACATGTTTTCTCGGCGGTTTCCAGCATTTCTTTTGTTGTTGCTGCATTTTTATTGTTCACTTGTCAGTGGATTATGTATTTATTGGTAGCGCCGGATTATTATATTGCTTGGCGCTATGTACCTATTTTGGTTTTATCCGCTGTTTTCTCTAGTTTCGTAGTTTTTTTAAATAGCATTTATATGGTGGAAAAAAAATCTGTACTGGCTTTGCTCACCATTTGTGTAGGAGCTATTGTTAATATCATTTTAAACTTTTTGTTTGTTCCGCTTTGGGGACCAAACGGTGCTGCCTGGGCCACTTTGCTCTGTTATGTTTGCGTATTTCTTATTCGTGTAAAAAACACACGCCACCTTATTCAAATAGACTATCACTTTGGAATGCTTGCGCTCAATACAGTTTTATTGCTGGCAATGACGGCTATTTTGCTATATGAACTGCCTCTGTCATGGCTATGGTGTGCTTTGTTATTTTTGGTCGTTTTGTTTATCAATTTGCGCACCTTAACCAAAGGGGTTCAGCAGATATTGCAAAAGAAAACAAAGAAAAAAGTATAATAATATTTTTTTCTTTGTTTTCAGCTTTAATTCTTGCCAAAACAACAGTATATCCCTTATAATAAAAATGAATGCAAGAAAGTATACTGGCAGGCTTTGCAAAGTCTACCTTGCATATCATACATGTTTTCAACACAGAGGGGAGGGCTTTTCATTGGCCAGTGCCGTATTATTACGCCGCAGTGATTATGAGGCTGGAACTGCACGGGATACAATGCCCGGGCAAATACCGTCTGCTTTGCGAGAGGTTTCTGAGCTTGTTTACATTGTGGAAGGCAGTGCAGATTATTGGGTGGAAGACCAATTTTATCGCGCAAAAGCCGGAGATGTTTTAATCTTACCAGCCGGGGTGATGGTTGGCGCTGCCTTGAAACCTAAAGGTTGTCCTTTTTGGCGGCACAGCATCTGGATGTCACGCCGCTATTTTACCTTTTTAGATTTGCAAGACGAAAATGCCACCTACTGTTTTTCTTTGGCACAGCAGCAATCTGCGTTTTTGTTGCATTTATCGGAGGAAGAACGCGAAGAAATCGAATCGCTACTGGAACAAATGGTATTAGAATGCCAAGGTGAACAAATAAATGCAGAACTTTCTACCAAAGCTTTGTTAAATTCTTTGCTTGTACAGGTAAACCGTTTGCTTTCGCAGGATCCCACACGCTTACAGCCGGGCAGTACCCATCGGCTTGGCCCCGTCTTAAGCTTTTTGCACACAAACTGCACGCAACCGTTAACAGTGGAAGCACTGGCCCAACAATTTAGTTTTAGCCCATCGCATTTGGCGCACAGTTTCAAAAAGCATATGGGCACATCTTTATATCATTATATCGTAAAACGTCGCTTGCAAATTGGCCGCCAAGCCATGCTAGATGGTGTGCCGGTAAAAGAGGCGTTTCAGCGTTGCGGCTTTGGAGATTATGCAGGCTTTTATCGTGCGTTTATTAAAGAATACGGCCTTTCTCCACAACAGTATAAAAAGAAAAATCAGTAAACCCATGTGTTTTTTGCCACACTTGTTCGTGCCCGAAGAAAGTTAGGAATATACCATGCAACCATCTTTAAAAACAAGTTGCTCTCGTTTGGGCTTTGCTTTGTTTTCTTTTATGCTGTTTTGGAATATCACTGCCACGCTTTTAACAGGCTTTGTGGCCCATTTTGCACCACAATGGTATGCCGGCAGCTGGGCTTTGCTTTTGATAAACGATATCTCTTTATACTGCATGAGCCTCCCCTTATTTTTATACATTTCCTCACGAATCCCCAGTTATCGTCCTCCCAAAACAAAGGCACAGTCTTTACATCCATTACAATACCTTCTTTTGTTTTTGCTGTGTCTTGGTATCATGTATGGTGTTGGTTTTTTAACCGAGATGTTTTTTTCCTTCATGGAAAGAATTTTCGATTTTAAATATACAAATAGTTTAAACACCTTTGTGGATGGGGCACATTGGCTTAGCTTGCTTCTCCTTGGTGTTGTAGTGCCCTCTATTGGCGAAGAACTTATTTTTCGCTATGTTTTCTATAAAAAGCTGGCAGTTTACGGCGATAAAATCTACATCATTTTTAGCGCTCTTTGTTTTGGCCTATTTCATATAAACCCAAGCCAAATAATCTATGCTTTTTTGCTTGGCCTGCTGTTAGCCGGCTCTTATGTGCGCACCGGACGCCTGTGGGTCCCCATATCGCTACACTTTTTGCTTAACACTTTTGGTCTTTTGCTTGTTCCAAATTTGATGACACAAAGCGAGCTATTTTCTCTTGTTTTTTCCATTTCCCTCGTCTGCTTATTTCCTATTTCCTTGTTTTTTTTATTTGTTTTATACAGAAAGTTGCCAAAAAGCTACACCGCCCCGGCCTTTACGGCCGAAGCTGGTCATAACAAACAAAAGCCCTTTGCCCAACAATGCATCGCAAATATAGGTATGTTTCTATATTTGACGTTGGTTTTGCTTTTATTAGCTCTTAATCTATGGGCACTATAAAAAAGAGATTCTGCACAACAGAGAGGACATTATAACGTATGTTATACAGTGAGTTACAAGTTCCAAGTGAAATACGCCGTGCCGTGGAGCGCATGGGTTTTGTTGAATTAACCGAAATTCAAGAAAAAGCCATTGCACCCATGATGGAAGGCAAGGATATAACGGCAAAAGCCCCCACGGGCACGGGAAAAACATGTGCTTTTGGCATCCCTTTGCTATGTGATGTAAACCGAAACGGCGACAAGATACAAGCCTTAGTCTTAGCTCCAACGCGTGAACTCGCCCAACAAATCACCGAGGATTTGCGTGATTTATCGCACTTTCTTCCGGAACTGCGCATTGCCTGTTTATATGGTGGGCAAGCCATTACCAAGCAAATGGAGCAGCTTAAAAAGGGGCCCCAACTTATTGTGGCAACGCCCGGCCGTTTGATGGACCACATGAAACGGCGCACGGTTAACCTAAATGCAGTTACACGTGTGGTACTGGACGAAGCCGATGAGATGTTGGATATGGGCTTTTATAAGGATGTTGTGAAAATACTGGATTCCATAAAGAATCGCAAGCAGCTCTGCATGTTTTCGGCCACCATTAGCCGTGAGGTGATGGATATTGGCTGGATGTATCAGCGAGATCCAGTGGAAATCACAGTGCAGCCTGTTCAAGATTCTATGCCAAAAATAACGCAGTACAGTTTAGAAACCACTGGGAGAAACAAATTGCCGGACTTGGCCGCATTGATTGTAAGCGGTGGTTATGACCGTGTAATGGTCTTTTGCAACACAAAGTACACCACCGGCATGTTGGCAAACCAAATGGCACGTTTACATTTTGATGTGGATTGCCTCCATGGTGATCTCTCCCAGGCCGAGCGTAATCAAATTATGGGGCGGTTTCGCGAGGGAAAATTACGTGTCCTCATTTCCACAGATGTGGCCGCACGCGGCATTGATATCGAAGATGTAGACGCTGTGTTTAACTATGATATCCCTCAGTCTAACGAGTATTATACCCATCGCATCGGACGCACAGGCCGCGCCAAACGCGAAGGAGTTTCGTTTATCTTTTATCTGCCAGACGAAAAAAAGCGTCTTAAAGAAATGCTTCGTTTAACACGTAGCAATGCGGCGGCCATTTCTATAAGTGAAGACGGAACTTTGCTTTTAATAGAAGGGAATGCATTGTAGCAAACCATAGATCAACCACTAAAACTCATAGGCCTATGCAAAACAAATATTATACAGTAGTTTTATTTTGCTAGCATTAAAAAGACCAAAATTTTGGGGCGCTCATTTCCCAAATTTTGGTCTTTTTTGCTTGAATCGTAAACATCACAATATGCATTTATAGCAAGTGCTATTGGTATCCTCTATCGGACAAAATGTTGGCGAACAACGCCTTAGCTTGTGCCTTCGATGGTAATGCTTACATTGGCTGTGGTGTTATAAGTGTCTTCCGTGGCTGTAACCGTAAGACGCCCGGGTGGTTGTGTGCTTCCAAAAAAGAGACTAAAGGCAATTACTCCGTTTGCATTGGTTGTTCCGGAATACATATTTTGCTCAACCGTAGAAGTGGCGCTTTGGCTTGCATCTATTATATTTAAACCATACACATATTCTTCTATGTTTACGCCCGGTGGAATATCCAGCTCCGGTATAGAAAAGGTTACAGGCACGTTGGCCACAGAAACTGCATTGGCATCTACACTTAAAGTGTAGATATAATTTGCTCTCATCGTAGCACTTCTTGTAGATACAGTGGTTGGTGTTACCGTTATCTCTGCTACCGGACCAGCCGGCGCAGGTGCCGGCGCAGGTTCCTGTACTTCCAAAATAGCCTCTTGACTGCTTATATTTCCAGAAACGCCATTTACGGTGCTGGATACAACGCAGAAATATCCTATACGCCCCAGGGCGTTGGTGGGCGGTGTATAACTTGCCGCTATCGCGCCTGTTATAATTTCTGCATGGTTGTTGTCTATCCGGCTATACCACTGATACGTAAGGTTATCACCCGTGGCGACAACTGTAAGCGGCGCCGCATTATTATTAATTTCATAAGTGGCACTTTGAGGCTGTGTGGTAATGCTTGGCTGCGGGAAAACCTCAATGCCGGCGGGTGTGCTGGTAGCTGTAGTACTTGGGCCGGTAACCACACAGTAATAATACAGCTTACCCACTGTGGTCGTAGGCGGTATATAAGTGTTGGTTGTGGCCCCTGCAATCGCGCTACGTCCAGAGTTGCTGTTTTCTGTGCTGACATACCAGGCATAACTAAGGCTATCACCTTGCGCTTGTACGCTAAGTGGCGTCACTTGGCTGGCCTGTGTGCCCACCAGGTATCGCGCACTGACGGGGTTTGTAACAATATTTACTGCAACAACAGGGGCCGCAGGGGCAAATACCTCTACTGCGATGGTGTTGCTTGTGGCGGTTGTGTTGCCCGATTGAACCACACAATAATAGTAAGCCGTGCCCAAATCATAAGTGCTGGGTTTATACGATGAAGAATTGGCACCATTAATAGCCGCGCCACCTGTGTTTGTGTTCTGTGTATTTTGATACCATTGATATTGGAAGGTTCCATTTCCACCAGAGGCACGCACAAACAAATCGGCAACATCGCCCTCCTGCGTATGCCGCGCATAGCGTGCATTTTGAGCCTGCGATGTAATTTGAACCGCATTTGCATTTTCCGCCACATACACTTCCACGCTGGCAACACGGCTGTTTATCGTTTCGTCTGTGCTTTGTGCGGCGCTTACTGTGCAGAAATAATACACAATTCCAAGGTTTTGTGCCGGTGGTGTAAAACTAGCCTCGGTGGCACCGTCTATCATCGTTGCCCCCTGTGTGCTGTTGGTGTTGTTTTGATACCACTGGTATGCACCGGCGCCGGTGGCCACAACATGCAAAGGCTCTATGTTTGCCTGCGTACCTTGTGCATAACGGAAATCTTGCGGCTGCTCTGTGATGGCAAGCTCTGGGGCCAAAACCGATACACTTACAGCGTTGGTTCGAATATTTCTACCGTCTTCCAAAGTGATTACTGCCACATATTCAAAATCACCCACTTCGTTTACTAAGGGGTAGAATGGAGCATCTTCGGTGGTGGTAGCAACTGTTGTATACGCGCCACCCCGTATACTTTGCCACTCGATACTCATATTGGCGGTGTCCATGCCTGTGTAGCTTAAAATAAGCGGCTCCATATCGGCTTCACTGGCGTTTTGCATATAGCTTACAGAACTTGGCGAAAGTGTTGCAGAAGGCTCGTTTGCACCCGTATTTGCACTGCTGCTTTGGGAACCTTTGCAGCCACTTACCAAAAATACAATCACCATAAGCAAACAAGGCAATATCAACTGCATCCGTTTATAACTTTTCATCATTGTTTATCGCCCTTTCATTCCATATTATTAAAATCCTTTGTAGAAATTATCCTAAAATAGGTTTTGATAATTGTCATTATATCAAGAATAATTCTTATATGCAAGAACCGTTGTTTTCCGTTGATATATAACACTTAAAAATCACTTATGCAGGGCCATTCTCTTATAAGTTCCTCTCTATAAGGCCGGTATAAAGCCGCGTTTATCGAATTTTCCCGCTAAAAATCAAACATGAGACCGAGCATTAAACGCCCCATTGCCTTCGATGCCATACATGCTTTGTCTATCGTATCGAATATCATTTGATATATCTATGTTTTTTCTCTTACGGTGATTTTATTTGTTTTATTTAAGAATCTCCTTGTGGTATAATGGTGAAAAGTTACGAGAGGAGATTTGTTATGGCGCTTTCAGATTTTATTGCTTGTGCGAAAAAACACGATAAACAAATGGTATTCCCTTTACTTGCGTATATTGAAAAACATCATAAAGACGCCGTTTATGATGATTTCTTTTCTCAAAACACAAAAATGCCAACATGGAGAAAAGGCAAGCGTTATGTTGCCATTGGGTGCCGCAAGCACTATCTTTCTGTTTATTTTAGCAGTCATGATCCGGTAGAACACATTGCAAATGCTACACCGTTTGTAAAAGCAAACAAGGCTTGTGTTAATTTCAGTTACGCGAGAGAATTGCCTTATACTGCTATTTATGAAGCCATCGACAAGTGTTTTGAAGGCTAGTCCTTAACCGGTCTGTGCACAAAATCGCAGTAGCATTATCTATAGCTTCCTTACAAAACACACACTTAAAATACACAAAGTTGATGCTTGCATCTAAGATTAAATACGAGTATAATATATAAGCTAGGTCGATATACATAGTGCTTATTGTTACAACATTCAAAAACAAACCCTGTTTTTGTTGAGAGGAGCTTATAAGATTGAAAAGAAACAAATGGATTTCTCTGTTACTTTCCGGTAGTATTTGCCTATCATTTTCGGGATGTATCGGCAATTTATATGAAAATGTTGGCACGGTAGACGGCCGAGAAATCTCGTCCGGATTATATTTAAATTTGCAATACGATGCTTATAATTACGGTTCTTCTTTGCTTCAAAATGCAGAGCAAGACCTCTTGGTGGCAAATACAGACCAAGACCTAGACCCTTTGGATCAAGAATTGGAGGGTATGCCGTTTGCCGATTGGCTTTCGCAAGAGACGGAAAAAAACCTGCGCGAATATGTGGCCATAGAGCGTTTGAGTGCAGAAAATGAAGTGGTTTTGGGCGAAGAAAATGCCGGCTATTTAGAGCAACTTGCTTCTTACTGGGAGTTTTCTGCCGAAACCTATGCAGAAAACGGAATCAGCTACAACACCATGATGCGCACGACCACAAATGGCCTGCTACGTAACGAATTGTTTTCTTTCTACTACGGGCCGGAGGGCGAACTTGCTAAAAGCGACGAAGAAATTCGCGAAGAGTACAACGAACTATATGGAAAAATCGAGTACATCTCGTTGCCCTATAGCACGGCAACCGACCCTGTGGAAGATAAAGAAGTCGAAATAATGGCCTTGGCCGAAGAATTGCAGGATCGTTTAGAAGCTGGTGAATCCATGGAGCTTGTTGCCGAAGAAGGCGTGGCCGAGGCATATGAAATTACCAGCCGAGAACTGGGAGAAGACAGTGCAGCTTCTTCGGTGAGCACGAATTACCTTGCCTTTACCGGCGACGAAGACGACGAATTCTATCCCCCCGAATTCCGCAGTGAATTACAACAGATGGAAGATGGAGATGTTGGAATTCATGTGATGGATAGCGTCATAATGGTATACCGCCGAGCACCAAACTTTGAAAACGACGAAATGTTTGCCGAAGAACGTGATAATGTGGTAGGCAGCTTGTATCAAGAAGAGTTCGATGCCTTTTTGGCCGACATTTACGAAGCCTACCCTGTAGAATATGACTTTGGCGCACGTAGCTATTTTAGCCCCAGCAAAATTGTGTGATAGCAATATTCAAGTTTTTCGCGCAAATTTTATGGCGCATCCCTTGTACCATACAGTAGTATTTTATACTGCCGAACCGGTCCACTTAAGGCTGGTTCGGCAGATCTTTTTTTCACAGGAAAACATACGTCCAACGTGTTACTCTTAAACACGAATTCACAGTTCGTTCATGCCTTTTCCTTGACGTCCACACTCAATTTCGGTAGACTTAAAGTGTTGCTATAAAATATGCTTTACAGATAAATGCTATACCCATAAAACAATACCACCCTAGCCAATGTGGTGCAATAGGAAAGGTTTCTTTTTTTACTAAAGAAACCTAAAGGAGACACGCAATGAACAATGACCAAAAACCCCATCAACCGCAAAACCCTCAAAAAACCTTTCTGATTTATGCCGGTGTTGCACTTTCAATTATTATGCTCTTGCAATACTTTGTATTTCCATGGTTTCAAGGCGCAGAGGCTGTAGAAGTTCCATACAACGAATTTATTGCGCAAGTGGATGCTGGAGAAGTAAGCCACGTGGAGCTGGATGAAGCCACAGCACGCATCAATTATGAAGTGGGTGCCAGCGAGGAAAGTGGCGAGGAAAGCAATGTAGAAACGCAGGAACAAACCACTTACTACACCGGTTTAATAGACGACTCCACGTTGGTAGAACGCCTAGAAACAGCCACCGGCCCAAATGGAGAACCCATAGAATTCACGCAAGTAGTTCCCGAGCAACAAGGAGTGCTAGGCCAACTTTTTAGCATGTTTTTCCCCTTTCTCTTAATTTTAGGCTCTTCGTACTTTTTATTTCGTATGCTTTCCAAACGTATGGGTGGCGATGCCATGAGTTTTGGCAAGTCCAATGCCAAAGTATATGTACAAGCACAAACAGGCATCACATTTGAAGACGTGGCCGGGCAAGATGAGGCTAAGGATGCCTTAGATGAAATTGTAGACTTTTTGCACAACCCCGACAAATACAAATCGGTGGGTGCTAAAATGCCCAAAGGGGCTCTTTTGGTGGGCCCACCCGGCACCGGAAAAACCCTGCTTGCAAAAGCGGTAGCCGGCGAAGCCGGGGTTCCCTTTTTCTCCATAGCCGGCAGCGAGTTTGTTGAAATGTTTGTGGGCCGTGGAGCAGCGCGCGTGCGTGATTTATTTAAACAAGCCAAAGAAAAAGCCCCTTGTATTGTTTTTATAGACGAAATGGATACCATTGGCAAAAAAAGGGATGGCGCGGGCCTTAACGGCAACGACGAACGCGAACAAACACTTAACCAACTGCTTAGCGAAATGGATGGTTTCGATGGTTCTTCCGGTGTGGTTATTTTAGCTGCAACCAACCGTCCGGAAAGTTTAGATGCCGCTTTGTTGCGTCCCGGCCGTTTCGACCGTCGTATCCCCGTAGAACTGCCCGATTTAAAGGGTCGTGAAGCCATTTTACAGGTCCATGCTAAACAGGTGATGATGGACGACGATATCGACTGGAATGTAATTGCGCGCACTACTTCGGGTGCCTCCGGTGCAGATTTAGCCAATATCATCAACGAAAGTGCCTTGCGCGCGGTAAAATACAATCGCCGTATGGTGTTGCAAGCAGATTTGATGGAAAGTGTGGAAACGGTAATCGCCGGCCAACAACGCAAAAACAAGGTCATCAATCAAAAAGAAAAGAAAATTATAGCCTATCACGAAATTGGCCACGCACTTGTGGCTGCCATGCAAACACATAGCGCCCCTGTGACAAAAATCACCATCATCCCTCGTACTTCGGGTGCCCTGGGATATACTATGCAAGTGGAAGAGGAAGAACAAAACCTCATGAGTCAGAAAGAGGCCTTCAATCGCATGGCCACACTGGCCGGTGGCCGTAGCGCCGAAGAACTCATTTTTAAAGTAGCCACTACAGGTGCCGCAAATGACATCGAAAAGCTAACAAAAATGGCCCGCAGCATGGTTACACGCTATGGCATGAGCAAAGAATTTGATATGATGGCGCTAGAAACTGTGACAAACCAATACCTTGGCGGAGATACGCAACTGGCTTGTGGGCCGGAAACCGCCGCCGCCATAGACAGGGAAGTGTTAACACTTATTCGCTCTGCACACGAAAAAGCGCGCCGTATTTTAGAAGAAAATGAAGAAAAATTACACGAACTATCCGCCTATCTATTGGATAAAGAAACCATCACCGGCGAAGAATTTATGAACGTGTTAGGCATCAAAGAAGATGTCACCGACAACGAAACCGTTCCTGCAGACGAAGCTACTCCTGCAAGTGAAACTACTCCTGCAGACGAAGCTACTCCTGCAAGTGAAACAGAATCGGAAACGCCTTCATAATTGCAAAAATTAGGGATGAGATTTTAATACTATCATCACAAAGTACTCATTTCATCACCAACAAAAGAACCCTTGGCACGTTAGTGCTAAGGGTTCTTTTGAAAATGATAATTTTACATTTATATATGTCGTTTTTTTCATCGCACATTCCATAGTATCCCTATGCATACTGGCTACGATATAACTCTGCATAGGTGCCACCCATAGACAAAAGCTCCTCATGGTTGCCTTGCTCCACCAAATCGCCGTCGCGCAACACCAAGATAATGTCTGAATCACGAATGGTGGAAAGACGATGGGCGATTTGAAAATTGGTTTTTCCTTCTGTAAGGCGTCCCATAGCTTCGCCTATCAACTTTTCTGTACGAGTATCCACCGAGGAAGTAGCCTCATCTAAAATTAATATTTGTGGATTTGCACAAAAAGCACGCGCAATGGTAAGGAGTTGTTTTTGCCCGGCGGAAAAATTAGAGGCATCCTCTTCCAACATCGTTTCATAGCCCTCAGGCAAAGCACGTATAAAGAAATCTGCGTTGGCCATTCGGCAGGCATCTTCCACCTCTTCATCGCTGGCCTCAGGGCGTCCATAACGAATATTGTCTCGTATACTGGCCGAATATAACCAAGTGTCTTGCAACACCATGCCAAACAGACGTCGCAAAGTTTTACGGCTCATATCATAGCTGTCGATACCATCTATCCGTATTGTGCCATCATTTAAATTATAAAACCGCATCAATAGGTTAATCAAAGTGGTTTTCCCTGCACCCGTTGGGCCACAAATTCCAACTTTTTGCCCGGCTTTTATGTGCACATTCATATCGGTAATCAGTAGGCGATTGGGTGTATACCCAAATTGTACGCCCTCAAATAGGATATCGCCTTTCACTCTTTGTGGCGTTTGTAGTGCTTCACGCTCGGCTGTTTCTACATCTTCATCCAACAAACTAAAAACACGCTCGGCCGCGGCAATGGTGCTTTGTAGCAAGTTAATGATATTGGTTGTTTGTGTGATGGGCAATGTAAACTGCTGCATATACTGTATAAATGCCTGAATGGAACCCACAGTAAGGTTTCCTCCCGATGCCAAAATCCCACCAAACACACACACACCCACATAGCCAATGTTGCCCACCAAATTGGTAAGTGGCATCATAATACTAGAAGTAAATTGCGCCCTCCGTGCATCTTCATACAGCGAATCGTTCATTTCGTTAAATTCATTACAACTTGATTCTTCTGTGCCATACAGTTTCATAATTGTATGGCCGGAATACAATTCTTCCACGTAGCTGCTCACATGGCCCAATTTTCCCTGTTGACCAATATAATACTTTTGGCTACGCCGTATCACTGCCGTGCACAAACTCAGGGCCGCGGGAAGCACCAAAAGAGCAATCACAGTCATTTGCCAGCTTATGGTAAGCATCATAATGATGATACCCACTATGGTAAAACCGGAGGTGATAAACTGCGTAAGTAGTTGCTGCAAGGTGGTGCTAATGGTTTCAATGTCGGTGGTGGTTCGCGAAAGGATATCACCGTGGGTATGCGTGTCGTAGTAATTCAAGGGCAGTCTGTGGATTTTTTCGTCCACATCGGTGCGTAAATCTGCCAAGGTTGTTTGTGCCACATTGGCCGTGATTTTTTGCTGGGTATAGGTAAATGCGGCCGATAAACCGTACACAAATACCAAAGCAACCAACGTTAAATGAAACCGCAAAAACTGAATTTCACCTTCGGCAACACCAGAGGCGATGATATTGGTGGCCTCTCCCAAAATTTTGGGCCCCAAAATATTGAAGAACACACCAAACAGTGCGCAGAAAATCATAGCGCACACACGAAAACGATAGGGTGCAAAATAATGTAGCAAACGGCGCACGGTTGCGCCAAAATCTCGTGATGGAGCCTTCTTTTTTATGCTATGTTTTGCAAATGCTGTAAAATCCGCCATACCTGTGCCCTCCTTTACGAAAGTTGTGTGGACGCAATTTCTGCATACACGGGGCAGTTTTTCACTAACTCTTCATGGGTACCTTGCCCCACAATCTTGCCTTCATCAAGCACTATAATAGTGTCCGCGCTTAAAATGGTATTTACACGCTGTGCCACAATAATTAAGGTAGCCTCCGGGTTATTCTCGCGTATGGAGGCCCGCAAGGCGGCATCCGTTTTAAAATCCAGCGCCGAAAAACTATCATCAAATACAAAAATGGAGGCGTCGGTGGCAAAAGCTCTTGCAATGGTAAGCCGCTGACGTTGTCCGCCCGATACATTGGTGCCACCTTGGGCCACAGGGTCGTCGTATTGTTTTTCCTTTTGCAAAATAAAATCTTCGGCCTGGGCAATACGTGCAGCACGTTCTATACGCTCAAAGGGTACGTCTTGCTGGCCATAGGCAATGTTAGAACGGATGGTCCCCGAAAACAACATGGATTTTTGCGGCACATAGCCAATGCGCCTGCGAAGTGTAACAAGGTCATATTCCTTTACGTTAATTCCATCCACAAGTACCTCGCCCGCGCTGGCGTCCCGCAGGCGTGCAATAAGGCAAATAACAGAACTTTTGCCACTACCTGTGGCACCAATGATGGCCGTGGTTTTTCCGGCCTCCGCAGTAAAGCTAATGTTTTCAACGGCGGGTGTTTTGCTACCACCATAGGATAGCGCCACATTACGAAACTCTACAAGGCCACTTGGCTCTTTGGGTATTTTGGGCTCTGCTGCATTTAAAATGGTGGGCTGTATGGCCAACACCTCATTGATCCGTTTGGCGCAAACCATGCTTCGGGGCATCAATGCCAAAATAAGGCTCATCATGATAAGAGCATACATAATCAGCATCATATACTGTATAAAAGCCATCAAATCGCCTACTTGCATTTGATTTTCCGCAATTTGATTGCCACCAAACCATACAATTACCACTGTGCATAAGTTCATCACCAGCATCATCAATGGCATCAAAGTGGCCACCACCGTTTGGCTGCGAATGGAAGAGGCCGTCATATCTTGGTTGGCTTCATGGAAGCGTTCTTGCTCGCGCTCTTCTGCGGTAAAGGCCCGAATCACACGCACACCTGTAATATTTTCACGAAGCACCAAGTTCACATGGTCTAATTTCGATTGCACCGCGGTAAACACCGGTATCACTCGACGTAGAATAAGCACCAGTGCCAGCAAAATAATCGGGATACAAGCAATCAATATCATGGCCAATTGTGTGTTTTTTTGTAAGGAAAGCACAACACCGCCTATGCACATAATGGGCGCCAGCACAATGATGCGAAACATCATAATGGTAAAATTTTGAAATTGCATGATATCGTTTGTACTGCGTGTGGTAAGCGAAGCTGTGCCCACCAAGTCAAATTCCGCCAGCGTAAAACGGCTGATATGAGAAAACAAATTTTTACGAATATTTGTGCACAGCCCCACACCGGATTTAGAGGCAAAATAACCAACTCCAATGGCGCAAAAAGAACCCGCCAGTGAAATCAGCAACATTAAAAGCCCATTTTTAAGAATAAATGGAATATCTTGGTTTACCACACCTACATTCACAATGGTACTCATAACATTAGGCAAAAACAACATAGAAAAAGACTGCCCAAAAAGACAAACCAACAATAACACCATTTCGGCCGAATACCTAGAAAGTCCGCGATACAGTTTTAGCACAACATACCCTCCCTTGCGTCAAATTGTAATCCACCACTGGCACTACAAAAAATAGAGTACTCCATAAAGCAAACAAAAACATGGCGGCAGCAACATGCCTATAAAACAACATATTTCCTGTTGTTTACCATTGGGCCGCCCAAAGCGCCCAAAAGTGACACCCAACGCCGCAAAAACAAGGCCTAACCAACGACATATAGAAAAAGGAAACAGCAATAACACGCTTAAAATTCCACTACACAAAGCCAAGATAGCAAAAACCATAGAACGCGATGGCAATCAAAACCGCCCCCTTTTGAGCAAAGTGCTTTGCATACATAAAAACACAAAGATTGTTCTTTTCATAGTATCATATTTTCACCCCCATGACAAATAAATCCACAGCGACAATCCCCCAAAGATTTAAGCACAATAGGAAGAATATTTCCAATTATAAGCACGGAAAACTACACGCAAAAATCGCACAAAAGAAAATGCACAAATTTTTGATTTTTTTATTGTTTTATTGTATACTATAGGAATCATTTTCTTTTTTACTAACAAACGAAAACCTGTATTGAAAAAATTGTTTCCTAAAGGAGGGTGCTTGATGATTTCCTTTTACAATCCATATGGAAAAATTTGCATCAGTGAACGCTATTTTACACAGCTCATTAACAGTGCCGTAAAAAATGCCGTTGGTGTGGCCGGCATGGCACAGCAAGATGCGAAAGAGACCCTAAAGTCTTTCTTAAGCCCCCAACTTTCACCGTCAGGCGTGCAGGTGACAGAGGAAAATTCCAAACTGCGAATTGATTTACACATTAAGGTTGTCTATGGGGTAAATATCCCGCAAACTGTGAATTTAATTAAAGAAAATGTTCGTTATTCGATTGAAACAATGACCGGTTTTTTTGTGGAATGTATCAATGTATCCGTGGATGGTGTGGTTTCATAATACAAAAAATACAACCATAAACAATAGACAATTACGCTAACGCATTTTTTTGAGGTGAAGACATGATAAAGGGTAAGATGTTGCGTGATGCCATCATTTCAGGGGCAAACAACATCCGCAAAAACAGCGCCGAGGTAGACGAACTGAATGTATTTCCCGTGCCTGATGGAGACACAGGTACCAACATGAGCATGACGGCTACAGCCGCACGTGATGAATTGCTGCGATTAAAAGATGATTGCACCGTGGGTCAGGCAGCCGAAGTGGCCGCCGGGGCCATGCTACGGGGTGCACGAGGCAACTCGGGTGTTATTACATCCCTGTTGTTTCGTGGTTTTTCTAAAGAATTATCGGGCAAACAAACAGCCACTTGTGAGGATATTTCTAACGCCTTCGAAAAAGGCGTCGCCGCAGCCTACAAAGCCGTGATGAAACCAACAGAGGGCACCATGCTCACCGTAGCACGTGTAGTAAGCGAAACGTTAAAGGAGAACCCTCTAAACGACGAACAGAGCCAGTGGGATTTAATTATAAAAACGGCCGAAGAGGCCCTTGCTAAAACACCCGACCAACTGCCAATTTTAAAAAAGGCAGACGTGGTAGATTCCGGCGGCAAAGGGCTTTGTTATATTTTGGAAGGAATGCACAGTGTCATTGTGGAAAATAAAATTCTTTCTGCCCCCGAAGAAGAACGCGAAAACATGGCAAAACTCTCTACGGCCAATGTGGGCAAAGGTGTATTTACCCACGAACTGCAACCGGACATGACAAATGCCTATTGCACCGAGTTTTTAATTAACCGTGAAAACGAACGCGACCCACTAAAGTTGCGTGCTTTTTTAGAAAGCAATGGCGACAGCGTGGTGATGGTGGAAGACGACACCATCATAAAATGCCACATACACACAGCCGACCCGGGGCAAATTTTATCCAAGGCTTTAAGCTACGGCTACTTAAGCAAACTAAAAATAGAGAATATGCTGGAACAATACGAAGAGCGCAAAGCACAAGGACAAGGCCTTGAAAAACAAGTAGAAGCAGAGAAAAGCGGAGAGGGCGAGTTTTTGTATGCCGCTGTAGACAATGCCCACGAAGTTGGCTTTGTGGCCGTGGCTGCGGGCATGGGTCTGCGCGAAATCTTTTTAGATTTGGGCATCGATGTGGTGGTAAGCGGCGGGCAAACCATGAACCCCTCTACAGACACCATCTTACAAGCAGTGCAAAGTGTGCCTGCCAAAAATGTGTTTGTATTGCCCAATAACAAAAATATCATTTTAGCCGCCGAACAAGCAAAAAAACTGGCCGACCGTAATGTAGTGGTGGTGCCAACTCGCACCATCCCCCAAGGCATGAGTGCCATGTTGGCTTACGACCCAAACTTGGGGCAAGACCAAAACCTTATCGAGATGAACAAAATGGCCGAACAAGTAAAAACCGGCTTGGTCACCTTCGCCTCGCGCAATACAGAATTCGATGGCAAGAAAATTAAACGCGGGGAAATTTTGGGCTTGGAAAACGGAAAATTATCGATAGTGGGCAACGATGTTGGGAAAGTTGTGATGCGTTTAATACGCAACATGTGCAAAAAAGACACCAGCTTTGTCACCTTGATTTCCGGCTGTGATGTGCGGGAAGAAGAGGCTGCACGCACGCTGGAACAACTGCGCACCAAATTGCCGGCCAGTATAGAAATTTCCCTACTTTCGGGAGGACAGCCCGTATATTACTATATGATTTCGGTGGAATAACCAGGTTTTGCAAAACGCCTGACGACAAAACAACAGGGAGTTAACACGTGGGTATTTTTGAAAAAATGTTCGGCAGTTTTTCCGACAAGGAGCTAAAAAAAATTCGCCCCATTTCTGATAAAATTATTGGAATGGAAGAAAAATATAAACAAATGAGTGATGCGCAACTGCGCGAGCAAACCCCTTTATTTAAAACACGTTTGGAAAAAGGGGAAACTTTGGACGATATTTTACCCGAGGCTTTTGCCACTTGCCGTGAAGCGGCAAGCCGAGTTTTAGAAATGCGCCACTTCCCCGTGCAGCTTATGGGCGGTATTGTGTTGCATCAGGGGCTTATCTCGGAGATGAAAACCGGCGAGGGAAAAACCCTGGTGGCCACTTTGCCCGTATACCTAAATGCCTTAGAAGGCAAAGGGGTACATATTGTAACGGTTAACGACTATCTCGCCCGCCGCGATAGCGAATGGATGGGCAAAGTATACCGTTATCTCGGTCTTTCTGTGGGGCTTATTGTCCACGGTTTAACCCCGCCAGAGCGGCGCGCGGCCTATGCCTGCGATGTAACCTATGGCACCAACAACGAGTTTGGATTCGATTATCTACGTGACAACATGGTTACCTATCGTGAAAACATGGTACAACGCGGCCATAACTATGCCATTGTGGATGAGGTTGACTCCATTTTGGTAGACGAAGCACGCACGCCACTTATCATCTCGGGACAAGGCGATAAAAGCACCGAACTGTATACAAAAGCAGACCAATTTGTGCGCAAATTAAAAATGAACAAGGTGGTAGAGCTAGATGATAAAGCCGACCACGATGAAAACGAAGAGTTGGACGGCGACTATATTGTCAATGAAAAGTTGCGGATTGCCACACTTACCGCACGTGGCATACACAAGGCCGAGTCTCACTTTGCTTTAGAAAATTTAGCCGATGCCTCCAATATGGAGCTTTCCCATCACATTAACCAGGCCATCAAAGCCCGTGGGGTCATGCGCCGCGACATAGACTACGTGGTGAAAGACGGCGAGGTTATCATTGTAGACGAAAACACCGGCCGCTTGATGTTGGGCCGTCGATACAACGAAGGATTACACCAAGCCATAGAGGCAAAAGAGGGTGTAAAAGTAGAGCGTGAAAGCAAAACTTTGGCTACCATCACCTTTCAAAACTTTTTCCGTATGTATAAAAAATTGGCCGGCATGACGGGTACTGCAAAAACAGAAGAGGCCGAATTTAACGAAATTTATGGCCTGCAAGTGGTGGAGGTTCCCACCAACCGTCCCATGATGCGAAAAGACCACCCCGACGCCGTGTATAAAACGATCAACGGCAAATACAGCCAGGTGATTGAACAAGTGGCAGAGTGCCATGAAAAAGGCCAGCCGGTGCTGGTGGGCACCATTTCCATAGAGAAAAGTGAAGTGCTGTCTAAACTGCTGAAAAAGAAAGGCATTCGCCACGAGGTCTTAAACGCGAAGTTCCACGAAAAAGAGGCTAGCATTGTGGCGCAAGCTGGGCGCAAGGGCGCGGTGACCATTGCCACCAATATGGCCGGCCGCGGCACCGATATTATGCTGGGCGGTAATGCCGAATTTGTGACAAAAGAAGAGATGCGAAAACAAGGTTTTTCGGAAGAACTTTTGGTGGAAGCAACCGGCCATGGAGACACCGAAGACGAAGAGATTATCCGTGCACGGGAAACCTATGCCGAAATACATAAAAAAGTGCGCGAGCCTATTTTGGCTGAAGCCGACGAGGTGCGGGCGGTAGGTGGCCTATTTATCATTGGCACAGAACGACACGAAAGCCGCCGCATCGATAACCAGCTACGTGGGCGCAGCGGACGCCAAGGTGATGTGGGTGCAAGCCGTTTCTACCTCAGCTTAGAGGACGATTTGATGCGTTTGTTCGGTGGAGAGCGCGTGCAAAATATGATGAATACTTTGGGTGTAGAAGAAGATATGCCCATAGAAAACCGTATCATAACAAACTCGATAGAAAGCGCACAAAAACGCATAGAATCGCGCAACTTCGAATCGCGCAAAAACGTTTTGCGCTTTGATGATGTTATGAACAGCCAACGTGAAATTATCTATGGCCAAAGGTCTAAAGTGCTAAGTGGCGAAGATGTTTCCGAAAGTATCCGCAACATGGTAAGCGAAAGCATTCACGGCAATGTAAACACATTCTGTTCGGGCGAAGAGCAAGACCACTGGGATTTCGAGGGATTGCGGGATCATTACCTTGGATGGCTTACCAAAGAGGAAGATTTCCACTATAGCGAAAATGAACTGGAAGAACTAAGCCAAGCAAAAATAGCTGAAATATTAATAAATCGCGCAAAAGAACTCATGGAAGCCAAAGCAGAAAAATTTGGCGAAAAAGTAATGCGCGATTTAGAGCGTGCTGTGCTTTTACGCAATGTAGACTATAAATGGATGGCACACATCGATGATATGGACGAACTACGAAAAGGGATTTATCTGCGTGGGTATGCCCAACGCGATCCTGTGGTAGAGTATCGCTTGGAAGGCTTTGACATGTTTGACTCTATGGTGGAGGCCATACGCGAAGACACCACCAAAATGATTTTAACCGTGGAGATTCGCAACAAGGAAGATGCCTTAAAGCGTAGCCAAGTTGCCAAGGTGACGTCAGAACGTGGAGCTGGGGTCGGTGGAGATTCCAGCACACCAAAAGCACCTCTTCGCAAAAAAGAAAAAGTGGGTCGTAACGATCCGTGCCCTTGCGGAAGTGGAAAAAAATATAAAAAATGCTGTGGAAGAGAAGAAGGCGAGGCCTAGTATCTGCTTTTTGTCATAGGGAAACAACAGTTGGAAGGAAACAAAAATGAAAAACCAAGTGCGTATAGGCATTGATATTGGTGGCACCAATGTCAAAATAGGAATTTTCACAACAAATAATGTCCTTATGGAAAAAGACAGATTTAAAACGCGTCCCTATGAACGCGCTTGGCAAGAAGTGTTGCGCGATGCAGTACACTTGATAGAAGAACTACTAACGCGGCACGGCTATGCCGCTACACAGATAGAAAAAATAGGCATAGGTAGCCCTGGCATGATAGACCACAAAGGTGGGGTTGTTAATTATGCCAATAATTTTGCTTGGGACAATGTTCCCATAACCGAAGAACTCTCTCGGTATTTTCCGGCGGTGCCTTTGCGGCTTTCTAACGATGCAAACTGTGCTGTTTTGGGGGAGTGCGTGGCCGGCGCGGCAAAGGGCTGCCAAGACGTAGTGATGTTAACCCTTGGTACCGGGCTTGGCGGTGGTGTTATTGCAGGTGGCGTGCTACAAGAAGGCGGCCATGCCGGCGGCATGGAACTGGGACACACTTTGCTTGTGATGGACGGCGAAGCTTGTACTTGTGGGCGTCTTGGATGCCTGGAGGCATACACTTCGGCCACCGGCCTCATTCGACATACGAAAGTAGCCGCTAAAGCAAATCCACTTTCCAAAATTTGGGACGTTTGCGACCGGGATATCGATGCCATCAATGGTCGCACTGCTTTTTTGGCCATGCGTGAGGGCGATGGTGTAGCAGCAGAAGTGGTGGAACACTACATCAAAGCCCTTGGAGAAGGTATCGTCAATTTTATTAACATTTGGCGGCCGGAAAAAGTACTGGTGGGCGGTGGCATTTCCAACGAAGGTGATGCGTTGATGTTGCCGCTAAATGAATATGTAAAATGGCGCACTTTTGCAGGAAACAAGGCCTTTGTTCCTCCTGTGGAACGTGCGGCACTGGGCAATGATGCCGGACTTTACGGTGCAGCCGCGTTATAATGTAATACCTACTGAATAAACCCCTGCGGGGCTCATTCAGCCCCACCGCCTA
>CAYJIR010000009.1:0-12541 GCA_964370295.1 uncultured Oscillospiraceae bacterium
TGCTTTTTTGTTGCAAGCAAGTTACCAGCAAGTAAAGAAAACACCGATAACTCAACAAATAAGTGAAGAAACAAGCTGGAAACATAAGAAGTTTTGGCAGAAAAGCAAGTTAATAATGAAAGGGTCACCGAGAGGGGGCTCTTTTTTTATACAATTTTCCCTGCTGGGTGGGATATATACCCAGCTTTGTCCGCGCGGTGGGGAGCATCGCCTTTATAAATTAAAGCCACGTAAAAAGCCGAGAATGGAGGACACATGGAATTTTTGAAAGAAATCTTTACCGACAAAGCATTGACCCTTGACGAACTCACCAAAGCCCTTAAAGGCAAGGGCAAAGATGGGGCAGATATGACCCTTGTGGATTTGTCGCAGGGTGCGTATGTCTCAAAGTCCAAGTTTGATGCTGAAACCGCAAAAGCCGAGAAACTCACCGAAGATTTGAAAACGCTCAATGCTGACATGAAAGCCCTGCAAGACGGCAACGCCAATGCAGAGGAATACAAGACCCAGTTTGAAGCGTACAAAACCAAGTTTGAAGAACTGGAAGCGGCCAACGCCAAGCGTGATGAAGAAGCAAAGGCCGCCGCCGCTGTTGAGGCTCTCAACAAACGCTTTGATGCTGTAACGGCTGAAAAGAAGTTTATCAATGAGCACACAAAAAACGGTGTGATGGCCGAGTGGCGCAAAGCGGTGGAAAGCGGCGAGCACACAGGCAAGAGCGATTCAGACATTTACACGCAAATCACAAAGGACACAGCAGGGCTTTACCAAGGGGTTGAGCAGATTCGCCTTGCGGGGGCTGGTAGCAATAGTAGCTCATCCGCAGGACAGGACACACAGCCGCCCGTTGTCCAAAAACCGTGGAACAAATTCACCAATATGTAAGGAGGCTTATTATGGCTTTAAATTATGCAGAAAAATACGAAAAGGAACTGCTTGAAATCGTGATTGACGGTGCGTACACTTCCCCGTTTATCACCTCAAATGTGGACTGGCTGGATGCCAAAACATTCAAGTTCACGCAGATGTCCACAAGCGGCTACAAGAACCACAGCCGCAATGGTGGGTGGAATGCTGGCACATTTAACCAGATTGCAAAACCGTTCACGGTTGAGCATGACAGAGACATTGAATTTCTTGTAGATAAGGCTGATGTGGACGAAACGGCACAGACGGCGGCAATTCAGAACATTTCAAGGGTGTTCACCATGACCCAGCAAGTGCCCGAAATGGATGCCGTGTTTTTTGAAAAAGTGGCCGCCGCCGCAAAGACCGCTGGAAAATCTACGTCAAGCGCGCGTACGGCCTATGCAAAAGATAAAGTGCTGACGCAACTCAAAAAAGACATGAACCAGTGCCGCCGGTACAAAAACCAAGGCATGATTGTTTATGTTGACCCCGAGGTGATGGACAACCTCGAAATGTCTACCGAAATTTCCAAAAAGATTGACGTGACAACCATTTCAGAAAGCGGTGCAGGGATTCAAACGCGCGTTGCCACGATTGACGGTGTGCCGGTCATGGAAATCATCGACACCGACCGTTTCTATGACAAATTCGATTATTCCGATGACGCCGGTGGTTTCAAACAGGCCGCCGATGGGATGAAACTCTTGGTAGTAGTTGCCACGCCTAAGACCGTGAAAACCGTGCCGAAAATCAGCTCGATTTACTATTTTGCCGCAGGGAAGCACACTAAGGGTGACGGTGACCTCTACCAAAACCGCGCCTTTTGGGACACCTTTGTTTTTCCGAACGGCAAAGACGGAAATGTGGACAGCGTTTACACCGTGACCGAAACGGGTTCATCACCGACACCACCGACACCACCCGCAGAGGGATAAAGGAGGATAACTAGATGCTTGTTGTTGTGAAAAATGTCTTTATTGACGTTGAAACAAGGGAAGAAAGGCAACCGTTTGAGTTTGTCGATGTTTCCGAAGAAAGAGCCAAATCTCTCATCGAAAGAGATTTGGCAATTGCGGTGCCTATTGCAGAAGCAAAGTCGGGAAAAAGCTCCAAAGAATAATAAAAAAGGATGTGTCGGCAGTGCGTTACCTAGAGCATGAAAAATATAAGGGAATGGGCGGCACTGCCGACCTTTCTGTTTTCAACCGTTACGAGTACAAGGCGAGAATGGAAGTGGACAGGGCAACATTCAACCGCTTTCACGATGAGCCGATTCCCACACAGCTTGAAATGCTCATGTTTGAGTTGGTGGAATACCTCAAAGAAAAAAGCGTGGATGTTGTTGCAAGCCGCTCACAGTCGCAGGGCGGCGTTTCTGAAAGTGAAAGCTACGACACAGCCGTGAGCACAACCGATGAACTTATCCGCATCTATCTTGCAGAGGTAGAGGTGAACGGTGTGCCAGTGCTGTATAGGGGGTGTGGCGGTGACTGACCTCAACACAAAATCATTCACCATATACAACACCATTCCCGGCACGGATGACAGCAACCCATCATACGGATGGCGGCACGTTGTGCACAAGTGCAACAAGCAACAGGGCTTTCGTAAAATCATAAGCGGCGATGCTGTGACAACGGCAAACAAAACCACCTTTTTCTGCAAGGATTTTGGCGCGTATCTGCCACCAACGTCCTTGCCCGGCGGTTACTATGCGTTGCCGGCAGAAAAGCGTGCAGAGCACTTCACGCTCGCCGTGGGTGACCTCATTGTGTTTGCGGTGGTTGAGGACGAAATCAACCACAACAAAAGCAGTGAGCTGAACGACCTAAAGAAAAAGTATTCCCAGATAAGCATGACCGTACAAGAGGCCTTTGCTTATTTGAACGGGATGAGGACAGACCATTTGGAGGCGATAAGCGAATGAGTATTCTCACAGAACCTAAGCACAAAGACTTTGCCGCCGTTGCAAAGTGGCTTTTGCCCTGCATCAAGGGGTTTGCCCCAATCCTTGGCAAGTTTGAGGATGAACAAACAACAGTCGTGCCGGCAGAAAGCGAAATCACTACACAATACCTTGATGGCAGCTGTGCATTTTGGAAAAGCTATGCCGTGCAGTGCTATTTCTCTGTAGCTGAAGAACCGTTCAAAATCTTTGCAGACGCAGACGCAGAGGACAGCGAGAACATTTCAGAGTTTGAACTTGCCCAATCTATTCAAGAATGGGTTCGAGAGCAAGACCGAAACGGAAACTTCCCCATTGTTGATGGCTGGGCGGTTGAAATGGTAGAGCCCACCTCTGCTATGCCAAACTTTGACGGTGTAGACGACAGCGGAGACACCATGCTTGCAAGGTACAGCATCTTTGTAAGAATCCACTATATGGGGGTGATGTGATGTCCGTATTGGACATGAGTGGCCTAAGGCTTGGCACAATCTTAGAGCAGGCCACCTCTGACCCAGTGGGTAAGTATGCTGCCAAGGAATGGCACAGGCTTTTAAGACCTTTTACCCCACAACGGACAAAGAGCCTTGTGAATAATGTCACGATTGCCCCGTGGGAGGTGCAATACAACCAGCCTTATGCTTTGGCCGTGTACAACGGTGGGCGTGGCGGCAATATGACCTTTAGAAAAGATCTTGCAACGTTTGCCTCAAAAGAATGGGATAAGGCTGGCATCGCCGCAGGGCAGGGCGAAAAACTCACAACCGCAACCGCAACATTCATAAAAAAGACTATAGGAGGCTAGAAAATGGCTAAAAGCGCAATGATGTCAAAACAACAAGGTTATTTCATCTCTACAGACAGCACCGGGAGCACAATGGTTTTGCTAGGTGCAGGCGTATCAACCTTGGACGAAAACCCGAGCCCGAATGTAGGAACTACCGCCTACATCATAGATAAAAGCGAAAGCAAGTCTATTGACGGGTATTCAAACACGTTCCCATTCACATCGCACTTGCTCATCGAGAATGGAGCCATGGAAGAGGCAATTGACAGCCTTTACACGGCGTATTATGAGCAACAAACCGGCGGTGATGCAGAGCGTGACCTTGTGATTGTCGACCTGTACAAAACGCCCGAGGCTGAAAAACCAAATGAGTTTCCTGCTAGAAAATTCCGGGTAGCCGTGGAAGTGTCCGGCGTAACCGGTGCGGCGGTGACAAAAAAAGAAATGAGCGGCAACCTCAATGGCGTTGGGGATGCCTTGTATGGAACATTCGACACCACCACGAAAACTTTCACCGAGAATGTATAATCCACTTGTAGAGATGCCGTGCCGAGAGTGGCACGGCTATCTTTTAAACATTGATTTTGTGACGTGGGCAAGATATAAAATAGCGATAAAAAACGGCAGTGAAGAGGAACGCCTCGCGGCCTATTTTTCGCTGTTTGCCGAAATGCCCCCCGATATTGAAAAGGCCCTTGCAGATATGCCCCTTGTTACGGCTTGGATGATAACCGCAACAAAGGAAGCTGACGAAGAGGATGAGGGTGAAGAGCCAACACCAAAAGAGCCTTACTGCTTTGCACACGATGGCGCGGTGATTTGGGCTGAAATGTGGCGGCACTTCCCCCTGCTTATGCAAAGGGGTGTTTCGTGGCATGAAGGTGTTGCGATGATAAACGACATACTTTCTATGCCCACAGAAAACAGCCAGCTTGCATTTTTGGCCTATGCTCGCACGGGTGACTTTTCGCAGTTGTCTAAAAATCAACGCGAATTTTGGCAACGCGCCAGAACACGCCACGCCTTACCGATGGGCGAAAACGAAAAACAAGAGCAAGCCGCCGTGTTGGAGGTCTTGCGTGGGAATGGAGATTTTTCAAATGAAAAAGACGATTGACAGCAAGATTGACACCCTTGTGATTGAATACAACGGCAAGGAATATCCCCTTGTGCCAAAGACGGTGAAAAATGCCGATGCTGTGATTGCGTGGAGCAAGATCAAAAAGAAGATGCCCGAATATGAGCAGTATTTGAGTTATCTCAAAATAGTACTTGGTGAAAAGGCTGTTGCTGAAATCTTCCCTGCAAAAGATGAAATCAACATCACTTTGTTGAGAAGATTTTTTCTTGCATCTGTAGAGCTATACGCTGATGCTTTGCCCGAAAACGCCAAAGCAGAATGATAGAGGTAAAACTATAACACAAAAGGTGGTGAGGGCATGGCAGACGGTGGCAAGGTTGTTATCCGCATAGACGGTGACACAAAGGGGTATCAAACCTCGATGGCCGCAGTAGAAAGCACGACAAAGAAAAGCGCGGCGGCGGCTGTTGCTTCTGTGGCCGCCATCGGGGTGGCTGTTGCGGCCATTGGTGGCAGTGTACTAAAAGTTGGCACAGAGTTTGAAACAAGCCTTGCAAAAGTGGGCACCATTGCCGACACAACCGCTCTAAGCCTTGATGCCATTGGGCGAAGCGTGATTGCACTTTCCAACCAAACAGGCGAATCGGCGGCACTGCTCAATGAGGCAACATACCAGGCAATTTCCGCAGGTGTGGACACTGCCTCAGCTGTGAATTTTGTGGAACAATCCACGCAACTGGCAAGGGCAGGCTTCACCGACACTGTAACCGCCGTGGATGTGCTCACCTCTGCTTTGAATGCTTACGGCCTTGAGGCGGGAGAAGCCGAGCGCGTGTCCGATGTGCTTTTGACTACGCAAAATCTTGGTAAAACCACGGTAAATGAGTTGTCACAGGTGATGGGTAGAACCATCCCCACAGCGGCTTCTTTGGGCGTTTCCATTGAACAGCTAGGCGCGGCATTTGCTATCACCACGGCAAACGGCATCCAAACCACCGAGGCAGGCACTTATCTCAACAGTATGCTCACAGAGCTGGGGCGCAGTGGCACAGATGCATCAGACGCACTGCTTGCCAGCACCGGCAAGACCTTTGCAGAGCTTACGCAAGAGGGCTATTCCCTCGGTGATGTGTTGGCAATCCTGCAAGGGGAGGCCGAGGCTTCGGGGCTATCCTTGCAGGATATGTTTGGCAGTGCAGAGGCAGGCCGGGCGGCTTTGTCTTTGCTTTCCGGCGGTGCAGATGGGTTCAATCAATCCCTAGAGCAGATGCAAAACAGCGCAGGGGCGACCTCTCGCGCGTTTGCTGTGATGGATGATACTACTGCTGTAGCAATTCAAAAGATTGTGAACCGTGTAAAGAATGCCGGGATAGAAATTTACAACAGCAGTGAGGGTACAGTAAACCGTGTTGTGCGCACCGTTGGCGATGCCACAGAATTTCTCATTGACAACATGGACACCGTTGGCAAGGCCATCACTGTGGCCGGTGTTGCGTGGGGGACGTGGAAGACCATCACCGTTGTAACGACAGGGGTAAAGGCCTTTACAACGGCAAGCGCGGCGGCACTTACCACACAGCCAGGCTTGAACGGGGTACCGACTGTGGCCATGACGAAAAACACGACCGCACAGGCATTGAACACAGCGGCCAAAGCGGCAGGGTTTACGGTAAGCAAAACAGGGGCATTGGTTACCGCACTGGGCACTACGGCAACACAAAAAGAAACACTGGCCATTTTACTAAGTAGCGGAGCAATCGGTGTGAAAACCGTGGCTGTAGGTGTTTTGAACGGCACAATAACCCTTGCAACAGCGGCACAGTGGGCATGGAATACCGCCGTGCTTGCGCATCCGGCTGTGGCTCTTGCTGTAGGTGTTGCAGCAGTAACCGCAGGAATAACGGCTCTGGCTTTTGCCTTAAATGACAGTAACGCTGAAATGGTTGAGGCAAATGAAGAAGCTGAACAGATGGCCGAAGCAGCAGAGCAACTTCGGGTTTCTACGGAAGAAAGCAGCAGGGCCTTTGAAAGTGAGCTTGTTGCATTGCAAGCAAAAAGCAACGCCGCAAAAGATGCTCTTGCAGAAGTTCGCCGGTTGGCAGAAGCAAACGATGGAACAGCTGCTTCTGAGCAGCGATTAACGGCATCCATTCAGATGGCGAACTCAATCCTTCCCGGTCTGGGTTTGTCCTACAATAGTGCGACAAATGATGTCGAAGGGTTGGCAAATGCTACCGATGAATATGCGGAAAGTCTTATTGCTGTAGCTGAAGCTGAACTGTACCAAGAGCGGTTGAACGAAGTTCTTGAAGAACAAGCGACAGCGGCTTTGGCGTTAGAAGAAACTTACGTACGCATGGAAAGGCTCCAAGAATCCGGGTTGGATTCGACCGTTTCATATACGTATGGGATGGATGGGAGCGTTAGAGCTACAGAAAATTCCACCTATGCTATGAATCAACTGCTGGCAGCAGAGCAAGACCAGATTGATGCGCTGGAAATAACCACAGAACAAGTAGGCGTAACTCAAGAAGCGATAAATGAATTGACCGGTGCAACGGAAGATGCCGCAATTGCCACAACCGAGGCCGGTGACACCGTTGAAGACCTTGCCCAAAAGTACGATGTATCAGTCTCCGAAATCAACGCCGCTTTGGCTGATGGTATATCCCTTGACGAATGGGAAGCCAGCCACAATGCAATGGCAGAGGCCACCGAAGAGGCCAACAGGCGCATTGAAGAGGCGATGCAGAATCTTGCTGATGCTTACAACAATGCGAATGAACAAATCAACCTATCAGACCAAGTTTCTTTACAGCAACGCATTGCAAACCTTGAACATAACCGCGCACTTGTACGAGATTATCAGTCAAACCTAGATACTATCACACAAGCGTTTGAACAAAGCGGCGTCGAGATGACAGATGGCCTTATGATGGCTTTGCAATCTGGCAATGAAGATGCAATGCGGCTTGCGCAAGATATTGCTACGGCAATAGCAAACGGAGTGTTACCAACAGAGGGGCAAGTCGCCCAAATGAATGAACTGTTAGGTGACACAGGTTACTTTGCAGGTGAGGCCTTCGGCCTTGGTGTATCAGAATATCCAATAGAAGAACCCACACACGAATTAGCTCAAAACACCTACGAGCAAACCGCCCGAACATCCGAACGCCAAGACTGGCGCGGCATCGGCACGGATATGGTAACCGGCATAGCAGAGGGCATACAACCATCTGTTTTAAGCCAGAGAATGGCTGTGGCCATGACCGATGCTTACAACTCTGCCAAAAAGCGCGGCACTGCATTCGACTGGTATGCTATCGGTTATCAGATGGTGCAGGGCATAGCCACAGGATTGCAACAGCATGTTGTGAGCCAAGCAATGGCACAAGCTGTGTATGCAGGATTTGAGGCCGCACAGGTGCGCTCTGTGTACCTTGATTGGCACGGTCTTGGGGCTGAAATGATAAACGGCATGATAGGCGGCATCAATAGCAAGATGGGAGAACTGGAAGCGGCGGCCAGCAGGGCGGCAGATATCACCTATAAGGCGACCGCAAAAGGCTTGGAAGTAAAATCACCTAGCCGAAAAGGTATGTATCTGGGCGAGATGTACACAGAAGGGATAGGCATTGGTGCTGTAAACCGAATGGCTAAGGTTTCAAAAGACATCAGCGCAAGCATCAGTAAAACCATCGACTATGACGCACTCAACGCCATTGCAAATCAAGCCATGTTCTCATCTAACCGTGTGAGCCCCAGCGTGGGCGCGACAAGCAACGTCACGCACACAAGCACCACAAATAACAACAGCACAAGCATCAGCTTCATAAAGCGAGATGTAACGCCGGGCGAGGCTTATGTGCGAGCCATACAGGCCGCAGAGAGGAGGATAAGGCGTGAGGATTAGTTTTCCGGATGTGATTTTCAACGATGGAGAAATGGTGATTCCGCTCGAATATGCCTCTGTGTTGTCCGGCCTTGGCCGTGCGCAATACGAAATAACAACCGCACAAATGGCAAACGGCATCCAGACAAAGAAAGAGGCTATCCCCACCCCACGAATTATTGAAATTGTAACGAGGGTATCAAGGTACGAAGGCGATGCCATGCAAAACTATTTTGACGGTCGTCAGGACTTGAAAATTTTGTTTGGCCAGCGATATATTTTTGGCTCTTGCGAATTGTCTGACCTCGAGTACAAACACGGGGCCAGACAAGCCCCCACTCTCACTGTTCAATTTGTCTGCCCAGACCCACGCTTTTACAGCGTTGATGTTTTCGGCAAAAACCTTGCAGGGATTGTTCCTTTGTTCGGCTGGCCTTGGGAAAGCACTGTTGATGAGGGTGTGAATTTTGGCTACTTGGAGTTTAGCGATGAAACATTTTACACGAATGAGGGGCATGAGCCTGTCGGTTTCCGGATGCGCTTCATTGCGACACGAGGGACGGCCAGCGGCATGACTGTTTTACACCCACGGACAGGGCAGTTTTTGACCGTGGATGTAACTCTACTGCAAGGAGATGAGCTTTTAATCTCTACCACAGACGAAGACATGGACGCTTATCTCAACGGCGTTTCTGTTTTCGACAGCATTACGCCTCAAAGCGAGTTTTGGCAATTACAGCCGGGAGACAACTTAATCCGAATCACCGCTGAAAACAAAACAAACCTTGATGTTTGGTTAAATTTCCAGTCGAGATATAGCTCAGCGTTAATTTTTCCAGAGGTAACATAATGGCTAAAAATGGAATCCTACGTGTTTTAGATGAAAATTTTGTTGAAATTGATGGCTTAACACATCAGCAGTATACCTCTTTGATTTGGCACGAAAAAATGTACGATGTTGGACGTTTTCAAATATCTGGACTGACAAGAATCCCAGGTGCTGTTTATTTTAAAGATGACCGCTTTGCAGAGCTTGGCATAATCGAGATTGACGAAATAGAGCGCGATTACACCTATGCTGGCAGAATGATGAAAGCGAAGCTTGCAAACAAGGTCATCCACTACCCTCAAAACTTCTACAACAAAAAATGCACCGAAATCACGAAAAGCCTTGTGGAAACCTACACCCCCTACCCTGTCGAAAACTCTACAATCCCAGCGGCCAACATCCCCACTTTGCAGGTGACAGGCGATAACCTTTTGACATTCACAACCACCTTGCTTGCCGCCGAATTGATAGGTGGACGGCTTGAATACGACCGCGCCACCAAAACAAATACATTCATATTTTTGGATGTGCAGGATTTCACTGAAACAAAGCCGCCTCTTTCTGTGGATTTCAAAAACATTGAACGACTTCCATATTATCAGCGTGATTCAGAGTTCTACAAAAACTTTGCCTATGTGGCCGGCGAGGGCGAGGGAACTTCGCGGATAGTCGCAGAGGTTGATCATCGAATTGGAGGTGAAGAAAAACGCGAAATTTATGTAGATGCAAGGACATTGCGAAAGGAAGAACTTACAGATGCTCAATATTTAGAAGTATTGAGGGAAAAAGGCCGTGAGGAATTGGCCTTGAGGCAAGTCGAATTAAAAGTTGAAGTCACCCCCACGCGCGATATTGCACTTGGAGAAAAGCGTGTGTACAAAGATTTTAAGAATGGCATCGAAGCGCAGTGCATCGCCACTGAATTGATCCACACGCACGAAGCCGGAATGAAGAGAACAGTCGCAAAACTACAGGTTTTGAACATAGGAGGGATTGTATGAGTTCAACACCGCTCAATGATTTAATTGCTCAAACGAAAATGGTATCTTGGCCGTGGGACAACGAAAGCGCAGAAAACAAGGACAGGGCATGCGGCAGTGACACCTTTGCCTATTGGTACGACAAAGCGGCGCAGGGTGACGGTGTTTTTACAGATGAGAGCAGCCGGTGCCAAGTCGTGCCTCTCGGTGGGTTTCGAGTGCGCATCCTGTTTGGGAATGGGGTGATTCGTGGACGTGGCTTTACGGTTGATCCACAAAACGAAGTCGGTATTGATGTAGATGTGCCACCGGCCACCACACTTCCCTACATTTTAAGAATTGGCGTGAGGCAAGATATTGCAGAGCGGTGGATACCTCACAATGTGGAGCAAGGCACACCTGCAACAGTGCCGCAACCACCGCCGATGCGCAGAACAACCGACTTTTTTGACCTTGTTTTTGCAGATATCACCGTTACCCCCGGCAAAGCCGAGATAACAGCCGCTGACATCTTAGATCAAAGATTCAACCCAGATGTGTGCGGATTTATCACGCCTGTATGGGGGCGAATTAGCGAACCAACGCTATACAATCAGTATATGGCCTATTTGGAGGAGGTGAGGCAACTTTTAGATGGGATTGTGAGCGAATCCGAATTTTTGACACGAATCGAATTTGGCACCGAATTTTTTGGGGTTGTGAAAGAAGCGTTGGTATCTAGGGATGCGCAAGAACACATCGAAAGAACCGACAACCCACACGCGGTGACAAAAGAACAAATAGGGCTAGGGAATGTTTCCAATGTTGCAGCCCTGCCGTTGACTGGCGGCACGGTAACAGGTTCGACAACTTTTAACCAAAGGGTATACCCAGCAAGTGGGATTTCGATTCAATCGTCTTTCGGTGTTCAGCTTGTCAACACAGCGGGAAATGCTTCGGCATCTGTTAAAATTCAAAGTAATGGTGCGATAATTTTGCAATCAAATGCTGGCATTGAGTGCGTAAACTCCGCAGGTTCTGCATATGTCAGTGTACGCGCTTCTGCATTTATCGAATCTTCGTCAAAAAAGTACAAAAAAAATATCATTGCTCTGACAATAGACAAAGCAAAGCGTCTGCTATTAGGTGTTACACCGAAGGAATACGATTTAAAATCTGACGGAACGCATCATTTTGGTTTTATTGCCGAGGAAGTTGACAAAGTTGATAAAACAGTCGTTGCTTACGATGAAAACGATGAGCCAGATGGATTGGACTATAGGGGATTTATTGCACCGATGGTAGTCCTGCTACAAAACCAACAAAAACAGATAGATGATTTAACCGCACGCGTAGTAACACTGGAAAAAGAAAGAGAGGCACAAAATGACGCCATTTAAAGGAAGAAACAGAGTGACAAGCTTATACGGCTGGAGGTGGATTAACGGATATAAAGAATTTCATTTGGGCGAGGATATTGTTGGTGATGACGACTGGACTGTCCGTGCTATTTGGGGTGGCCGTTGTGTGCCACAGTGGGGAGAAAATGGCGGCAGAGGGAATCTTGTTTATATTTATTTTAGCGACACATTGCGTGTAATTTGCCAGCACCTTGCCAGCATCGCGGTAAAAATGAACCAAGTTGTGCAACAGGGTGATGCTATTGGTGTAATGGGAAACACCGGTTATTCATTTGGTGCCCATTTACACATAGAAGTGCAAAAGTATTATGATGGCCGATGGAATGCTGTGGATCCAAGTACATACACTGAGGTCCCTAATATTTTAGGCACACACCAAGGCAACGATAATATAGATAACATTGACCCGGCACCGTACAAACCTGTCTCAGACACAACCGTTTTGCAAGTAGGGTACATGTCTGACGGCGACTTTAAGCATCTTGTGGGTGCGTCGAATAGTCTTGCCCTTGCTCATGTAAGCAACGGTGACGGCATGCTGCTTATCGGCCCCATGACCACCGGAGACGTGGCCGCCATCCGTGATGTGTGCAAACAGCTCGCCCTGCCCTGTGAAGACTACAAGGGCCAAGTTGACCTTGTTATCGGAGGCATGAGCGGTGGAGATCTAGACACCATCACGAAAAAGGCCGCTGAGCTACAACTAAAAACCGTTATT
>CAYJIR010000009.1:12551-67923 GCA_964370295.1 uncultured Oscillospiraceae bacterium
ACCACGGCGAGCAGCTTGTAACCGTCACTGTGAGCTATGGAGACCGCGAGACTATGGAAGACGCAGCATACGCTCTGGGGCTTGCTGTGGGCGTGGCATAAAATAAAAAGCTTTATTAAATAAAAAGCCTAAAAATTCAATATGGGTTTTAATTGGAGGTACATAGTATGGCAAAATTAAATAAACAGTGGTTTGTTGCCGCAGGCGTTCGGGCGTTGAAAACAATGGCACAAACAAGCATTGCCATGATTGGCACGGGTGTTGTAATGTCCGACGTTAATTGGGCAATGGTGATAAGTTCGGTGGCATTGGCGGGTGTTTTATCATGCCTTACATCGCTCAAAGGCTTGCCGGAAATCGCAGGGCAATAGGCGGTGAGCATTATGACCGAAACAAACGAGACGCGTTTTGCCGAGCTTGAGCGGCGAGTGAGGGAAAACGAAGAAAAAAACAAAGAATCTCATAAAACGTTCCACGAACACAACCTTTCTCACATGAAATTTAGAGCACAATTTGAGGAACGATGCGGAGCGAGACATGCGGATCTATCCGAAATTCAAAAAGATAATGTTGCCTTTAAATTGTTTATTGCAACAACAGAGGCAAATTATCTGCATTTGAAATCATCCATTGATGAAATGTTAATGGACGTGAAAGCATTAACAAACAAACCATCTAAACGTTGGGAGAGCCTGACGGGAACAATCATAACCGTCGCAGTAACCGCATTACTGTCTTTTGTTGCCGCTCACTTTCTCAACATCTAAACATGGTGGGGAAACTTTTCCCAAATGACAAAAATGAATAAGATTAAAGCCTCGCCTTCGGGCGGGGCTTTTTTGTTTGCGTGTTTTTTGATTCGTGTAAAAATCGTGTATAAAAAAAGAAAAACCGCATTGTTTCAGCGATTTTTCTTTTTCTGGTTGGCCTGGCAGGATTCGAACCTACGAATGCCAGAGTCAAAGTCTGGTGGCTTACCGCTTGCCGACAGGCCAGTATAATAAAAGCGAACAAATCGCCCGCTTTTATAAATGGGGTGGATAATGGGATTTGAACCCACGGCCTCCAGGGCCACAACCTGGCACTCTAACCATCTGAGCTATACCCACCATATAAATAGAATCCCAAATTGCCCACTTATAACAAAAGGCATCATGATGCATCACATATGTAACGCTATAATAGGATATCACATAAAAAGCCGTCTGTCAATTGGCAAAAAGCAAAATCATCCTTGTTTTTTAAAAAAACAGGCCAATTTCTTTAATATGCCTCTTTCATACCATTTTGGCTTTCCTATATCAGGTTTCTTTTGCAAATCCTGTTCACTTTCCAGCATATTTTCTTTTACATAACGATACATCAACATCTGGCTGTCTAAAGGCACCTGGCCATTTTCCGGTTTTATTTTTTGGTATTGATTGTTTGCCACCATCAAATTGGCACTGCAGGTGTCCTTTAATTGCATTTCCAATATATCAACTAAAATTTTCTTCAGTTTATTGTCTTTCACTTGAACGCCCACCTCCACACGGCGCTCTGTATTGCGGGTTAAAAAATCCCCCGAGGCAATATAGATGCGCAAGCGCTCTCCTTCTCCGAAGGCATAGATACGTGCATGCTCTAGATAGCGCCCCACTATACTCCGCACTTTAATGTGTTCACTCAGTTGCGGCAAACCGGCTTGTAGGCAGCAAACCCCACGCACCAACATCTCCACAGGCACGCCTACTTTCGAAGCCTCGCTAAGGCCCACAATGATTTCTTTGTCTGAAATCGAATTGCACTTTATCACCACGCGGCCTTTTCCGTCTATCTTATTATGCTTTATCTCGCGCTGTATCTCTTCCAACAACACACTTTTAAAGCGTAAAGGTGCCACTATAAGTTCATCCACATGCTCTGTTAGACGCCCCAGCGCCAAATTGTTGAAAACAGCTGCCACTTCTTCCCCTAAGGCCTGCCTAGCGCTTACAAAAGCTAAATCCGTGTACAACTCGCTGGTGCGTTCGTTGTAATTGCCTGTTCCAATTTGTGAAATATATTGATATTGCCCGCCCACCTTGCGGGTAATCAAAGTTAATTTGGAATGTATTTTAAAATCTGAAAACCCGTAAATAACCGTACAACCGGCCTTTTCCAGCTGGTGAGACCAATCTATGTTATTTTGCTCGTCGAAGCGGGCACGAAGCTCTACCAATGTCACCACTTCTTTGCCATTTTCGGCCGCTTCAAGCAGGGCGCTGATCACCTTGGATTCTGACGCAACACGGTAAAGTGTCATTTTTATAGAAATAACATCGGGGTCAGTCGCTGCTTCACTAAGCATCTGTATAAAGGGGCGATAACTCTGATGTGGGTAGCACATCAGTACATCGTGTTTTTTAACCTCTTGGCTTAGGCTATACCCGGACGGTGGCAACAATGGCCTTGCCGGTGGGTAAAACAACTCTGCTTTGTTTTGTTTTTTCAAGCGCGCAGCCAATTTTGCCAGAAAAGACAACTCCAGCGGTGCTTGTTGCACAAAAGATTGTATCTGTGGTAAAAAAAGTTTTTCAAGCAAAATATCGCGTATACCTTTCGGCGCTTCCCCAAAAAATTGCAAGCTTACCGCAGCCAGTTTCCTGCGCTTTTTTAGCAATTCACTCATCATAGAGCGATAGTCGATGTCTTCGTCGAACATGCCTTCTTCCACGGTGAGGTCGGCATTGCGTATCACCCGGAACAACACCTTTTCCTGTATGCTTGCTTTTCCGAAGGCAAGGTTTGCAAAATGCAAAACAAGTTCTTCCACTAAGGTATAGGAAATGCCGTCATTTTCGGCCACAGAAATAAGGCGTTCTAGGTTGGAATGCAAGGGTATAATGCCAAACACTTGGTTGGCCTCTTTTCCCTCTTTAAGCATAACCCCCACATAAATCTCTCCATTTCGTAAAAACGGAAACGGATGCCGTCTTCCCACCACCTGTGGAGAAAGCACCGGAAATAATTCGCATAAAAAATATTTTTTCCAAAACATCTCTCTTTCTTTGGAAAGAGTTGCAAAGTCTATTTTCTCAAGCCCATGTTCTTTTAAGCGACGCAACAATTGCGACACACTTTTATCACATTTGGCTTGTAGTTTTGCCACTTTGGGCATAATGGCCGCCAGCTGCTCTTTCGCCGTCATGCCCGTTTTGTTCTCTTTGTTTTCGTTTTTCAGCAGCGTTTGGTCATATAAAGAGCCCACTCGCACCATAAAAAATTCGTCTAAGTTACTGCCATATATATTGGCGAAGTTTAGTTGTTCCCCTAGAGGCACATTCTCGTCACTTGCCAAATTTAACACACGATGGTTAAATTCAAGCCAACTAAGCTCGCGATTAATAAATAGTTTCCCCTCGTTTTTGTTATGCATTATTCCCCTCCATACCATTTCAAGGCATTATGCAAACGCCACCAAACCCTCTATATCTTGCACCGTCTTTGGCCCTATCCCTTCCACTTGCAACAAATCCTCTGCCGCGGTAAACGACCCATGCTCTTGCCGATAGGCCACAATTGCCTTTGCCTTAACCTCGCCAATGCCGGGCAACAACATGAGCTCACTAATGCCGGCCTCGTTCACATTGATACGCTCGCTTTCTTCTAAAAACAAAGCGGCCGAAGCATCTGCATCAAACCCTTCCTGCACCAAAGGCGCAAAACCAAACAAGGCAGCCAGCACCACCAAAACCAAAACAACCGGCAACACAAAAGCCGGCCGCAAAATTTTTTCCTCCATGCTTTTGTGCTTATTCTCCATAACGTTGAACCAATTCATACAAAAATTGTCCCACGCCCCCTTCGTTGTTGGGGCGACACACTTCGCTTGCTTGCAAACATATGTCACACGGTGCATTGCCCACTGCCACCGCATGGCCGGCCTCTTGCATCATTTCTAAATCGTTATAATAATCACCGATAACAATCGTGTTTTCCAAAGGCACTTGCAGCATAGCACACAACTCTTGCAGAGCCGTCCCCTTGCTCGTTCCTTCTGGCATTACTTCATAATAAATATTAGAAGTATGCACAAAATAAATACCTGCAAACAACTTGTCTTGCAAATATGCCTCCACCTCTTGCAAAACCTCCGGTTTTGCAGCAAACAAAATCTTATTCCAATCGTAGGGCAGTTTTTCCAAGGGGCGTGAATACACAGAAATTTGCTCGTCATCCAGAAGAATTTGCACATGAGGTGATGCATGTACCTGATAACAACGAAAGTCCACACCAAACACCAAAACTCCCAGCTGTGGGAACTTTGCTTGTATGTCTTGCAGAAGTTTTTCTGCCATCTTTTTGGGAAGCGACACATTTTTTAGCACAGATGCATTTTTAAAATCATAAATAACTGTGCCTCCCCCTGCAATCACCGGGCTTAACAGAGGACACAGCTGCTTATATTTGGCAATAGATTCTACCCCGCGGCCCGTTGCCACTGTGAAACGCCCCCCCAGCATGGTGAAAAGACGTATACTTTGTAAAGTGCTTTCTAAAACACGGTTGTCGTCTGTTAGCAAGGTGCCATCCATATCGGACACCACCAATATATCCTTAAGTGACTGTATCATACCATCTTTATTCCCTTGTTTTTGTTAAGCTTTGGATAAATGTTTGAAAATAATCAGGCAATGGGCTTTCAAAATATAAGCTTTCCCCTGTGATAGGATGCACAAAACCCAAAACACCGGCGTGCAAGCACTGCCCCTGCAATTTTCCTGCCGGCTTTTTGGGGCCATACAACAAATCACCTGCTACAGGATGCCCACACTTTGCCATATGCACACGAATTTGATGTGTTCGCCCTGTTTCAAGACGCAATTTCATATGGGAAAATCGTTCGTACTTTTCCAAAACTTCATAATGTGTTCGCGCCGCTTTGCCGCCCACTTGCACCACCGCCATTTTTTTACGGTCTTTACTGCTACGTCCTATGGCGCCTTCCACCGTGCCCTGCCACTGTGCAAAGTGTCCATGCACCATGGCCTGATACTCGCGCTTGATGCTGTGCCTAGAAAATTGTTCTGCAAGGCCCAGATGTGTTTTATCGTCTTTTGCCACCACCAAAAGCCCACTGGTGTCTTTATCTATCCTATGCACAATGCCGGGCCGTATTTCCCCACCAATGCCCGAGAGGCTATCTTTGCAATGATAGAGCAAGGCATTCACCAAAGTACCGCTGTCGTGCCCGGGGGCAGGATGCACCACAAGCCCTTTGGGCTTATCCAGCACCAACAAGTGGCTATCTTCAAACAGAAGGTGCAAAGGGATATTCTGTGCTTCGATTTGGCAGTCTTTCGGTGGGGCAAGAAAAAGCACCAATCTTTCCCCCGCAGCCAATTTTCGGCTTTTCTGCGGTTTTTTTCCCTCTAGCAGCACCAAACCCTCGCCAAGCATTCTTTGCACAGCGGAGCGCGAAAACCCACCCTTATCACAAAGATAACGATCTATGCGCTGGCCGGCCTCTTCCTCGCAAAGTACAAACTCAATTTTCTCCATGATTTTCGTTCTCTTGCTTATTCATTCCAACTTCACTCTCTGCCATCGTTTTTGCTTGCACGCGCATTACTTCCTCTTCTTGTATGGCTTTTAAGCGTGCAGCTCGCCTACGCTTTGTGCGTATTTCCGAGCGTATCATGCCACATACAAAGACAACAAACCCACAGGTAACATATATATCGGCCAAATTAAACACGGCAAAATCCATAAACAATAAGCTGATATAATCCACCACATAGCCCTGGGCCATCCGGTCTATTAAGTTGCCCACACCGCCGGCAAAAATAAACACAAGACCCGTTGTTTCCATCTCGTCTTTGGGGCGGCGAAACATCAAAATAATGGCCAGTACCAGCAGGGCAATGCCCGTAAACACCAATAAAAAAACTTGCCTACCTGCAAAAAGACTAAAAGCAGCTCCATCATTTTCTAAATATTGCCATTGAAAAACACCGTCTATGGCCGGCAACACCCCATAAGGCATCAAATATTTTACGGCGGCCCATTTGGCAAGCTGATCAAGCGCCACTAAAACAATGACCGAAATAATTCCAAAAATCAAATTTTTGTCCTCCTGTTGCAAATATAGATAGGTGTTTCTAAAATATTCCAAACCACAAATTTGCGCTTTTTTTACATAAAGGTACTTCTCGTATAAAGCTCCCTTTGCAACACCAAAGCCTGTGTCGCTACGCGACCCGCCCTGCTTAGCGTATTATCTGAAGATAAGCTTTTTCATAAAATCACAAAAGCTTATACTCTAAGCAGCATTCGTCGCCTGTCGCTCATCCTGTTTTCCGTTCACCCGGATAAAACCCGGACCACTTCTTGCTTTTTCCACCATGCTGTATATGTTTCATCGGCTGTATTGTGCAACCTTTATAAGCAAAGGTTGAACAATACAGCCTAGTACAAGAAAGCCCCGATTGCGTTGCACTCGAGACTTTCTTTTATTACTTTGCTGATTTTTTCGCACCGATAACCATGGCTATTTAATCAAAAAGAATCCTCGTATCTGCTCTGGGCTATCCATTCAAAATATCGCCACAACGTTTACACAATGTAGCATGTTCTGCATTTTTGCCCACAGTATCACGATATTGCCAGCAACGCTCGCACTTGGTGCCGTCTGCGCGTTTCACTTCCACACACAGGCCTTCCACTTCCCCTGCACTGCCGCCTTCTTCTGCCACGGCCTCTACAGCAGAAACAATAAAAATATCGGCAAGCTCCGGTAGCACACTTTGCACAAAAGCCATCATATCTTCATTGCAATGCAACACCACGGCCGCCTCCAAAGAAGAACCAATCACTTTAGCAGCACGTTTTTCTTCCAGCACCTTTTTAACATCATCATGTATGGCAATGATGGTATCCCAGCGCGTCTGTTCTGCCTCGCTAAGCGTATATACGCCAGATTTCGGCATTTCGTGCATCACCACATATTTTTGCTTGCCTGCAAAGGCAGGCACAAACTCCCAAATTTCCTGGGAGGTAAACGCCAAGAACGGCGCTGCAATTTCTGTGATGGCCACCAAAATGCGGAACATCGTACTTTGTGCCGCCCGGCGTAGTTCGCTGTTTGCCCCGTTGATATACAGGCGGTCTTTTATGATATCCAAATAGAAATTAGACATGCTCACCACGCAAAAACGGTGTAAATTGTGGTATACCTTATGAAAATCAAAGCTGTCGTAGCCCTCACGTGCCACCGTAGCCAATTTGTCCAGCTCGGCCAGTGCCCAGCGGTCTAGCGGCTGCAATTTATCGTCCTCTACCAAATGCACATCCGGTTCAAAATCATAAAGGTTCCCCAAAATAAACCGTGCCGTGTTGCGCACCTTGCGATACCCTTCGGAAAGCTGTTTTAAAATGTCTTTGCCAATGCGCATGTCGGCATGATAATCGGCCGCTGCCACCCACAGGCGAATGATGTCTGCACCGTATTCGCGGATGATTTGCTCCGGTTCTATGCCGTTGCCCAAACTCTTGCTCATTTTGCGACCTTCACCGTCTACAACCCAACCGGCACTGACAACAGTTTTATACGGTGCCACCCCTCGAGTTGCCACCGATGTGAGCAAGGAAGATTGGAACCAGCCACGGAACTGATCGCTTCCTTCTAAATATAGGTCTGCAGGCCAGTGATGATCTTTCCATTTATCAAGCACATAGGCATGGGATACGCCCGAATCGAACCAAACATCCATAGTGTCTGTCTCTTTACGCCAAGTTTTAGCCCCACAATGCTCGCAGGCAAAATCTTTCGGCAAAATTTCTTCGGCAGAATACTTAAACCATGCGTTCGATCCCTCTTTTGCAAAGATGTCTTTCACGGCTGTGATGGTGGTGTCGTTGATGACATACTTGCCGCAATCGTCGCAATAAAACACCGGTATGGGCATACCCCACAGACGTTGGCGAGAAATGGTCCAATCGGCACGGTCTCGCACCATACCGGCCATGCGCTCTTTACCCCACTGAGGCACCCATTGCACCGTATCTATGGCGTTGTAGGTCTCCTTGCGGAAATCTTCCACAGAACAAAACCATTGTTCTGTGGCTCTATATAATATGGGCGTGTTGCAACGCCAACAATGTGGATATTGATGCATCTCATGTGTGATACCAATCACCGCGCCGCTTTCTTGCAAGGCCTCTATGATGGCTTTGCTCGCCTTTTCCACATGCAAGCCGGAAAATTGCCCCGCCTCTTCGGTAAGAACACCCACATCATTTACAGGCACCAACATGGGTAGCTGTGGATAGTGGCGATTCACCACGTCGTAGTCTTCCGCACCATGTCCCGGTGCCGTGTGTACACAGCCTGTGCCGCTTTCCAATGTGACATGGTCGCCCAAAATCACCAAAGACTTCCTGTCTAAATAGCAATGCTGTGTTTCGATAAGTTCTAACTCACTGCCTTTAAAAGAGGCCAAAACCTTGTAGTCTTCTATATTGCATGCTTCCATGGTGTTTTTTAGCAATTCCTTGGCCACCACATACACACGCTCGCCCGCTTGCACCGCCACATATTCAAAATTAGGGCCTAGGCAAATGGCCACATTGGCCGGCAATGTCCAAGCTGTGGTGGTCCAAATAACAAACCAAACCGAAGCCGGGTCAAGGCCTGCTTTTTGCAAAGCCCCGTTGTCTTTGTTTACCTGAAAAGCCACGTAAATGGTATCTACGGGATCGTTTTCATATTCTATTTCCGCCTCAGCCAAAGCTGTACGGTCGTTCGGACACCATATAACGGGCTTTAAACCTTTATAAATATAGCCCTTTTTGGCCATTTCACCAAACACTTCAATTTGCTTTGCTTCATAGCCCGGTGCCAGGGTTAAATAGGGGTCTTCCCAGTTGCCAAGGGCCCCAAGACGCTGGAACTGACCACGTTGCACTTGCATGTAACGCATGGCATAATCATGGCAAAGCTCGCGCATTTCAAAAGAACTAAGCGCCTTTGGCTCCACACCGGTTTTCTTTTTTTCTTTCTTTTGTTTTTCGCGCACTTCCTGCATGGCCTTGCGCTCTATAGGCAGACCATGTGTGTCCCAACCGGGCACAAAAGGCGCCTTAAAACCAGCCATGTTTTTATAGCGCACGATGATGTCTTTAAGCACCTTATTCATGGCCGTGCCCATATGGATGCCGGCATTTGCATAAGGGGGGCCGTCGTGCAAAATATACACGGGCTTGCCCTCATTGTTTTCTATCATTTTTTCGTATAGGCTGTCTTCCTGCCAAGAGGCCAACATCTTTGGCTCTTTGGCAGGCAGGCCCGCACGCATATCAAATTGGGTTTTGGGCAAGTTTAAAGTACTGTTATAATCTTCCGGCACGTCACTCTCTCCTTGTAAGCAAATTCAGCATAAATTTATTGTTTTAATACCAACTATGTGTCATTTTATGAAAAACCGGTTTTTGCATTGCCATATCCGTGGCAACACCAAAACCGGCCGCATCTATTGGCTTATGGGGCTTAATTGGGTGCAGTGGGATCTACAGGCACACCCTCGAACAAATTAACCACCGGCTCTTCCCCGGGTTGTGGTGGCTGTGTTTCTATTCCGGCTGCTTGCGCTGCTTCCATTTTGTTGTCCGGCACTTGCGGCTCCTCTATTTCAAGCTCTTGCAAGTCTTCTATCTCCAACACTTCTTCCTCTTCGTATTCGTACACGTCTGTGCTGTATTCGTCGCTATACTCTATCCTAGCATCTTCAATTTGTTCAATGGGCTCGTCCAATGCACTTAAAGATTCGATGTGCTGTTTGTATAAATTTAAAATTGTGGCTTTAAAGCGCATCACCTGTGCTTGTAATTGTTCTAATTTCAAGCGTTCACGTGCGCTTTCTTCTTCGGCTTGCTCGCGCAATAGCTGTGAAGTGCCCGTGGCTTCACGTACCAAAGCTTCCGCTTTTTGTTTTGCCTCGTGCACCACGGTTTCACCCATGCGCTGTGCGTTTAACAAGGCTGTTTTCAACGTGTCTTCTTCACTACGGTATTCCTCTACTTTTTGCGCCAATATTATTATTTTAGACTCAAGGTCGTTTTGGATATCCTGCGCCCCGTTCAGCTCTGCCTTTGCTGCGTCTAGCTCTGCCCTCACAGCGTCCATCTCTGCATTTTGCGTCTCCAACGCTGTGGCAACCTGAGACAGGTATTCATCTACATCGGCCGGGCTATAACCTTTTCTTACGATATCAAACTTTACATTACGCGCGCTTTCTGCATTCATCAAAAAGCCTCCTTCACTTTATGTATTCCATTGTGTTGTACCCCTATCTTATATCAGCGGCTTTAAAAGAAAACACCGCTACTTTCCAGTTCGTCCAAAATATCACCCACAATATCCACATTATACGGTGTTATGATAAATGTGTTGTTGGCCACGCGCTTAATTTGGCCATTGTTTGCATAGGCCACGCCAGACAGAAAATCTACCAAACGACGCGAAACCTCTTTGTTGGTAGACTCTAAATTTAGCACCACAGTGCGGCGTGCGTTTAGATGGTCGGCTATAGCCGAGGCATCATCAAAACGTTCGGGTTTCACAAGCACCACCTGCAACTGAGTTGTGGCGTTGATATTTACCACTTTATTGCGTTTTTCCATAACATAATCGTCTGCGACTACAGCAGACGAACTTGCCGAGCCTTGATTACCGATGAACTCCATGTCCTCGTTTTCGTACATATCACCATCGTCGTCCACGCCCATAATATCCCGAATTTTTCCTAAAAACCCAGCCATAGCATTCTCCTTTGTTATATTACCTATTCATTCTATATGTCTTGGTTGCACTTTTTCTCCCAAACCAAAACCTCTTGCTATTAATTATTACACCCTTTTTCCAAACAGGGCAGTCCCCACACGCACCATGGTTGCCCCCTCTTCTATCGCCACCTCATAGTCTGAAGACATTCCCATGGAAAGTATATTAACATTATTATTATCCATTTTTTCGCCCTGCATGTCAACAAATAGATTGTACATCTTGCGAAAATATCCCCGTGCCGCCTCGGCGCCTTCGTTGGGGGGAATACACATGAGACCACGCAAACACACATATTCGCTTTGCGCCACGCGCTGGGCCAGCGCCAAACACCCAGCCACATCAAGGCCTGTTTTCGACGATTCTTCGCCAATATTTATCTCAATCAATACAGAAAGTTTTTCTTGTTTTGCCGCAAAAGCTTTCTCTAGCGCCTCTAGGGTTCTTTCGCTGTCTAGGCTTTGTAACATGCAAATTTGGCCCGGTAAAAATTTTGCTTTATTTCGCTGCAAATGCCCAATCAGATGAACTCGAGGGCTCAAATCTTGCAATTGTGGCACCTTTTCTATTATTTCTTGCACGCGGTTTTCCCCAATATCCCGCACTCCCGCTTGCAACAAATCGCGCACAGCCTGCACGGGCTGTGTTTTGCTTACCCCCACCAAAGTAACTTCCTCTACTTTACGGCCTGCCCGTATGCAAGCGTTTTCTATTTTTTCTTGTACTCTAAGCACGTTGTCTCTAATTTGGCTAGATGATGCGTTGGTCATATAATTCTACTCCTCCGGATTCCACTATAATTTCGTCGTACAACTCTACTTCGTTTACACCTGCTTCGTAGGTTTCTGACAATAGAATATAATCCTCGCTGTCCACAAGCACCTGCACAGGACGCAACATGGCTTGGTTGCCAAATTTTTCGTATACACAAGTTTGCCCTTCTATGATGCGCAAAGCCTGTTTTTCTATACGCAAGCCCGTTTGCGTGCTAAAAATAATTTCTGCCTTTTCAAAACGCAAATTTAAAATATCGGGGTTTACCTCTTCGCATAGCAGTTCTATCTTGGCAATCTGTGCCTCTTCGTCCAGTTCCACGGTTTGCACACTCACGGTTAATGGTTCATCACTAACGTCTGTAAAACGCAGGGCCAGTTTGTCCCCCGGTGTAAACTTTTCTGCCTCTTCCATCGCAACCACTGTAAAAAAATGCCACTGGTAATCGGTCACCATATGTCCTACCACCGATTCCTCAAAATATTCTGCCTCTTGCCCCATGGTTTGCACAAGCTGTTGTGGTGTTTGTGTTGCCAGCATATCATACGCTATGGGCACTCGGTCTTGCCGGCCCGAAGGCACAAAATATCCACTTTGGGGCGCTGCCACAGAACCTTGCGGCCTTGCGGCTTCTTCTAAGGCATCGGCCCTGCTTTGCAAGGTATTCAACCGCGCCGTATAATCGCTTTCATCTCCCGTTGCCAATTGCAAAAGATTGTTTGCCATCGTTAAGTTATTTCGCACCTGCGGTATTTCACTATAATCGTCACTTGCCAGTACCTCTACATAATCCAGCAGGCTCTCCTGGGTTTCGCGCAGTATCACATCCACATCTCCCGCCTGCACAGCCGTATCTTGCACCTCTTGCAATAACACCATTTCCTCTTGCACCGCAACCAGTTCTTCTCTTGCCAACACTCCGTCATGGTTTGCATACACCAGCGCAATTTCATCACCCTCAGAAACGCGTTGCCCGCTTGCCACCGTGTAGTACATCATCCCTTCGCTTTGCACCGGTACAGACTCTATGCTCACAAACCCCTCCACTTGCAAGGCGTCTGTCATCTCGGCCTGCACCAAAATGGCTGTACGCATTCTGGGTGCAAGCACCAACACTACTTGTAAAATTAAATATAACAAAACGCTCAGCATCACAAGCCAAAAAACAACACGTAAACGACGAAAAATTACATTTTTTTGCACGGAAGAACCAAGCTCTTGCCCTTTTTGTGGCACGGGCACTTGTGCCCGTGCTTTGTTTTTATCTGTTTTTTGTTTTTTCTTGCGCTTCAACAGTGTTTGAGCCCTCCTGTTTTAAATAGGTGAACGCCACAAACCAAAAACCAATCTCCCCGATATAAATCCCCTATAAAAAGACCACAACCCTTTACCGGGCCATAAACTTGCGAATTTCCGCCTCTGCCCTCTGCTGCACATCCCCGTCTTCACCACTTAGCCATACATGAAAACTATGACGACGAAACCAAGTGAGCTGACGTTTGGCATAGCGCCGTGTCGCCTGTTTTAACAAAGCCACGCAGCTGTCTAAACTTTGCTCTCCCTTAAAATAGGCAAACAGTTCTTTATACCCTATGGCCTGCACAGCGGTTTTAAAATTCTCTTTGTTTTGGTACACCCATTCGGCCTCTTGCAAAAGCCCTGACTGCATCATGCGATCCACACGTGTTTCTATTCGCTGATACAAATGCGCACGTTCATGATCGCACAGCACTATCACCAAGGTATCCAGCTTGCTTTGTTGCGCCTTTGAATTTTTGTGGCGCGTCGCCATGGTACTTTGGTTTTGCTCTGCCTGTGCCAAAGATTGCACAATTCTTTTTTTGTCATTTGGGTGTAAACGGCTGGCTCCCTCTGCATCTAAAACAGCAAGTTGTTGCCATAAAGCCGCACCACCTTTGCTTTGCCATCGTTCTTCCAGTTCTAAAATAATCGAATTATCAATCTTTTTTTCTGTGAAACTGATACCATTTACAAGACTGTCCACATATAAACCCGTACCCCCACATAACACAGGCAAAGCATCGCGTTGTGCAACCTCATGCACACAGGCCTCGGCCGCTTGCACATACTGCGCCACCGAAAAACTCTCCTGCGGTGACAAAAAAGACACAAGATGTCTTTTTATGTTTGGGTATTCATGCGCCAGCGGGGCCGCCGTTCCCACGGAAAGCCCCTTATAGATTTGCATGGAATCGGCCCCTATCAATTCGCCGCCAAACCGCTCGCATAAAGAAAACGCCAATTCTGTTTTTCCCGTAGCCGTAGGCCCACACACCACTACTGCTTTTGTCTTTTTATCCAAGACGTCCAAACTGTTTTTCCAGCTCCTTGCGTGTAATTTTTAATAGCACAGGCCTGCCGTGAGGGCAAAATGGTGGCATATCCCCTTGCAAAATCTGCGTGGCCAAATACATAAGCTGCTCAGGTGGGGTATTATCTCCCCCTTTTATGGCCGCTCGGCAAGCCATAGAGTGTAGCACCCATTCGATTTTTTGATCTTGCACCTGTTTACCACCATATAAAAGTCCTTTGGCCACATCTAGCAAAAGACCTTCGATGTCTTCATGGTTCACCTCGGCCGGTACGGCACGCACCAATAGATCTCCGCCACCAAATTCTTCAAGCTCTACGCCACTTTCATACAAAAGTGCCTCATTTTCTAAAAGCACTGCCTTTTCTGCCCCACCCAAAGGTACCGCCACAGGGCACAAAAGCATTTGTGCCCCTGCATGTTTTCGTTCTCTTTCAAATTTTTCGTATAAAAGACGCTCGTGGGCCGCATGCTTATCAATGACATATAAAGTATCTTCCCACTGCGCCAGCACATAGGTGGAAAACAGCTGCCCCACATACTGCAATTTTGTGCCCACTTTCTCGTCTTGCACCGCATGCTCTGCCATGGTTTGCTGCTGTGGTTGTAGCGGTTCTTCCACTGGGTGCTCTGGCTGTGGCAGTTCTTTTTCTCTAGAGTTCAGATCTTCCTCTCCCACGTGGATATCCAAACCGTACTGTGGCGTTTGCCTTGGCAAAAAAAACGCCTGCTTGGGTGCCTTCTCCATGCGGTATGGTATTGCCTGCGCACTGGAATTTAATGTGTTCGCCTCGCTTCCCGCATCTACAGCGGGCCTATTTTTGCTTTGCAAAGACAAAGCCGTCCCCACAGGGTTTATTTTTTCTGCGGAAGCAATCACACTTTTTGCAGGTTCCGGCTGCGCAAACACAAGCTCGGTTTGCTGCAAATCCCCCTGCGAGAGTGCCTCTTTTACCGCCGCATATACAGCCGAAAAAACCTCTGCATCGTTTGCAAAACGCACCTCGGTTTTGGCCGGATGCACATTGACATCCAAAAGCTCCGGCGGCATGGTTACAAAAAGCAAGCAGGCCGGGAAACGTCCTTGCATCAGCCTGCCCCGGTAGGCCTGCTCTAAAGCGGCCATCAGCGTGCGGCTTTTCACATAACGTCCATTGATATAAAAATATTGCATGGAACGGCTTTTTCGTCCGGCAGAAGGCAAGGAAATAAAACCATTCACCCTATAGGGAGCTTTGTGATAATCCGACTCCACAAGCCCCTTTGTAAACTCTTTTCCCAACACAGCATAAGCCGTGGCTTTTAAATCTCCATAGCCCGGCGTGCAAAACAACTCTTTGCCATCTTTACAATACCGCAAGGAAATCTCTGGGTGCGAAAGTGCCAAACGCCCCACCAAATCTGTAACATAGGCCGCTTCACTGGTATCTTTTTTTAAAAATTTCATGCGGGCCGGCGTGTTAAAAAACAAATCGCGCACAGAAAAGGTAGTGCCAAACGGGCGCGCAGCCTCTGTATGTTGTTTTTCTTCACCGCCTTCTATTTGATACAAACCTGCATCCTCTTGCCCTTGTGCTCGCGTAAGTACTTCCACTTTGGAAACAGCGGCAATAGACGCCAGTGCCTCCCCACGAAAACCCAAGGTAGCGATGGCCTCCAAATCTTTTTCTGTGCATACCTTGCTTGTGGCATGACGCAGAAAAGCCACCGGCAATTCCGCATAGGCAATACCACAGCCATCATCTTGTATACGGATCAGCCGCACGCCACCTTGTTCTATTTCCACTTCCACATGCTTTGCCTTGGCATCCACGGCATTTTCCACCAGCTCTTTAACTACCGAGGCCGGGCGCTCTACCACCTCGCCCGCAGCAATCAACTCTGCCGTGTGGGCATCCAGCACCTGTATGGGCATGGGCTTCTCCTTTCGCACCAACTTATAACATGTTTTTTAGCGAGTATAAAAACTGTAATGCTTCTAAAGGGGTAAGGGTTTCTAAATCAGCCATGCGCAGTTTGTCTAAAAGTTCGCTTGGCACGGCCTCCTGCTGAACCCTGCCCAAAGTATCGAAGTCTAATTGTGTCACAGGCATATTAAGCTTGCTTGTAGCCTCTAGCGCAAGCAGCACCTCTTTTGCGCGCGACACAACCCCCTCGGGCAGGCCCGCCAATTTTGCCACCTGTATGCCGTAGCTATCATCGGCCGGGCCACGCACAATTCGACGCAAAAAGGTGATATCATCCCCACGTTTTTTTACGGCAATGTTATAGTTTTTTACCCCATCTATCGAATTTTCCAAGTCTGTAAGTTCATGATAATGGGTGGCAAACATCGTTTTACAGCCGGGGCCAATATCGGCATCCGCCATGTACTCTACCACCGCTTGGGCGATGCTCATACCATCAAAAGTAGAGGTGCCCCGCCCAATTTCATCTAAAATCACCAAGCTTTTTTGCGTAGCCTCTTGCAAAATTTCGGCCACTTCCGTCATCTCCACCATAAAGGTAGACTTGCCAGCCGCCAAATCATCAAAGGCGCCCACACGTGTGAATACCGCATCACACACACCCACAGTGCAACGCTCTGCCGGCACAAAAGAACCAATTTGTGCCAATAGCACAATAAGTGCTGTTTGCCGCATATACGTGGATTTTCCAGCCATATTCGGGCCTGTTATCACCTGCATCCGACTCTGCGCACAATCCAGCTTGGCATCATTGGGAACAAAAGGGGTTGTCTTTTGCATTTTTTCCACCACAGGATGGCGCCCTTGTACAATATCTACCAAATCGCCCTCGTTAACAATCGGCCGCACGTAACGCCCGGCTACCGCCACTTGGGCAAGACAAGCCAACACATCCACCTGCGCTAGGGCATCTGCCGTTTTTTGGATGCGCACCTGCGCTTGCCCCACCTGCTGTAGCAAAACATGATATAATTCACGCTCCAGCACCACCAATTGCTCACCCGCGCGCAAAATGCGTGTTTCCAGACTTTTCAATTCTTCTGTGATATAGCGTTCTCCGCCGGTTAGTGTTTGTTTTCGCACAAAATGCTGCGGCACCTGATGTGTAAAAGATTTACTCACCTCAATATAGTATCCAAACACCTTATTAAAACCAATTTTAAGGGTTCTTATACCGGTTTCTTCCTTTAAACGTGCCTCAATTTCTGCCAAAAGGCGCGTGCCACCACTATGAATATCACGCAGTTCATCCACATCATTAGAAAAACCCTCTCGGATATAGCCACCGTCTTTTAAAACAGCGGGAGGATCTTGTGCAAGGGTATCGAAAATGGTTTGCGCCACATCATGCAAAGGGTCCAGTTCTTGGCATAGTTCTTGTATTTTGGGGCAAGAAAACACCTGCAAACGTTGCAATAGCCCCGGCAAACGCAGGCAAGTGCCTGCAAGTGCTGTTAGCTCACGCGGGGTGGCCGTGCCAAACACCACACGTGTTAAAAGACGCTCTAAATCAAACACATGCCCCAACTCTTCGCAAAGCTCCAGGCGCTGTACTGTTTTTGTTGCAAGTTCTTCCACAGCATCTAATCGTGCATTAATTGCAAACGAGCTAAGCAAAGGGCGCTCTACCCAGTGGCGTAGCAAGCGTTTTCCCATGGCCGTTTGTGTTTGGTCTAAAACCCAAAGCAAACTGCCTTTTTTTTCTTTACCACGCAAAGTTTCCAGCAGCTCTAAATTGGCTGTGCTGGTAAGAGGCAAGCTCATATAGTGGGCACTTTGCTCGCAACGAAGATATTGTAAACGATCTACCCCTGTTTTTTGCGTGCGATACAAATAACAAAGCAAAGCCCCTAAAACAACTTGACATTCCTCAGCTTGTGCCGTTTGCCGCTGTGCACCAAAATGTCTGGCGAGCAAATGACCTGTTTTTTCCAAAAGAAAATCCTCATCATCCAAAAGGTCTACACTCACCCGGTCTGCCAGTTGTTCTTTTATAAAATCGGTGACAGCTTTGTGCTTTAATATTTCGCTGTTAAACAATATTTCGCTGGGATAAAAACGTGATAATTCGCCGCAAATTAATTTATCAATGCCCTGCCCCCCCAAAGTCATCACATGGGCACAGCCCGTGGAAATGTCGGCAAAACAAAGTTCGGCACGGCTATCTTGTATATAAATACACGCTATGTAATTGTTGCGGTCGTCTTCCAGCATCGAACTTTCCACCACGGTACCCGGCGTAACCACACGCACTACCTCTCGCCGCACCAGTCCCTTGGCTAGGGCCGCATCCTCTGTTTGCTCACAAATAGCAACTTTATAACCTTTTTCAATCAGACGCTTTGTATATGCCTCGGCTGAATGGTGCGGTACACCACACATAGGTGCCCGCTCTTCTAGGCCAAAATCCTTACCCGTTAAGGTAAGCTCTAGTTCTTTTGAAGCCAAAACAGCATCGTCAAAGAACATCTCATAAAAATCCCCCACACGAAAAAAGAGGATTCTATCCTTGTTTTGTTCTTTTATATCAAGATATTGCGCCAGCATGGGGGATGCTTTTGCCATGCATTTTCACTCCTCTTGCTCTTTCCAAAATAACGTGTAAAAAAGCCTCACTCTAAAAAACACTGCCGACAAAACAGGGGCTTTGCAAAAACATGCTCATTTCCCAAAGTTACACAGGGCAACCTTTTGCGGCAAATCAAGCATGCATTTGTGAAGTCGACCTTGTCAACAGCGCCTTTGTTTATCGGTTTTGTATGCCCGCCATGGCCTTTTAGGAACAGCCCCCACAAGAACCGCAACTACCACCGCAAGCTGCTTCGGGCATTGGTTTTTCAACCTGCATGGGGTCTTGCCCGTCTACAGCTGCATTCAAAACAGCGTTCACATAAAGCATAAACTCTTCTATTTCATCTTTTGCCAGGTTATATGCCTGCATGTTTTGGTTTTGCATAATGCGTGCATACAAGCCATTTATTTTCTCGTGCAAAGCATCAATACGCTCTTCACTTGCCTCATCTTTTTCCATTTCATTATTTAAATCTAGCCTTGCCAAGTTAAAATCTCCCAGCATGGTTTGCAGTTCTGCATCTTCGTCGTTAGCCTTTCTAGCCGCCAACATATTTTGATAGCAGACCTCTTGCTGAAAAGCCAGCGCCGCCTCTTTAAATTTTTTAATTGCCTGTTCCATTCGCATCTCCTTTTTTGTTTTAAAGGCCTCTTACACCAGCTCTCCTGCCAGCATAGCCCCTTTCAACTCTTTTACACATACTTTCACAAAACTACCGGCCTTTATATCTTGCGCAGGCACTTCACACAGCATGTTGTTGTCTAGCCTTGCTGCCACACAACCCTCTGTGCGTGCCGGGCCCTCTACCAAGGCCGTAAAACATTGCCCCAGCCATGGCTGAGCCAGCCTTTGCAATATGTCTTGCTGTGTTTCCAATATCTGTGCAATACGCTGGCTTTTTTCTGCATGGGGGGTTGCATCCGGCAATTCCGCAGCTTTTGTGCCTGGTCTTTTAGAATAAATAAAGGTGAAAAGCTGGGTGAACTCCACTTGTTTTATCAGGCGCAAAGTATCCTCAAAATCTTGTTCGCTCTCCCCGGGAAAGCCCACCATGATATCGGAAGAAAAGGTCATCTCCGGGCATTGCTCTTTGGCATAGCGGATAAGCCCCAAATACTCTTCCGCCGTATAGTTGCGGTTCATTCTCGCCAATATATCGTTAGACCCAGACTGCACAGGCAAGTGTAAGTGTTTACACAAGGCCTTATTTTGCACCATGGTGTCTATCATTTTGCGCGTGGCATCTTTGGGATGGCTCGTCATAAAGCGCACTTTATAATCGCCCGGTGTCTCACACAAAAGGCCTAACAAATCACTAAAATCTATTGTTTCCGCAAGGCCTTTTCCGTAGGAATTCACATTTTGGCCCAAAAGAGTTATCTCTTTATAGCCCTTTTCCACCAAACCATGAAACTCTTTTATAATATCAGCCGAAGCACGGCTACGCTCTTTGCCACGTACCAAGGGCACAATGCAATAAGAACAATGATTATCACACCCATACATGATGGGCAAAAAAGCCTTCGTATCAGAATCTCTTTGCAAGGGAACTTCTTCCACAACCTCTTCGCGAAGCGGTGGTAAACGCAGGGCGCGTTTCCTTGTGCTAAGCCGCTCTGCCAAAATTTGCGGCAATAAATCTGCGGCATTGGTTCCCAAAATTAAATCCACATAAGGATAACTGCGACGCAATTTATCCACGGTACTTTTTTCCTCGGCCATGCACCCGCAAACACCTATAACCAAACTTGATTTTTTCTCTTTAAGGGTTTTTAATGCCCCTAAATTTCCATACATGCGTTGTTCTGCATGCTCGCGCACCGCACATGTATTAAATAAGATCAAATCGGCCTCTGCCGGTTTTTCGGTGATAGCAAACCCCACATCCAGCAATACGCCTTTCAGCCTTTCACCATCGTTTACACTCTGTTGGCAACCAAAACTGCGCACATAAGCCATGGGCCTTTCCCGATAATACGCCCGTAAAACCTCTTCTGTGCGCTCGTTTTTTTGATATTCTACTCGATTCACTTTCGCGCCTTTATCCTTCCCAGAACCCTTTGAGCCCATAACGAAATCTGCTACTATTATTATACTCGAATATGGCCACACTTACAAGTTATTTCAAAAGCAAAGGGGCTAAGTAGCTTCCTGTAAACGAAGTTTTTGTTTTTGCCACTTCTTCCGGGGTTCCTTGCGCCACCACTTCCCCACCCTCGCTTCCACCCTCTGGGCCAAGATCTATTACATAATCGGCACATTTGATAACATCTAAGTTATGTTCTATCACTATAACCGTGTTGCCGGCTTGCACCAATTTATCCAGCACTTTCAGCAATTTGCTCACATCTTCAATATGCAATCCTGTGGTGGGTTCATCTAAAATATACACAGTTTGCCCCGTGCTACGCTTAGACAATTCCAGCGCCAACTTTACACGCTGCGCCTCACCACCGGACAGGGTTGTAGCACTTTGTCCCAAACGAATGTAGCCAAGGCCCACATCCACCAGGGTTTGAATTTTTCGGTGTATTTTCGGGATGTTTTCAAAAAACGCCGCCGCTTCTTCTGCTGTCATTTCCAAAATATCTCGTATATTTTTATCACGGTATCGCACTTCTAAGGTTTCGCGGTTGTATCTAGCCCCTTTGCACACTTCACAGGGCACATAAATATCCGGCAAAAAGTGCATCTCAATTTTTAAAATACCGTCACCCTCACAGGCCTCACAACGCCCTCCTTTGACATTAAAAGAAAAACGTCCGGGGCCATATCCACGCATCTTGGCCTCTTGTGTTTGGGCAAACAAACTGCGGATATCGGTGAACACCCCTGTGTATGTGGCCGGGTTCGAGCGCGGCGTGCGCCCAATGGGGCTTTGGTCGATACCAATCACCTTATCCACCCATTCTACGCCATGTATGGCTTCGTGTTTACCGGCAAAAACACGCGCACCATTGAGACTTTTCGCCAAATGTTTATATAATATCTCGTTTACTAGTGAGGATTTTCCAGATCCCGAAATACCGGTCACACAACTCATCACCCCCAGCGGGAAATCCACGGTGATGTTTTTAAGGTTATTTTCTGTGGCGCCCGCTACCTGCAGGCTATGCCCATTGCCACTTCGACGTTTTTTGGGTACTTTAATTTTCTTCTTTCCGCTTAGATACTGCCCGGTGAGGCTGTTTTTGGCACGTTCTATGTCTTGCAAGCTCCCCGCGGCCACAAGTTCCCCACCATGCACACCTGCACCCGGGCCGATATCCACAATGTAATCGGCCGCGCGCATGGTGTCTTCGTCGTGCTCTACCACGATAAGTGTGTTGCCCAAATCTCGCAGGCGCAACAAAGTAGCAATCAACTTGGCATTGTCACGCTGATGCAGGCCGATGCTGGGCTCGTCCAGAACATATAGCACCCCCGTAAGCGCGCTGCCAATTTGTGTTGCCAAACGAATGCGCTGGCTTTCCCCACCAGAAAGACTGCCCGCTGCACGAGAAAGCGTGAGATATCGCAAACCCACACTTTGCAAAAAACCCAAACGCTCTTTAATCTCTTTTAGCACACCGTCACCGATAAGGTGCTCGCGTTCGTTCAAAGTTACTGCATCAAAAAACTCCAGTGTTTCTAACACACTTTTATCTGTCAAACTGCTGATATTAATGCCACCCACTGTAACAGCCAAACTGGTCGGTTTTAAACGCTGCCCATGGCAAGTGGGACACTTTACACCACGCATACATTGCGCAATTTCCTCACGCATCCATTCGCTATTGCTTTCGCGAAAACGGCGCTCTAGGTTTGGTATCACACCCTCAAAATCGGTGTTGTACACGCCGGAGCCAAACTCATTTTCGCGGTACAATTTCATTTTTTTCCCTTTTGTACCATATAAAATGGCATCTACCGCTTCCTCACTCATGTCTTGAACCGGCGTATCCAGTGTAAATCCATATTGTTCTGCAAGACCCAAAAAATACATCTCGCTAATAGAACCCTCGGCATAGTGCCAGCCGCTGGCCTTCACCGCTTTTTCGCGCAAAGAAAGCGCTTTATTGGGGATGATGATATCCGGATCCACCTGCATGAACGTGCCAAGGCCCGTACAGGTTTCACACGCACCAAAGGGGTTGTTAAACGAAAACATACGTGGGCTTAGCTCTTCCACCGAGCTTCCATGTTCGGGGCAGGCATAGCTTTGACTAAAGTGAAGCTCCTCGCCATCCACAACGTCAATACCGACCAATCCCCCTGTTAAGCTGCTGGCCGTCTCCATGGAATCGGCCAGCCGGCTACGTATATCTTCATTCATAACAAGACGATCCACCACTATGTCTACACTGTGTTTTTTGTTTTTATCTAAAGAAATTTCCTCTTCCAAATCGTACAAAGAACCGTCCACACGCACACGCGCGTAACCGCCGCGCCGCGCCGCTTCAAACTCTTTTTGCTGGGTGCCCTTGCGCAAGCGTACCACGGGGGCCAACACCATAAAACGAGTCCCCTCTGGCAATTTCATCACTTCGTCCACCATTTGGTCTACGGTTTGTTGGCAAATTTCTTTGCCACACACGGGGCAGTGCACCACGCCGATGCGCGCATATAAAAGGCGCAGATAATCGTAAATTTCTGTCACAGTTCCCACCGTGGAGCGAGGGTTCTTGCTGGTGGTGCGTTGGTCTATAGAAATGGCCGGACTAAGGCCCTGAATGTCGTCTACATCGGGTTTTTCCATTTGCCCCAAAAATTGGCGCGCATAGCTGGACAAGCTTTCCACATAGCGACGCTGGCCATCGGCATAGATGGTGTCGAAAGCCAGAGACGACTTGCCCGATCCGGAAAGTCCTGTCATCACAATCAGCTTGTCACGCGGCAGGGTTAGATTAATATTTTTTAAGTTGTGTTCTCTTGCACCTTTGATTACAATTTTATCGCTGGCCACTTCTTGTCTCCTTATCTAAAACGCACCTTGAAGTGCGCCATTTTCCTAAATCATCAATCTCTCTTTTCCCAGTACGGCTTGTTGCCTTTGCGGCTTCGTCTGGTTGCCTTTGGCTTTTCTTCCTTCTTTGTCATGCTTTCGCCAGTGCGCACTTTTTCTATGCGGTCTCGCAAAAAGGCCGCATGTTCAAACTCCAACAGTTTGGCTGCCTCTTTCATCTCGCGCGTTAGGCGTGTAATCAATGCTTCACGCTCGGCACGGCTTAAACGGAATCCATCCCCCTCATTTTCCACTTCTTTGGAAATTTCAATCATGCCTGCAATGTCTTTAACAATGGTTTTGGGCGTGATACCATTGGCCGTGTTGTAGGCCGTTTGAATTTCGCGGCGGCGCTCTGTTTCCATCATAGCCTGTTCCATGCTGGGCGTCACACTGTCTGCATAGAGGATAACCACACCCTCGGCATTTCGTGCCGCGCGGCCTATGGTTTGCACCAAACTGGTGGTGCTGCGCAAAAAACCCTCTTTATCTGCGTCTAAAACCGCCACCAACGACACCTCTGGCAAATCAAGACCTTCACGCAAAAGGTTGATGCCCACAATGGCATCCAAGGCCCCGCTGCGCAAATCACGAATCAGGGCCATGCGCTCGAAAGTGTCTACCTCGTGGTGCATATACTTTACTTTCACACCATATTCTTCTAAAAATTGCGTTAAATCCTCTGCCATTTTTTTGGTTAGGGTGGTAATCAATGTGCGCTCATTGCGCTCTTTACGCAAATTGATTTCGCTCAGTAAATCGTCTATTTGACCATCCACAGGTTTCACTGTCACCATGGGGTCTGTGAGACCGGTGGGGCGTATAATTTGCTGCACCACCTGTGCAGAATTCTCTCGTTCGTAGGCGGCCGGTGTGGCAGAAACAAACACCGTTTGGTTTATTTTGTCCCAAAATTCCTCGGCGCGCAAAGGGCGATTATCAAAAGCAGACGGCAGACGAAAGCCATAATCCACCAAAGATTTTTTTCGTGCAAAATCGCCGCCATACATAGCACGCAACTGAGGCAACATCACGTGGCTTTCATCCACGAACAAAAGAAAATCTTTTGGGAAATAATCCAGCAAGGTGGTGGGGATAGAACCCGGCTCACGCCCGCTTAACACACGCGAATAGTTCTCTATGCCTTTACACATGCCCACTTCTTGTAGCATCTCCATATCGTAGCGAGTGCGCTGGGCAATGCGTTGAGCCTCAATCAGTTTACCCTCATCTGTGAACAGCCGCACCTGTTCTTCCATTTCTTCTTGTAGTTCGGCTATCCCTTTTTCTAACTTATCGGGCGAAACAATGTAGTGGCTGGCCGGAAAAAGAGCCACATGCTGTAGTACACGCGTGCGCTCGCCCGTAAGCGGTGTAATTGCACTGATACGGTCTACTTCGTTGCCAAAAAATTCCACACGAAACGCCGTACCCTCGGCATAGGCGGGATGAATTTCTACCACATCGCCCTTCACACGAAACTTGTTACGGGTAAAATTGACGTCGTTTCGCTCGTATTGCAAATCTACCAAACGCCGTAGCAAAGTATCTCTCGACAGTTCCATGCCCGGACGCAAACTGATAACCATGCTGCGGTAGTCAATGGGGTCTCCCAAAGAATAAATGCAAGACACCGAGGCAACAATGATGACGTCACGCCGCTCTGACAAGGCCGCTGTGGCACTGTGACGCAAGCGGTCTATCTCATCGTTGATTTGGCTGTCTTTTTCAATATAAGTATCGCTGGAGGGGATATAGGCCTCCGGCTGATAATAGTCGTAATAGCTGACAAAATATTCAACGGCATTGTTTGGAAAAAACTCTCTGAATTCGGTGCATAGCTGGGCGGCCAAAGTTTTATTGTGTGCCAACACCAAGGTGGGGCGGTTCACCTTGGCAATAACATTGGCCATGGTAAATGTTTTTCCACTGCCCGTCACCCCAAGCAAAGTTTGTGCTTTTTGCCCCTCTAAAACCCCTTGTGCCAACGCTTCTATAGCCTGCGGCTGATCTCCCGTGGGACGAAAAGACGCCTGTAAATCGAATGTTTGCATACACCCTCCTGTTTTCCGTACACTGCAAAAACAACGGCACACGCATTTTGCCCCTAAAGCAACGTGTACCGTTTAGTATATCATAAAAGTATAAAAAATTCATGAAATTTGCTGTAGGCCACCCCCACTTTTTTTGAAATATGCTACAATATAATCATGCTCTATAAATGCCTCACAGGTGTTCTTGTTCTATGCGCTGCAAATATCCACTTTCGGCCAAAGACACAAAATCGTCGTCAGCCACCACGATATGGTCTAACAAACGCACATTTACATAATGAAGTGCCAACATCACCTGTTCGGTAACCAATTTATCGCTTGGCGAGGGCAAGGCCACACCGCGTGGGTGGTTGTGTGCCATGATGACACAGGTGGCGTTGGTGCTAACGGCTTCTGCCACAATTTTACGTGTGGATATGGCCACAGAATTGGCTATTCCGTGCTCTGCCACACAGCTGCAACGCAATAGTTTTCGTTTATCGTCTAGGCAGGCAAGATAAGCCACTTCGGTGGTTTTGCCCACAAATTTCGGCAAAAAGAACAGACCGGCTTTTCGGGTGCTGTCTAGCACATTCCCCACCGCACTGCGGCGCTCTAAATAATACGCGCTGAGCTCCGGTGCCATTTTTAAAAGCACAGCACTTTGATATCCCACACCCTTCACAGCCATCAGCTCTTCCAAAGGTGCATCCAAAACGGCCGAAAACCCACCAAATCGATCTATCAAACGGTGGGCCAACTCGTTTGTATCCCCTTGCGGCCTCGAATAAAACAGCAAAAATTCCAGTGCCGTGTGCTCTTCAAAATGTTCCAGCCCCTCTTTTAGAAAGCGCGCACGTAGGCGCTCTCTATGTCCACTATGAACGCCCACTTTTTCACCCCTTTGCAGAGAATTTCCCTTAAGCAAAAACAACATTTATAGGCAATGTTTTTCTTTTATTTGCACTTTTTTATCATCATTCCATGTAACATAAAGGATACCTGTATGAAAGCATTTACTGCCGGTAGCAACGAAGAAGGGTTGCGTCTTTCCCGCTTTGTTTTTCGTGTAACACAGAACTTCCCAAACAATCTTCTATACAAAAGTTTTCGCAACGGACGCATCAAGGTAAATGGACGTAAAGCAAAACCAGATGCTTTGCTGCAACAGGGAGACTGCATAGAACTGTATATAAACGACGAATTTTTTACCGCTTCCCCCGGCAAAACCCTTCCGATGTCAGGGTCTTTTCCTGCCTATTCCACCGTGTACGAAGACGATTTTTTGGCTGTTTTGCAAAAACCAAACGGCGTGTTAAGCCATGCCGACGAAAACGCAAACCCCGGGCTATTAGAGGCCTTTATACACGAGTTTTCCCAAAACTTCCCCGTGCAAGGCGACAGCGAAAACGGTTTTCGTCCTGCGCTTTGCACACGGCTAGACAGGAACACAGAAGGCCTTTTACTCTTGGCTAAAACCTACCCGGCCCTGCGCTGTGCCAATGCCTTATTGCGCGAGGGCAAGCTGCAAAAAGAATATCTTTGCATCACGGGCAAAGAACCCCCACAAGGCACATTTCACGCTTTTTTAAAACGGGATTACCAAAGCAAAACCGTGTGTGTTACCCAGCAAACACAAGACGGTGCAAAACCCATCTCCACACGGGTAGAGTGTCTAGCTCAAAGTGGGGCCTATCACCTTTGCCGCATTGGCTTGCTCACCGGGCGTACCCATCAAATCAGAGCGCATATGTCATATTTGGGCGCACCACTATTGGGCGATGAAAAATACGGAGGCCCTGCCTTCCCCAAAGACATACAGCGACGCGGACAGGCTCTTTGTGCCTTTCGACTTACATTTTCCGCCAACATAGAAAAAAACCTTGTGCTTTCTTCTCTGTCGGGACAAAGCTTTGAAGCCAAAGACCCCCAGCTGCTAATGCTATGGAAAACACTTGGCGGCACATACTTCGCACTTGATGGGAACAACCACGAAAATGATACCGATGTATAGGTGAAGAAAAAACTTCTCATGATATCTACTAAATTTATCCGTGATATTTAACAAGCACTCGTGCCGGCCCTTATACCTTGCGACGCAAGATACTATAGGGTGGAATACTCGTCCCCTGAGGAAGCGGCACATAAAACATCATACCGCTTCTTCTAGTATCTTCCAGCTCCGCCCCATTTTCGTCCCACAGCATTTTTGTATCTATGGGCACGGTACAACCTTGTGGCAGCAGAGCCTCTAGCGGCTCTTCACGAAAAAATTTACCATATTGGCGGCACAACAAACGTTCGCCCTCTTGTTTTTCCACCACAGCCACAGGTTGATAATGCCGAATATATCCACTTTGCTCGCAACTTTGCACTGCCCCTTCCCTGCCTAAGAAAAAACCGGGCGAATACGGGCGGTGCGAAACCTTTTCCACTTCTTCTGTTGCAAATCGCCTTCGCTCTTGCGCGCGCTCCGACGTTTCCTCTCGGGCATCCAAAGCCGCGCGGTAAGCCGCCGTGGTGCTGGCAACATAATAAAAACTTTTACTGCGTCCCTCTATTTTTAAACGGTCGGCCCCGGCATCTACAAGCTGATCCAAAAAAGACACGGTGCATAAATCGTCTGCACTTAAAATATAACTACCCTCTTCGTCCTCGCCTATGGTGAAAGCCTGGTCGGGACGTTTTTCTTCTATCAAATTATATTTCCAGCGGCAACTTTGCGCACAACGCCCACGGTTTGCGTCACGCCCCGTCATATAGTTCGACAGCAAACACCGACCGGAAACACTCATGCACATGGCTCCATGCACAAAAACTTCCAGACCCAGTTGTGGCGGTGTATACGCACGAATATAGGCGATGTCTTCCAAGCTGAGTTCCCTAGCCAACACCACACAACTCGCCCCCATGCTATGGGCTTGGCAAGCCGCCACGTGGTTAGTGATACCTGCCTGTGTAGAAAGGTGTATTTCAACATCCGGCGCATAGGTTTTCACCATGGCAAGCACCCCAAGGTCTGCCACAATAAAGGCATCCACACCGGCCTGCGCAGCCGCCTGTATGGTGGGGGGCAAACGCAACATTTCTTGGCACGAAGGCAAAGTATTTAAGGTGCAAAAGAGCTTTTTGCCGCGGATATGGCAACGTTCTACCGCGGCAAAAAGCTGTTCCTTCGTAAAATTATCGCTGGAAGATCGCATTCCAAATTCTGTAGCCCCAAGGTAAACCGCATCGGCACCATAGGCCAGGGCATAATCCAGACACTTCATATCTCCGGCCGGGCTTAATAATTGTGCTTTCAGCGCCTATCCCTCCGTCTCTTCCTGTGCGGCCGCTTCTTCGGCCTCAAACTGCGCATTCATGCGGTCCATCGTGTTGATGTTCGCCTCGTGCTGCGTAAAGGTTTGCGCATAGTAATAGGTTCCGTAGAAATCGGTGAGGAAGTAGAAGTAGTCGCTTTCTGCGGGATACAATGCCGCTTCTATCGCGGTGCGGCTTGGGCAAGAAATTGGGCCCACGGGCAAGCCCTCACGTGTCTGCGGGTCTTCATCGCCACTGTAATATCCATAGAATAGGTTTTCGGGAACAGATTCATAGCTACCGCCGTATTCGCGGGCTATCCAATCTCGAATGTAGAAGAAGGTAACATCACTGCCCATGGTGCGGCGGTCGAAATCTGTATTATCCAAATCACCCTGCAGGCGATTCCAAAACACACCGGCCACCGGTGCTTGATTTTCGGGCAGGCCCGCCTCTTCTTCTATCAAAGAGGCCAGCGTTATGGTTTCTATCACCGAGAGACCTTGTTCTTCCATGCGTTCGTAAATTTCGGGTGTCATCTCGGCATCAAACTGCTCAAACAAACGTCTTGCAATATTTTCGGGCGACTCGTCCACATAGAACTCGTAAGTGTTGGGCGCAAGATAACCCTCGGCAGCCATAAAGGTATCCGGGCTTTGGCCTTCTTCCAGAATTTCTGCAATCACGTCAATGTCAGAAAAATTTTCCAAGTCATTGGCAACGGCCAAGAACTCGTCTGCCGTGCAAAAGCCCTCTTCTTCTATAATATTGGCAAATTGCATCACGGTGATGCCTTCAGGGAAGGTAACCATCGTTGTGTCGCGCGGTGGCGGCGGCTGGGTAAGCACTTCTATAATTTCATCGTAACTCATGCCGGGCTCTATATAGAAACGCCCCGTTTGGAACACTCCATCATTGCTATTTAAAAAGCGCTCGTAAAAACGGAAAATTTCTTGGCTTGCAATTAGGCCCGCCTCTTCCAACTGACCACCTATGGTGCGTCCGGAACTGCTGGATGCAATATCCATCACCACTGTTTCCGTAGCCGTAGCATTGCCACCATCAATTTCAGAATACAAATTATAGCCCACGATGCCCGCTGCTATTGCCACGATGACAAACACAACCAAAAAGGCAATGAGGCACCCTTTTCTGGCGCTTCTACGCGCCGCGTCATCCTCGTCATAGTCGTCGTACTCATCATACTCGTCATAGCCATCATCCATTGCCTCGGCAACCAGACTATTCTTTATTTTTTGTACTTGTTCATCTTTTTTTTGCATTCCCTACCTCCGAAAGCGTCTTTTGCGCCACATATTTCACCATAGAATTACATGTATGTTCTTTATTTTACTAAACAATCCTTATATTTTCAAGCCTTTAAGGTTTCTACCTGCATTTTTGTAATCACCTCGCTAGCCACAGCCTCCCCTTTCAAAGCCACTATCACAGCCTTTGAAAATGCCAGTGATACCCCGGCACCACGGGCCGTGATGATATTTCCATCCACTTCCACGAACGCATCACCGGCGCCATCCACTACACCGGGAAATGCCGTGTAGCGCCTCCCCTCTAATAGTCCGTGCATCTGCAACACCGAAGGGGCTGCACAAATGGCCGCCAACACCAAACCTTCGCTTGCCGCCTGCTGCACACAGCATGCCACAACCTTACTTTCGCGTAGGTGTACGGTGCCGGGCATGCCACCGGGCAAAATCAGCGCTTGGGTTTCTTTGGGTAGCATAAAATTTTCGTCTGCCACTAGGTCTGCTTGCACCGTAATTTGGTGCGAGCCTGTAATCCACTTGCTGGCAACACCCACCGTCAGCACCTCGATGCCGGCACGGCGAAGCATATCCACCGGCGTTAAAGCCTCTATTTCTTCAAAACCCTCTGCCAAAAACACAAGCACCTTTCCCATAAAAACACCTCTTTCAAAACTCGAATATTAGGGACTGTCGAAGTCTTTTTCAAACAATGCATCCAAGGCAAAATGCATGCGTGGTTGCAGTTGTACTTTATCTTTTCCCTCAAAAAAAACAAAGGAAGCAGCCTCTTGCAGAAAACTGTTTTTTGTAAAAAAGTCACTTTCTATTGATAGGTGCACAACGGCTTTTACCCGCTGCACCTCACCGCCCACAGCACCCAGCAAAGCCAAGGCTGCCGCCTGTGTTTCGGCATACAATTCCGGCACCAAAAGGCTGTTATTTCCCACTGCATACACGGCATAGGCCGCTTCGTTTTCAACCAGCCGATAGCCACTTTCCAAAAGCTCTTCCAACGCCAACTGCATAGAATTCTCTTGCAAAACAACACAGTTTGTAACCGCAAACTGTTGTCTTAAAAAAAGCAAATTTCGAACATTTAACGTGCTTCGCTTATATCCTTTTTCGCAAGATGGCAAATCCACCATTGCTCTTCTCTGGTACAAAGTTTGAAAGCCATTTTTTTCGTAGTAAAAAAACAAAGAGCGTGAAGCCGGCACAAGGCAACAAAATGTGGCGCCTTGTCGCTTGCAATTCTCTTTGGCACACTGCATTAGGGTTTGCATCACGCCTTTTCCTCTGTGCTCTTTGGCCGTGGCTAAAGCAAAAAAATACACGCCCTTTTGCCCCAAAAGCGTACAAGGCACAGCAGACAACATGGCACAAACCCGGCCATTATGCAATGCCAAAAAAATATTGTCCGGCCCCACAAAATTCAAAAGGTAGTTTGTGGCTTCCTGTTTTGTGTCGCCAAACGTTTCCTGCCAAAGCACTCGTACTGCCTCTGTTTCGTCTAACTTCATGCGCCGACATTCCATGCCTCCATCCCCCTTCATTTTGTGGGTATGCATGGTTTACCTTCTTTGCGTGGCCACAATTTTTTCCACCAGCATTACGGGATGATACGAATTTTTTGCCACACGCAACCCCGCCTCATCTTCGTCGTTTTCCCGGTTGATGTATATAATATTTTCTGGCAAGCGACGTGCTATTTCTCGATTTATCATCGCATAGGCGCCATGCACATCATACAGTGCTTTTTCCACATGTGTAACAAACATATCTTTGCCCAAAGGGGTGCCAAACGAAAATGCCACCACCTCACCATCCACCTTAAGAAGCCCACCCTGCAAACGCAGCTCTCGATAGTGTTCGCAAGCTTGTTTAATGGCCACCTTTTCTATTTCCAAACCCTCTATGCCTTGGTTTTCGTGCAAATGACGCCAAGCCTTGCTAAACGCACATACTTCACCAATAGCCTTATCAGAGATATCCTCATAAACCCAGTTTGGATAACTGCGCATAAATTTAGAGCAATGGTTGCGTTTCTTTTGAAATTTACGCCCCTCTAAATTGGCCAAATCAGAGGCCAAATACACATAATCTCTAGCGCCTATAGGGCTCTCATACACAAATTGCCCCGGATACAAGGCGTTCATTTCCCCCAACTTTTCACTTGGAATGGTAGAAAAAATAGGCTGTTTGCCCAGCTGCTTTGCATCGTCTAAAATGGCATCTATCACATTTTTTAAATTGCCCTCACCCATAGGAAATTGATAGTAAGCAAAGCCGTCATTTAGTAAATCTCGCACCACGGCAAAATCTTCAAAACGGGCAATCTGCGTTCCATACACGGGCCTCCACATAAAAATATTGGCAAAGGCATACTCACAACTGCGCGCACCACCGGCTTCCAGCAGTGGCACCGCCCATTTAGCATCTTCGATTTGTACTTCTTTAAAGTTCATAAAATTTCCTTCACACAGCGATATATCGTTTCGTGGATGGCCTCTGCCGTGCGCATCTGCCCATTTTGTGTGCAAGATATTGCCTGCCATCCTTGCGTTTGCACGCACCATAAAGCCGCCTCACGACATCTTGCTAAATATTCAAGATCTTTTTCGTGGATATCGCGTTTGCTTTCGTCTCCATAACGCTTTTGCAACAATTGTTGACTAAGCGCTATGTCCACTTCCAAAAACATCACAAGATCCGGTTTTGGTATGCCCAGTTTATGATATTCATAGTCGCTTGCCCACTGTGCAAATGCCTCCCACTGCTCTTTTGGCAGTTTGGAGATTTGATGTATCAAGTTGGACGTTGCGTAGCGGTCGGCCAGAATGTGGCCACCCGTTTCGTAAAAGTCCCCCCAGTCTACGCGGTAGCTTGCATAGCGGTCTACCGCGTAAAAGGAAGAGGCCGCATAGGCGTTTACCTCGTCTGCCTTTTGGCCAAGCTCGCCGCCTAAATACATTTTCACCAAAGCGCTGGAAGGGCTTTCGTAATTTGGGAAGGAAAGCCCACGCAAATCATAGCCATCTTTCGCAAGATGCTCTTGCAAAAGAGTGCGTTGTGTGGCCTTTCCGCTGCCATCTAACCCGTCTATCACAAACAGCTTTCCCTTCATTCTTCGGCCTCTCTTTCGGCTTTTTTATGCAGGTTTTGATAACGTTCCTGCACCTCTTTTGCCTTTTGGCAGCTCATCGCACCCTCCGAACAAGCACCAAAAGCACAGGCAGGACCCGCACTGGCAAAAAGAGCCGGCGCTATGGGCAATACCAATGCTAGCATGGCATCCGCCAAGGCATGTATTTCCCACTGTGCACGCTGACAGCAGCGCAATCTAAAAAAATGCAGCAAACTGCGGGCATTCATGGTAACCATCATTTTGGTGGTGCAAGCATTGGGCAAAACAAAGCGTGCGTCTTCTATGGCCTTTTTTTCCGCCATTTGTCCAGCCTGTTTTTCTGTGTGCCCCTCTTGCAAAAAGCCCTCTTTGTGCTTTTTACACAAAGCAGCAGCTAATGTTTCGTACAGAACGGATTCGGCCTGCATGGCCTCTTCAAACAGCTGCTTTATATCCTCCTCGGAAGAGACCTCGGGCGGCAGAACATACTCGAAATCTTCCAGCTTAACATAACGCTGACTTTGCACACTAAACGAAGCGATGCGGTGACGCGTAATTTGGGCCAATAAGGCACGGCTTACCCCCTCTATGGCAAAAGTGAAACTGGCATGTTCCAAAGGACTTTCATGCCCAAGACCGGATAATTTTTGCAAAAATTCTCTGCTTTTTTCTTGTGTTAAGCCACATAGCAACTGCCCAATATCCACTTGAGAATAACACAATTTTGCCGCCGCGGCCACCACCATTTCCGGCTGTGACGTGTGGGCAATAAGTTCTACTTGCATTTGTGTGTCTACCTCCGCCTATAGTTTTTCCAGTGGTGCATAATTGGCCATGGTCTTTTTGCGCCCCACCTTTTCAAAGTCTATTTCCACCAGTTGATCACCACTCATTTCTTTCACGCTAATCACCACACCGGTGCCAAACACTTTGTGCTTCACTGTGTCTCCTGCCACAAACTGAATTTCACAATTTTTGGCCTGTACGCCGGCTGAGGCAAATCGCTGTGGCATTGGTTTTTTATACGATGCACTCGCCTGCATACCCGCACGGTTATAATTTTTGTCTATATAACCACCTGTCGCGGCTTGTCTTGGTTGTTTTTGTCCATCTCCCCATGTGCCGCCCACCTTGGATTCCTCTACACGCAGGCAAGTTTCGTCCATCTCCTCTAAAAAACGGCTGGGGCGGTTGCGCCGTGTTTGCCCATACAAAAGCCGCGTGTTTGCACTGGAAAGGCACAACTCTTTTTTGGCACGTGTGACACCCACATAGCAAAGGCGACGTTCTTCTTCTAAATCTTCATCTGACCAACGGCTCATATCGCTGGGAAAGATGCTCTCTTCCATGCCTACGATATATACATAAGGAAATTCCAACCCTTTGGCACTATGCAAGGTCATCAGCACCACTTTTTCGGCACTTTCGTCATAGTTGTCTAAATCCGAAATCAGGGCCACCTCTTCCAAATACCCGAAAAGGCTTGCCTCTTCACCGTTCATGTCCTCATAACTCTTAACATTGGATTGCAACTGCCCAAGATTTTCAAGGCGTGTTTCAGCCTCTTCCCCCTGGGCTTTCAACATGTCTTTATATCCACTGATACGCAACACCTCTGTGGCGAATTCACCCAAGGGGAGCTCTTCTTGTGCGCGCACCAATTGCTCATAGATATCATAAAACCCAAGCAGGGCTTTTTGTGCACGTGCCAGCTGTGGATAATCGGCTGCATTGCGCACCACCTCGAGCATGGGTACGCCAAGACCACTTGCAATTTCGCCAATTTTATCCACAGTAGAAGCCCCTATCTTACGAGGTGGCTCGTTGATGATGCGCCTAAGGCGCAAATCGTCTTGCGGAGAGGAAACCAAGCTCATATAGGCATGGATGTCCTTAATTTCCTTACGGTCATTAAAGCGTAGGCCACCCACAATTTTGTGTGGAATGCCTGCCCGTGTGAAAAAATTCTCCACCGGGCTGGACTGTGCGTTCATGCGGTACAACACCGCATGATCACTCAATTTCCCCCCTTGCTCTGCATGGCGCTCTATCTGCGCCGCTATATAGGCGGCTTCGTCCTGCTCACTTTGCGCTTTATAATGGCATATTTTTTCGCCATCGCCTGCCTGTGTCCATAGGGTTTTTCCCTTGCGCCCACGGTTATTTTCTATCACACCATTCGCGGCGCGCAAGATATTTCCTGTAGAGCGATAATTTTGTTCCAAGCGAATCACCTCTGCACCGGGAAAGTGACGCTCAAAACTCAAGATATTCTCTATGGTAGCACCCCGAAAACGATAAATACTTTGGTCGTCGTCACCCACCACACAGATATTGTTTTCTTGCGAGCACAACAAATTAACCAGCTGAAACTGCGCCACGCTTGTGTCTTGATATTCGTCCACCAAAATATATCGATAACGGCGCTGATATTGCATGCGCAACTCTTCGTTGTTTTGCAGCAGACGCACCGTATGGTATATTAAATCATCAAAATCCATAGCACCGGACTTTCTGCATCGCTTTGCATACTCTACATAAAGCTGTGCCACCAGTTGGGCACGCGTGTCTTTCGCTTGCGAAAGTGCCATTTCGGCAGAAATCATCTTGTCTTTTAGGCGCCCAATAGCCGAGGCCGCCGCCTTAACGGCCAAAAACTTATCGTCAATGTTCATTTCTTTATATAGCGCCTTCAGCACACGCTGTTGGTCATCACTATCGTAAATGGTAAACCCTTTTTCAAAACCTAATAAATGGCTGTCTTTGCGCAAAATACGTACACATGCCGAATGAAAGGTAGAGGCATGCACTGCCCTCCCGGCCTCTTCACCCAGATTTTTTGCCAGACGATGTTTTAATTCTCCCGCGGCCTTGTTTGTAAAAGTGATCGCCAAAATATTCCATGGTGCCACTGGCGAAACCGCCATTTTTCGAAGCAATTCCTCTTTTGAATTTGTGCCTGTTTGCAAGCACTGTTGCAAGGCTTCCACATCTGCTTGGCAAAGTCCGTTTGCCACTTCACCGCTATGATAGGCATTGCCAAACAACACCAAATTGGCGATGCGGCTTATAATAACTGTAGTTTTTCCGCTACCTGCGCCCGCCAAAATTAAAAGAGGCCCTTGTGTTTTAAACACGGCATGACGTTGCACATCGTTCAATTTCGAGAAATACCTCTCTAAAAATTGTTTTCTAAGCGCAACCCACTGTTCTTGTAAAGCCTGCATTCGTTTTTTCCTTTTCCTTTTTTATTCTTTATAACACACAAAGCCTTTACTGACTTCATCCCTATTGCTCGCTACATTCTTGCATCGCCTTAGCCCCGGTGCGCCGAGTAATCTGCCACCATTTTTATTATAGGCCACAGAAATATATTATACCATATTTCTCTTACAACCGCCACAAAAAAACGCTTTCCTTTTGCCTAAAAAACAGGGAGAATAGAAAGCTCTACATGCCGGAACCTCGACTAACCCAAATGCCTCCTTCGGCGATTGACCCACTGGATTCACACTACGAAGCTCAATAAAATACCACAAAGACACATCTATTGGACACGATGCACCTACCGCGATATTTTGCAACTTGACGACGCAATGGATGCTTTACCGACAAGCTAAAGCCCTCCCACAAACAGTGGGAGGGCTAATTTAAATGGCGTAGCCACCTATATAATTTTGCGGCATTTCTAAACAAGCGTTTGCAAAGCAAACTCTATGTTAAGCGAAAATGTTGATAAGGATACCTGCAGCCACGGCACTGCCGATAACACCGGCTACGTTCGGGCCCATGGCATGCATCAAAAGGAAATTGTGCGGATTTTCTTGTGCGCCCACTTTTTGTGCCACGCGTGCCGCCATAGGCACAGCTGAAACACCGGCCGAACCAATAAGCGGATTTACTTCGCCTTTGGTTACAATGTACATCACTTTGCCCAGCAACACGCCACCAACCGTGCCAAACACAAAGGCCACAAGGCCTAAAATCACAATCATTAAGGTGGCAGGCGTCAAGAAAGTGTCTGCGCTTGTGGTGCAACCCACAGAAACGCCAAGGAAAAGAGTGATGATATTTAGCAAATCGTTGCCGGCTGTTTTGTTAATACGCTCTACCACACCGCATTCTTTCATCAGGTTGCCAAGCATCAACATACCGATAAGCGGTGTTGCCGTGGGCAGTATCAAACAAACAATCAAAGTGACCAAAATCGGGAACACAATACGCTCTGTGCGCGAAACCGGACGCAGTTGCTTCATCACCACACCACGCTCTTTGGGCGTGGTAAGCATTCTCATAAACGGCGGTTGAATAATGGGAACAAGCGCCATGTAACTGTAGGCAGCAACGGCCACAGAACCCAACAAATGCGGTGCCAAAGACGAGGTCACAAAGATTGCCGTGGGGCCGTCTGCACCACCAATGATGCCAATGGATGCCGCCTCGGGACCGGTAAAGCCCAGCACGCTTGCACCAAGATAGGCAATGAAAATACCAAACTGTGCTGCCGCACCCAACAGCAAACTTTTTGGGTTTGCGATAAGAGGGCCAAAGTCTGTCATGGTGCCGATGCCAAGGAAGATAAGGGGCGGATAAATGCCCAATTTCACGCCAAGATAAAGCATATCGGCTAGGCCACCGTTATGGATAATTTCGTCTAACATCGGAAACATAGACGGGTCCGTTTGACCCGTTGGATCCAAAAAATATTCCATATGGATAATACCACCACCCGGCAAGTTGGCCAGCAACATGCCAAAGGCAATGGGCAATAAAAGAAGCGGTTCGAACTCGTGCACTATGGCCAAATACAACAGCAAACAGGCCACTGCAATCATCACAAGGTTTAGCGGGCTTTCTATCAGGCCTACAAAGCCAGAGCCCTCCCAAATACCAACAACTGTATTTAAAAATTCACTCATTCCTATGTTCCCCCTTTAAAACGGTTCGGTGTTAGACATCACACCGGCCATGCCCCAACGGCCACGTCGCTCGCTTTTTGTGGGGATAGGTTCATATGCTGCACCACCGGCCATGCCCACGCTTTGTACGGCGTATTGCCCCTCGCTACATTCATGCACAGCCGCTGCAATAGCCGCCACCACTTCGGGCGAAACACCATCTTGCACTTCAATCGCCCCGGCCGTAGCCGCTGCAATGGCCGCCACCATTTCGGGCTCAACACTCTCTTTCAAAGCCGTTTCTTTTGCAACACTCTGCTCGGGTGGCATTTGTGCTTTTTTTTGCTCTGCTGCCTTTTCGGCCTTTTCTTTTTCCTGCTCTTGTTTTTTTCTGTCTAGTGCACTAAAAATTTTGCCTTGTAAAAGTAAAACCAAATACAAAAGAATTAGTATACCAAACACCAAAGTTAGACCCGTAAATATAACCACCGGAATCGATGGATCGCTACTTGCCACAACTGGTACTGCCGCAATTGCATTTGTTGTAATTTGCCCGGCCGCAAACAACCCCATATAACTGCCTCCTATTTTTATCTTCAGAATTTTAAACTTTTTACATTATACATCAAAACTGTCCTACACGCAAGCACACATCCTATCATATTTTATACAAAAGTTTCTGTTCTTTGTTATTATTCTATGCTATAATGAATTTAATTTGTAGAATTAGATACTTTTTATTCTGCATTATATTTGTTTTTTATAGGATATGATAACAAGGAGGCGTTACCCATGCTAGACAAAGTGGATGTGAAAGACAAAAAAGTACAAAGCAAAGAAGAATTTCGATTGGAAACCGGACCCCTACAAGAGAAGCTTTCTGTTTTACAGCATCGGGTAAAGCAACAAAATATTCCTGTACTTCTTGTGTTTGAGGGCTGGAGCGCCGCAGGAAAAGGCAGTTTGCTTGCAGACGTTATATCCACCCTGGACCCGCGAAATTTCAAAGTACGCTGCACCTTGCCCCCCACCGAGGAGGAACAGCGCAAGCCCTTTCTTTGGCGGCATTGGAACACACTGCCCGAACGCGGCATCATTGGCCTATACGATAAAAGCTGGTATCGCGAACTGTGGGCCTTAGAAGAAAAAAAACACAGCAATAACGCCGAGTTTGCACAAAGACAAAAAGCCATTCAAGTGTTTGAACGGCAGCTGGCAGACGACGGCACCCTCATCCTCAAATTTTTTATACATATTTCTAAAAAAGAACAGAAAAAACGCCTAAAAAAATTGGCTGCCGAGAAATCAACTGCGTGGCGCGTTAAACCACATCACTTAGCACAAAACAAACATTATGATGATTTTTATACCACTTTCAACCACAGTTTGCAAGATACAAACAACCCAAAAGCTCCCTGGCATGTTATTTTAGGGCACGATAAACGCTCGGCCCTCTCTTCCATTTATCGCATTCTCACGCAAGAACTGGAAAGCGCCCTGGATGCCGACCGTTGTCAGCCTTCTTCTCTTGACAATGTCACCTTACGCGGTGGCAATGTGTCCTTGCTACAAATGTCTTCGCTTTGCGAGGTTTCTGTGGCCGGAAAAACCCTTTCTGAAAACGACTATCGCCAAGAATTAAAGGCCAAAAAAAAGCGTTTGCAAGACTTGCACAACCATCTATATATGCGCAAAATTCCGGTTGTCATTGCCTACGAAGGATGGGACGCCGCAGGCAAAGGCGGCAATATACGCCGGCTTACCTCGGCGCTGGATCCCCGTGGCTATGAAGTGATTCCCATTGCCTCGCCTACCCCACCGGAAAAAGCGCATCAGCATCTGTGGCGTTTTTGGCACCATCTCCCCAAAGATGGCCACATCACCGTGTTCGATCGCACCTGGTATGGGCGTGTGATGGTGGAGCGCGTAGAGGGATTTGCCACAGAAACCGAGTGGCGAAGAGCCTACCGTGAAATCAACGAGTTTGAGCAACAGTTGCATCATTGGGGTGCAATTGTGCTAAAGTTCTGGCTACACATCAGCAAAGAAGAGCAATTGCGTCGTTTCGAATCACGGCAAAACACCCCTGAAAAACGTTGGAAAATCACAGATGAAGATTGGCGCAACCGCGAAAAATGGGATGCCTATGAAACAGCCATCAACGACATGTTGCGCCTCACCAGCACCGATTTTGCCCCTTGGGTCATCATCGAAAGCGAAGACAAACGCTATGCCCGTATCAAGGCCATGAACAGCCTAATAAATGCCATAGAAGATCATTTATAAAAGTTTTTTCGTATAAAAGCTCGACCACTTTTCTTCCTGCGTACAATGCGATATAATACATATTATAAAGCAAGGGAGGTGGCAGCACATGGCCGAGCAAACTTTTGCCGAAGGGGTACGCCCCGGCGGCCTAACCACAAACAAGGAAATTCGCATTTTACTGTGTTATCTGGTGGAAAGTACGGGGGGAAAACTACGCAAAAAAGATTTGGAAGAAGTGCTTTTAGATGCGCAACTTGCCAACTATTTTCTTTTTTCCGAAAGTTTTTCTCACTTGCTGGAACAAGACCTGCTGTTTGAAGATGAAAATGGTTTTCTACACACGACAGCCACAGGACACACAGTAGCCAGCACCCTGCTGGGCGATTTGCCCCGTAGCATTTGTGATGCAGCCATACGCGGCGTGATGCGTGCGCAAAGCTATGCCGCAAAACAAGCTGCCCACGCCTGCGAAATAACGCAGCAAGAAAACGGTTATCAGGTAACCGGCCATATCTCGGATGCGGCCGGCACCTTGTTTCGTCTACAACTCTACATGCCGGACGAACACAGCGCTAAATTTGCACGTGCACAATTTATAGAGCACGGAGACAATGTATACAAGCTAGTACTTTCCGCCTTTACGCAAAACCCAGTGCTTGCAAATGAAGCTATACAAGCATTAATACCACAGGAAGGCACACCATAGCCCTTCCTGTGGTATTTTGTGAAACAGCATTGATTCTCCGGGGTGGTTTCACCCTACACAAAATAACACAAGCATATATCTTTAGTTCGTTGTTTTAATTCATAAGTTCTATTTTGTTTTGTGGGAACAAGGATGGGAGATGTTCATTATAAACAATATAACAGCCAAAACCATTTTATCTGCAAAAAACAATATGAATTTATACCGTGGCTGTACACATGGCTGTATTTACTGCGATTCGCGTAGTGAAGTTTATGGAAAAACTTATACCTTTGAAGACATAGAAATAAAAACAAACGCCATTGCTCTATTAGAAAAAGAACTTCTTAAAAAAAAACAAACCTCCATGCTATTTACTGGCTCTATGACAGATCCCTATCTTCCTTTGGAAAAAGAACAACAACTTACCAAAGCTTGCCTAGAGCTTGTGGAAAAACATGGCTTTGGCATAGCCGTGCTTACTAAATCCGATTTGGTTTTGCGTGATATAGACCTTTTACAACGCATACACAAAAAAAGTAAATGTGTGGTGCAAATGACATTGACCACCTTTGACGAAAACCTGTGTAAAGTGGTAGAGCCCCATGTTTGCACCACAAAAAGACGCTTTGAAGTGCTGCAAATCTTGAATGAAGCCGGCATCCCCACTGTGGTATGGCTCACCCCTATTTTGCCATTTATCAACGATAACGAAGAAAATATCCAAGGACTATTGCATTACTGCAAACAAGCCAATGTGAAAGGCATTGTCTCATTTGGCATAGGCATGACATTACGCTATGGCAACCGTGAATATTTTTATCAAAATTTAGATACCTCTTTTCCCGGGCTAAAGCGCAAATACATGCAAAAATATGGCTCTTCCTACGGTCTAAAAAGTCCCCATCATGCAAAGCTATCCAAGCAAATAGAAACATTTTGCCAAGATAACCAAATTCTATATGGGGAAAAAGATGTATTTAACTATATAAAGGCTTTTCCCCAAAACAGAACCCAGCTTAGTTTTGATGATTTTCTATAATAAAAAAACCTGCTCTGCAACCTCTGTGAGGACTGCATGACAGGTTTTTCTTAACAGAATTACTCGCTGCTGAACAAGTCAAGAACAACACATACACATTTAAAAATGCCTTTTGATGCACTATTTCCACTACTACAAACGCGTTGCGGCAAAATGCACCCCACAGGAATTTATTCAGCAAGCATAATTTATGAAACCAAATTTAGTTTAAGAAGACAATGCCTGTTCTTTTTTGGTTCCGGCCATTAATAAACCAATCTCTTCTACTTTTGCATTCTTTGCATCTAGTTCGCCCATGATTTTTCCGTCAAAAACAACACCGATGCGGTCAGACAAAGACAACACTTCTTCCAGCTCTGTAGATACCAAAAGCACCGCTTGGCCTGCATCACGCGCTTTCACAATTTGTTTGTGAATAAATTCTATAGAGCCCACATCTACACCACGTGTTGGGTGCATCGCAATTAATAAGCTCGGTTTTTTGTCTAGCTCACGCGCAACTACCACTTTTTGCTGGTTTCCACCAGACAAAGAAGAAAAAACAGCTTCTGCATCGGACGGGCGAACATCGTACTCCTCCACCAAACGGTCGGCATACTCGCCAATTTTAGACCAATTCATAAAGGTGTTCTTGCAATATTCGTCTTTTCTGTAAATATGCATCATCATGTTTTGTTTGATAGACATATCCATAATAACACCAAAACCATGTCTGTCTTCCGGTATATGTCCCACACCCACATCCAACACTTTTCTTGGGGTGTGCTTGCTTACATCTTCACCACAAATATGCACCGTGCCACCCTCTTTGGGCAACAATGCCATGATACTTTTAACCAGCTCACTTTGACCATTTCCGTCGACGCCGGCCAAACCATAAATTTCGCCACTTCGCACAGACAACGATAATTGTTTTACCGCCATGGTGCCCGTAACGCCCTTTACTTGCAAATCCTTTACAGACAGCACCTCTTCACCGGGCTCTTTGTCTTCTTTGTCCACTTGAAGCAGCACTTTTTTGCCCACCATTAATTCGGCCAATTGCTGTTTGTCTGTTTCGGATGTTTGTACCGTGCCCACCACTTTTCCGCCTCGCAACACCGTTACACGGTTGCTAATGCGCATCACTTCGTTAAGCTTATGGCTGATAAAAATAACCGATTTTCCGGATTTTATCAATTGGTCCACCACCAAAAACAATTCCTCTGTTTCTTGCGGTGTCAAAACAGCTGTTGGTTCGTCTAAAACCAGCAAATCGCATTCCTTATACAACGCCTTGATAATTTCTACACGCTGCTGCTGACCCACTGTTAAATCCTGCACTTTTGCATACGGATCCACTTGTAAGTGATATTTTTCAGACAGGGCCAGTATGTTATCTGCCACCTGTTTTGTATCCATTATAATTTTATGGTTATCATCTGTAGCCAAGATAATATTTTCCACCACAGTAATCGGTTTCACTAACATAAAATGCTGATGCACCATACCTATTCCATGTGCAATCGCATGTTTTGGGTTTTTGATAACACATTCGCTGCCATTCAAGTGGATGGTCCCGCTATCCGGCTGCAAAATTCCGTACAAAATGTTCATCAAAGTGCTTTTCCCAGCACCATTTTCTCCAAGCAAAGCCAACACTTCCCCTTTGCTCACTTCCAAACAAATATCCTTATTTGCATGGTTGCTGGGTGGAAATGTTTTATTGATATTTGATAATTTTAATAAAGTTTCATTGCTCATGTTGCGCCTCATTCCTTCACAACGAGTCAAATAATATTGGGGCGGGCGGATTCCCACCCGCCCCGAATTGCTATTTTCAGGCAACCACCTACTATAAAACAAGCTGCTTTATCTAGGTAGCAAGCCAACCGAAAACTTATGCTTCAGTAGTTACTTCAATTTCGCCGCTAGCAAGCATTGCGCTGATTTCGTCCAGCTGTGCTTGTTGCTCTTCTGTGATGGGGTAATCGCGGAAATCGGCAAGACCTACAACGCCTTCTTCAACACCAAATCTGTAGCCGATGGCCTCGATTTCACCGTTGACATAGCGCTCTGTTGCCTCCACCATGCTATCACTCAAGTTGGAAAGTGCAGAAGTGATGGTTTGCTCGGGCAGAATGTCGTATTGGTCGTCGATGGCGCCAATCATCCACACGCCTTCGCCGGCTTCGCCTACAGCTTCGAACACGCCTAGGCCAGCTGCATTAGCACTGTGCGAAAGAACGTCTGCACCCTCAGCAATCATAGAAGCTGCCAATTGCTTTGCAGGAGCAGGATCGTTAAAGTCGCCTGTGAAGTTGGTAAGCACGGTAGCATCGGGATTCACATAAAGTGCGCCCTGCTCGAAACCATTGATAAAGTCAATGATGGAGGGGATTTCACCGCCGCCGATAGCGCCCACAACACCGGATTGAGATTGCTGTGCAGCCACGGCACCGGCCAAAAAGCCTTGTTGATCGTTACGATTTTGAAGACCTGCTACGTTTGGTTCTTGGCTGATGTCGGAGCTGGTTACAAAGAAGAATGTCTCAGGATAATCAGGAGCTACGGCAGTTGCCACATCACCAAATTCGAAACCATGACCGATGATGACGTCAAAACCGATGTCTGCATAACCACGATATACTTCTTCCAGGTCTGCTGCCGCAACGCTCTCTGTGAAAGCTACTTCGGCACCGAGTTGTTCTTCAATTTTTGTAAGGCCGGCATAGGCACTGGCATTCCAGCCTTGGTCATTGATGGGGCCAGTCATCACAAGTGCAACTTGCAAATCGCCTGCGTCGGCTGCTGGTGCTGCCTCGCTATCGGCCATGCTGGTGGAAGCTGCCTCGGAAGCAGGTGCGGCTTCAGAAGCTGCGGTGGATTCGGCACTCTCTGTAGAGCTGCAAGCAGCCAAAGAAAGCAACAACAACGCCGATACGGTCAAACTTAGAAATTTTTTCATCTTTTCCTCCTTAATTTTGCCTGAAAAATATATTTAGCAAAATACAGCCTTGTGCAATATCTTGCCAAATTCACATTGGTAGAACATCTACTCACATACATTGGCCTATCCAGATATGAACGCCAAAAGACTACAACTTCTTATACGATTTTCCAAGAGCTGCCGGCTCGCCGGATTTTTTCACAAAGAACACAAGTGCCACAATGGTAAGCACATAAGGTATCATTTGCAGGAACTGTATGGGAATGGGACTGTCGAGTGCCGCCAAACGGAACTGCACGGCAGAACCAAGACCAAACACCCACACGGCAAGCATTACGCCCATTGGCATATATCGCCCAAAGGCAACGGCCGCCAAAGCGATATACCCACGGCTGGCTGTCATCTCTTCCGAGAAAGAGCTAAGCAAACCAGTAGACAAATAAGCCCCGCCAAAACCAATTACCATTGCACCCAACAAAACACTTAAATAACGAATTTTATATACATTGAGGCCCACGCTGTCTACCGCCAGCGGATTTTCACCCACAGAGCGTATCATAAGACCCTGCTTCGTCTTTTTGAAAAACCATGTTAACACGATCGCAAGTGCAATGCCAATAAATACCGGTATGGATAATCCCTCAAACAAAGCCTCAAATCCATTGATGGAAACCACGGTTGTGTTCACACCAAAACCAAGCCGATACATGGTGGTGGTAAGACCCACAGCCAAAATGTTAAACGCAACACCCACCACCACTTGATTGGCGCGTAAGTGAATGACAAACAGACCAAAAAGCAGACCATAAATACCTGTTATTACCATGGCGAACAGCGCACCCATCCAGGCATTCCCAAAAATAACCGTGCCCGCATAACCAGAGAAAGTGCCTACAAGCAACATACCCTCTGCCCCGATGTTAATAACACCGGCCGACTGCATAATTAATACGCCAAGTGCCGCAAACAGTATGGGGGTTGAGTACCGAAGTGTGGACAAAAGCAAATCTAAAATCGTTTCCATATCCGTTTACTCCCCTTTCTTTGCAGGTGTTATTTTGTTTCGCGTTCTAAGAAAATCGACGAGAACAAATAAAATAACAAGTCCTTGCACTATGCCCGTGATGGCTGAGGGCACACCCTCTGTCATTTGTATGCGGTTCCCGCCTGTACGCAAAGCACCAAACAATATGGAAGAAAGCAATATACCGGGAGCCGTATTGCCGCCTAGCAAAGCCACCGCTATGCCATCAAAGCCAAATCCGGAAGAAAAACCTTCTTTTAAGCGCAATTGGTTGCCTAAAATTTCCAAAGTGCCCGCCATGCCTCCAAGCCCACCGGAGACCAACATGGAAGTCATAACCACACGTTTCACATTCATGCCCGCATAGGCACCCACATTGTTGTTTTTGCCCACAACGCTCATTTCATAGCCCATTTTTGTACGGCTCCAATAAATATGATATACCACCAAAACCACCAAGGCTAAAATGAAACCCCAATTCAACCGTGTGTCAGGGATCAATTCGGGTATCTGAGCACTTTCCAACACCGGATCTGTTTGTGGGTTCACACCTTCTGTTTCTTTCATGGGGCCTGTTACCATAAAACCTATAAAATAAATGGCAACATAGTTCATCATCACCGTGGTGATAACTTCGTTCGAACGAAAGCGATTTTTGAAAAAAGCAACAATGCCGCCCCAAATACCACCACATAGAAAACCAACAATAAAACACACCGGCACATGAATGACAAATGGCAAATCCAAATAAATGCCGGCTGCGGTGCCACCTAGTGCACCCATATACAGCTGTCCTTCAATACCGATGTTTACAAGGCCACACCTTGCTGCAAAAGCATAGGCAAGACCCACAAATATAAGCGTGCTCGCTTTCAATAGCGTTTCCGCTATGGCGTTTTGAGAGCCAAATGCGCCCTCAAACATGCTGGCGAAAACATCAATTGGGTTTTTTCCAAGCGCCAATAAAATCATGGCCACCACACATAGTGCCACCACAATGGAAATAATCGGGCGCAAAACCGACTTGATGTTTTCCTCTGTAAATACGTTCCTCGTTTTTGTTTGCACAAGCATCTATCCCTTCAAATTTGTATTTAACACAAAACATCACATGTTAGATACATATATTTTATCGATAGCCTATAGACAATAAAAAAACAATTTGTCAATATTCATCAGATGACTATATCTCTATTGCATCTGTATTTTTTATATTATATCACACCCATATAATAAAAGATAGTGGGCACACCATAATTATCAACATTTCATATTTATGCACTAAAAAACAAAAAAATTTTGTAAATACCGTCTGAAAAGTATTAAAAATAGGAACAAAACACTTCCTGTTCACACAAAAAGTGTTTTGTTTTTGTGTCTTTTAAGATTGCGAAGCAAACAAAGGCAGCGATGCATAGAACTTAGCTGCTTTTACAAGTTCATCTATGGAAAGCATGTCCTGTGTGGAGTGGCAAAGGCTTCCATCGCCAGGGCCATAACCTATAGCCGGTATACCCATGCGTCCACACAGATGTGTGGCATTGGTGCAGAAATCCCAGCGTCCTACTGTCGGCTCTTCGTTGAACAATTCTTGGAAGGCGCCAATACCTGCTTGAATCAGCGGATGCTCTTCCGGAAGCACCCAAGATGGGAAATAATCCACACATGTGATATCATATCCCGTATAGGTGGTTACATGCTCTGTATCGATTTCTGCCTTCACCCCTTCTATACCTTTATAAAAGGAAGCGGCTTCTGCAAGCAACTCGTCGATGCTTTCGCCACAAGAAATACGGCGGTCGCAAGTGATGATAGCCTCGCCGGGAATGGTGTTCAAAGAAGGTGTTTTACAATCCACATTGGTTACCTCGATGGTGCCTTTACCAAGGAAGGGGTCTTCCACAAAGTCATGGAAATTATGCACCTTTTCCATAATGGGCAACGCTTTTGCCAAGGCGTTGTCTCCACGCCAAGCAGCCGATGCATGTGCACAGCGCCCGGGCACTGTGATACGAACCAATGCACGACCTTTGTGGCCACGCACAATGCGACCTTCACTGGCTTCAGCCACCACAATGAAATCCGGTTTGATGTCCGGTGCTTCCTTGGTCATCGCCTCCACGCAAGAACCTTCCACATCTTCCTCAGAAATGGAGCCACTTACCCAATAAGTGAAATCATCACCCAAGCCCAATTCTTTTATGGCTTTACCTGCGAATACAAGGCCGGTGAGGCATCCCTTGTCATCCACGGCTCCACGGCCCCATACGGCACCGTCTTTAATTTGGGCCTGCAATGGGTTAAAGCCCCAATCTTTTTCCTCACCGGGCTCTACAGTATCGATATGAGCATCACATAAAAACACCTTCGGGCCATTACCCACACGCCCAAGCACATTGCCCACCTTGTCGATGCGCACTTCGTCATAACCGAATTCCTTCATTTTTCCAGCCAGCCACTGTATAGCTGGACCCTCTTCGTACGTAGGACTTGGAATGGCAATAAAATCTTTTAAGAACTGCACCATTTCCTCGCGGCTTTCTTCCATGTACGCTCCAATTTTGCTTAAAGCCTCTTTTTTGTCCATCATTTTGCATTTCCTCTCTTTCATCTTGTTCATGTCTAACAGTTTTCTTGCTCTTTTTTGTAAATTGTTACTATCATCTGCCTTTTTCTCAGTTTCCTCTTGCCAGACAACCATAACTGTATTATAATAATAACATAAATTGTTATAGTGATATAGTGAATTTTGAAATTTTTTTAAAAATTTTGCAAAATTCGTCTAATATCACACAAATATAAACTTTAGGAGGTTTACACTTATGGTAACTGGAATGAAAGGCAAACATTATCTGTGCGAACAAGACTGGACAAACGAAGAGCTGGAAACCCTATTGGCGGTAGCTTCGGAACTGAAAATGCGCTACACTTTGGACCTACCTACCGAATGGCTTAAAAATAAATCTTTGTTTATGCTGTTCTTCGAAGAGTCCACCCGTACGCGCAATGCTTTCGAATGTGGTATGACTCAACTGGGTGGCCACGGCAACTACCTCACCCCAAAAGCCACACAAATCGACCATGGTGAAACCCCGAAAGACACCATCGAAGTGCTTAGCCGCATGGGCCATGGTATCGGCGTGCGCAACACCTTGGTGGGTGGCCACAAATGGATGGAAGAACTTGCCAAATTCTCTAAAATTCCTGTGTTCAACATGCAGTGTGACATTTGGCATCCCACACAGTCCATTGCCGACCTAATGACCATTAAAGAGAAATTCAACAACGACTTAAAAGGCCGCAAATTTGTAATCAGCTGGACTTCTGCCGGCAACTACATGCGTCCCCTTTCTATGGCCAACAGCCTTGTTACCCTGATGCCTCGTTTTGGCATGGACGTAACCCTTGCCCATCCTAAAGGCTTTGAGCTATTCCCCGAAGTTCTTGAAATTGCCAAAGCCAATGCAGAGGCCAATGGCAGCACTTTCAATGTAGTAAACGACATGGATGAGGCTTGCAAAGATGCCGACATCGTATACGCCAAAGGCTGGGGCCCCATCATCACCGTGGGCGACGACGAAGAAGCCGGCGTAAAAATGATCAACGAAAATCCGGGCTGGATTGTAAACAAAGAGCGTATGGCATTGGCCAAGAAAAATGCCATCTACATGCACTGCATGCCTGCCGACCGTGACATCGAAGTTACCAGCGAAGTGATGGACGGCCCTCAAAGTGTGCTGTATGATGAGGCAGAAAACCGCCTACACACCATCAAAGCTCTCATGGCATTAACCATGGGCAACACTTCTGCTTTGCGCTAAAACATCAGCTAAACTTTTATTTTAAGTGAATCAATCAGACATGCAAGGTGTCTTGATTTTTCCTGATACCGGAAAAGTCAAGGCACCTTATTGAAAATTTACGGGAGGGTGCTCTCTCTATGGAGACAAAACAATTCATTCTCGGCGGTGCCGTTTTAACCCCACAAGGCCTACAAAAGGATTGGGGCCTTTGTATGCAAGATGGAAAAATCGTGGCAGTAGGGCCGAACGAAAGCCTTGTTCCGGCAAGTAGCGATATTGTTTGCCAGGCGAAAGATCAAATAATTTTGCCGGGTTTCATCAACGGCCATAACCACATGTACAATGTGATTGCACGTGGTATCACCACCGATGCTTTTGTAACCGAATTCACCAGTTTTTTAGAAGATTTTTGGTGGCCATACGTAGAAGACCGTGTTACACCGGAACTTGCAAAATTAACAGCACTTTGGTCTTGTGTGGAAATGATAGAGAGTGGCGTCACCACCTTTTTCGACATCCTAGAGGGTCCAAACTCCATCCCCGGCTCTTTAGAAGCAGAAGCCGAAGCAATCCATGAAGCCGGCTTGCGTGGCTACCTTTCTTTTGAGGCCTGCCAACGCCAAAGCGAAGAAAACGGACAACTTGGTATTGCCGAAAATGCAGATTTCTTTTTGGCCCACAAAGACGATGCCCTGGTGCAAGGTATCATGAGCATACACACCTTGTTTACCTGCGATAAAGCCTTTGTGGAAAAAGCACGTGCACGCGCACGCGAAATTGGCGCAAAATTCCATATGCATTTAAACGAAAGTGTGGCAGAGCCCGCTTGGTGCGAAGAAAATCTTGGAATGCGCACAATCCCCTACTACGAAAAGCTAGGCGCCCTTGATAGCGATGTGATTGCCTCACAAATGGTACAAATGAGCGAAGAAGAGCTTGATATCGCTGCAAAAAGCGGGATGAAAGTGGTTTCTATGCCTCTTTCCAACTGCGAAGTGGGCGGTGGTGTGGCCCCAGTACCCGAGATGCTGGATCGTGGCATCGAAGTGGGCCTTGGCAGCGACGGCTACATCAACAACTTCTTCGAAGTGATGCGCGGTGCCTTTCTCATTCATAAAGCCTACCGCCAAGACACACAAACCATGCCTGCCCACGTGGTGTACAACATGGCTACGGCCATGGGTGCCAGCGTACTGGGCCGCAACGACCTTGGCAGTTTAGAAGTGGGCAAGCTGGCCGACGTCATCACAGTTCGTATGGATGACATTGCCACACCCATCAATGAACACAATGTATATGATCAACTTATATTATACCGAAACCCTCACGATGTTGTGAACGTATATGTGAGCGGTAAAGCCCTAAAACAAGATGGTGTGTTAACCACCATCGACAAAGAAGCCTTGCGAGAGAAAATTCGAGAGGCCACCGAAAAATGCTGGAGTGGCGGCTAGGCATTGCCTGTTGTTCCCTTTTTAAGGCCCGGTGTTTTCAAAGCCCCAAATTAAAGAGAGATAAACGGAGGTGTTCACAGTGCCCCTGTATGGCCAAAAACAAAAACAATACTCTATTATTAACCACTCCAAACCGCGTGTGGACGGTGTGGATAAGGTTACCGGTCGCGCCCAATTTGCGGCCGACCTCTACTACGAACGCATGGTGTATGGCGGTATGTTGCGAAGCCCATATGCCTGTGCGGACATCGTAAGCATATCCACCGATAAAGCCAAAGCCATTCCCGGTGTATTGGCTGTTCTCACCGCCTCAGACTTGCGCAAAACACAAAGCTGGGCCATGTATCGCTATCTTACAGACCGTGTTCGTTATGTAGGTGACGTAGTGGCCTTGGTTTGTGCCGAAAGCAAAGATTTGGTGCAAGCTGCCTTGCAATCTATTGAGGTGGAATACAAAGAACGCCCTGGCGTTTTCACCATGCGGGAAGCACTTGCGGAGGGAGCTCCTCAAATTCACGAAAATTTCCCGGGAAATAAATTCACCCCTTCGGAATTCCATATCGAAAAAGGCAACATTAACGAGGGTTTTGCAAAGGCAGACTTTATTTTAGAGCGCGAATACGAAACCCAATATGTAGAACACGCCTATATCGAAACAGAGGCTGTTCTGGCCGTAGAAGATCCTGCCGACGGCCTAATGACCGTGCACGCTTCGGCGCAAAATCCGTTTTTCACGCGCCGCTATGTTGCCGACATATTAGGACTGCCCATGAACCAAGTTCGTGTAGTGCAAGAAACATTGGGAGGCAGTTTTGGAGGCAAAGAAGAAGGTGTGGGTCTTTTAGCTGCCAGGGCCGCGCTACTGTGTCAGCTTGTAAAGCGCCCTGTAAAAATGGTGTTTAGCCGTGAAGAATCCTTTGTGGAAAGCGCCAAGCGTCATCCCTTTATTTTGCGCTACAAAGCCGGTGTTACCAAAGACGGCCACATCGTAGCTTGGGAAGGCAGCCAAATAGATAACTCCGGTGCATACAACAATCAAACCCAGTTTATGAACTGGCGCGCCAATGTGCACAGCTGTGGTGCCTACAGCATCCCCAATGTAAAAACCGAAACTTTTGGCGTGTTTACAAACAACATCCATTCGGGTGCATTTCGTGGCTACTCCTCGCCAGCCCTGCTTTTTGGCCAAGAACAATTTATTGATGAGCTTGCAGAAGAAATTGGCATGGATGAAGTGGAGTTCCGCCGCATCAACTGCTTGAAAGATGGGCTTACCAATGCCACGGGCATGGTGCTGGACAACGTTATTTTACAAGAAGTCATGGATCACACCGTGGCACAATCTGACTATACGGCCAAACGCAAGCAGTATAGTGCCCAGCCACCCTCAGCTCTGCAAAAAGGCATAGGAATGGCAATTTCTCATCGTTCTTGCGGCCTTGGGGCCGAAGCACCGGACGCTTCGGGCGCCATGGTTATTGCCAACGAAGATGGCTCTGTACACATCAATACCGGCCTTGCAGAAAATGGACAAGGGCTAAAGACAGCCTATGCCCAAATTGCAGCAGAGGCACTGGGTGTTTGCTATGAAAGTGTGATAATGTATGGCACCAACACCCACGCCATCGCCGATTCCGGCATGACTGTGGCCTCTCGCGGCACAGTGATGGGTGCCCAAAGTATGCGCAAGGCAGCCACAAAACTAAACCAAATCATGCGAGAAAACGCCGTTGCACTTGGCTTTTTCAATGATACTTCTGCCATCGAAGAGGCCTGCAAGCTTAGCAAAGGAAGCCTAGACGGCCTTTCTATCACAGCCGATGATCTGATTCTAAAAGATAGCCTATTCTTCCACCCTGCATACAAACAGTATACCGTTGGATTCGATTGTGTATGCGGTGCCGGTCTTTGGAGTGGTTGCCAAATGGCCTCTTACGAATGGTTTAAACCGGACAACTACGACCAAGATCACCACACCGGGCAAGGCACAGCCGGCCCCAATTTCGCCTACAGCTGTGTTGTAGCCGAAGTAGAGGTGGATATGGGCACCGGCTATGTGGACCTACTAAAAGTTACAGCCGGACACGACGTAGGAACGGCCATCAATCCTGCCTTAATTTCCGGGCAAGTATATGGCGGTATTGTGATGGGCCAAGGCTACGGTATCATGGAAGATGTCGAACTTAGTCGCGGCCGCGTATTAAACCGAAATTTAGACGAATATATCCTGCCCACATCTATGGATATGCCTGAAATGCAAATTAATATTTTTGAGTGCGACGATGAAAAGGGCACCTTTGGCGCAAAAAGTGTGGGTGAACCAGCCACAGAAGCGGTGGCTGCAGCCATTGCCAATGCTGTCTACAATGCCACAAAGCGTCGTGTACGCATCAATCCGGCAGGCCTAGAACAGGTGTTGTTGGGCAAAAAATTAATTAAGGGGTGATACCATGCATAAATTACAATATTTGAAGCCAAAAAGCTTATCAGAAGCCGTGGATATGATGGCGGAACATGCCGGCCATATTCGCCCCTATGCCGGTGGCACCGATTTAATGGTGCAACTGCGTGAAGGCGCAAAGAAACTGGAATCTGTGCAGGTGCTTATGGATTTGGGCGGCCTGCAAGAGTTACGCGGCATACGTGTAGAAGATAAAATCATCAGTATCGGTGCCATGTGTAGCCACACCGATGTAAGCGAATCGCCCGACCTCCAAACCCTGGTCCCGTTTTTAGCAAAAGCTTGCTCCACGGTGGGCTCGCCACAAGTGCGAAACGCCGGCACCGTAGGCGGCAATATCTGCAACGGTTCCCCCGCCGCCGATTCCCTCTCGCCATTTGTGGCCCTTGACGCACGCCTTGTAGTTGTAAGCAACAAGGGAGAACGACTCATTTTAGTAAAAGACGCCTACGAAGGCGCCGGCCGGTTAAATTTAGCCGCAGACGAGATGGTCTCTCGTATTGAGTTCGATCGTATCGACAATTTTAAAACAGCCTTTAGCAAATTGGGACGACGCAAAGCACTGGCCATTTCGCGCATGAATGCTGCAGCGGCCGTACGCCTTGCCGATGATGGTACCATTGCCGAAGCACGTCTTGTTCCCGGCTGTGTGTTTGCCACTCCACAGCGCGTTGAAAAAGCCGAACAGTTTTTGCTTGGCAAAACACCCAGCGCTTCTTTGTTTGCCGAGTGCGGAAAAATGGTATCCGCCTACATGATAGAGTGCACAGGACGCCGCTGGAGCACCGAGTACAAAGAGCCCGCTGTAGAGGCCATGAGTGAGCGCGCACTCTGTGATGCATGTGGCCTATCTTGGAAAAGTGAGGAGGGATAATCCATGGAAAAATTCAATTTACAGTTCACATTAAACGGAGAGAAAACCGAAATAGATATCAACCCCGGAGCCCGTTTGTTAGATGTTTTACGCGATGAACTTCAGCTCACCGGCACCAAAGAAGGCTGTGGTGTGGGCGAATGTGGTGCCTGTACCGTGATTATAGACGGTGAAGCCATGGATTCTTGCATGGTATTAGCAGCCAGTGTGGCAGACAAAAATGTAACCACCATAGAAGGACTTGCAAACGATGATATTTTGCATCCCTTGCAACAGGCTGTACTAGACCATCATGCCTTACAATGTGGTTTTTGCACCCCCGGTTTTATTATGAGTGCCAAGGCATTGATGGACAAAAACCCACACCCCACACGCGAGGAGATCAAGGTGGCCATCAGCGGCAACCTCTGCCGTTGCACAGGCTACCAGCAGCTGATTGATGCCTTTGAAGATGTTGCAAACCGTAAGTAACGCCTGCTGAATAAACCCCTGCGGGTGCTTATTCAGCCCCACCGCAAAATGCGGTGGCCATAAAAGTGCTCAGAAAAGCTCTTTTATGGGGCATACCTTGATGCTTTCCACTGTGTTTTCGTCCCTAAAATGAAAAGACGAAAACAAAAGTGCAAGGTTTCTGTGTGAAAATAGAAAAACCTTTGCACTTTTCCAAACAAAAAATTTCATTTTAAAATATGTATATGTCTTTTTTGTTTGTTCAGTGGGCATTAAGTAACAAATATCATTCATATGCTGTATGATTTACTTTATACGGCAAACCA
>CAYJIR010000010.1:0-66140 GCA_964370295.1 uncultured Oscillospiraceae bacterium
TTTTTTGAGCACTTTTATGGCCACCGCATTTTGCGGTGGGGCTGAATAAACTCTGCATGGGTTTATTCAGCAGGCATTATGTTACAAATGGAATTTAAAGAAAAGCATTTTAGTAGAACATTCGTATTGTACTGTGGTTTGTGTTAAACAAGCAAGTTCATCATGGCGCCGACGGCCATGTTGTTCATGCTATAAGCACTGCTACGGAACGAATCGTACAATTCAACAAATGGGTTTTCGTTTTCCACGGATTTAATATTAGAGAGATCGTTCATTACAAGATCTCTTGCCGAGGTGTTCAGACCGTATTGTGCGTATTTATAAGTGGTGTCGGCAACGCCGCCAAAACCACCTAAAATATCACGATACAGCTTTTGGCTGCCGGCAGAAGAGTCTTTAAGCGCCGTTGTCATTTTTTCCTGGTCCAATTGTAAAGTGCCGTCGTCATTCATGGAAAGGCCTATCATATCCATGCTACTTTCCGGTGCAGGATCTTGCACCATGCGGGCCAGTTGCTTCATCACACCGGGTCCACGATCCGCGTTGTCGTTCAGCAGTTTTAAGGTGCTGTTGTACTGGTCTACAAAATCTTGTGTGGCGTCCACCGTGTTTTTAACGCTTTCTTCGGTGATTTGGCCGTTTTGGTCGTATAGTGTATCATCGAGGTTGTCAAGGCGCAGGGAATTGGCGGCTTGCGATAATTCACTTAAACTTTTCGTGTAAGAGTCTAAAAAATTAGCGGTGTCTTTGGTTAATGTACTAACCGATTCTTTGTTCTTTGTGTATTCACTTTGTAGATCTGCCGCATCTTGGGCAGCCGTGCGCTGTGCAGCGGCGTAGTCAAAAATAGAAGAGGTGCTTGTGGTAGACCCACCACCCACAGAATACGGGCTTAAATATGAGGTTAGATAACTTTCCATACCAACGGTCATCTGTTCCACGTCCTTTCTCTCAAGAAGAGGCAAAGTGTCTCTAATAACAATATCGACTAAAAAGTTTTTAAAATTAGTGCTAAGAAAAATTTATTTTTAAGAAGAAGGTTTGTCGTCTTTTGTTATTTCGTTTAGGCTGCCCACCAGGCCGGCTAAATTTTGTATTTCACTGGGGATGATTAGCTTGGTGGCCTGGCCGTCGGCAACATATTGCAAGGCCTCTAAACTTTTAAGTTTTAAAACATCCGGCGAGATATGGGCATCGTTAAGTAGACGTATGGCATCGGCTGTGGCACGTTGCACACTTAAAATGGCCTGTGCCTCGCCGTCTGCTTCGCGTATGCGTTGCTCACGCACGGCGTCTGCGCGCAAAATGGCACTTTCTTTTTCGCCTTCCGCCACCAAAATGGCACTGTGCTTTTCGCCTTCGGCACGCAAAATAGATTCGCGGCGTTGTCGTTCTGCCTTCATTTGTTTTTCCATAGCATCTTGTATTTCAGCGGGCGGTAAAATATTCTTTAGTTCTACACGGTTCACCTTGATGCCCCATTTGTCTGTGGCTTCGTCTAAGGTGGCTGTGATTTTGGTGTTGATAACATCGCGGCTTGTCAGGGTGTGGTCTAGCTCCATTTCGCCGATGATGTTGCGCAAGGTGGTGGCGGAAAGGTTTTCTATGGCAGCCAAAGGCAACTCAACACCGTAGGTGTATAGTTTGGCATCTGTGACTTGAAAAAAAACAACCGTGTCAATTTGCATGGTTACATTGTCGCGAGTGATAACCGGTTGAGGGCGAAAATCTACCACTTGTTCTTTGAGGGAAACTTTTTTGGCCACCCTGTCTAAAAAAGGTATCTTAACATGCAAACCGGCCTGCCACGTGCTGGCGTAAACACCCATGCGTTCTACAACATAACATTTTGATTGAGGCACAATTTTCACATTGGTAAACAACACAATCAAGGCCAATACAATCAAAACAGCGATGATAATATACATAATAAGCCCTCCGCATATAATTTAAAAACATGGCAAGAACCAAAAAGATGAAGCAAAGTGCTAGTGAAGAGGTATCACCACAAGCCGAACACCATCCAAAGCCACCACACGGCAGTGACTGCCAACATTGATGACATCATCGGAACTGGCAGACCAATCCAGGCCATCCAGATGCACACGCCCATGTTGGTCAGGACGGATTTCTACAATCACCTGGGCTACTTTGCCTACGTTGGCGTCGGCATTGGTGGGTGTGCGCGGCTGTGTGGCGCGCGCACGCACGGTAGGGCGCAAAAGGACAAGGCATAGTATACTGACAAGAGCAAATATCAAAATCTGCACAAAATAAGCATTTGGCAAAAATAGAGAAAACAACAAGGAGGCTAGCGAACCGGCACAAAACCAAATGCTTACCAAAACACTTGTGCTCATTTCGATGGCGACAAAAAGAACAATCAAACTAAGCCATACAATCCACACGGTTTGCATTTTCTTCCCCCTTTTCAAGGTGTGTATCGAAAGCGAACGAAGCACAATAAAGCGAGTAATATATCTATACTTAATTATATATTAAATATGAGGCAAAATCAAATGATACTTATGTGAATTTTTGTAGCACAGAAAACAGCGGACCCTGTAAAATAATAAGCAAACGCGAAACATTTGCGCTAAATATGTAGAGTGATTTAGATGAATTTAGCATAATTTATGACGATGTTGACTTGACACTGTTCCCAAAAGCAGTGTATAATAGCTATGCATTGAAAATATACACCCAGAGCATAGGGGTTTATTTACGATGCAGAGGCCACATGTGGCCTCCTACTCCTGCTTTTGGCATTAGGGAGGGACAAAGGTGTCGGAAATTAGAGTGAAAGACAATGAATCGCTAGACAGCGCATTGCGCCGTTTTAAGCGTTCTTGTGCAAAATCAGGCGTTCTAGCAGAGGTTCGCAAACGCGAAGCCTATGAAAAACCGTCGGTAAAACGCAAGAAAAAGTCTGAAGCCGCCCGCAAACGCAAGTTTAAATAACTTGGTTGCGCAGGGCAAAAAGCAATACCTAGGCGGGCTCCATCGGAGTCCGCCCATTTTGTTGAAAGGCATGGGAGGGAATATTTTGCGCGTGTTAACACCAGACTTTTATTTTCGAGATGTAACCCATATACAGGCGGAATTTCTTTGCGAAATGGGAATTGAAGCCCTGGTGCTGGATGTGGACAACACGCTTACCGAACATGACAGCCAACATGTGAGCGAGGAAATAACACAGTGGTTGCAGACGATGCAAAAGGCCGGCATTCAATTGATGCTGGCAAGCAATAATCTGCCTAAACGCGTGGAACCTTTTGCAAAAAAATTGCAATTGCCATGTGTAAGCTTTTGTTGCAAGCCTTCTCCGCGGTGGTTTTTCGAGGCCAAACGCCGTTTGAATTTGCCAAGAAATAAAATTGCCCTAGTGGGCGATCAAATTTTCACCGATGGTTTGGCCGGGCGTTTTGCGGGGGTGAAAGTTTTTTTAGTAAAACCCTTGGCGAACGATGTGAAATGGAGCATTTTGCTGAAAAGGAAATTGGAAATTCCGTTTTTGGCAAAATATTTTCGCAACGGAGGCAAGTTATATTAGTTTGCGATGTGGTGTATAGGTGTTATGCTATGGCGGCGATTTGCCATGAACGGCAAATAAACCAAAAATAGAGGCGGGTAAGAGGTGCGAATATGGGGCAAGCGCGTATAGAAAAATTGTTGCACGGTTTGCCAAACGATTTTGAAGCGGCATTAATTCAAAGCACCGGCAACCGTTTTTACTTGTTGGATTTTGATTCGCATGATGCAGGCACTTTACTTATTTTGCCAAATGCATGCTATTTTTTTGTTGATTCTCGTTACATAGAAAGCGCAAACCGACAAGTGCAAACCGCGCAAGTGGTGCTGCAAAACAAACTGTATACACAGCTGGGCGAAGTTTTGAAAAAAGCAGATGTCAAAAATGTGTATATAGAGCAAGAGCAAAGCCTGAGGCAGTACGAGGCGCTGAAAGAACAACTGCCGGATTTTGTTTGGGATGCCGGCAAAACACTCAGTGAAGCGGTGCGGCACCTGCGTGCTGTAAAGGATGCAGAGGAATTGCGACGCATACGCAGTGCGCAAGCCATCACAGACGACTGTTTTCGGCATATCTTGCCACACATTGTGCAAGGTGCGCGCGAGGTGGACTTGATGCTGGAAATGGAACGTTACTTGCGTGCAAACGGCGCAGAACAGGTGGCGTTCGACACCATTTTCCTAAGCGGGGCAAACACTTCCTTGCCACATGGAAGGCCGGGCGAAACGCGTTTAAAAAATGGTGATTTCATCACAATGGATTTTGGCGCGCGCTATGGCGGTTATTGTTGTGATATGACGCGCACGGTGGCTTTGGGCACGCCTTGTGAAGAGCAGCAGCACATTTACAAAACGGTGCTGCAAGCCCAGTGTGCGGCTCTCGATGTGCTAGCTGGCGGCTTGCTATGCAGCGAGGTGGATAAAGTGGCGCGGGATTTAATTGACAAAGCCGGTTATGGCAGCAACTTTGGGCACGGTCTTGGCCATGCTATGGGTATAGAAATCCATGAAGAACCAAGGCTTTCGCCGCTTTGTAAAGAGAAATTGCTGCCGGGCATGGTGATGAGTGTAGAACCCGGCATCTATCTGCCTAAAAAATTTGGTTGCCGGATAGAAGACACAGTAGTGATACAGGATGAGGGGTGCGAGGTGCTAGCAAAAAGCCCCAAAGAACTATTGATGTTGTAGCAAATCATGGGTTTTAAAAGGCTAAGGTTTTGGAAAGTTCTTGAAAATGATGTACGTATCGGATAAAATAAAAAGAGAACCAGAATAGACAGTGGCATTCCGCCACTTTTGGAGGTATGAAAATGATATCTGCCGGCGATTTTCGCAATGGGGCCACATTCGAGCAAGAGGGTCAGGTTTTGCAGGTGATAGAGTTTCAACATGTGAAACCGGGAAAGGGCTCTGCGTTTGTGCGTACCAAAACAAAAAACGTGATGACCGGTGCCGTCACCGAAACCACGTATAACCCGTCAGACAAATTTCCTGCGGCACAAATAGAGCGGCGCGAAATGCAGTATTTATATGAAGACAGTGGCTTGTACTATTTTATGGATACAGAGAGCTACGAGCAAATTCCGCTAAACAAAAGCGATTTGTCGGATGCTTTTAAATTTGTGAAAGAGAATGAAAATGTGTTGGTTCTTAGCTATAAAGGCAACGTGTTTGGCGTGGACGTACCCAATTTTGTGGTGCTGCAAATCACCCAAACCGAGCCTGGCATGAAGGGCAACACGGCCACAAATACGTTAAAACCGGCCACCTTGGAGACAGGGGCAGAAGTGCGTGTGCCGCTGTTTATCAACGAAGGCGAATCTATCCGCATTGACACACGCACAGGAGAATATATGGAGCGTGCCTAAAGGATAGAAAGCTTGTGGTGATGACACAGCTTTGGCAAAAAAATAAACACAATGAGGAGAGGCGTATGAATTTAACAGAAAAAGCGGCCTATATTAAAGGCCTGACAGAAGGATTGGAATTGGATGCAGACAAAAAGGAAGCACGCATCATTAAAGAGTTGCTGGAGCTTGTATCGGAAATGGCTGCCGATGTGGAAGATATAGGCACAGACCTTTCTAATTTGTACGAGGCTTTTGAGGAATTGGACGAAGATTTGGGCATGGTAGAGAGCGAACTGTATGGTGCAGCCGGTGACATGCTTTTAGATGGTATTCACGAGATTTGCTGCCCCAACTGCCAAGAAGTTGTGGTTTTAGATGAGGAAATTCTTCGCAACGGCGATATCATTTGCCCGGATTGCGGGGAAAAAATCGAATGGGAAATCGACACCTGTGATTGTCACAAGTGTGATGAATAAGAGGCGGATAAGGTGCCGATAGTTGCAAGTTGATACCTGCCGAATGAACCCCACAGGGATTCATTCGATTTTGCCGCAATATGACTTGAGAAAAAATCTCTTAAAATAGGCTTTTTGGCCTGTTTTAAGAGATTTTTAAATGAGATATTTAGTTCAATTCGAAAAAGTAAGGTTCCGGCTCGTAAAATTCAAAAATGATGGCGTCATTCGTCTGCTGTAAAAAATCGTGCGCATCTGCTGGGGTTACCGTCCAAACCACACGCATACAAATAAGCGCAACAATAAAAACAGTGGGAGGCCGTGGGCCGATTTGGTAGGCAATAAAATGTGGGCGTCCGATACAGTTGGTGAACAAAAAAGAAACAGAAAAGCCTTGCAAACTATAGCCCAAGGTTTTCATGGGGGCGCTTAACTGCCCGCGCAAGACACCGGGGGCGTTTTTTTTAAACCAACGGACAATGCGGGGATCAAAACTTTCTATGGCGATATCGCCGTCGTAAAGGCGCAAAATGCGCCAAGTGTTCTCGCATAGTTTTTTATAATCACGACCGGGCTTTAGCTCTAAAAGCAGGGGCACTTTCTGGTTAACCAGGTTTAGCACTTCCCGCAAAGTGGGGATTTTTTGCTCGCTATCAAACAGGCGCAACGCTTGACATTCTTCGGATGTTTTCTCCTCTAATTTGCCCGGTGTTTTGCAAGCGCGCTCTAAACTTGTGTCATGAAACACCAAAACCTCGTCGTCGGCCGAAAGCTGCAAATCCATTTCAATGGCATAGCCGGCATCTATGGCGGCCGTAAAAGCAGCCAGGCTGTTTTCGGGGACGGACTGGTCTTTTTTATAAAGGCCACGGTGCGCAATGTGAGAGCCTTGAAAAGGTTTTCGCTGTTCCTTAGTGCTTTCGGCGGGGAGCAAGAAAAAAATAAGTAGCAAGGCGATTGCACAAAAACACATGAGTATGGTGAGAAGCGACAAGGGAAGACCCCCTTTTATGAGAATGTGAGTGCTTCTTAGTATAGCGTGTTTTTCGCAGGGTTTCAACAGTGGGCGGCACACTCTTGGCATAAGAAGATATAATTTCGTGGGTTCGCCAAAATTCGTCGGTTTTCACATTTACAACATACCCCCTTGTTATGCTATAATAAAATGCACCACACAAAAAGAGAACCAAGGCTTTGTGTGCGAAAGGTGTTTTGTAACATCGTGATTTTGCATCTTGGCCACAAAATCATGCAAAGGTGAACAATATGATTAAAATTTTAGTTGTAGACGATGAACCCCGTATTCGCGAGTTGATTTGCGAGCATCTGACCCATGAGGGATATCAGGTGGAGCAGGCAGCCGACGGCTCAGCAGCGCTTGCCGATGTACAAAATGGCGGAATAGACCTTGTTTTACTGGACATTATGATGCCGTTTTTAGATGGAATGAGCGTATTGCGCGAGATGCGTCAAAGAAAAGTAGATGTGCCGGTGATAATGCTTACCGCCCGTGGCGAGGAATACGATCGTGTGGCAGGGTTGGAAGCGGGTGCAGACGATTATGTGGTGAAGCCCTTTTCGCCAAGGGAGCTTGTGGCACGTGTGAAAGCGGTGCTGGCACGCACTTTGCCCAAAGAGAAAGTGGACGGCGAGAGCTATGTGTTTGGAGGGCTTGCCGTGGACACGGTTTCCCACACAGTGAAAATTGATGGCGAGATAGCCGAATTAACACCAAAAGAGTTTGACTTATTGGTGTTTTTGGCGGCCAATCGTGGCATTGCACTTTCGCGCGAAAAAATATTGCAAAAGGTGTGGAATTACGATTATATCGGCGAGGACCGCACGGTGGATACCCATGTAAAAATGCTACGGAGCCATATGGGGGCTTATCGCAGCTATATTGTAACCGTATGGGGTGTGGGCTATAAATTCGACCCGGAGGCAAAAGTTTGAGGAAACCGCTTCAATTGACATCTTGGTTTTCGGGCAGTATACAGCGAAAATTAACACTTTTTGTGGTGCTGGTAAGTTTGATGCTTATCGGTTTGTTTTGGGTGTTTGCTGTACAACTGTTGGAACCAATGTATAATCTTTCCATTCGCAGAGAGTTGCAAACGAACCTGAAAAAATTTGTTTCCGTGCTGGATGTCGCCGTGGACGAGGGTGTGCCTCTCACGGGTTATTACTTGACCGAGAACGGAATTGTAAAAAGTTTGTCGCTGGAATGTGTTGCGCTACTCAATGCCGAAATCGAACGGGGCAATTTAAATATTGACGATGTTTGCATAGATATTTCAGACCAAAGTTTAGATAATATTTTTATACAAGAAAACTTATCGTCTGTTTGCGCTTTGCATAACACAAGTGGCATGCTGGGCGAAACAACAGGGCCCAATGGTGATTTGGCACGTTCTGTGCGCGAGGAGGTTTTTGTAAACGGAACGTGTGATGCGATGGTGGACATGCAAATGGTGATGGGGCAAACCACCCAGAATGCCGAAGTTGCCGTGGTGCTTTCGGCAGGGATGGAACGCGTGCCGCAGGCAACTACCGTGCTGAGAGAACTGATGTTCTTTGTGGGTATTTTAGTGATAGCGGTGTCTGTGTTGTTGGCATGGGTGTTCAGCTTCTGGTTTACAAAATCCTTGCGTAGGCTGTCGGCAGCCACCAAAGAGATTACAAAAGGCAATTACGACGCACGCGTGCAAGTGAAGGGCAGTGATGAGATTTCCCATCTATCCACCGATTTCAACCACATGGCCGAAGAGGTGCAACATGCCTACGAACTGCAGCGAGATTTATATGCCAATGTAAGCCATGATTTGCGCACCCCGTTAACGCTTATTAAAGGATATGCAGAAACATTGAGAGACTTAACCGGTGATAACCCCAAAAAGAGAACAGAGCAGCTGAATGTGATTGTGGAGGAAAGCAACCGTTTAAGTGCCTTGGTTAACAATGTGCTGGAGTTGTCTCGCATGTCGAGTGGGGTGGAAAAATATACACCGGTTTGTTTCGACTTGACCCAACTGTGCGAAGAGGTGGGCGAGCGTTACGAGGCGGCCGGTGAAACGGAAAACTATCACTTTGTGTTTGAGGGCGAGGAGCCCTTGGATATAATGGCGGATCCGGATTTGCTGCAACGAGCTTTGCATAATTTATTGGGCAACGCCTTAAAGCATGTGGGCGAAGACGGATACATCGGCTTGCGTGTGTTTAGGATACAAGACAATCGCGCTAGGGTGGAAGTGATAGACCATGGTAAGGGAATCAGCGAAAAAGATTTGCCATACCTGTTTGATAAGTACTATCGCAGCAGGGAAGATGCGGGCAAACCCGGTACAGGGCTTGGCCTTTCTATCACAAAAGCTATTTTTACGGCCAGCGGTTTTTCCTATGGTGTAGACAGTAGGCCCAATGAGGGTGCACGCTTTTGGTTTGAAACTGATTTGCGAAAAACACCTTGTAAAAAAATTAAGGGCAGTGGTTAAGATGATGGTTTAATTAAGGCGGGCACAGCTATCCAATAGCATGTGCCTGCTTTTTGTAAACTTGTTTTTTTAAAACCTTCCAAGCGTTGCGCTTGAATTTGCCTGCTACAAAGGGTATAATTAGAATGGGTGAAGATACCGGCCAAATTAAGGTGCAAGAGGGGAGAAGGGCATGGAAAGACCAAAGCGTGTACTATGTCTTATGGATCTTTCCATTGTGGGCAGGGCAAGCCTTGCCTGTGTGCCCACTGTGTTGGGTGCTTGCGGGGTGCAGTGTTGCCCTTTTCCGGCCTCGGTGCTATCCACGCACACAGGCGGTTTTGATAATGTACAAATTTTAGATTTGGCTCAGTTTGGTTTGCCGGCTTTAGAACATATTGCAGCACAAGGCACAGAGTTTGATGCCATTTATGTTGGGTATATGAACAGCCCCGAGCAATTTCGTTTGGCACAAAGGGCAATGGAATGTTATACGAATAGTTTTGTGGTGGTAGACCCCGCTGTGGGTGACGATGGCACCTTATATGCCGGCATTACAAAAGAAACCGTGCAAAGTATGAGGGCGCTTTGCAGTGCGGCCAATTTGATTACGCCAAACCTGACCGAAAGTGCATTGATGGTGGGGGAGGATCCCAAAAATTGGAAGCAGAGCGACGTGCAAAACAATTTGGCCGGCTGGGCAAAACAAGGTGTTTCGGTGTTGGTTACCGGTGTGCCAAAAACAAACCGTCAATTGGCCGTTTTTGGGCAAGAAGCCGGGCAGAATGAGGCATTTGTGTTGGAACTGGAGCGTCAAGATGCAAATTTTCCCGGCACGGGTGATTTGTTCGCTTCGGCGGTAACGGCCTTGCTTTTGCAGGGTTTCACTTTGCAAAATGCGGCGCAAACGGCAGCCGATTTCATCACAAAGGCTTTGTGTGCCACTTTGCAGGGGAAGGGTGCCATACGACAAGGCATTTGGTATGAACCCTTCCTATGGAGGCTGGGCGAAATGGTTTATAAGGGGTGTTGAAAATGGAAGAAAATAATAAACCCCTACCTTTGCATATTGTGCTTGTGGAGCCTCAAATTCCGCAGAACACAGGGAATATTGCACGCACTTGTGCGTGCACGGGTGCGGTGTTGCATTTGGTAAAGCCTATGGGGTTTACTGTGACAGATGCAAAACTTAAGCGCGCGGGGCTGGATTATTGGAACCAACTGGACATTCGCTACCATGAAGATTTCCAAAGTTTTTTAAGCCAAGCGCCGGGGCCGTGTTTTTTTTTCACCACAAAGGCGGGGCGTAATTATGCACAAGTGCAGTATCCAAAATCGTGTTGTCTTGTGTTTGGACGCGAAGATGCCGGCCTACCTATGGCCTTGTTGCAAGCGCAACAAGCAAATTGTGTGCGCTTGCCCATGCGTAGCAATTTGCGCAGTTTAAATCTTTCCAATGCGGTGGCGGTGGGTGCCTATGAGGTTTTGCGTCAATGGGAATTTAGCGGTATGGAAATAAGGGGAGGACTATTGGTAGATGCAAAAGACTAAACAGGGGACAAAAGAGAGAGCCTGTGAGAAGATGAAGAAAAGAAAATTTGCAGTGTTAACCGATTCTGCTTGCGATTTGACACCGGAGCTTGAAAAAGAAAGCGGTGTGGATATTTTGCCGTTTCAAATCACACTGGATGGCAAAAGTTATTGGGAACGTGTGGACTTTACATCAAACGAATACTATAAAATGCTGGAGACATGCGAGGGTTTTCCAACCACCGCGCACATAACCTCTTTGCGGTTTTTAGAAAAATTTAAAGAATATAACGAGCAGGGCATAGAACAAGTGTTGTATGTCAGCATCAATTCAACCGGGTCCAATACTTATTATGCGGCACAAATGGCGATGAAAGAGTTTCGCGAAGAGTGCGAAGCCAGCAAAATGGAGATATGGTTGGTGGATAGTCACACCTATTCCATGCCGTTTGGTTGGTATGTGGCACAAGCGGCGTTTAAATTGCAAAATGGTGCTGAAATGTGCGATGTGGTGCAGTGGCTAAACGATGTGTATGCGCGCATGGAAGTGGTGCTGGGGGCCTATAGCTTGCGCTTTCTAAAAAAGAGTGGTCGCGTGAATGCGGCGGCGGCTTTTGCGGGGGAACTGCTGGGTTTACGTCCTGTATTCACCTTGATTGATGGGGAAAGTTGTGTGCAAAAAAAGGTGCGCGGAGATAAACAAGTGGTGCCAGCCATGGTGGAGTATATGCGCGAGCACTGCGAGCATGGGTCGGACTATATCATAGCGGGAACCGATGAGGCCATCATGGAAGAGATGGCAGCAGCCTGTGAAAAAGCATTTAAAAAAAAGCCGTTATGTCTTGCGAATTTAGGCGCGGCAGTGGCCACCAATACAGGGCCACAGGCAATTGGAATTGGGTATTTGGGCGCAAAACGCATACGCGAGTAGATTTGGGTGGGTGCGTGAATCGGAGCGGCTGACAAAGTCAACATCATAAAGATTTCTCTGGTTTTTGTAAAGCCTTTGTTTGTCAATAGCTCCCGGCAGGATGATATTGTAAAATTGCTTTGGCGAATAGCGTCGGAAAGGGGACATTATGTCAAAAACAAAAGTGGCTGTTTTGTTTGGCGGCGTTTCTTCCGAGCATGAAATATCCTGTATTTCTGGTGCTGCCATGGCAGAGCACCTCAGCGAAGAGTTTTACGAGGTCTACAAAATCGGCATTACCAAAAAGGGACGGTGGCTTTTGTATCCGGGTGGCACGGCAGAAATGCGCAGTGCACAGTGGGATAAGCATCCGGACAATGTGCCGGCGGTGCTTTCGCCAGACAGAGTAACCCACGGTCTTTTGGTATGCCATGAAGATGTTTTAGACATTATCAAGCTGGATGTTGTGTTGCCTGCTTTGCATGGACGCAACGGCGAGGACGGAACCGTGCAGGGGCTATTGGAGCTGGCAGGCATTCCCTATGTGGGTTGTGATGTGCTGTGCAGTGCCACATGTATGGATAAAGTTACAGCCATTCGTTTATTTGAGGCGGCAGGCATCGAACACACGCCGTGGGTGTCGATGCTGCGCAGAGACATTAAAGATTCTGCAAGTGCATTGGTAGAAATTCAAAAAAAACTACAGTTTCCGCTGTTTGTTAAGCCCTCGGTGGGGGGATCCAGCGTGGGCATAAGCAAGGCAAAAACGCCGCAGGAGTTACAAACGGCCATAAAAGTGGCCAGTGCGCACGACAAGGTGCTGCTTTTTGAACAGGCGGTGGATGGCCAAGAAGTGGAATGCGCCGTTTTGGGCGACGAGGCTCCTTTGGTGACGGTGCCGGGTGAAATTCGCAGTTGTAACGAAAGCTATGATTATGAGGCAAAATACAAAAGCGGTGACGCCAGCAAATTGTTGATACCGGCGCAGCTAAGCGAAGAAAAAAGCAGGGAAGTGCAGGCGCTAGCCAAAAAAGCCTATCGTGCCATGGGTTGCACGGGCCTTGCACGTGTGGATTTTTTTGTAGAGCGTGGAACGGGGCGTGTTTTTTTAAACGAAATCAATACTATGCCGGGCTTTACGACCATCAGCATGTATCCAAAGTTGATGGAGTATAGTGGACTTTCTTTTTCAGAGCTTTGCCACAGTTTGGTGCAACAGGCACTGGAACAGGCGGAGGGCTAAAATGGGTTTGGAGGAAAAAGCACCCATTGGCGTGTTTGATTCTGGGCTGGGCGGGCTTACCGCCGTGCGCGAGCTTAGGAAATTACTGCCGGGGGAAGATATTATATATTTTGGAGATACGGGACGTGTGCCTTATGGAACACGTGGACGAGACACCATTTTAAAATATGCAAGGCAAGATTTGGCGTTTTTGCTGTCGCAAAAAGTTAAAACCATCATAGCGGCTTGTGGTACCGTAAGCAGCACGCTTTCCAATGAAGAGGGCGGTGCCTTGCCCGTGGGCTATACAGGGGTGGTGCAAGCGGCTGCCAAAGCGGCCGTGCAAAAAAGCAAAACGGGGCGCATCGGTGTGCTTGGGACAGAGGCAACCATACGTTCTGGTAGTTATCAGCGTGAGCTGGCCGCGTTGAACGCTAAAGTACAAACCGTGGCGGCGGCCTGTCCCTTGTTTGTGCCCCTTGTGGAAAATGGGCATTTTGCGCGGGACGATGCTATGGCAAATTTGGCGGCGCAAGAGTATCTGGGTGCCATAAAAAAAGCCGAGGTAGATGTGGTGATATTGGGGTGCACCCATTACCCCTTGCTGTTTGATATGTTGCAAAAGCAGTTTGGTTCAAGTGTGTGCCTTATAGACCCCGGATGTGAAGCGGCTTTGGCCGTGCAGGAACATATGAAAGATAAGGGGATGATAAACAAACGGGAAAGTGGCGGTGCTGTGCGTTATTATGTCAGCGACGACCCGGAGCGCTTTGCGACATTGGCTTCGGTATTCTTGCAGGAAGACAGAAAAGTAGAAGCGGAAATTATAGAGATAGAACGCTATTGCTTAGACGCTATGTTGCGCCGAAAGGAGAAGGGAATATGACAGATAATTTTTGGATTAAAATTGAGGGAAAAATGAATTTGTCCGGGGACATAGACACTGTGAACTTGACCACCAGGGGAAATTTTGTTTATAAAAATGGCAGCTATTTTATCATCTACGAGGAGACATCGGCCACAGGCTATGCCGGCAATGTAACCACCGTGCAAGTGGACAACAACGAAAAAGTTTCTATGCTGCGGCATGGTACCATGCCAAGTCAATTGGTTATCGAGCGTGGAAAACGCCATGTATGCCATTACGAAAGCGGGGCAGGATCCATGAATTTGGGTGTGGCGGCCGACGAAATTGTAAGTCATTTAACCATGCAAGGCGGCGATGTCACCTTTAGCTACAGTTTGGATACAGGCGATGCTCATCTTTCGCATAATACGGTAAAAATTACGGTTCAGGAGGCCAATTGATGTTCGTCTACAATGAGATTTTCGACAGTAAGCAGCCCGATTTTCACATAAAAAGAGCAGAGGCTTTTCGCCATATAGATTTGTTAAAGGGCTACAAGGATGAGGCAAAAGCCCTGCTGGAGCAAGCGGTGCAACAGGCTGTGCAGGCGGGCGAGCTTGCGGATGTGTCTTTGCCGGATTATGTGGTAGAGGTGCCCAACGATGCAAGCCATGGCGATTTTGCCACCAATTTGGCCATGGTATCGGCCAAGGCCTTTCGTTTGGCACCACGTAAAATTGCACAAAGCATTGTGGAACACATGCCCAAAGAGGGGATATTTCAAAAGGCAGAGGTGGCAGGGCCCGGTTTTATCAATCTGTTTTTGCAAGAGGGGTGGGGCGCTTCGGTGTTGATGGCGGCCTGCTTGAATGGGGCCGAATATGGCTGCAGTGAGTCACAGAAAAAAGAACGTGTAAATGTTGAATTTGTGTCTGCCAATCCCACCGGGCCCATGCACTTGGGCAACGCCAGAGGCGCTGCTTTGGGCGATGGCTTGGCCGAAGCTTTGGCGATGGCCGGGCATGAAGTGTGCCGAGAGTTTTACATCAACGACGCGGGCAACCAAGTGCAAAAATTTGGGGCCAGCTTATCGGCGAGATATAGGCAGTTGTTGTTGGGCGAGGAGGCTGTGCCTTTTCCCGAAGATGGTTATCAAGGCGACGATATTCGCGAGAGGGCCAAAGAATATTATGATATGCATGGCGAGGCTTTGCGTGATGTGGACGAAGAGGCACGTCGCGAGGCATTGGTGGCCTATGCTTTGCCCAAAAACATAGAGGGCTTGCAAACCGACCTCGCCAAATATCGCGTGCAATATGACGTATGGTTTAGAGAGTCCTCCCTGCACGAAAGCGGGGCGGTGGAGCGTGTGGTACAATCCTTACAAGAACGAGGGATGGCCTACGAAAAAGAGGGCGCGCTTTGGTATAAAGCCACCGAGTTTGGTGGCGAAAAAGACGAGGTGCTTGTGCGCGCAAATGGCATACCCACCTATTTTGCGGCAGATATCGCTTATCATGCCGACAAATTTGAGCGTGGCTTTACACGGCTTATCGACGTTTGGGGGGCCGATCATCATGGCCATGTGGCACGTATGAAAGGTGCCATGGAAGCTTTGGGGTATGACAGCAGCCGCCTGGAAATTGTATTGATGCAATTTGTGCGTTTGGTGCGCGAGGGGGAACTGGTGCGCATGAGCAAGCGCACGGGCAAGGCCATCACTTTAACCGATTTGCTTTTGGAAGTGCCCATTGATTCGGCACGGTTTTTCTTTAACATGCGGGAGCCCGGCTCTGCGATAGAATTCGATTTGGATTTGGCGGTAAAAGAAGATTCGGACAACCCTGTATACTATGTGCAATATGCCCATGCGCGTATTTGTTCTATTTTGCGCACTTTGCAAGAGGTGGGGGTGGATTATGACGAGGAAGAGGCCTTTGGCAACGCTGTGTTGTTGCAAGGGGACAAAGAAAAGGCCCTTTTGCGCTTGGTGATGACTTTCCCTGCAGAAATTTGTGCCTGCGCCGATAATTCAGATCCCGCGCGCATCACACGATATTTAGTAGAACTAGCCACGGCATTTCATCGTTTTTATGCGGAATGCCGCATAAAAGAAGAAGAACCACGTTTGCAACAGGCGCGGATTTCGTTGTGTAAGGCGGTGCAAATAGTGTTGGCAAATGGCCTAAAAATGCTAAAAGTAACCGTGCCAACCCGTATGTAGTGCCAGGGTGAAATGCCCCAAGAGGAGAATTGTATGGAAGCCGATAGACCGGTTCTTAGCTATGATGAGGTTGGGCACTACCTTGATGAAGTGGCCGAGAGCATTCCGCAAGAATTGTTTGAGGGCCTAAATGGTGGTGTGGTGCTATTGAGAAGTATTCGTTTGTCGACTCATGCAAAAGAGGGCGATTTGTATACATTAGGGCAGTATAATCATGACCCTTATGGCCTGGGACGCTATATACAGATTTTTTATGGTTCTTTTGTGCAAGTGTATGCGAACAAAAGTGTTGAACAACAAAAAGAGGGTTTGCGAACTCTTTTGCTACACGAACTTACCCATCATGTGGAATCTTTGGCCGGCGTGAGAGACCTGGAAGTGAAAGATGAAATTTCTTTGCAAAAATATCAAGACAGATGGGCGAAAAAAATGAAAAATAACAACCGAACAAACGAAAAACTTGCTACAGCGAGGGGTTTTAGCAAAAAAAAGAAAGAACCTTGAAAAAATACACAAGAAACAGGCGGGTTTTTTGTACAATACTGTTGCAAAAGCCAATCTGATTGTGTAAAATAGATATTAACAAATGATAAGTTTTGTTCAACCCTACAAGATGGATTGGTTTGCGAAATGGAAGGGGAAAGTGAAATGGCAAATAAAGTGTTTCAAGGTGTTTTACATCAGATGAAAGATGTGATAGAGATAACAGCCGGTATTATCAACGGGGAGGGTGTTGTCATTTCAAGCACTGAAGTGGCCATGATAGGGCAGGTGCATGAGGGCCTAAGCGAATGGCTGGTTACCCAAGAGCTTAGCTGTGCAAAAGAGGGGATTTTATATCAGCGCTTCGCCTCTGGGCAAGGGGATGTGTTTGCTGTTTTTGTAAGGGATGAAGGGGAACATGCAAGCAAAACACTGGCGCTTTTGACCTGCAGTTTCCAAAATATATTGCAATATCACGACGAAAAATTTGATAAATCGAATTTTATAAAAAATGTGGTGCTAGAAAATATTCTGCCCGGGGATATTTTTGCCAAAGCACGAGAATTGCGTTTTGCCACCGATGTGGTGCGCGTAGTATTGCTTGTTCGTGTGGTGGGAGGCACCCAAGTTTCGGCTTTTGAAGTGGTAAGCGGCCTGTTTCCGGACAAACAAAAGGATTTTGTTTTTAATTCAAGCGAAACAGACACGGTGCTGGTGAAAGAAATTAGGCGTGGGATTGACGAAAAAGATGTAAAAAAATTAGCGGCCTCTATTGTGGATACCTTAAATGGAGAGCATTACATCAAAGCAGTGGTGGGCATTGGCACGCCCATTGGGAACATAAAAGACTTAGCGGCTAGCTTTAAAGAAGCACAAATTGCCTTGGAAGTGGGCAAGGTGTTTGATACAGACGAGCAAACCATCAGCTATAATCACTTGGGCATAGCGCGCCTTATTTATCAACTGCCCACTACCCTATGTGAGATGTTTTTAAAAGAAGTGTTTTGCCAAGGGGGTATAGATTCGCTGGACGAAGAGACCTTGTTTACCATACAACGTTTCTTTGAAAACAACTTGAATGTAAGCGAGACGAGCCGTGGGTTGTTTGTGCACCGCAACACTTTGGTATACCGCTTGGAGAAAATAAAGAAATTAACCGGTTTGGATTTGCGCGAATTCGACGATGCCATTGTGTTTAAAGTGGCTTTAATGGTGAAAAAGTATCTAAATTCAAACTCGGCAAGATATTGATAAAACAAAATATTTATGGTAAAATGGGGCTGTCGTGTATTGTGCGGCAGTCCTTCATCTTTATATGTAGATAGGAGTGCGAATTCCCAAATGGCAAAAAAACCAATTGTATCCAACCCTTCGGTGATGATAAGCATGGCCCATGTGGGAAAGGTATATCCCGGTGGGGTTACTGCCTTGCAAGATGTGAATTTGGAAATTCGCCGTGGCGAGTTTGTGTTTGTTTTGGGGCATTCCGGTGCCGGAAAAAGCACGTTCTTAAAGTTGATACTGCGCGAAGAAGTGCCCACCACCGGGCGAGTGGTGGTGAACGGAAAAGACGTGACAAAAATGAGCCAACGGGAAATCCCCTACTTACGCAGGGGGCTTGGCATTGTGTTCCAGGATTTTCGTCTTATCCCCACGATGACAGCTTTTGAAAACGTGGCTTTTGCCATGCGTGTAACCAACATACCGGAGCGAGAGGTAAAAAAACGCGTTCCCTATGTGCTAAACCTTGTGGGTCTTGCCGGAAAGGCGCGTAGCCTGCCGGGCGAATTAAGCGGTGGTGAACAGCAGCGCGTGGCCTTGGCGCGCGCCTTGGTGCATTCACCGCCCATCATTATAGCGGACGAGCCCACCGGAAATATAGACCCGGAACTTTCGGTGGAAATTATGGAATTGCTGAAGGCCATTAACATGGTGGGCACCACGGTGGTGGTGGTTACCCATGAGCACGAATTGGCACAGCGTTTTTCAGAGCGTGTTATCACCATAGACCACGGCGAAGTGGTGGAAGACGCCGTGATGTCTAGGGGAGGTGCAGTGCTGTGAGGTTTTCTTCACTACGTTATCTAGTTAAACAGGGCTGGAAAAGCCTTGCGGCCAACCGCCTGATGACACTGGCCTCTGTGGGTGTGCTAACCGCCTGTCTTATCATCACAGGTGTTGCCACATTGGTTTTTATAAACATCAATAGTTTGGTAAACTATATGGCCGAGCAAAACGAAATTGTGGTGTATTTGCTGCCCGAGGTGACAGACGAGCAGGCCGCCGCCATGAGCGAGCAAATTGCGGCCATGTCCAATGTATTAGAGGTGCAGTATAACTCAAAAGATGACGCTTTCGCGCAGGTGCAAACTTGGCTTGCAGATTACGGGGATTTATTAAGCAATTACGAGCAAATTTTCCCCGCGCGTTTTTTGGTCACCGTGGATGATTTGAACTTTATAGAACAAACCAACGCCGAATTGGCCGCCTTGCCGGGTGTGGAATTCACCGAAGTGCCGAGCGATTTAACGGGCATTATCATCACCATCAGCAATGCGGTCACATATGGGGGCCTTGGGTTGGTGTTGGTTCTGGGCACGGTGTCTATCATTGTCATCAGCAACACCATACGTCTTACAGTGTTTGCGCGCCGTAAAGAGATTTCCATTATGAAATATGTGGGCGCCACCAACGCTTTTATACGGTTTCCATTTTTTGTAGAGGGCATGACAGTGGGGTTGATAGCGGGGCTTTTGGCCGCAGGCATTGTGTGTGCGGGGTATTTCTTTGCCTATAGCTACCTTTTGGAAATGTATAATGTGTGGGTGATGAGCCTGATAGACAATATCTATCCATTGCAAAACATCTGGTATTTTGTGGTGGGTGGCTTTGCTGTGTTTGGGGTCTTTATCGGTGGTTTTGGTACGGCAACAAGTGTGCATAAGCATCTTAAAGTATAAAAAAGCTATGATGTCATAAAAAAGACATGTTTTCTTGTTATGTTGGTGGTGTAGTATGGAGAAGGAGAGACAGATGAGACGACTCTTTTCAAAAAAAGATATCGAGCATAAAGCGTGGCGCTTACGCATTGGCAGTGTCTTTTGTGCTTTGGTTGTGGGGGCAACACTTTCGGTGCCGGTGCATGCAGAGACGGCGGCAGAAAAATATGAACGCCTTAAAAACGAACTTGCCGGCATTGGCGAGGCGATAGAAAATGCGGAAGATAATGCCGAAGCGGCCGAGCAAGTGGTGTTGCAATTGGAGCAAGAACAAGCGGTGGTGGAGGAAATGATTGCTTTAAACCAGCAAGAATTGGCCGAAACCGAGCTTATGCTGGCGCAAAAAGAGGCAGAAGTGGCGGCCAAACGGCAGGTGATTTACGAAAACGACCAGCTGTTTCAGCAACGCCTTGTGGCAATTTATCAGATGAATAATTCCAGTGTGCTGTCTAGGGCGCTGACCGTGGACAGCTTTTCGGAATTGTTGCAGGTGGTGGATGCTTTGCAACGCATCTCTCAAAACGACACAGATTTACTCAATTTACTTTCCGAACAAAAAGCAGCCTTGGAAGCCGAGCAAGCAGAGATAGATTCCATGCTTATCAATTTGGAAAATGCCTATGCAGAGCTTGCCAACAACGCACAGGTGCTTGCCAACAACATTGCCGCGCAAGATGCCGCGATCACGCAGGCCGAGGCCGAAGCAGCCGCCCACGAGGTGGCCTATGAAGCCAAAGAGGATGAAGTGGAGGCCGCGCGCATTGCCTACCAAGCTATGTTGGCGGCAACACAAAGTGTTAGTGGGTCTTCATCGGGTGACGGCAGCCAGTATGTGGGTGGTGTGTTTATATGGCCTGTTCCATCCTCGTATCGAATCACCTGCCATTTTGGCGCACCGGATCCAAACGGAAATGGGCACCTTGGCATGGATATTGGCGCGGGCAGTGGCCAACAAATTTTGGCGGCCGGCAATGGCATCGTGGTGGTGTCTGCCAGCCATTCCAGCTATGGAAATTATGTGATGATAGACCATGGCGACGGCGTGAAAACGCTGTATGCGCACAATTCGCAAAATTTGGTGGGTGTGGGAACGGCGGTGACCACCGGCCAGCCCATTGCCCTTATCGGTTCCACAGGGTTCTCCACCGGACCTCATTTGCATTTTGAAGTACATGCAAACGGTGGGCGACAAAATCCCTTAAATTACCTACAAGGCTAATCTTGTGTGGATGCTGGTATAAGGCGGTTTTTTGTGCGCTTTTTTAAGCGGCACAAGACGGTAGGCATGGGTTTGCCGTGAAGAATAAAACGGAGGCATGAATGACCAAAAAAGTAACCATAGGTGTGGCGCTCACCATCACCCTCATTGCCATTACGGTAACATTTGCCATCACTTGGCTTGTGGCTACAGAGTATTTTAACCGTGCGGTGCAATCCATAACCCAAAAGCAGGCAACCTATAGCAAGCTTTTGGAGGTAGATACCTATGCGCGAAACAACTACTATGGCGCGATAGACGACGAAGTGTTGGGCGATTTAATCGTGCAGGGGTATCTGCTGGGCACAGGCGACCCATATGCTGTATACTATACCGAAGAACAATACACCCAGCGGCAAAACTACGAAAATGGAACCCTGGTGGATGTGGGCATCGAAGTGACCCGCAGTGCGGACGGCTCGTATTTTATAGAGCGTGTGTACGAGGAGTCTCCGGCCGCTAGGGCAGGTGTGCGCGCCGGCGGATATATTTTAACCATAGACGATGTGGATGCGAAAACAATTACAAGCGTAGAAAATGTACAGTGGCTTTTGCGAGGAGCCGAGGGCAGCGAGCTGGTTTTAGAGTGTGTGTATGATCAAAACGAAAATGAAACTTTTGAGGTGCAGCGCACCAATTACACCGTACCCACGGTAGAGTACAGTTTGGTGGGTGACTTTGGTTATATACAAATACGTTCTTTCGAGACAAATACGAGTGTGGAGCTAAATGGTGCCGTTTTGCAGGCGATGGCGGATGATGTGCAAGGCCTTGTGTTGGATGTACGCGGCAACGAAGGTGGTAATTTTCAAGAGATGTACAATGCTCTAGATTATTTGGCGCCACGTGGCACAATCGCACAAAGTTTGGCGAAAAATGGAACCATCCGTGTGCTGGCCACCTCAGACGATGAGGCCCAAGTGGATTTGCCGATGACCGTGATTGTGAATGCAGACACGGCCGAGGCGGCCGAATTGTTTGCCTTTGGCATTCGTGATTTATGTGGTGGCGACGTGGTGGGAGAAGTGAGTGCCGGGCATGGCCTGATGCAAAGTGCACCACAGCAATTGACCGATGGTTCGGCCATTTCGATAACAACGGCAGAGCTTTTAACCGGGATGGAAGAGCCGTTTAACGAGGTGGGTGTGTTGCCGGATATAGAAGTGCCCGTGGAAGAGGGCAACCAAAACATCAATTTGTTTCTGCCGAATTTTACGGCAGATGCTCAAATTTTAAGGGCTTTGGAAGTGGTGCGCAATGCCACGGGAGATAATGAACTTTCCATTGTATATGTGGCGCCGCCGGATCTAGAGGTGGACGCAGCCCTGCAAACAGGCACAGATGGCGCACAAGAGGACGAAAGTGCAGTCACCGAAGAGACTGAAAGCGAAACCACCACAGAGGACGAAAGTGAAACCACAGAGGACGAGAGCGAAACCACAGGGGACGAGAGCGAAACCACAGGGGATGAGAGCGAAACCAACCTTGCCGACGAAGAGGACGAAAACGAGTGAGCACAAATAGGTTAAGTGCCTGTGTTGTGCAGTATGGTGGTGCACAGGAGACGGCTAAGTGTTTGCAAAGTTTGTATAGCACAGAAGGGGATGCGCTGCAAGTATATCTTGTAGACAACGCTTCGCCGGACGGTTCTTTGCAAGAGCTGAGGCAACTTTCGCTGCCGAAAAACGTGCAGATTTTGCCGCAGGAAAAAAACATAGGTTTTGGTGCAGGGCATAACGTAGTGCTTAAAAAACTGCAAAGCGAATACCACGCGGTGGTAAACCCCGATATTGTGATGGACACAGCGGTTATTTCCGAAATGGCAAACTGGATGGACGCACATCCCGATGTAGTGATGGTGTCGCCGCGTTTATTGTTTCCAAACGGAGAGCCACAGTATACAGCCAAACGTCGCCCTGCTTTATTGCCGCTTTTGGCGCGGCAACTGGGCCTGTCTTTTTTAAAAAAACACGAACAGCGATATCTGATGTTGGATAGGGATTTAAGCAAACAACAAGATATAGAGTTTTGTAGCGGTTGTTTTTTTGTGATACGAACCGAGGTGTTTTTAAGTATGGGTGGCTTTGATGAGGGCTATTTTATGTATGTGGAAGACGCCGATATCACGCAAAAGGCATTACAAAAGGGACGTGTTGTGTATTTGCCGCAGGTACATGTGTTTCACGCCTGGCACAGAGAGGCACACCGAAAACCAAAACAATTTTTTTGGCAGCTGAAAAGCATGGCGCGTTATTTTAAAAAATGGGGATTTCGCCTACATTCGTAATTCTACACCAAAATAAATAACTTAGGGAGAGAAAACAATGAAAGGGATCGTTTTAGCGGGTGGTGCCGGCACACGCCTATATCCTTCTACTATTGCCGTTTCTAAACAGATGCTAACCGTGTACGACAAGCCGATGATTTATTATCCGGTGTCCACCTTGATGTTGGCGGGAATTCAGGATATTTTAATTATCTCCACACCCAATGATTTGCCAGGTTTTCAGCGTCTGTTCGGCACAGGGGAAAACCTTGGGGTACATTTTTCCTATGCAGTACAAACCGAACCGCGCGGTTTGGCCGATGCTTTTTTGGTGGGAGAAGATTTTATTGCAGACGATTCTGTGTGCTTGGTATTAGGCGACAATATTTTCTATGGATACGGGTTTACAGAACGCCTGCAAAATGCGTCCAAACGAAAAAGCGGCGCCACAGTGTTTGGCTATCATGTGGCCAACCCGCGTGAATTTGGCGTGGTAGAATTTGATGAGCAGGGCAATGTTATTTCCATAGAGGAAAAACCCAAAGAACCCAAAAGTAATTATGCGGTGCCGGGGCTATATTTCTATGATAACCGTGTTGTAAAGATAGCGAAGGATGTGAAACCTTCGGCACGTGGTGAAATTGAAATCACTTCGGTGAACAATGCGTATTTAGAACAAGGCGAACTGAAAGTGGAACTTTTTGGCCGCGGTATGGCCTGGCTAGACACGGGCAATCACCGTGCCATGCAAGATGCTTCCAATTTTGTAGAGGCCGTGCAAACGCGCCAAGGCTTATATGTGGCCTGTTTAGAAGAAATTGCCTATCGCCAAGGCTTTATCTCCAAAGACGAGTTGCGCGCGTGTGCACGTGTTCTGGAAAAAACAGAGTATGGGCAATATCTGCACCACATTGCCGACACTGTTTTGCCCGGCCAAATGACGGGTGTGTAAAATGAAATTGTTGATTACAGGTGCGAAAGGCCAGCTCGGAAGCGAACTACAGCAACAATTGAAGCTGGGAAAAAGTGCGCTTGGCCCCATTCCAAAAACTTTGCAGGATGTGCAAATACAGGCGATAGATTTGCAAGAAGGCGATTTGAGCTCGTCGGAAACGGCCCACAGTGTGATGCGCAAGCATAAGCCCGATGTGGTTATAAATTGTGCGGCCTTTACACAGGTGGATCGCTGCGAAAGCGAAGCGGACGCCGCCTTGGCAGGGAATGCATTGCTGCCTAGAAATTTGGCAATAGAATGTGAAAAAATTGGTGCAAAATTGGTGCATATTTCCACGGATTATGTGTTTAGCGGAGAGGGAAACAGGCCTTTTAGCGAAACCGATTTGCCCGCACCTAAAACGGTGTACGGGAGCACGAAACTGCTGGGGGAACAATATGTGCGCGAATTTTGTAGCCGTTGGTTTGTGGTGCGTACCTCGTGGCTCTATGGGCGCATAGGTGGAAATTTTATAAAAACAATACTAAAAATTGTGCGGGACAATGGCGAAATAAAAGTGGTGAACGACCAATTGGGCAACCCAACCAATGCAGAGGATTTAGCACACCATTTGCTGCAATTACTAACCGGCGAAGAGTATGGCCTGTATCATGCCACAGGAAAAGGGGTGTGTTCTTGGTATGATTTGGCCGCCGAAAGTGTGCGCCTTAGTGGCCTTCCCGGAAAGGTACTGCCTTGCACCAGTGAGGCGTTTCCCCGCCCGGCGCCCCGCCCCGCGTATTCGGCCTTAGACCATGGCATGCTACGATGCACGCATGGCGACGCCATGCGTCCCTGGCAGGATGCTCTGCAGGCATATATGAAAGATCTGGATATCGGCGCATTATAAGGGAGTTGGCAATCAAAGCCATATCTGTATAGGCATACTTAATATAAAAAGAGGTAATATTTGTGATGAAAAATATTTTGGTAACCGGTGGTGCAGGGTTTATAGGGTCGAATTATATTCTCTATATGTTGAAAAAATATGAAGATATACTTCTTGTAAATCTAGATCAATTGACCTATGCAGGCAACTTGGAAAACTTGCAAGCCACAGAGGGTGACAAACGCCATGTGTTTGTACAAGGTGATATAGGCGATGAAGCCCTGGTGAAACGCTTGATGGAGACATATAACATCGATGCGATTGTAAACTTTGCGGCCGAAAGCCATGTGGATAGATCCATTGAGGAACCGGGTATCTTTGCCAGCACAAACGTGTTGGGCACTGTCAATTTGCTTAACTGCGCAAGGGCTGCTTGGGAGGCCGAAGACGGCAGCTATCAAGCGGGTGTGAAGTTTTTGCAAGTGAGCACCGACGAGGTGTATGGATCTTTGGGTGATACGGGCTATTTTACCGAGGAAACTCCGATTTGTCCACATTCACCGTATTCGGCCAGCAAGGCTTCGGCCGATATGTTTGTGGCGGCTTGGCATGATACTTACGGCTTGCCTGTTAATATCACGCGTTGCTCGAACAACTATGGTCCTTTTCAATTTCCTGAAAAATTGATACCGCTGATGATACACAATGCCTGCAACAAAAAGAACTTGCCTGTATATGGCGACGGGCTCAATGTGCGTGATTGGCTGTATGTGGAAGATCATTGCAAGGCGATAGATATGGTGCTGCGCTGCCAAAACATTGGTGAGGTGTACAATGTGGGCGGACATAACGAACGAACTAACATTGAAATTGTGCGTAAAGTGATAGGCCTTGTCAAGGAAAAAGTCGATGCTACGGTGGGCGAGGATCTTATAAAATATGTGACAGATAGAAAAGGGCATGACCGACGCTATGGTATCGACCCCGAGAAAATTCGAAGGGAACTGGGCTGGAGCCCGGACACCTGTTTTGAGGACGGTATAGAACTTACCATACAATGGTATTTAGATAATGGCGAATGGCTAGAAAGTGTCACCAGCGGGGGCTACCGTGAGTATTATGATAAAATGTATAAAAACAGATAAAATACTTTACGTATAATACTTATAGTTAAAATTAATATCAATAATACATAATAGATGGGGAGAGGACTACACAATGCGGGTAGTGGTAAAAATAGGCACATCCACCATCACGCACGACAGTGGCCAGCTGAATATTCGGCGCATGGAGTTGCTGTGCAAAACCTTGGCCGACCTTCAAAATGCCGGCCATCAGGTGTTGGTGGTTTCGTCGGCGGCCATTGCCATGGGTGTGGGAAAACTGCGTTTAAAAGAAAGGCCGGTGGATATTCCCAGCCGGCAGGCTGCCGCGGCGGTGGGTCAGTGCGAATTGATGCATATTTATGACCAGCGATTCATTCACTATGGGCATGTGGTGGCGCAAATTTTGCTTACGGCAGAGGATATCCACAGCGAAACACGACGAAACAATTTAGAGGCAACTTTATTTCGCTTGTTAGAGCTTGGTTCCATCCCTATACTAAATGAAAACGACAGCGTGGCCACAGCCGAGCTAGAGGGTGGTGTAATAGGCGACAACGACACTTTAAGTGCCGAGGTGGCCATATTGGCTAAAGCGGATTTGCTTGTTATGCTAACAGACATTGAGGGCCTGTACACCGAGGATCCACGCAAAGACAAAGAGGCATATTTAATAGAAAGAGTAAAAACCATTACCGACGAGCTTATGGAAAGTGCCGGTGGTGGTGGTAGCCAGTTTTCAACAGGAGGTATGCTTACAAAGTTGAAGGCGGCAAAGATGTTGGAAAAAGAGGGAATTAATCTTGTGATTACAAATGGTAAAAACCCTGAATGTTTATACAAGATAATGGAAGGTAAGCCATGCGGCACTTACTTTGCTTTTGAAAAAGAAAGGGACGGGGCATGAGAGACACACAAAGTATACTGGCCGCAGCCGTGGTGGCAAAGCGTGAATTTGCCAAGGCGGAACCGGCTGCCGTGAACCAAGCTTTGGTTCTGATGGCAGAGGAGTTGCGGTGTGGCAAGGAAGAAATTATAAGTGCCAATGCCGAGGATTTGAAAAGAGCACAAGGCAGTATCCCCGACGTGATGTTGGATAGATTGCGCCTTACCGAAAAACGCATAGAGGATATGGCCGCGGGCATCCAAGATGTTTTGGCCTTGGAGAGTCCCTTGGGCAAAATAGAACAGCGTCACCACACCCAAAATGGGCTTTCGATAGAAAAAGTAAGAGTTCCCATGGGTGTAGTAGCCATTATTTACGAAAGCCGTCCCAATGTGACAACAGATGCTGCCGTGCTGTGTTTACGCAGTGGCAATGTTTGCATTTTACGTGGCGGCAGCGAGGCCATATGCACAAATTTGGTGTTGGCCAAGCTGATGCGCCGTGCTTTGCAGCAGGCGGGGATAACGCAGGATGCCGTGCAATTGATAGAGGACACTTCGCGCGAAAGTGCAGCGGCGCTGATGCAAGCGCGATCTTTTGTGGATTTACTGATTCCCAGAGGGGGAAAAGGGCTTATAAAGGCCGTGGTAGAGGGTGCGCGCGGGGTGCCGGTGATAGAAACGGGATCGGGCATATGCCATGTTTATGTAGATAAAGAGGCCGACCTTGCCATGGCACAAGATTTACTTTTTAATGCAAAAGTGCAAAGGCCGAGTGTTTGCAATGCAGCAGAGGTTTGCCTTGTACATCAAGATGTGGCCGCAACATTTCTGCCAATGGCGGCACAGCGCCTGCAAGAGGCCGGTGTGCAGTTGCGCCTAGATGAAAGAGCCCAAAAGCTGGTGCAAGGAGAAAAAGCAACACAGCAAGATTTTGATACCGAGTTCAACGATTATATTTTGGCCGTGGCCGTTGTAGATAGTTTGCAGGATGCCATCATGCATATTAACACACATTCCACAGGCCACAGCGATTTAATTGTGACAAAAAATGAAGAAAATGCAGCCCTTTTTACGCGTTTGGTAGACAGTGCGGCTGTGTATGTAAATGCTTCTACGCGTTTTACAGACGGTGGCCAATTTGGCCTTGGATGCGAAATTGGCATTTCTACTCAGAAATTAGGGGCCCGTGGGCCCATGGGCTTGTACGAATTAACCAGTTATAAATATGTGGTGCATGGTCAAGGGCAAATACGCGAGTAAGAGAAGGGCTGTGCCGGTGGCTTTAACAAAATAGGCCACACAAGAGCGAAATCGGAAAGGAAAAATATGGCGAACGAGAAAAAGTCGACGAAAAAAACCGAGCAAGATAGAGAAAGCATAAGAAGACTCAGAGAGGAAAAAGCTCGGAATACACGTAGACGTTTGCGGCAGATAATGGGTTTCGCCCTAAGTATCCTGATGGTGGTGGGCGCTGTTAGCATTGTGCAGTGGACAGTGGAAATGGTGCAAAGCAGCAACGAAGTAGATGTTAGCGAAGTGGAGTATTACGAACAATTGCTGATGCCTATGGTGTGGTTTGACCAGTTGCCGTTTGAATCTTTGGCCCAGGCAGATCCCAACGCATTAAAACAGGAAATTGTATGGGCCGTACTAAACGAATTGGACGAAGAAATTGAATATAACGAATTGGGGCAACCGCTGGTGCCGGCCACAGAAATGGATAGTTACGCTGCGGAGTTGTTTGGCGCGCAGTATAAATTGGAGCATGAATCTTTTGAAGATCCGGTGTTGCAACTTAGCTATGACTACGACCCACAAACCAATATGTATGCGGCCACGGCCACAGGGTTAAATACTCAATATGTGGGGGTAGTGGAGGAAATAGAGGAGCTGAGTGGTGGTATATTGCGTGTCACCATGGGTTATGTTAGCAATTTTGGTAGCAACAATGAATTGATCGCAAGCCCTGACTTCGACAATCCATCTAAATATATGGATTACTTTTTCCGTAGAGACGGAAGCGAGTACTATCTGTATGCTTTGCGTCCCAACACAACCTTTGAACCCGAACAAGCCTCCTCTGTGGCAAGCAGCAGCTCGAGAGTCGATACTCCACAAGGGGAAATAGCGGCCGAAGCTCTTTTAGATGCTTCAAGTTTAGCAACACAGGAAGGAGGCGTGTCAGAGAGGACCGATGTGTCTGAGCAGGAAAGTGAAAGCCTTCCGGACAATGTATTGCCGGCAAGCAACGCCTGAGCGTATGCATCAAACACAGAACAGAGATAGCAATAATAAAATATCCAAAGGAGGTGCAGAGGGAAGTGCGTAAAAAATCTTATATGATTGCAGCGGCCGTGCTTTTATACTTGGCCTATAGGAATATACAAACTTTACTGGGGATACCGTTTGAACAATGGGAGAGCATGCAGTGGCTAATGGTTGCGCTGACAGTGGGCCTTGTGGGCGCCGGCGGCTTAAGCATATGGCGCTATTATAAAAGCAAAAAATGAGCAGTATGAACAAGGGCAAACGCCTTGCTGGGGTCAGGCCTACTCGCCGATGATTTTTATGAGCACGCGTTTTGTGCGTTTGCCGTCTAGTTCATAGTAAAAAATCTGCTCCCAGGTGCCAAAGTCTAGTTGGCCGTTGGTAATGGCCACAACACTTTCGCGCCCCATGATGGTGCGTTTTAAGTGGGCATCGGCGTTGTCTTCATAGCCGTTGTGCCGGTATTGGTCGTAGGGTTTTTCCGGGGCCAGCGTTTCCAGCCAACGCTCAAAGTCGGCATGCAGGCCGCTTTCGTCGTCGTTGATGAACACGCTGGCCGTGATATTCATGGCATTTACCAAAAGAAGACCCTCTTGTATGCCGCTTTCTTGCAAGGCAGTGGTCACGTTTGGTGTGATGTTTACAAGGCAACGGCGCTGGGGCAGGTTGAAATGCAGTTCTTTGCGGTAAGATTTCATAATAATCACCTCTTTTAGAGAATATTCGATAAGAAAACAGAAAGTTCTGCTTGCGTAAATATAGCAAAACAACCAAAAATTCATATTGCATAAATTTCACGTGAAAAGTTCTTTACTTTTTAAAAAGCCTATGCTATAATCATACCAGTGTTTTGAATGTACGACCCTGATTTCACACGTATGTGTGTCATGAGTTCGTTTCGTGAACACGATATGATGTGATTTTTTTGTGCCAACAGGAGAAATGCTAATCTTATAAGGAGGTATCTTTGCATGAATAAAGGAACTGTAAAATGGTTCAATGAGAGCAAAGGCTACGGATTCATTTCCAATGATGAAGGCGGAGATGATGTATTTGTGCATTTCTCTAGCATCATGGTAGATGGTTTCAAGACTTTGTCTGAGGGCCAACAAGTAGTGTACGACGTGGAACAAGATCCCAAAAACAGCGAAAAGCTGCGTGCTATCAACGTACAACCTGTATAGGTTTTTAGTTGAATTTAGCAAAGAGTTACCGGGAGGTAGCTCTTTTTTATTTGTGCAAAAGGCTATGTAGCTGTAAAAAATTGTCCAGTGTCATAGCTTCGGGGCGAATGCTAGGCGAAAGTTGCATGGTGGCAAGTGCCTGGAAAATGTCCTCTTTTGTAAATATAGTGTCTTGCGAAAGTGCGTTTGCCAGGGTTTTACGGCGTTTTGAAAATGCCGTTCGAACCAGGGAAAATAGTTGTTTTTCTTCGGGAGAGCCGGCGGTAAAAGCTGTATCAGAGCGGATGTCTAGGCTGATAACAGCACTGGTCACCTTAGGGGGTGGGTAAAAGCTGCCGGGCTTAACAGAAAAACAATTTTGTGCTTTGGCATAATAGTGCACAGCATAGGAGATAGCCCCGGCCATGCGTGTGCCGGGTGGAGCACAAATGCGCTGTGCAGCTTCTTTTTGCACCATTACAGTAAGGCGAGTCAGGGGAAGGCGCTCTTCAAGCAGCCGCATAAGCAACGGGCTGGTGATGTTGTAGGGCAAATTGGCACACAGCAAAGCCGGCCCATTAAAATGTTGTTGTAGCAAGGACGACAAGTCCAGCTTCATGGCATCGCCTTGCACAATGTCTACATTGCTGTGGCCGGCTAGTGTTTTGTGCAACACAGGCAAAAGACGTTTGTCTAGCTCAATGGCCACTACGCGATCTGCCCGTTTGGCAAGTTCGTCTGTAAGCGTACCAATGCCGGGGCCAATCTCCAAAACTTGGCTGTTTTGGTCTATGCCGGCCAGCTCGCACAATTTTGGGCAAACCGAAGGGTTTACCAAAAAATTTTGGCCGAAACCCTTGCTGGGACGAATGTCAAATTCATCACATAGGGCACGTATTACAGATAAGTTGGTTAATTCGCTCACACAACACTCCTTATGGTGGGTAACACGGTGACTTCATGGGTTGTTGTTACTGTTAGATAGTGTCAACTTGCGTAGACACTATCTAGTATACAAGATTTCATCGGCGTTGAAAAGGAAATAAACGGCAGCATATAAGCAGATATCTGCAAAATAATTGTCATTGTCAGAAATAAAAAAAGGCAACCGGAAGAGCTGCCAAAGTTGCTTTTATAGGGTTATATCCGCAAGCCTTTAGTGAGTGTACCAAAACATCAAAGTACACTCTTTTATGAATAAAGCATTTAAATAAAATGTTTTTCCATGCCGGCCAAAAACTCCTCGGCCTCTTTGCAGGGTTCTGTGTGCAAATTTAGGGTGATGGGATGGGCTAAATTCAAACTAAAAATACCCAAAATGCTCTTGCCATCCACAACAAATCGGTCGCTTCGTAAGTCTACATCAAAGGGCAGCAGGGCAGTGGCGGTTACAAATTGTTTTACGTCGTCTAAGGTTTGCAGTTTTATTTTTTTAACTATCATGTAAAATCCCTTTCTTTAAAACGAATAAGTGAATGGAAAAAGGATGCTTTTTACAGCACCGTATTTCCATAAGTACTTCAAAATTAAAACGTGGTATTTACTCGTCCTCTTCCACAAGCGTTTCCTCGTCTTCAAAGGTATAAAGCCCACTGGAACCATCGAACAAGCGCATGGGGTCTACTGTGTTTTCAAACAGGCGTACCTCATAATGTAGGTGTGGCCCTGTGGAATAGCCGGTTGAACCAATTTCGCCAATTTTGTCACCGGTTTCAACCATGTCACCCAAAGAGACATCTAGGCTGTCAAGGTGATAAAACAAGCTTTTTAGGCCGTTTCCATGCTCGATAACCACAGTGTTGCCTGTGTTTAGCAGTTCGGTGGCTAAGATGACACGGCCTGCATTGGGGGCGATCACTTGTGTGCCACGTGGGGCAGCAATGTCTATACCCGCATGACGGCTGGGCACGGTGGAGCCGTTGGTGTATCGATATAATCCATACTCTGTGCTAAGGTCGCCCTGCGCGGGTTCCACAAACAGTCCACTCCAATAGCGAGCCGAGTCAGCCTCAAGGAATAAAGGAGGGATAGTGCTGTTGTATTCGGCATAGGCCTCACTGCTGTTGGCCTCGGTGACTTGGGTACTATCGGTATCTATGGTGAGCTCTTGCTCGGTAAATGGCGTTTCTTGCACCTGTACCGGTACGTTGAAAGTGCGCTCGCCCACTTGCACAGACACAGCATATTCTTCGGCCACTGTGTCATGGCTGGCGGCAAGATAGCCAACCTGACGCCCTGCACCGTCCGACACAAACTGGATGGAGCCAAAGGGGCTTCGGCCTTCTGCTTGCGCATATTCGGGCACATTATAAAGCTGAATGGCCAATACATCACCTTGTGCCAAGCGCTCGCTGCTGCTTTCTAAGTGGATATCTACTTGGGCTGAAAAGGAAAGTTGAAATAAAAACTCTCCATAGCCTTGGCCTTCCACGCTTTCGCGGGCGCTACGAACCTCTAAGCTGTATTGGCCGGACTCTAACAGTACGAATTCAGAGACATGGTCGGCGCTGCCACTCCACACATCAACATTGTCTTTGGCAATCACGGCCGTGGAAGTAAAACCCGGTGGTGGAACGAGGTTTAGAAATTCATCGGAAATTTCACCTAAATCGAGTATGGGTTCCGACGAGGTGCTTGTGAAGGTTTTATAGCTTAGCCCGCCAAGAATGGGCGTGTGCCATGTATAGCTTTGTGCGGATACCTCTTGCTCTTGCACCAAAAGAACGGGGGTTGGCACACTGCTGCTGTCCATGCCGCTATAGGTGAGGCGCACAAGTGCCCAAACTGACAGTGGAAATAAAAGCAAGATAATCAGTATAAAAACCAGGACTTTTTTCAACAGGCAACCCCCTATACAAAATTCACAAGCAAACAATATCGAACATAAGTATAGCATAGTTATTGCACGAAAAAAAGGGGGGTATTTTAATTTTCTTATAGGTAGTGTCGACAATAGTGTTCAGCCGGCCTATTTTGGCCCTTTTTCTGCCTAATTCGGCCTAAAAATCTTGAATTCCATAAAGGAGTTCGGCAATTTTTAGGGCCGAATTGGATAAAAAAATTGCTCAAAATATGCTCGATTCAACTATTGTCGACACCACCTAGAAGGTAAAAAGCACGCCGATTTAGCTTCCTAAAATTTGCACCGTATATTGGCGTTGACGTGGGCCATCGAATTCGCAAAAAAAGATGCCTTGCCAACGCCCAAGAAACAAGGTCCCCTCTCGCACCGGAAGCATCACATGAGAGCCTACGGCACAGGCTTTTGCATGGGCCGCCGAATTGCCTTCTGCATGGAGAAATTGGGGCAGACGAGGGTAGGCGGTGTCTAGGGATAGTTTTAAATCATGCAGCACGTCCGGGTCTGCATTTTCGTTGATGATAATACCCGCCGTAGTGTGTGGACAATAGACCAGGCAAAACCCGTTTTGAATGCCAGAGTTTTCCACTATATCACATACTTTTTGTGTGATAGACAAAAATGAGTTTTCTTTTGTTTCAATCCGTACGATGGTCATTGTTAGCCGCCCCCTTTTCTTTTTCGCCAATCCACTTTTCACCCACCCAGGTATAGCCGCCCAAACCAATGCGATATAAGGTCAGCCATTTTCCCTGCGCAAGTGTTTTGTCAAATTTTACACGCCCTTCTTTGTCGGCTTGCAAGTAATAAAATTGCCTTTGAGCGGCGCTGGCGTAGGCCACAGGGGAAGATAAGGTGAAACAAAGAGTGTTATTTTCGTTTTCCTCAAGTGTAAAACGTCCAGGTATTAAAACTTCATCGCCTTGGCGCGCTTCAATTTCGTCTTCTTTAACAGAAAGTTGTATCAATTCTCGTGGTGGGCGATATCCTATAAATTTGCTGTTGCTGCGATGAAGCACAACAAAAATGCCACAGTACATTTGCCGGAATAAGTCCAGAGGGATTTCTTGCGCCACGCTTTCGTTGTCTTGGGCCATGGGGTTGTTTACAGCCACATATTCCTGCCCATCTCGTTGTAAAAAGCCGCACACAACCAACAAATGGCCGTTACTATCCCCGGCGGCCTCTTGCCAAAGGGGGCAAAAACTTGATGTGTGTGTGGACGAAATATCGTCGTCGGAAGGTTTGGGCAGGGCAGTGGTTTCTTCTTTATGATACCATACCTGCGCTGCCACCCCGTTTCCATGCCAAATTTCCCGGCGCAGGGCATCTAGGCCACCAAAGCCAACATAGCTGATGTAGCCGTAAATGCCCCCAACGGCACTTAAAAAGGAAAGGTTTGCATATTTTTGTGTGCCGGCATCGTAGGTGGCGCGAGCCACCTCTTCGGGCAGTAAATCGGCCCCCCAACGGTTCATAAGCATAGTAAGGGCTGTGACATTTCCCATTTGCCGGGCGATGGCAGGGTCTCGCACCAATGCCGAGTATCGCGGAATATTTAGAACACGCTCTTTAAAGGGTTCTTTTTCATCAAAACTTTCACCGGGCAATACACCGATGGCCATTAAAAAGATAGTGGGTGTTTTTTTCTCTATTTGTGTGTGCAAATATACACGAATTTGCGCGGCCGAGGCCAAGGGTTTTTGTGGCAGTATTTGCAGCCATTCGGAATATACACGCACCAGGTTGTCCTGCTGCAAATTGGGGGATTTGCGATGTTGAAAGGAACTCCAATGGCCAAAACCAAACCAGGTGCTCCATTCGCCATCTATCTGCACACGCACTTGCAACTCTATGGAGGTGCCCGGCGGAGTATCGACGTTCCAACTGGGGATTAGGGCGCGAAAAGGGCGTACGGAAAAAGGCTGGCTGGTATAGCTGCCCTCGAGTAAATGGCCCGTGCCACGCCGGCCAAGTTGTATGCCGCCTTCGTCAACGGCCGTATTTTCGAACGCACCGGAGGCGAAATCCTCTACGTTTCTAAACACAAACATCGTTTTCATTCTCTTGCGCCCTCATAAAAATCGTGATATTCTAAAAAAGATAGTTAGCTAAAGAAATTCTGTTAATGATAGTATACCATATTTCAAGTGAGTACAACAATGCACTATGGGATTTAAGCATGCGCGCCAAAGAGGAAAAGTTCTGATGGCATTTATAGATGCTTGAAAATAACAAAAGTGAGAGACGAAAATTATACGATTATGAAATGGATATAAGCGATGAAACAAGCACTAAAGGCCCATTCGTTTGCCCACATTCGTCGGCCCTTTTCCTTAAAGTCTTGCGGTAGCCGTCTTGCCTTGTGTGTAAAAGAGGCAAATCTTTCCAAAAATCATGAAGAGAACACATTATGGCTTTTGCAGGATAAACAGCTTCGTGTTTTACACACGGGGATTCGGGTGCAAAACTTCTGGTGGAAGGATGAAAACTGCTTGTGGCTGCAAGGCGTATCAAAGGATGAAGCGTCTTTGAATACCCTGTATGAGTACAGCCTGGCCGAGGCTGGAGATGCCAAAGCCGTGGCTCGTTTGCAAGCAGAGGCGGAAGATATATTCTTTTTGGAAAATGAAAGCTATCTTTGCCTATTGCGTGAGGAAGAGCGTGCCTTGCCAAAAGGGGCTTTGAAAGAGGACAGCGAGCATTATGCCCTGCTAGACGAGTATCCCTTTTGGCAGGAAGGCGAGGATTTTTTTTGTAAACGACGCCGCCGCCTTTTTTTATTCAAAAAGGGAGAGAAGGGCGATGCCGTTTCAGCACCGGAGCTGGAAGTGGAAGAGTGTCTTTTATCAAAGAATAAAAAGCGGCTTTGGTTTACGGCAAAAGATACTTTCCACCGGCCTTCTGCGTCGAATGCCTTGTATTGTTTGGATGTGGAAAATGCAGCGGTGCAAGCCTTACCCCTGCCAACACATTCTTTTGTTGTTCACGGCATGTGCGAGCTTGACACGGACGAATTATTGGTTTTTGGCAGCGACATGTGCAAACATGGGCTGAATCAAAACGGGGCTTTTTACAGCTACAGCCACGAAACAGCCTGCTATACGGTCTTGTACGAGGGTGAAGAGCATGGCTGCTGGAGTTCGGTTGTTTCTGATGTGCAGGCAGCGACGAATGTTTGCCTGTGTGCCAGAGATAAAAGTGTTATTTTTGTAAGCACGCAGCGTGGTGCAGCCCATTTGTTTTCACTCCACTGCGAAAGTAAAGAAATAAGGGCGCTGGCTTGTGAACAAGGCAGTATCACAGAAATATCTGTCTTGGGAGACGCAGTGTATTATTTGGCTTTGCGCAAGCTTGCAGGGCCGGAGCTATATTGCCTACAGGAGAAAGAGGAAACACGCATCAGTGATTGGAATGTGGAGTTTTCGAGGCGTTACCATGTGCAAGAGCCAAGGGAAATCCTGGTAAAAAAGGCAGAAATGGGGAAAGTGCAAGGCTGGATATTGCCGCCGGCATACAGGAAAAAAGATAAAAAAAGTGCCGCTGTTTTGATGGTGCATGGGGGACCCAAAATGGCCTTTGGGCCCGTGCTTTCGCACGAGATGCAATACCTTTCTTCGTTAGGATATGCGGTATTGTTTTGTAATCCGCGCGGCTCTGATGGCTATGGGGACGCCTTTTCCGATATCCGTGGCCGCTACGGGCATGAAGATTGTGAGGACCTGCTTTCTTTTTTAAAAACGGCGCTGGAACAGAACCCATGGATAGACCCACAGCGTGTGGGTATTTGTGGTGGTTCGTACGGGGGGTTTGCAGTGAATTGGCTCTTAAGCCAAACAAAACAATTTGCCGCGGCAGTGTCAGTGCGGGGCATTTGCAATTGGCTTAGTATGGCGGCGTTGTCTGATATTGGACATGTATATGTGAAAGACCAAGTGGCAGACCCCTGGCAGCAGGCAGAGGTGGCCATGCGGTGTTCGCCCCTGTTTTATGCGAAAGACATTGAAACGCCTGTCTTGTTTTTGCACGGGGCACAAGATCATCGCTGCCCAGCCGGTGAAAGTTTGCAGTTGTACAGTGCCTTAAAACAAGTAGGGGTGCCCACGAGACTTTGTCTATTCTTGAAAGAGGGGCATGGTTTCGCGCAAGGTGGACATCCACGGGCACGGATATGCTATCTAAAAGAAATGGCCGCTTGGTTTGCGAAATATTTGGACGAATGATTGAGAAAAGCCACCCTCTTTTAAGAGGGTGGCTTAGACCGTTAATAAAGCACCAATTGCGTCGTCAGACGGTAAAATGCCGCGGCATTTTTTGCTTTCTAGCACCTGGCACGTTCTTGCCGCTCTATCCTTTTTTGCATGTGTGGCGCATGGTTAGCGCTCTGATAGTGGAATGTAAGATTTGGTTTGTGCCACGCTGCGATAGGCCGGGCGGATGATTTTGCTGGAGTTGATAAGTTCTTCAATGCGGTGGGCACTCCAACCGGCAATGCGTGCCATGGCGAAAATGGGGGTATACAATTCTGTGGGCAAGCCAAGCATTTCATACACAAAACCACTATAGAAATCGATATTGGCGGAAACACCTTTATACATGCGGCGTTCTCTGGCGATGATGTCAGGGGCTAGGCGTGCCACGGTAGCATACAGTTGATATTCGTCTGTGCGTCCTTTTTCTGCGCTTAAGTCGCGCACAAAGCTTTCGAAAATTTGTGCGCGGGGGTCGCTGAGAGAATAAACCGCATGGCCTACGCCGTAGATAAGGCCCGAATGGTCGAAGGCTTCTTTATGCAATAATTTTACCAAATATTCAGAAATAGCATCTTCGTCTTTCCAGTCTTTTATATTTTGCTGCAAATCGGCCATCATTTGGCAAACACGGATGTTGGCACCACCGTGTTTGGGGCCTTTCAAACTGCCCAAAGCCGCTGCCATGGCACTGTAAGTATCGGTGCCGGAAGAAGATACCACATGCACGGTAAAAGAGGAGTTATTGCCGCCGCCATGTTCTGCATGCAAAACGAGGGCAAGGTCTAGAATGCGTGCCTCGAAGGGGGTGTATTCTTGGTTTGGACGCAGCAGATGCAAAATGTTTTCGGCCAAAGAAAGTTGTGGGTTTGGCTGGTGAATGATGAGACTTTTATTAAGCTCGTAGTGGTTGTATGCGTGATAGCCGTAAACGGCCAAGAGGGGGAATTTCGCAATAAGCTTTAGGCATTGGCGCAACACATTGGGAACAGAGGTATCGTCCGGGTTTTCGTCATAGTAATACAGCATCAAAACACTGCGTGCCAAGGCGTTCATCATGTCGTGGCTGGCGGCCTTCATGATGATGTCGCGCGTAAAAGTGAGGGGAAGGTTGCATTCTGACAAAAGAAGGTCGGTGAACGATCTTAATTCGTCCTGTTTTGGCAAATGACCAAACAGTAGAAGATAGATGGTTTCTTCAAAGCCAAAGCGGTCTTCTTTTAGAAACCCTGCCACAATTTCTTCCACATTAATGCCCTGGTAATAAAGCTCGCCGTGCATGGGCTCTTCCACACCGTTTACAATGCGCTTTGCCGTGACTTTAGAAATATTGGTAAGCCCGGTAAGCACACCATTTCCGTTGGGGTCACGCAGGCCACGAAAAACCTTGTATTCGTTGTATAGATCGCTTGGGATTGCATTGGAAATGCAGATATCAGATAATTGACGGATTTTTGGATCGATTTCAATAGTATTCATGTCATTGACTCCTCTCTCTTGACAAATTGCATCTTAAATATGGCAAGAGGTGAGTACCTTTTTGCCAATAACATGCAAAATTAAAAGACATATATCTATAAAAAATACAAACTATACTTATGTATTGTAGCACAAAAAAACAAAATTTCAACCAATTTTGTATAAATTTTCAACAAAATGCTTGTGCTTTTAGATAAGGGATGTATAATATATTAAGAAATAGCTTGTGGAATTGGCGTTCTAAAAAGAGAAAAAAGAAGTCCTACGAAGAAAAGAAATGTTGATAAATGGCATGGGCCAGCCCAGATTGCGAGGCAGAGGGGCAAACGGCATTGGCGGCCTGTTTTACCGCGTCGACAGCACTGTCCATGGCAACGCTGAAACCGACTGTTTGCAGCATTTGTATGTCGTTGTCGCTGTCGCCCGCGGCCATAAATTGTTCTAGCGGAATGTTAAGATGCCGAGATAAAAAATGTAAAGCGGAGCCTTTGTTGGCTTCTTTGACGTTGATCTCTAAGTTGAGGCCCATGGAACTGCTAACGCACAGGTCTTCACGTTGTTCTAACCCTGCGCGTATTTTGTTGCGTAGGGTTTCGCTTGCATAGTTGGCAATGATTTTTTCTACCGGAAATTCATCGCCGGCAATGAGGGTGTTTATATCGGCGGAAAAATTGCGAGAGTTTTGCAGATATAAGAGCACGGCAGGCGAGACAGCATCTTTTAAAAAATCTACCGACGATGTGGGCGTATAGCTTGTGTCATTTGCAAAAACGCTAACAAAGCATGGCTCTTCTTGCAGTTCTTTTACCAGGGCCAGTGCTGTTTCTTTCTTGAAATAATGCGCGCACAAAGCGGTTTTGTTTTGCAAGTCATGAACTTTTGCGCCGTTGGCGGTGATGGCATAACGCACGCTTGGCAACGCTAAAATGGGCTGCGGGATGCCGCTTAGCACACGACCGGTGGCAGGCACCAAAAGGCCGCCATGCCGAGCAACCAAGCACAGGGCATCTTGTACCTCTTGGCGAAATTCTTTTTGTTCGTCAAGGGCTGTGTCGTCTAAATCGAAAGCAAGTACAGAAAAATTGCGTTTCATAAGTATGTCCTTTGCATGGTGGGCTACTACATGTTTGTGTAAAGTGGCAGATGTGCTTTGGGCAAAAGAAAGAGGGATATACATGCGTTGTGTAAGTTGGAATGTGAACGGGTTTCGTGCAGTTTTGAAAAAGGGGTTCGAAGAATCTTTTCAGGCGCTGGGGGCAGATGTGTTTTGTATACAGGAAACCAAAATGCAGCCGGGACAAGCGGAGTTTTCGCCCGAGGGATATTGCCAGTACTGGAACAGTGCCGAAAAAAAAGGATATTCGGGCACGGCTATTTTTTCTAAAAAGGAACCGATAGATGTGCGCTTTGGGTTGGGGATACCGGAATTGGACACAGAGGGGCGTGCCATTACGGCAGAATACGAGGATTTCATTTTGGTGAATATTTACACGCCAAACGCACAACCGGAGCTGGCTCGTCTTGCCCATCGTGAGCGTTGGGAAGATGCGGTGCGCACGCATTTGCTTAGTATGGACGAAAAAAAACCCGTGGTATATTGTGGGGATTTAAATGTGGCACATAACCCCATAGACTTAAAACACCCGGGGCCAAATCGGGGCAAGCCGGGATATTCTGACGAGGAACGTGCCAAATTTTCGAAACTTCTGGACAGTGGCTTTGCAGATAGCTTTCGTGCTTTGTATCCGGATAAAAAAGATGCGTATACCTGGTGGAGCTATCGTGCCAATGCCAGGGCCAACAATGTAGGCTGGAGAATTGATTATTTTGTGGTATCTGCCCGTTTGATGGAAAAAGTAGAAGACAGCCTTATTTTTCCAAAAATAGAAGGGAGCGACCATTGCCCTGTGGGCCTCGAACTCTGCCTATAAGGTTGATATTTTATTTTTAGGTGGTATCGATACTACTTAATAAGCGGTGACAAATTTTTGCTGCAACAGCGCAATGTCACCGAGGGAAAAGCCGATGTGTTTGCAGTAGCTTTGAGCGCCGCCATAGGTTTCTTCTAAATGGCGCAGAGTGCGCCACATGCTAATGGCGCGACTGTGGGCACGGTAGGGGTGTTGCGCCTCTGGGAGGTTATTTTCTTGTGCGTGTTTTAAAAATGCAGTGGAAACTTTGTGCATGTAAATATCGCTTACGGTATAATCGGCCACAATGTCCTCTTCGCTGACGCCGACTAGGGCCAAAAGCAACATGGAAACAACACCTGTACGGTCTTTTCCAACGGCACAATGATATAAAGTGCCCCCGCTGGTGTGCAGCAAAATGCGAAGCACCTCTGCCAGCTGTGTGCCGCAAGTGTCGAGCAAGCTTAGGTAGAGGCCGGCCATAGAGCCGGGGGTGTCCCCTTCGTAGTTAGGGATAGCAAGCACATCGGAAAGTGATACATGAAAAGTCGAAAAAGCCGTGCATGTGTGCAGGGAAGAAGGTTCGTTTTTGCGTTCTGCCTCGCTGCGTAAATCCAAAGAGTTGGCAATGCCATAGCGTTGCAAAGCATCGAAATCTTCCGGCGTGAGGGCCAGCGGGTTGTCTGAACGCAAAAACACACCAAAACGTGTGACCCCTACTTTGCAGGGGAAACCGCCAAGGTCACGGGTGTTATAAGTGCCTTGCAAATGCAAACGGCGGCAGGGGGAAACGGCATGACTCATAGGGTCACCTCTTTTTTTAGCGTCCCAGCGCACGCCAAACTTCGGCTAAACACAGGGGTAGATCAGAGGGGGATAGGCCTGCTTCACCATATCGTTGCACAGCCACTTGCCCGGCCTGCGCATGTAAAAAAACGCCTAAGGCAGCGGCGACATCAGTGGGGAAACCTTGCGCCAGAAGTCCTGCGATGATACCGGCCAGCACATCCCCGCTGCCGGCTTTGGCAAGCCCGGGGTTGCCAAAATCTCGCAGAGAAAATAGTTTTTCGTCTGCCGTGGCCACTAGGGTTTCGTGGCTTTTTAAAACCAAAGTGCAAGCATGCTTTTGGGCAAATTCGCAGGCGATCTCGGGTGCGTTTTGTGCCAGCTCCTCTACGGGCAAATCCACAAGGCGTGCCATTTCGCCAAGGTGTGGTGTTAGAATTACGGGAACCTCAGAGCGCGAAAGCAGTTCTAAAGAGGCCGTGCGTATTTTGGCGTCACTTTCACCGTCTACGTGGCCTGCTAAAATGTTTAGCGCGTCGGCATCCAACACAAGGGCTTGTTGTGTTTTTTGAAGCAAAGAGAGTAGCCATAGCGTGCTTTGCGTGGTGGCGGTGATGCCGCAACCGGCCAATATGGCTGTGTGTGGGGTATCCATCGCAGCAGACAGCGACGAGGCATCTATGCTGCCTTGCTCGGTTTCTTTTGTGGGAAATAAAACACAGGCGGGCAATGTGGTTGCCGCCGCCGCACAAACCGCCTCTATAGACGCAAGCCGCACAAGGCCTGTTCCGGCGCGAAGAGCTGCATCGACGGCCAAAACGGCAGCACCGCGATAGGGGCGGCTGCCAACAAGGCACAATAGGGTGCCAAAAGTTCCTTTGTGGGCGTTTCTGGGCCGGCGCGGCAAATGATGCAGGGCCCATTCTTTATCAATACGGATTTCCATGTATTCCTCCAGTTGACATATTCCTTATTTATAGTATAGCATAGGAAGACGATGGAGTAAAAGACCAAACAAAAGATAGAGGTGAGAATATGGGGTTGTTCGATGGATGGCCGTTTAAAACGAGAGAGCAAGAAGAAAAAGAAAAAAAGGATTTTGAAAAGCGTGTGTTCCATTTGGGCATAGAGCAAAGAGAGGCAGCCCGAGCGGTTATAAAAGAGGGAACCAGCGCAAAACTAAAAGATAAAGAAGGGTTGTTTGCTTTTATTTGTGTGAAAGATGCCTACACGCAGGGAGAAGAAGACAACAACGGCCCGGAATTTGCGCAAAATGCGATGAAAAAACAAAAGTGGATAAAAAAAGATGATATGAAATTTATCTATGCACTTGTGTGCCTGGATGTAAGAACCTCTTCTCTAGAAACATATCCCACGGCGGAAGATGTGCACGAGTATATGGAGCAAGACGAGTGGTGCCTTGCGTTATAAAGGCCATTTTAAAACAGATAAGGTGTTGTTTTTACAAATTATCACATCGTTTTCACAAAAAAAACGAACTTTCAGAGTAAACTATGAACTATGTTGAAGAAAAGGAAAAATCTTTAACAGAATTGTCTATAGATACGATGGCTCTGTTGCGATATAATAAACGTGCGGCACGGTTTAATCACGTTAGGAAATGCTAAGGAGTTTTGTCTACATGTGGAAGCCCGAAAATTTAAGTTGTTTTAGCGAAATTGTTAGCGACTTGTTGGCCGATGAAGATGTTTTGTCCATGGAAGAGTTGCCAAGGCATAGTAAAACTTCCAACTGTTTGCACCACAGTGTAACCGTGGCTTATCTAAGTTTTTTTATTTGCAAAAAACTGAAGTGGGATTATGAGGCGGCGGCGCGTGCAGGGCTTTTGCACGATTTTGCTTTGGGCGAGTGGGAAGGCGAAAACAAAGGAAATATCCGACGGTTTTGGGAACACCCGAAAAAAGCATTGGAAAATGCAATGCAAAGATATTCAATCTCAGACAAAGAAGCCGATATCATTGTAAAACACATGTGGCCGCTGACCTTGCGATTGCCTGTGCACAAAGAATCTTATGTGGTTTGCCTGGCAGACAAGATTTGCGCGGCTATGGAGATGTGCCATATGAGTGGACCTCAAAAGGTGAGAGAACACCTAGAGGCTAACCTTGCATAATGCGAAATAGCCGGGATGGCACGGGCAAAAATAATTCGTGGGATGTTTAGCGTTGAAGGAATGAAGAAACCGGGAACCAACGGGCGAAAGCCATTGGGGTCCCGGTTTTTATACTGTTTAAAGTTTTATTCGTGGCTGTTGTCTGCTTCGTTTAACGAGGGCAAAGAGCGGTGAATCTCAAAGTTGACATACATCACTTGCCCGGCAAGGTTGTGCAGGGAAAAATCGAGGTCTTTGTGCAGTTGCACCACATCACTGTTGCGGTGGGGGTGCTCTTTAGAAATGTTACGCACAGCCATTTGCATATTGTGGCCCAGCAAACGGGAAAAGCCGTCTTGTGTTTGATGGCGTTCGTTATGTGTGCGTCCTTTCTGGTTGTTGGTAGATACAATGGGCTGGATGTCATAAGTCATAGAAACACACCTCCCTTATGTATTTAATTTCGGACAAAACAACCGAAACTTTAGTTTTTTTAAGGAATGCCTGTTGTGTTTTCGCCCCTTAAATGAAAAGACGAAAACGCAAGTGCAAGGTTTTTGTGCGAAAGAGGGAACAACCTTGCACTTCCTCAAAGCAAAAGCGACATTTTTTTGATTTGTATATGTCACTTTTGCTTTGGTCAGTGGGCATTCAGTATTATTGCGAAAAAATACAATAAAGAAAGTGCCCGGGGCAAAGCCACAGGCACTTAGGCCGTCAATAAAGTACCAATTGCGTCGTCAAACTGCAAAATGCCGCGGCAGTTACATATCAACTATATGCGCCTTTGCGGTATTTTTGGTTTCCTAGCACTTGGCACTTTCTTGCCGCCCTGTAGTTTTTTTACAGTCTGAGTGCCCGGGGCAAAGCCACAGGCACTGTTTTTGTTTTAAAAAAGGCACATTTAGTCTTCGATATCCTCTACTTCTAGAGGCTCGTCTGCAAAATCGTCGCTAAATTCCTCGCTAAATAATAATTGCTCGTATTCGTCCAGTTCTTTTTCACGGCGCAAAACATACACATATAAAGCACCCAAAACACCGGCAACAGCTGCCAAAGCAACAAAAATGGCAATCAATGTGGACTTTTTCATACGCACGCCCTCCTGCTCGTTTCTTTTTTCTTCAACCGCTTGTGTTTCTTGACTTGTAAGCCTTTCGAACAAGGTTCCTGCAAGACCCCCGGCCGTTACCAAAGCAGCCGTTGCACCGGCAAAAACAGTTTTAAGCAAGCCGCTTAAACTGCTTTTGGCAAGACCACATATGGCGCAGGTTCCCTTGGCTTTATCGAACCAATGTAACATAAAAAGCCTCCTCTCTACCCATGTTTTATAAAATAAAACCATCTGACAATGAAAAATTTTAGGTCTATTGGCTACGACTCCAAATAGGGGCAGCGCCTGTTTATCCTAAAATAACTATATTTATTATAACGTGTTTTGCCCAAAATTACAACAACAATTCCGTCGCTTTTTGTAAAGAAGAGTGCAAAAACAAGATGCTTAGACACCGTGCGGCAGCTTTACAATAATTTCCGATAGGCTTTGAATGCATTGGGGATGGCATACCGTGCATGTAGTTCGGCTGTGTTTGCCCAAATATAATTGTTGTTATCAACATGAGATGTGCTGGATACTACGACACCTTGCCAGCCATATAAGTTCCAAATACGATGCGTGAACACGTGGCGGCTTTTTGGCAATGGTTCTAGCAGAGTTGCCCCGGGAAACAATGGTTGCAAAAGAGTTTCTGCTTCCTTTTTTTCGAAAAAGCCCTCCTTGCAAAAGGGTTCATATAGGCCTGCTAAAAGCCCTTTTGTAGGTCTTCGGTGCAATAGAACCCGCCCGGTTTCGTCGTGTAGTATAAGGACACATATATCACTTTCTGTTTTTGGTTTTTTGGGTGAAACCGTGGGCAAGCGCTGTGCAATGCCCAGTTGTTTTGCCTGGCACAACGTAGCCAGCGGGCATTGCAAGCAGTGTGGGTTTTGCGCAAGACAGACCAAAGCACCCAATTCCATGAGAGCTTGGTTGAAATCTCCGGGTGTGTCTGAGGGCTGACAGCGCTGCACCTCGGCAGAGAGCTGTTTTTTTGTGGTGGATAGGCCAATGTCGGCCTCGTTTGCCAAAAGACGGCTGAATACACGCAAAACATTGCCGTCCACGGCCACATGGGCAAGCCCAAAGGCGATGGAGGCGATGGCGCCGGCGGTGTAATCTCCGATGCCGGGCAGGGCACGCAAAGCCTCGTAGTTTGCGGGCAACTGCCCACCATGTTGCTGGCAGACAATTTGGGCCGCTTTTTGCAAGTTTTTGGCACGGTTATAATAGCCAAGACCTTGCCAAAGTTTATGGAGTTCGTCCTCACTGCAAGCGGCAAGGTCAGCCGGGGTGGGAAGGCATTCTACAAAACGTTCGAAATAGGGAACGGCCGCCGTGACACGTGTTTGCTGCAACATGATTTCGCTTATCCACACGCGATAGGGTGTGGGCTCTTCCCGAAAAGGCAGTATACGGCGGTTTTGGTGATACCAATCTAAAAGTGGAGACGCAATGTTGGGCATTAATAATATCCGCCTGCCGTGCGGGGGAAGGGGATGGTATCTCGGATGTTGGAAATGCCCGTAAGATACATGATGAGACGCTCAAAACCAAGGCCAAAGCCCGCGTGCTCCACACTGCCAAAACGGCGTAAATCCAAAAACCAGCCATATTCTTCTAAATCCATGCCCAGTTCTGTCATGCGGGTGGTCAATCTATCCAGACGTTCTTCGCGCTGGCTTCCGCCGATCAATTCGCCCACGCCCGGCACCAACATGTCCACGGCTGCCACGGTTTTTCCATCTTCGTTTTGGCGCATGTAAAAACTTTTAATTTCCTTGGGGTAATCGGTGACAAACACAGGTTTTTTAAAGATTTGCTCGGTTAAAAAACGTTCGTGTTCGGTTTGCAAGTCGGCCCCCCATTCGGCCTTGTATTGGAAACTGTCGTTGTGTTTTTCTAAAATTTCGATGGCCTTGGTGTAGCTAAGGCGCTCGAATTCAAAGTCTAGCAGGTTTTGCAAGCGGCCAAGCAGGTCTTTGTCGATGAAGTTGTTAAAAAATTCCATTTCTTCGGCGTTGTGTTCGAGCACGTAGCGCACCACATATTTTATCATGGCCTCGGCAACATCCATGTCTCCGGCAAGGTCGGTAAAAGCCATCTCGGGCTCTAACATCCAAAATTCTGCGGCGTGACGTGGCGTGTTGCTGTTTTCGGCGCGAAATGTGGGGCCGAAAGTGTATACACGACCAAAGGCCAAAGCCATGCCCTCGGCCTCCAATTGGCCGGACACGGTAAGGCTGGTCATACGTTTAAAAAAGTCTTGGCTGTAGTCCACTTCGCCGTTTTCTGTAAGCGGCGGTTGAAGGGCCGGCAAAGTGGTGACACGGAACATCTCTCCGGCACCCTCACAGTCAGAGGCGGTGATGATGGGTGTGTGGATATACACAAAGCGGTTTTCGTTAAAAAAACTGTGCAGGGCAAATGCGGCGGCACTGCGCAGGCGGAACACGGCCGAAAAAGTGTTGGTGCGCGCGCGTAAATGAGGCATCGAGCGCAAAAATTCCATAGTGTGGCGTTTTTTTTGTAAAGGATATTCCGGTGGGCTGTTGCCCAAAATGTTCACGGAAAGCGCGTGCAGCTCGAAAGCTTGCTTGGCGGTGGGTGTGTGTATCAATTTGCCCTCAATGTGCAAAGAACTGCCCCCGCCCAGCTTGGCAAGCTCGTCGAAGTTGGGCAAAGTGTCTTCAAAAACCACTTGGATGCCTTTGAAGAAACTGCCATCGTTAAGCTCTATAAACCCGATGCTTTTAGAACTGCGCACAGTTTTGGCCCAGCCGTTAACGGCTATGGTGGCCTCGTGTGCGGGTGTTTGTTTGTATAATTCGTATATCGTGCAAGTTTGCATAAAAATTCCCCTTCCAAAATGCGAATGCTTTGCAAACGCATAGAATATTCCTTTCTATTATAGAACATTTAGTAAAAATTTGAAAGTGATTTGCGGCAAAAGGCAACTTTATACTATCGGAGAAAGGAAAATAAAGGTTCCAATCTGAACGGCAAATGTATGTTGAATGGTTGCGCGCTTGATTTTATCACATTTATTTTGTAATATATATTGGGATAGTGTAAGAAAATATGCAGGCAAAGGAGGGGATGGTTTGCGACATCTGGCGAAAAAAATCACTGCAAGCACGCTGGGTTTGTTGATGTTGGCCCTGTTTGCCTTGCCGAGTTTTCCCGTGCAAGCCGCACAACCTCCTGAAGTAGAGGCAGGGGCTTATGTGTTGATGGATGCCAACACGGGGCAAATCTTGGCGGAAAAAAATGAAGAACAGATGTTGTATCCTGCCAGTATCACAAAAATTTTAACATTGGGTCTCATTTTAGAGCAAGCCCATGCAAACCCACAAATGCTTAGCGAAATGGCACCGGTGTCTTACAGGGCAAGCCATGATTTAATATATGGCTCTACGCATGTGGCGTTAAAAGAGGGTGATGCACTTTCGGTGCAAGATTTAATATATGCCACGCAAATTGATTCCGCCAATGATGCGGCCAATGTATTGGCCGAGTATAGCGACGGCAGCATAGAGGGCTTTGCGGTGCGCATGAATGCCAAGATAAGCGAGCTTGGACTTGCCGGCAGCCAATTTATAAATCCGAGTGGCCAGCCCGAAGATACCCATTTTACAACCGCCTACGACATGGCGCAAATTACACGCTGGGCTTTGTCTGTGCCGGGTTTCCGCGAAGTGTTTGCCGCTACAGAATATGAAATTGGTGCAACGGCCAGCAGGCCAACCCCTTTCTTGTGCCAAAATGATAACCCCATTTTAGACACCAACAGCGGGTATTACTACCCCGGCGTGACAGGCAGTAAAATGGGCTTTACAAATGACGCACGTTATACCTTGGTGACCACGGCAAGACAGGGAGATACCGAGCTACTTTGCGTGGTGATGCACTGTGAAACAAGCGAGGCAAAATATACCTCTACACAGGCCTTGCTAGACTACGGTTTTGGGGGTTTTACACCGGTGCAATATCCAATGGAAAGTCTCCAAACGATGACTGTGCCGGTGTTTGGAGGTGGCTCTGAGCAACTGGGCGAGATACAAGTGTTGGGTGGGGAGAGTGATATGCGTCTTCTGTTGCCAAACGGCACAGATTTGCAAGAGGTGAACACGGAGTATATCGTGCCGGAGAGTTATATCATTGGGCAGGGGTTTAGCCCTGTTGTACGCCTTACTGTGGATGCGCAAGATGGCAGTGTTTTGTTGCTGGATGTGCCATTGTCTTGGACGGGCTTTGACGAGTTGTTCGCCGAAAATACCTCGGTGTGGGAGAGTGCGATGGAAGATGTGCCACCGCTGCTGTGGGTGTTGTTGCTGGTGATGCTGCTTCTTGGCTTTTTGGTGTTGGGGCGCATTATCTATGTGCGCATGTACAGGCAAAAACGGCGAAAACACAGATTGGCTCAATATCAAGCGCGCCAGCCCATTCGTATAGAACCGCGTCCACAGGTGGATATACGCAGAACACCCGGTGCACGCCAAAGCGAAACAGCACGTGCACCGCAAAAGATAAAGAAAGGGAATACCACGCCGTATATGTATGGAACAGAGGCGGAAAAGCCGCATCGCATAAGGCGAATACGCTAAAAGATCTGCTTTTAGCGGGCAAAGGGAAAGCCATGTTTTCTTGTGTTTTTCTTGATAAAACGGTATAGTATATGTATATAACTGTAAGGAAAGAGAGTATGCCTATGAAACATACATTGGTGGGGTACACGGGCTTTGTAGGGCAGAATTTAAAAGAGGCGTATTCTTTCGATGCCCTGTATAATTCGCAAAACATAGCGGAAAGCTTTGGGGCAGACAACGGCTTGGTGGTTTACAGCGGCATGTATAGCGAAAAATTTTTGGCGGCGGCAAACCCCAAGGCAGATTTACAACGTGCCGAGCAAGCGCTGGAGAATATCTGTAAAATGCGTCCGGAAAAATTGGTGCTTATCAGCACGGTGGATGTCTATCCGAGGCCATTGCAAGTGGACGAGTTTACCCCGGCCGGTGGCAAGGGGGAAAGTGCCTATGGTGCCAACCGATTGGCCTTGGAAAATTGGGTGAGACAAGAGTATCCGCAGGCCTTGATCGTGCGCTTACCCGCCCTGTTTGGCAAGGGACTAAAAAAGAATTTTATTTATGATATGCTCACCGTGACACCCATGATGCTAAAAGAGGATAAATATCGTGAGCTTTGCGCGAAAGAACCCTTGGTGCAAAAGAGTTACAGCGTGGACGAAAACGGTTTCTATCGCCTGTGTGTTGCCGATGAAAACAAGGCGGAATTGAAGGCCTTTTTCATGGGCAATGATTTTAATGCCCTGTCTTTTACAGACAGCCGCTCTATCTATCAATTTTACAACTTGGAGAACCTGTGGCACGATATCGAACTGTGCTTAAAAAAGAATATATCTTTAATCAATTTGGCCACAGAGCCCGTAGAGGCCGGTATGTTATATCAAATATTGTTCGGCAGGCCCTTTGTAAACCATCTAGACAAAGCGCCCGTGCACTATGATATGCGCACGGTTTATGGCCGAGAGCTTGGTGGGCTGGACCATTATCTGGCAGACAGCGTGGGTGTGATTTCCGATATAGGAAAACTTGTGCGTCATGAACTGGAAGAAATGGGGGACACAAGTCTTTGGTAAACGGGGTAAAACTGGCGGTTTCGCATATTGCCTGGCAAGAAGAGGACGAGAGAGAGGCGCTGGCCATGTTGCAAAAGCATGGTTTTGAGGGTCTTGAAATTGCGCCGCCGCGTGTGGCAGGGCCCTTGCCCTATGAAAAACCACAAACAGTGGCAGAGTATGCAAGAAATGTGCAAAGCCAATACGGGCTAAAAGTGTGCAGCATGCAAAGCATTTGGTATGGAAAAAGTGCGTGCCTGTTCTTAAAAGAAGAGAGAGAAGAACTGCTCGCCTACAGCAAACAAGCCATTCGCTTTGCCGAAGCGGCCGCAATACCAAACCTTGTGTTCGGATGTCCTAAAAACCGTGTGGTGCCACCGGGTGGCAAAGAAGATGATGCGGTCTCTTTTTTTAAAGAATTGGGGGAAATGGCCAAAACATGCGGTACCTGCTTTTCCTTGGAGGCCAACCCCCCTATCTATGGAACCAATTTCATGAATACCACCGAGCAGGCCTTGAACATGGCAAAACGTGTGAACAGCGCGGGCTGCAAAGTGAATTTAGACGTGGGCACGATGATAGAAAACAGAGAGCCGACACAAATTTTGCGCGATAGGATGCGAGAGATAAACCATATTCACATTAGCGAGCCGGGCTTAAAACCAATACAGCCGCGCAAAATCCACAGCGAGCTGGCGGCACTTTTGAAAGAGGAAGGATACCGGGGCTATGTGTCGGTAGAGATGAAAAGTGTGTCTTTATCGGCACTGCAAGAGTGTTTATCTTATATTAAAGAGGCGTTTTCATGACAGAGAAAATCATTCAAGACATCAGCGGGGTGCCGTCTTTTACCGTGGCAGAATTTTTTGAAAAACGAGCCAGGTATTGTTTGCTTATCCCGGTTTTAAATGAGAACGGACGCTTGCATAAAGAATTAAAAAGGGCACAGAAGGCCGGCATAGAGCAGTGGGTGGACATAATTATTTGTGACGGCGGCAGCAGTGACGGTGGCACGCGGCAGGAAGTGTTGCAAGCACTGGGTGTGCGAGCTTTGCTCACCAAGACAGGCCCGGGCAAGCAAGGGGCCCAGTTTCGTTGTGGCATCTATTGGGGGCTGCAGCAGGGCTATGAGGGTATTGTGACCATAGATGGCAACAACAAGGATAGCATAGAGGCTGTGCCGCGCTTTGTGAAAAAACTGGAGCAAGGCATGGACTTTGTGCAAGGAAGTCGTTTTATAAAAGGGGGGCTTGCGGTTAACACGCCACCCGTGCGGCATCTGGCTGTGCGTCTTATCCACGCACCCGTGGTGTCCTTAACTGCGAACTACCCATTTACAGACACTACCAATGCTTTTCGTGCCTATTCTAAAAAGTATTTAACACACCCAAAAGTACAGCCTTTGCGGGATGTTTTTGCGGGCTACGAACTGCTGTGCTATTTAAGCACACGCGCGGGGCAATTGGGTTTGGCTTGTTGTGAAGTGCCTGTGGCACGTGTGTATCCCAAGGATGGGCCGGTGCCCACAAAAATTAAAGGTGTGCAAGGCAATTACGAATTGCTGCGCATTTTGGCGCAAAATGCCCTGGGGCAGTACGCGCCTTAGATGGCCCCACTTTATAGGAGGAGAAAGAAAGTGCCCTACGATAAAATTATCATTGGCGCTGGCTTATATGGCCTGTATGCCGCGCGTTTTTGTGGGCGACGTGGCCAAAGTGTTTTGGTGCTAGAGCGCGAGAAAGCCCCATTTATGCGTGCGACCACCATCAACCAAGCCCGTGTGCACATGGGCTATCATTACCCCAGGTCTTTAAGTACGGCCTTGCGCAGTGCGGCTTATTTTAACCGTTTCAACGAAGAATTTTCAGAGTGCATACACTCTTCGTTTGAAAAAATATACGCCACAAGCAGCCAATATAGCTGGAGCAATGCCGAGGCCTTTGTTAAGTTTTGCAAGGCCGCAGGCATCCGCTGCGAAGAGTTGCCCACAGGACGTTATTTTAAAGAGGGCATGTGCGACGGAGCTTTTTTAACCACAGAGTATACGTATGATGCCGCCATTTTGCAACGAAAATTGATGGATGATATTTCTGCGTTGCCCGGTGTGCAATTGCGTTTTGAAGAAGAGGTGCAGGGCATTTGCGAGCAGGGTGAACTATATGAAGTGGAGACCTCGAAACAACGCACAGAACAGAGCCCCTTTGTATTAAATGCCACCTATGCTTCGGTAAATGGGGTGTCGGCTTTGGCGGGTTTTGCGCCATTTCAAATTAAATACGAGCTTTGCGAGCTTATTTTGTGCGAAGTGGACAAGGCGCTGGAAAATAAAGGGATCACGGTGATGGACGGCCCATTTTTTTCTATTATGCCCTTTGGGAAAACGGGCATGCATTCGCTCACTGCCGTTACATTTACGCCGCATTTGGCAAGCAAGCAGGAATTGCCCACCTTTGTTTGCCAGGAAAAAAGCAACGGACAATGTAGCCCGAAAAGTTTGGCCAACTGCAACGATTGTGCCCACAGGCCCAAAACGGCCTATGCAACCATGGGCCAACTGGCACGAAAGTATCTAAAAGAGGAGTATGGGTTTCGTTATATGGGCTCTATGTTTTCCATGAAACCCATACTGAAGGCTAGCGAAGTGGATGATTCGCGCCCCACTTTGGTGCGCGTTATGAACCAAAAACCCCGCTTTGTAAGCGTGCTAAGCGGAAAAATTAACACAGTTTACGACTTGGAGGATGTGCTAAGGTGATGGAAAAAGACAAAAATTTCATCTCGGTTGTTGTGTGTTTAAACTGCGAAAAAAAAGCGGTGAAACCTTTTTTAGAGAGGGTAACACAGCAGATGCAAGAACGTTTTGAAACCTATGAAATGATTTTTGTGAACGATGCTTCGAAAGATGGCAGCGAAAAAGTGGTGCGCGAATTTTTGCGCGAAATGGAAAAAGCGCCGCCAACCACCATGATTCATATGAGTTTGCATCAAGGGTTGGAGCTTGCTATGCAGGCCGGGGTGGATATGGCTGTGGGAGATTTTGTCTATGAGTTTGACAGTGTGTATATGCCCTGGCCGCAAGAGCTCATAGGCAAGGCCTATGAAAGATGCCTAAAAGGCAGTGATATCGTGGCTGTTTCACCCAAAAAAAATCGCAACCCGTTTTCGGCTGTGTTTTACCGTTTGTTCAATGCCACAAGTGGCTCGAAATATCCCTTGCGCACCGATGTGTTTCGCATTTTAAGCCGCCGCGCGATCAACCGCATACGTGCCGCGAGCGATTTGGCACCCCTGCGCAAGGCATCTTATGCCGCCAGCGGCCTGCGTGTGGAGCACCTAAGTTATCCGGGGCGTGCGGGCGAAAATAAAGAACCGATGCGTGTGGCCGGGGCGGTTGATGCCTTGGTGGTATACACAAATCTCGCCTTTAAGGTCTCTTTGTGCATCGCCGGCATGATGCTGGCGCTTATGCTGGTGGCTGTGGTGTATACAGTGGTGGTGTACTTTGGCGGTGCGTCAGCTTTAGAGCCCGGCTGGACTACCACCATGCTGGTTTTAACCGGTGGTTTTTCGGGTGTGTTTTTAATTTTGGCCGTGGTGTTAAAATATTTGGCATTGCTAGTGGAATTGGTGTTTAAAAAGCAAAAGTACTTGGTGGAATCTGTGGAAAAAATTGTATGATAGAACAAGCGCGAAATAAACAAATCAATGCAAAATTGTATACGGTTTTGCTGCTGGGCATAGTGTGCCTGCGCCTGGTATTGGCCCTGTGCCAGCATGTTTTTCTAACCCCCAACAGCGCAGGGCTTGACGACGGCCTTATGTTTGCGGCGGCACAGTATTTGGCGCAGGGGGAGGGTTTTGGCCCCTACGGAGCTTTTACGATCGCCAAAACCATGGGTTTTGCTCTGTGGCTTTTTTTTGTGCATATAAGTGGGGTCCCTTATCTTTTGGCCAATGCCTTGCTGTGGCTTTTGTGTTGTGGGTTTGCCCTTTGGGCTTTGCGTCCCATTGCACCGGGGAACTTGTTAAGGGTCGTGTTGTTTGCCCTGTTTGCTTTTTTGCCCACAAGCTTTGCGTTTTTTACATTGCGTGTATATCGAGATGCCATTTTTTCATCGTTTTGTCTTTTGCTTTTTGCCGGGGTGTTGGGCTTGGCCCTACGGGCAAAAGAGACAAAAACAAGAGGGCGGTGGTGTGCAAGCTTTGGGGTGGGAACGGGGCTTGTTGGCGTTTTTTTGCTGCGTGAAGATGGGCTTGTTTTGTTGCCGTTTGCACTGTGTGGTTTGCTGCTATTGCTGTTGTGTTCTATTAAAAATGACGAAATCAAACAAAAAAAACAATTGGTTTTTCAATGTGTGGCGCCTTTTGGGGTTTTGCTGGCAGGTATTTTTGGCTTTTCGCTTGCCAATTATATGCAATATGGCGTGTTTATGATAAACGACAATACACAGGGCAGCTTCCCGGGCGCTTACGGTGCCATTGTGGCGGTGGCTCGGGAAGAAAGCGAATACCAGCGTTTTGTGCCGGTGCCGAATGAAGCACTGGATAAACTTTTGCAAGAGGTGCCCTCTTTGCAGGCTTTGGAACCTTCTTTAGAGGAAGGACCGGTCTACAATGGCTTTTACAACAAAGAACGAGATGGCTATGGTGGCAGTTTTTATTATGCTTTACGTTTTGCGGCCGATTTAGAGGGACTTACCGAAACGGCCCGGGAAGCCCAGCATTATTGGGCTGCGGTGCAAAGTGAGGTGGAACTTGCCGTGGCAGAGGGGCGTTTGGAAAGTGCACCGCCAAGCCAAAGCACGGTGCCCAGTTGGAATGCCCAGTTGTTGGAGCCTTTGGTTTTAGAAATTATAAATTCGCTTAGAATGACATTGTTTTTTGAAGACATTCATTTTAGACCCCTGCCAAGCGAGGAACCGCAAAACGAAGCCACCGAAATGGCGGCCTGGCTGAACACGGTGCCGCAGGCGGACGTGTATGAAGCCGGCACAGATAATATATATTATAACGCCCTGCAAAAAGCCATATTTGCCGTGTGTGATGGCCTTATTTGGGCGTACCGTGTGTTGATTTGGCCCATGCTAACAGTGGCGTTGTATCAAACAGGAAAGGTGCTTTGGCCGGGCGCACGCAGCATCTTGGTGGACAGGCGCCTTCCCCAAAAAATGTTGTATGCACTGCTTAGCTTGGGTCTTTTGTTGAGCTATTTGCTTCGCGTTTTTGTGGCGGCATATTTGGAAGTGGCCGCCTTTGATATTGGAACCTACCTCATGTATTTGGCAAGCGGTATGCCGGCGTTGATGTTGTTTTGCGTCTTTGGTTGTTTGCAAAACGAGGGGAAACCGGGCGAAAAGGAGATTGCCTAAGATGGCGAAGCTGATGATAGTGGGCGCAGGTGCCGCGGGCCTTTGGGCGGCGGGCACAGCGGTACAAATGGGTTGTGAAGTGACTGTGGTAGAGCATAAGTCGTCGCCGGCACAAAAACTGCTGATCACAGGAAAAGGACGGTGCAATATCACCAACGCTTGCGCTGAAGACGAATTTTTAAAACAGGTGCGCCACAATCCACGGTTTTTATACAGTGCCTTGTACGCTTTGCCGCCTGAGGCGGTGATGAACCTTTTTGAAGAGGAGATGGGCCTGCCGCTGAAAGTAGAACGTGCACGGCGCGTGTTTCCTGTAAGCGATAGGGCCGAACATGTGGTGGCGGCCTTGCAAAAACGAGCGGCCGGTGCCCTCTTTATAAAAGGGCAGGTGCGGCAGGTGCTGCGCAACGAGCATGGAGATGTGCAGGGGGTGCGCTTGCAGGACGGAACCCACTTGCAGGGTGATGCCGTGCTTTTGGCCACGGGCGGCGTGTCGTATCCCAAAACGGGATCTACGGGTCTTGGGCATAGCATGGCGAAGGAGTTGGGGCATAAAATTGTCGCCCTTCGGCCCAGTTTGGTTTCGCTGGTGGAACGCGGTAAATTGGCCTGTCGTATGCAGGGGCTTAGCCTGCGCAATGTGCGGCTTTCGCTTTTAGAAGACGGACGCGTGGTGTTTGGCGAGCAAGGAGAGCTTCTTTTTACCCATTTTGGTTTGTCCGGGCCGTTGACCTTATCGGCCAGTGCCTTTGTGGAAGATTTTGAAAAGCACAGTTATGTTGCCGAAATAGATCTAAAGCCCGCATTGGACGAAGAGACCTTAGAACGGCGAATTCAACGTGATTTCAATGAATTTTCGGCACGTCATGCGGCCAATTGTCTGGATAAACTTTTGCCGCAGGCCATGCGTGCCGTGGTATTGGAGCTTTGGGGGGTGGAGGCGGAGAAAAAAGCTGGCCAGATAACCCGTGCCGAGCGTGCGCGTTTGGTGCAGTGTCTCAAGCATTTTTGTGTGCCGCTGGCCAAACGGGGCGATTTAGAGCATGCGGTTATCACGGCAGGAGGGGTGGATGTGCGAGAAGTGAACCCTAAAACCATGGAAAGCAAGCTGTGCAAAGGTTTGTATTTTGCAGGGGAAATTTTAGATATAGATGCCTATACGGGTGGCTATAACCTGCAAATTGCTTGGTGCACGGCACAAGCTGCGGCGAAAGCCGTGGCACAAATATAAAAATAAAGGCGACAGTGCCTGAAGAGAGGTGCAAGATGATTTCAATTGCAATAGATGGCCCCTCCGGTGCAGGGAAAAGCACATTAAGCAAAAATCTTTCTAAAAAACTGGGGTTTGTGTATGTGGACACGGGCGCTCTGTATCGGGCCGTGGGTCTCTTTGTGCTTCGTGCGGGGAAAAACCCAAAAGAGGAGGCAGAAGTGGTGCGTTTGCTTTTGGATATGCAGGTGAACTTGGCCTACGAAAGTGGAGAGCAACAGGTGTTTCTAAACGGGGAAAATGTCTCTGGGGAAATACGGCGGGAGGATGTTTCCATGGCGGCCAGCGACGTGTCGGCCCATGGAGGGGTGCGCGCCTTTTTGCTGCAAACGCAAAGACGGTTGGCACAGGAAAATAACGTGGTGATGGACGGACGTGACATAGGAACCGTGGTGTTGCCGAAGGCGAATTTGAAGATATTTTTAACTGCTACCCCCGAAGACAGGGCCCAAAGGCGCTATGAAGAACTTTTAAACCGTGGGGTAAAAGCGCAGTATGAAACGGTGTTGGCCGACGTGAAAAAGCGGGATTATAACGATACCAACCGCAGTGAAGCACCTTTAAAAAAGGCAGAGGATGCCGTGGAAGTGATTACAACGGGCAACAGTTTTGAAAAATCTGTGCAGGTGCTGTATGATGTCATTGTACAAAATTTACCGGAGCTGAGCGTTTAGCAATCGGCCGAGAAAAGGCGGGGAGAAAATTGACGCAACAAAAATATGGCCCACAGCTCGCTACCATAGAAGTGGCGAAAACGGCCGGTTTTTGCTTTGGGGTAGACCGTGCGGTGCGCATGACACAAGAACTTGTGCAAAAGGGCGTAAAACCAATTACACTAGGGCCCTTGATTCATAACCCGCAGGTGATAGAAAGTTTGCGTCAAAGCGGGGTGCAAATTGCACAAACACCGCAAGAGGTGCCGCAAAACAGCGTGGTGGTGATACGCAGCCATGGTGTACCTCCCAAAGTGAGTAAAGCACTTGGCGAGCGCGCGTCCACGGTGGTAGATGCAACTTGTCCTTACGTGTCTAAAATTCACAAAATAGCAAGAGACTGCCAAAAAGATAACAAGGTGTTTTTGTTGGCAGGGGATGCAAATCATCCTGAAATTCAAGGAATTGCAGGATGGGCAGAAGAATATACCTATATTTTTTCGGGACTGCAAGAATTAATCGATTTAACACAAAAAATAGACATAAATCAGCCGGTGATAATGGCGGCACAAACCACGTTTTCCATTGAAGAATGGAAACGATGCACCGATTTCGTGAAAAAAGTATGTACAAATTGCGCTATATTTGATACAATATGTAAAGCGACACAGGCGAGACAGCGAGAGACGGAAGAGATGAGTCGCCGTTGCGATTTAGTAATCGTGATTGGTGGCAAGGGTTCTTCCAATACCCGCAAACTATACCAAGTGGCGAAAGAAAACACACGGGCAATCCAGATAGAACAGGCCGAAGAGCTTGCGCTGGTGTCTATAAAAGGTGTTGCAAAAATTGGTATAACAGCGGGTGCCTCAACCCCATCGTCTGCAATTGAGGAGGTACGAGCCACCATGTGTGATCAAATCCATGACGGAGAGAAAACTTTTGAAGAGATGCTGGCAGAATCGATGAAGCCGGTGTACGTGGGCCAGGTTGTGAAAGGTGTTGTGGAAGCTGTTTCCACAAACGAAGTCACCGTAGACATCGGGACCAAACACACGGGTATTGTCAAAATGGAAGAGCTGACAGACGACCCGGCCGTTCGCAATGCGGACGAAGTGGTGAAGAGAGACGAAGAGCTGGATCTTGTGGTTGTTAAAGTGAACGACCAAGACGGCATTGTCTATCTTTCCAAGCGCCAAATGGAAGCACGCAAAGGTGCCATTGAAGTGGAGAAAGCGGCCGAAGAAGGCACAGTGATGGACGGTTATGTCACCGAAGCCAACAAAGGCGGCCTTGTGGCCAATGTTAAGGGTGTTAAAGTGTTTATCCCTGCAAGCCAAGCCACAGCCCGCAGAGGGGAAGACTATGCGGCTTTGGTGCGTCAACATGTGCGCCTAAAAATTAAAGAGTATAGCCCGCGCCGCACCATAGGTAGCATCCGCGAGGTATTGGCCGAAGAGCAAAATGCTGTGCGTGATAAATTTTGGAGCGATGTGGAAACGGGCAAGCAATACATCGGTGTGGTAAAAAGCCTAACCAACTATGGCGCTTTTGTAGACATTGGCGGTGTAGATGGGCTTGTGCATATTTCTGAGCTTTCGTGGGACCGCATTAAGCACCCAAGCGAAATTGTAAGCGCAGGAGACAGCATTGAAGTGTATGTGAAAGATTTAGACACAGAGAACAAAAAAGTGTCTCTTGGCTTTAAAAAGGTGGAAGACAACCCCTGGGAGAAGCTGAAAAATGAATATCCCATCGGCAGTGCTTTTAGCGCCTCGGTGGTTAGCCTTACACAGTTTGGTGCCTTTGTGCGCATTTTGCCGGGGATAGATGGTTTGGTGCACATCAGCGAAATTAGCCACGAGCGCGTTGAAAAAGTGGCCGATGCCTTAAAAGTGGGCGACGTTGTGGAAGTGAAACTTCTGGATGTGGACTTCGATCGCAAACGCATTAGCCTTTCCATGAAAGCTTTGCTTGAAAAACCGGAAGAGGAAGCCGCCGTGGCCGAAGATGATGCAGTGGTTGCCAGCGCCGACGAGGGCGAAGTGACGATTGCACCGCAACTGCAAGAAGAGCCTGCCGAAGAAGCTGCTGCGGAAGAAGCTGCTACCGAAGAAGCGGCAGAATAGGCATACGGGAAGAAAGCGGTTTTATATGAAAGAGTGGCGGGGACAAATTAAATTTGTCCTCGCTTTTTTCCAAAGAACGGGGGCTTTATGGGGCCACAAAAAATTAAAACTCTCGGGCTTTCGGCAGGAACACTTAAATATGTGGCACTTGTCTGCATGTTGATAGACCATCTTGCCATATTGGTGCCGGGGCCGTACTCCTTAATATATCTTCTCATGCGCTTTGTGGGGCGCGTGGCGGCCCCGCTTTTCTTTTTCTTTTTGGCAGAGGGGTATCACTATACAAGAGACAAGAACCGCTATACTTTTCGTCTTATCCTCTTTGCTGTGGTGTCTTACGTGCCCTTTGTTTTGTTCTTAAAAGCAGCGAGGCTGAACACCTTGGGTTTTTTAAACATGAGCGTTGCCTACACCTTGCTGCTCAGTTTTTTGGCACTTAGAGCGCGCCATGAAATACACAAACCGGGACTACAAGCCTTGGTTTTATGCCTGTGTGTTTTGTTTTCTTTGCTTGGGGATTGGAGCTATTGTGCCGTGTTTGCGGTATTGCTTTTTGATTATTTCCGTGGCAATCGCCGCATGCAGCAAGTTTCATTCCTGGGATTGATTTTCTCAAGTTATGTGGCACCTTTGCTAGTTGCCTTTATTAGAAGTGTGGCAGAGCAACAGCCGGCGTGGAGTCGCTTATATTTTGTGGCGATGTGGTTGGGCGTGCTTATACCCGTGTATTTAATAGGGGCATACAGTGGAGAGCGTGGGCATCAAAGTCGTGTGCAGTTTTATGTGTTTTATCCGGTGCATTTGTTGGTTATTGTTTTGCTTTCGGTTCTAATGCAGGGTTTATATTAAATAATTTTAGGATGGTTGTTAATAAAGGAGGAACTGAAAATGACGTACACAAAAGATATGATAATTGGAGAAATTCTGGATACGGATGCCTCTTTGGCGCCTATTTTTTTAGATATGGGGATGCATTGTCTGGGTTGCCCTTCTGCTCGCGGAGAAAGCCTGGAAGAAGCCTGCCTTGTGCATGGCCAAGACGTGGAAGCTGTGCTTTTAAAGTTGAATGGCGCGGGCAATGCGCAGTGAGCACGAAAACATAGGGCAGGGTGGAGAAATATACCGTGCCCGCGGTGCCATGCCCGGCAAACGCCTTTTGGCGGCGATTTCTTTGGTGCGCAGTGGGCAAGTGGTGGCCGATATTGGATGTGACCATGGTAAAACGGCCGTCTATCTTGTGAAAAGTGGCAAAACGCCCAGTGTGATTGCCATAGATGCAAAACCATTGCCCTTGGCACGTGCGGCCGCTTTGGCACAGCAATGTGGTGTGAGCGATCGTGTGCATTGTCGTTTGGGATATGGTTTGGAGCCTCTGATGCCGGGGGAGGCTGCAGATGTTTTAATTGCAGGACTTTCCGGCGAAACCATACGCGATATTTTGCAAGAAGTGACATGGCTATTTGCACATAAAACACAGTTGGTGCTACAGCCCACCAGCCGTGCACCGCTTTTGCGCCGCTATTTGTGCGAATCGGGTTTTTCGCTTTTAGAAGAGCAGGCTGTGCAGGAAAACGGCCGTGCATACACCAACATGCGTGTGGTGGCGCAGGGCGAAAAGCATAGACCAACAGAGTTTTTTTGTGAAGTAGGCCTCTTAAGAGAGGCCGAGGATAAACAGGCGGCATCTCGTTTATTGCAAAGCCGCCTGTGTGATTTACAAAATCACTGCAAGGCACCACTTTCGAAAGCGTGCCGCGAGGAAACAGAAAGTTTAATACAAGAGGTGTCGCTATGCCTACAGTGGATGAAGTTGTACGCTTTGTAGAAAGTTTTGCACCACCGGAATTGGCCGAGGAATGGGACAACTGCGGGGCCCTGGTGAACTGTGGCGGCGAGGTGCGCTGCGTAATGTGTACCTTGGATATCACAAGCGAGGTGGTGCGCGAGGCAGAGCGCGCCGGCTGCCAGCTTTTGGTGGCGCACCATCCGGTTATTTTCCATAAGTTGGCGCGTATAGGGCGGGGCGATTTGGTGTATAAGCTGGTGCGAAAGCACATTAGTGCCCTTTGTGTCCACACCAATTTAGATGCGGCCACCGGGGGTGTAAACGATGTTTTATCGTCTATTTTTGCCTTACAAGACACACAGGTTTTTGCACAGTTGGGCCGCATGGGTTTGCTGCGGCAGGAAAGCACGGCCACGCGTTTGGCACAAAGCTTTGCAGAGCGTTTTTCGGCGCATGTGCGCTTTGCCGATGCAGGCAAGCCGGTGCGCAAGTTGGCAGTGTTGGGTGGCAGTGGCGGGGGCCTTATACAGGAGATGCTAAAAGAAGGCGTGGATTGCCTGTTCACAGGAGAGGTGGACCATCACGATGCCATTGATGCGAGGGAGGCCGGCGTTTCCCTGATTGCGGCCGGCCATTTTTCCACGGAATTTCCTGTGGTGCCCGTGATGGCAGATCGACTGCTTAAGCAATTTCCACAAATGCGTGTGCTTATTGCAAGCGAGGCACAAGATCCGTTTCGGTATGCAAACCCAAGATAGAGGAGAGAATACATGGCACTGGATGCGGCCACATTGGCGCTGACGGCAAGGCAGCTGCAAGACGCACTTTTCGACACACGTATTGATAAAATTTACCAGCCCACCCGTGAGGAAGCGGTGCTACAAATGCGCACGCGCCACGCGGGTTTTTCGCTGTTGCTTTCGGCGCGCACGGGTTCGGCGCGGGTGTGCAAAACAGATATGAAGTATGAAAACCCAGCCGTTCCGCCTTCGTTTTGTATGTTGCTTAGAAAGCATCTTACAGGTGGACGTTTCCTGTCTGTACGCACCTTGCCGATGGAGCGTATTCTGTTTTTGGATTTTCAATGTGTAAACGAGATGGGTGACCTTGTGTTTAACACATTGGCGGCAGAATTGATGGGACGCTATTGTAACTTGGTTTTGTTTCGGCGCGAGGCAGGCGAAGATGGCACGTTTGTCGATGGCAAAATTATTGATGCACTGAAGCGTGTGAACTTTGAAGACAGTGAGGTGCGTCAGCTTTTGCCGGGCCTTGCGTATAGTTTGCCTCCCATGCGCAATGTGGAGGATATCTTGCGTATGCCTGTGGTGTTGTTTGTAGAGCGGCTTTGCGAGAAGCCGGGTACGGTGGCCACGGCGCTATCTAAGACGGCAGGTGGTGTGGGGCCTGTGGTGCTGCGCGAAATTGTGCACCGTGCCCTTGGCTCGGAGCAGGTGGAGGCAAGGCGTTTAACACAGGAACAAAAAGAATCTTTGGTGCGTGTCATTCACGAAATACGTGCCGATTTTGAAGCAGGTACCTGTGCCAATTTAGTGCGCCGACCCGATGGATCACCGGTGGAGTTTGGGTTTACCCCCTTGCATCAATATGAGCCGGAATGCAGTTTGGAATATTACAACACATTTTCCGAAATGTTGGAAGGCTACTACGCGCAAAAAGACAAAAGTGAACGTCTTAGGCAAAAGTCGAAGGCGCTGCGCAAAAATGTGCAAAATTTGTACGAGCGTGCTGTGCGCAAGCAAGCGGCGCGCAAAGAAGAACTTTTAGAGAGTGAAGACAGCGAGCATCTGCGCATTAAAGGAGAGCTGCTTACAGCGAATTTGCACGCCTTTGAGAAAGGTGCAAGAGAAGTGGAGTTGTTGAACTGGTATACAGGGGAAATGCAAAATGTGCCTTTGAATGTGCGCCTTAGCCCGAACCAAAATGCACAAAGTTATTTTAAAGAGTATAAGAAAAAAGGCACGGCCGTGCTGAAGCTGGCAGAGCTACTTCGGGCAGGTGAGAAAGAAATTGTCTACTTGGAAAGTGTGTTGTATGAAGTGGACACGGCCGAAGGAGAAGGGGCTTTGGCCGAGGTGCGCGCAGAGTTAAAGGCGCAGGGTTATTTAAGAAGTGCAAAACAACAGGAGAAAAAACAAAAACCGGCAGATTTTTTGAGGTATCGCTCCTCGGATGGTTTTTTGATTTTGGTGGGACGAAACAATGTGCAAAACGAAAAGTTGAGTTTGAAAACCGCACGCGGTAAAGATTTGTGGTTTCACACCAAAAATGCACCGGGTAGCCATGTGGTGGTGATGAGCGAGGGGCAAGACATACCCTTGGCCACGCAAAATGAGGCGGCCCAGCTCGCGGTTTTGCATTCCAGCCAGAAAAGTGGCAGCAAAATTCCCGTGGACTATACCGAGGTGAAGCACCTGCGAAAAACACGGGATTTGCCACCCGGCATGGTGTTGTACGAGCACTATGAAACGGCCTATGTGACGCCGCAAAAAAATCTGACACAGGATTTGCAAGACAACGAGGAGAAACATGGGTAAGAGGCAAAACGTGGCAAAAAATCGTGTGCGTGTTTTGGATTTGCTGCGTGGATTTTCGGTTTTAAGCATGGTGCTGTATCATGGTATGTTCGATTTGGTATATCTTTTTTCCGTGCCTGTGTCGTGGTATGGTGAAACACCGGGTTATGTTTGGCAACAAAGCATATGTTGGACATTTATCTTGGTGTCGGGCGCCTCCTTGCATTATGGACAAAAAACAGTGAAACGCGGCGGGTTGGTACTGTTATGCGCCGTGCTGGTTTCGGCGGTTTCATTCGTAGCCATGCCAAGCCAGCGGGTTTTATTTGGCATATTGCACTTTTTGGGCGTGGCGATGCTTTTGTTTGTGCCGTTGCGCGGCGTTTTGCAAAAAATAAACCCCCGGGTAGGGGGGGTGGTGTGCTTTGGGTTGTTCTTGCTTACGAAAACAGTGCCTCGTGGTTATTTGGGAATAGGAGACATGACCTTATGGCCGCTGCCACAGGCGTTGTATCAAACAGACGTCCTGTTTGTTTTGGGCTTGCCTGGTCCCGGTTTTTTTTCGGCCGATTATTTCCCCCTTGTTCCCTGGCTTTTTTTGTTTTTTACCGGTTATTTTCTGTGGGGTGCACTAAAGGGACGGTTTTCTGCAAGCAAACCGGGGAAAAACCCACTGGAGTGGGCGGGGCGGCACAGTTTGGGTATCTATGTGGTGCATCAGCCCTTGCTGTATGGATTGTGCCTGATGTTGCAGGCGATGGGGGTGCTGAACTAGGAGAGTCTACAGTGAAAACCAGGTCGCTTCCGCTGTGTTTTCTGCAGTCCAGGTTGCGGATTCCGCAAGAAAAAAATAATTTTAAAAAGGCTTGCAATTGATGTTTGTTTTTGATATGATAGATGGGTAATTGCGACTATCTTGCCTTTTTGATAAAACAGGTGAGTTGGCGATATGCGAAGAAGCGGGAGGTTGCGGCGCGGCTTTGGCCAAAAAGCACGTCGGTTTTTCCGCAGAGTATGTCGGGTCAAGAACCGGGCGACAAATACGGATGGCAAAGGGATATGTTCTTGTGCTATGTAGCGCACAAAAACCAATGTTCATGGGGGCGGTGCAAACCTGCCAACACTTTGCAAGAGGTTTTGTCCGGGCGAACTGCACAGCGGTTCACCGGCTTTTCTCATGCAAGACCATGAAACACCCGGCGCAGTGTTCGTTAATTTGGGAAATGCCACACTTTATACCTTTAGGAGGGATTTCATTTGGCAATGAAAGAAAAGATTCGAATTCGTTTAAAAAGTTACGACGCCGGCCTGATTGATTCGGCCGCAGAAAAAATTGTGGAGACGGCAAAGCGCACCGGCGCACGCGTTTCGGGGCCCATACCGCTGCCCACAGACAAGGAAATCATCACCATCTTGCGCGCGGTGCATAAATACAAAGATAGCCGCGAGCAATTTGAAACACGCACCCACAAGCGCCTGATAGACATTTTAAAACCGTCTAATAAAACTGTGGAAGCACTGACAAGTTTACAACTCCCCGCAGGTGTCGAAATAGACATCAAGCTGTAAAGGGCGGCCTGCCGCCTGGGGTCATGTTGGCCACAGGGCAACTTGTGCGTCAACCAATAACCTGAATTTAGGAGGACGATTCGATGGAAAAAGGACTGATCGGCAAGAAAATCGGCATGACACAGATTTTCGACGAAGCCGGCAAAATGGTTCCCGTAACCGTAATTGAAGCCGGCCCGTGCGTGGTTGTGCAAAAGAACACCATGGATAGCGACGGCTACGAAGCCGTGCAGCTGGGCTACGGCGACGTTTCTGTGAAGCGCACTACCAAACCGCAGAAAGGCCATTTCGACAAAGCGGATGTAGCGCCTAAGAAAACCTTGCGCGAGTTCAAGTTCGACAAGATGGACGAGTACAACATTGGCGATATTTTAAAAGCCGACGTATTCGCAGAGGGCGATAAAA
>CAYJIR010000011.1:0-61786 GCA_964370295.1 uncultured Oscillospiraceae bacterium
AGGTTCAAACCCTCTAAATCCAAAATGACAGCTCAAAATCTGTCATATAAAATACAGCCATTTTTGCCCAAAAACAGGCAACAAAAAAGCCGTCTATCGAGAAATTTTCCCGATGACAGCTATTCTGTTACACAAATATGGTGGACTCGAAGGGGATCGAACCCTCGACCTCTCGGATGCGAACCGAACGCTCTCCCAGCTGAGCTACGAGCCCAAATATTAAACCTTATCTTTCCTCATTGAACATCTTTTCATGACAAAACCAAAGTTCAAAAACAATACAAACTATCTTTTTAATTTTAGCAAATGTTCCCACTACTGTCAAGTCAAAACAAGATTCGCAAGCAGCCTACAACAGCGATTTCTCGCAAAGCAATCATTTAAAAAGGGAAGCCAAAAAAGCTACTCAGGACATACTATCTTAAAAGCTGAACTTACACCCTCAATGGTTTAGGTATCCTTTTTATTTGAAATACTCTGTATATGTCGCCCGGAACAAACCACCTCAACGCATCCAAAATTTCCGACATCACAACGACATTCCCCACCATGTTACAGGCCATTGCCCATCTTCTATTTCTAGGCTTCACCATGGCAACTTTCCAAATAGGCCTTCGGCCCGATTTCATATAGGCTGTTCCCAGTACAATCTACAGCCACCATCAAGGGGAAATCCACCACTTGTAATTCATGTATTGCCTCGGGGCCTAAGTCTTCATAACACAACACACGACAACTCTTTATACAGGAACTTAACAGAGCACCGGCCCCGCCTAGAGCCCCAAAATAGACAGCACTATTTTCTTTCATGCTGTTTAGTACCTGCACACTCCTTTGTCCTTTTCCTATCATGCCACGTAACCCTGCCGACAGAAGTTCCGGCGTGTAGGCATCCATACGATAACTTGTGGTAGGCCCTGCACTGCCAATCACTTCTCCCGGTTTTGTAGGTGTAGGGCCCACATAGAAAATAACCGCGTCTTCCAAAGGAAACGGCAAGGCTTTTTCTTCTTGCAATAACGCCACTAGCCGCGCATGGGCCGCATCTCGCGCCGTGTATACCGTTCCACTTAGCAAAACCATATCACCCGCTTGCAAGGTTTTTGCATCCTCTTTTGAAAAAGGCGTGCCTAAGCTCTTTTCCGCCATATGCTATCTCCTTCTATCTATAGAACCATCGAAGTGTGGCGCGCGGCATGACAGTTTAAGTTAACCGCTACAGGAAGCCCCGCAATATGCGTGGGTGCTGTTTCAATCGCCACCGAAAGTGCTGTGGTCTGTCCACCAAAACCCTGTGGCCCAATCCCCAATTTGTTTATACGCCGTAAAAGCGCCTGCTCTAAACCGGCATAATAGGCGTCCCGATTTTCCTGACCCAAAGGTCTCAACAGGGCTTTTTTTGCCAAAGCCGGCGCTTTATCAAAATTACCGCCTAGGCCCACACCCACAACCACGGGCGGGCAAGGGTTTCCGCCTGCCTCACGCACACAATTCACCACAAAATCCATAACACCCTCTTCCCCCGAAGCAGGTGTTAACATCGCAAGTCTGCTCATATTTTCCGAGCCTATGCCTTTTGGCGCCACAGTAATGGCTATTTTTTCACCCGGCACCAAAGTGAGTGTAACAAAAGCCGGGGTATTATCGCCTGTGTTTTTGCGACGCAAAGGGTCACCCACTATAGATTTGCGCAAATAGCCCTCTCGATATCCTTGGCGCACCCCTTCGTCAATCGCTTCATAGAAGTCACCCTGCACAATGTGAACATCTTGCCCTAACTCGACAAACACACAGCACATGCCTGTATCCTGACAAATTGGACGTTTTTCACGGCTTGCCATTTCTGCATTTTGTTTAAGGCGCGTTAAAGCCGCTGCAGCCGGAGGCCAAGGTTCTTTATTCGCACAATCAGAAATACAGGTATACACATCCATTGGCAAAGTTTCACATGCCTCGATGCAAAGATTCCGCACTGCATTTGTAATATCTTTTGCCAGTAACGTTCTCATGCGTAACCTCTCTTCCTAGGCGAACTTATACTCGCTTGCAAGCCGGTAAACTACTTTAACAGATTGACATTGTTTTCTGCGCCTCTAATTTGCCACGCTTTGCTTTGAACAAACAAACCATAAATTTCTTTATCTAATTTATTGGTTTCTGCCATTTCCCCCATAATTTCCAAACACTTTTCCAGGGGAAACTCTTTCTTATACGGCCTGTCACTGGAAGAAAGACCATCGTAAATATCCAAAATGGTAAGTAACCGCGCCTCTTTTTCTATATCATCGGCTCCTAATTGCTTTGGATAGCCCGTTCCATCCAAGAACTCATGGTGTTTCGTGGCCCACAGTGGCACTTTGCTATATTCGCCCCAAAAATTCATTTCACTTAATATTTTTTCCGTTAACACTACATGCTCTTGCATGATGATGCGCTCTTTGGCTGTCAATGTCCCTTTTCGCACAGAAAGAGCTTCTATTTCATCATTTGTAAACCATACACATGAATCCCCTCTACGGTTTCGATAGGTTTTATTTGCCAATTCCTGTACACTCGCATAGCTTTCGTCATCTAAATACTCAACCGTGTTCACTTTTTGGACAAAATCACGAACTTGCTCTACTTCTTCAAGCACAGCCTTTACATCTTGCCCTAAACGCAAACCGTTAACTTCTTCCGACAGTGCTATATAATCCAATTTTGCCATCATCTCATCATATCGAAAATCCAGCCGTGTAGATTTATTCATCACCTCTAATGGTGTAATCAATTTACCAATATCATGCAACCAGATGCTTAAAATAAACAGCCGTTCATCCATCTGCGAAAACTTCCACTCTATATTGCTTTGTGCATTTAACCAAGAAATAAAATTATGTGCACATTGAACCATATTGTTCGTGTGTGCCACATTATAAGGCGAGCGTAAATGAATGGCCGTAGAAATAGTTCGTACTATAGACTCCATCAAGTCTTCAACTTGCGCGGTATAATTCATGTTAGTAAGACATACCGCAGCTTGCGAGGCTAGGGCTTGCACAATAAGCTTTGCTGATGCCCGAAATGCCATGATGTTTCCGTCATCATTTTGGGCATTGATAAGTTGCATAACCCCGATAATCTCTCCCAGATTGTTTTCCATGGGAACCACCATCATCGAAGTGGTTTTATACCCTGTAAGCGCATCGTAACGCAAAGGACCCGCAAAATCAAACAAGTCACTGTTATATACATCCGGTATATTAATCAGCTTTTTTTCCAAAACAGAATACGCACAAACATTGCTTTTGCTTAAAGGGACCGGTGGCAATAAGATTTTTCCATGACGGCCGCCTTGCAATATATTTTGCGAGTTGGTTATCATCACTTTAAAATCTAAAGCGTCACCATTTTTAATATACAATGTGCCGCCATCACAATTGGTCAAATCCATAGCCGCCGTTAAAATACGTTCAAGAAGTGCTTCTCGGTTTTTTTCCGAGGTAAGAGCTATGCTGATTTCCAGCAATTTTTCCATGTATTCCTGTCTCATATCTCAATTCCCATTCTTTTCTCTAACAGGCATTTTCCCTACAGTTTATCTTACCATATTCTACTAAATTTGTCGATAACTCTTTTCACTATTTTAGTCAAAAAAACCAGTCATATCCATATATTCTTCATACTGCAAGCAAAAAAGAGTGCCACAAATTCAAAGAATTTATGGCACTCTTTTTTTTAGTTTAAACCATTATAGCTGCTATGCCACTGCACTCATATGAGGCAGAGCCCAACCGAATATAAACAGGGCGCTGATGGCAAGCGAGAATACGATATAAACCTTCCAAAGTCCCTGTGTTTTACGCATAGCCACGGGATCTTTTTCTTCTTCGGGTACTACGAAAAGCATATTGCGTTCTTTCTCTTCTTCCGGTGTTACCTTGCTTGTGAGTGAACCAACAATGGCACCACCAATGCTTAGATAAATACCCACGAAGAAACTGTCTAGGAAGAATGGTACCGAGAACCAATCCAATGCGGTTCCCAAACGCACCACAAAGCAACCAAGGAAGCCAAGCAACATGCCAAAGAATGCGCCGCGCTCTGTAAGGCCTTTCCACCAAATACTGGCTAAAGCAATGGGGCCCCAAGATGCTGCAACCACAGTGCCTCCAAAATACATCACCCAGAAAATCTGCGGGGGATTGAAATAGGCCAATGCAAGCACCACAAGGCTTACACAGAACATACCAATGCGGGAAATTTTAAGGCGTTTGTCTGCTTCGCTATCTTTGGTGCTAATAATATCGTTTGTAAGTGCAAAGCCTGTTAACGAAAGGAAGGTAGATGCCGAGGAAATACCGGCTGCTAAAATACCGGTTAACAACACCACACCCACCAAGGTCGGCATCATGTTCATAGCGGCCCAAATCATGCTGTCTGCGCCAAGGCCAGGATTTACCGAGGCAATGAAAGCAGCGCCAAAATACAAGAACATGGTAACTGTGATAACAGCCATGGAAGCCCAAATGGCACTACGTAATACAGTGTGCTCATTTTTCGCCATCATATAACGGCTTGTCTGCCAAGGGCTTACCATTACCACAAGCATCCACACAACGCCATATACGATAGCCCAGCCCATAGTTTGGCCAGAATCCGCCGTATACTCAGGATTGCCAAAGGCTGAAAGCAAACCGGGGATATCAAAGTTAGGATCTGTTAGGTTTTCAATAGCCACAAACCAGCCACCTGCTCCGCCTGCCATAAAGGGAATGGCAACAATTGCTGCTGCTAGGAAAACCAGGAACATAATAGTATCGGTAATTAACACACCGGGCGAGCCTGCATAAATAGTAAAGAAGGTATAGGCACACCAGGCAATGATAACGCACACTTGGAAGTTGAGGCCTGTGATGTTGCTCATCAGGGAAGATATACCCTGTGTAGCCGAAAGCATGTAGGCCATAACGGCTACTATGCATGTAACACCAGCCAGTTTTCTCATACGTGTGGAGTTAAAGCGTTTGCCAAAATACTCCGGCACGGTAAGAACTTTACTGCGGCGAATATAGCGTCCAAACAAGCTAGAGCCAAATAGATAGCCCGTACCTTGCATGATGCCTACAATTACAATAGCTGTAAAAACACCGTTTGCAACTTCGCCCGTATCGCCCAAAAAAGCACCTGTAGAAAGGAAAGACGCCACAAGCGAACCCACGATCAAAAGAACCGGTGCATTACGCCCTGCCACATAATAATCATCTACATTTTTTACTTTGCGCCCCACATAAAAACCCACAAAAAGGTAAACGACCATAGAAATTAAAACACCAACTAGAAATACATTCATTCTAATTCCTCCTAATTCTAGCTTGCCATAAAAACACATTGCTCAACTAATTTGTCTTCCGGCATAAAAATCACTCTTTTTTCACACCAGCATCTTTCCCATAGGGAACGCCAAAAGTGTCGAAGTCGCGTTTAATAAATACACCATAAAATATCCCTGAGATCAAAAGCCAAACACCGATAAGGATGGCAACGACTATTTCCATTTTTCATACCTCCTTTCTCGATTATTTAGAATATCTATTTCCTTCCAGGATGAAACCATCTCGGGCATCCTTTTGGTATTGCCCCTACATGGTCATCCTGCAAAAAGGCACCTTTCACACTTTGTCTATCTCACTTTACACAGCATCGACAAATCCGGTTCACCCTTGCGCGAATACGCTCATTTTCCATTAAGCCAAAGAAAGTCTCCTATCCTAGAAAGAAAAGATCATGATAACCAAACAGACCACCAATCCTATTATGGATGCATCATAATTTTGATGGCCTTTTTGGAAAGAGCCAAGGCAAATGCCTCTTCCATTTCATTTAATGCATAATGCGTGGTGATCAAAGGCTCCACTTGTACACGGCCACTTTCCACCAGTTCCAAGCACTCATTAAACTCTTCTCGAGTATAACAAATTGTGCCTATAATGTCTACCTCGCTACGCACTACCTTGCCAAGATTCATCGGCACGGGCGCATGGAACAAACCCGTTAAGGCATAGCAACCTTTTTTGCGCAAGCACTGCATGGCTATGTCTGCAAGCGGCACGGCACCGGCACAATCTTGCACAAAATCACACATCGCACCATCTGTGATTTCTGTTACACGTTGCACAATATCCTCTTTTGAACCATTGATGGTATAGTTCGCACCAAACTGTTTGGCCAATTCCAGTCGCTTTTCATCCACATCGGCGCCCACGCAAATGATATTCTTTACACCGCGTAATTTAAGCAATTGCACAGCGTATAAACCAATGGGTCCTGGCCCTAATACCATCACCGTATCATTTAAATTGAGCCGCATGGCTTTCACTGTACGATAGGCCGAAGCAACAGGGTCTATAGAGGCACCTAAGTCATAGCTTGTATCATCTTTTAACTTGACACAAGTTTTAGCAGGAACCCGCACATACTCGGCAAAAGCGCCGTCTACATGGATACCGGTTTCCACCAAATGGTCACACAAACTTTCGTCGCCTTCAATGCAGTGCTTGCAATTGCCACAACCGATAACCAGGCAAGAAGTAATCCGGTCTCCCACCTTAAACGACGGAACACCCGGCAGCTCAGCCACACGTGCACCCACTTCCACCACATCACCTGCAAACTCGTGCCCCGGTATCATCGGCCAGGGGATTTCACGCGTACCCGACAAGATCGGCAAGTCAGAACCACAGATACCCACAGATTTAACGCGAATCAGCAAATCTTCCTCTCGGCATATCGGTTTGTCTTGCTCTTTAATCGCAAAACCCTCGCCGGGCTTTTCTTTGATCACTGCTAACATATCTATAACCTCGTTTCTATAGTTTAGTCTCTAAGGCCCATGGCACCCGTTTCCGGCAGGGTAAGTGCCCCGTCGATAAGCACCTCAGTACCCGTGATGTAGGCGGCCTCGTCCGATGCTAAAAATGCTGCTAAGTATCCAATTTCTTTCGGATCTCCTAAACGGCCGATGGGCACCTTTGCCGCAATACCGTCTATAACACTTTGTGGATCATCCGCGTTTGATTCCTCGGCACTATGACGAACCATAGGTGTCAAAATATAGCCCGGAATGATGGCATTTGCTGTAATGCCATAGCGCGCCACATCCATGGCCGTGGTTTTTGTAAATGCAAGTACGGCGCCCTTCGTCATACCATAAGCCATCATGCCCGGGTCAGACACACGTGGTCCTGTTACAGAAGACATATTTACAATTCGACCATAGCGACGCTCTATCATATGGTTGATAAGAGCCTTCGTGCAATTCCAAACGCCCACCACATTCACTTTATAGTGACGGTCGCGCAGCTCATCGTCCATATTTCGCACATCGATAAATCTAGCGATACCCGCATTGTTTACCAAAATATCCACATGACCAAAGCGTTCAATAAAACCGTCAACCGCTTTTTTAACCGCCTCGTAATCTGTAATGTCTACCTGGCAAGCCACGGCAGCTTCGCCAATGGCTTTCGCGGTTTCGTGCACTTTGTCACTGATATCCGCCAAAATTACCGTGGCACCCTTTTCTGCCATCACGCGGGCAATGCCTTCACCATTGCCCATAGCAGCCCCTGTGATAAATGCCACCTTATTATCCAATGTTCCCATAACTATGTCCCTCTCAAATTGTTTTACTATGCCTTTGTATCGATATATTTTCTATAGGCACGTAAGGTTGTGGCAAAACGTGTTACATCTGACAAATCATCCTCCACAATTTGGGTAGCTAAAGCCGCTTTATGGGGAGCCGTTTTCACAAGTTCCGGATTTTCATAGGCTTCTTTTGCAATGGACGTGAACGCCGCAACATATTCATCTATGTCATCTTTAGAATAGGTTTCCACGGGCTCCGGCGTAAACGGTTCCGGAATAATACGCGGGTGATGGCTGGCGAAATAATCTTGGAATCCATAGTCTACAATGCGGCGACAAATGTCGTCTGTAGTAACGCCGGTCTTGTCCATCAGCTCCTGCCAGCTCAAGCGTGCCTGTTCTAAACGAAGTACACCGTCTGCATAAGGCATGGTTAGACCCTCTATTTTCAAGAGACCTTGCAGCATATAGTTATTGTTCAAAATAGAAATTTCCGCAACTGTTTTTAAACCTTCTTGTCCCAAGCTATGGATATAGGCATAAGCACGCACCACAACCGGTGGCACACCATAATATTTGCGCAATTTACCAATGCTGGCCGGCTCATTATACTCTAGATAATATTTTGTTCCATCGTATTTCACCAGCGGAACCGGAAGATATTTTTCCAGTTTCTTCACCACACCTTGGGCGCCGGCACCGGGTCCTTGCGAGCCGTGGGGCGACGAAAAAGACTTGTGCAAGTTATAGTGGCACATATCAAAGCCGGCTTCCTTGGCTCTGGTTAAGCAAAACAATCCGTTTAGGTTGGCTTGGTCATAACTGCACAAACCGCCCACTGCATGCACAGCATCCACATACTCTTTAATGTGAGGGTTGAAAAGACCTGTATCTTCCGGATTTGTAATAAGCAAGCCTGCCGTACGCTTAGATACAGCTTTTTTCAACGCATCCAAGCTTGGATAGCCTGTTTCGTCGGGCATAAGCGTAATCACCTTATAGCCGGCGGTGGCCGCAGCCCCCGGATTACCCGGATGACTTAACATTGTGGTGATAAGTTCGTCGCGTTGGTCTCCCTCTCCATTCTCTTCGTGATAAGCACGGATAAGAGAAATGTTGGAATATATGGCCTGCGTGCCACCAGAAGGTTGCAAAGAAAACGCATCCATACCGGAAATTTCTTTCAAATATTCTTGCGTGTCATAGAAGATTTTCAAAATCCCCTGCAAGCTTTCCTCGGATTGATAAGGATGTAGCTCAGTAAGTTTATGGCTACCAATTATTTGCTCATGCACCTTAGGGCTATACTTCATGGTACAGGTACCAAGGCCAATGTCAATATTAAGATCGGTGCCAATGGTTTCCTGCGAAAGACGCAAAAAATGACGCAGAACTTGCATTTGGCTTAACTCGGGCAATTTGGGTGCCGCTTTACGTGCCAATCCACTTGGTATCAGTGTGGCCACATCGCATAAAAGCTCCGGCTCCACCTCGCTGATAATAACGCCACGCTCACCCTCATTACCCATATCCATGATAAAAGGCTCGTCCCAACGCGCCTGATGAAAATTTCGTTTCGTGTTGATTTTTCCCATTGCCTTAACCTCCTATCTCGGCAGCAAGTACACTTGCCAATTTATCTATTTGAGCTTTGCTTGTAATTTCTGTCACAGCGAACAATGCGCTTTCTCCCAGTTGTGGGAAATTCTTTTTAAGAGCAACGCCGCCAAAGATTTTCTCTTTTAGAAGTATGGCATTCACTTCTTCTACCGTTTTTCCTGTGGCAGAAAAATCCACCAACACTTCTTGGAAGCATGCGCCTCCCAAAGGATTCACACTCAATCCTTTAACCTCTGATAATTTTTTCTGCAAATACGCACATTTTTGCAGGATATTCTCGCCCAATTCGCGCATTCCTTGCGGGCCCATCAACGAAAGATATACAGCCGCTGTGATACCCCAAAGGCCGGTTTCTGTGCCAAAATACTCGTTGGCTTTTTCTCTGGCGCCATGGCTACAACGATAATTTAAGGAACGACCCCACCCGTATTCTCCTTCATTTTGTGTGCGGCAAATCCCATACATGTAAGTTGGGAATTGTTGAATGTAACGTTCCTCGCTGGGGCTTGCAATAAACCCTGCACAACCACCACCAAAGTGCATGTGCATGCCCAAAGGCTGAATTTCACCGCAGGCAATATCAGCCCCATAATTTGCCGGTGCTTCAATCACGCCTAAGGATGCCACTTCCGGTTGCACCACCACCATAGCGCCCGCATCATGCGCTGCATCTGCAATGGCTTGTCCCTGTGTTTCAAAAAAGCCTAAGTAGCTTGGATTTTCAAAGAAAACGGCCGCTGCTTTTTTCTCAGCCAGTTTCGCTTTTAAATCCGTTAGGTCCATCAGGCCTGTTTCAGCCGCACATTTAATTTGAATGATATCGGCGATATGACTGCTATAATCTTTTAGCTGCGACAATATTTCCGGGTTCATGGTGCTTGGCACCAAAAGCTGGGTACGCTGGGCATTCCCTGCTGCCTCTTGTATACGCATGGCCATGCGCAAGGCCGAGTTCACTGCCTGCCCACCATCATAGTTCGTGTAGCTAACCACATCCATATCCAAAAGCTCGCCCATCATAGAGGTATACTCAAAGATAGCTTGCATTTTACCATGATCTGAATAGGTGTCTCCGCAATATCCTGTTAAAAATTCCGCACGGGAGTTCACTTCATCACACACAGCCGGTACATAGTGCTTATAACAGCCGGCTCCTAAGAAACTAGCATATTCATCGGTGCTTATGTTTTCATTTAAAACACCAGACACATACTGCTTTAACTCATATTCGCCTAAAATAGGAGAGGGTAAATTCATCTCGCCCCGAAAGCGCAAATCCTCCCTGATGTTTGCACTGTATAAATCTTCTATCGAGCCTACGCCAAGCGCATCCAACATGGCCTGTTTAATCTGCGGCACACTGTTGGGCATATAGGGATGTACAAATGGTTTTTTCATGAAAAGCTCTGTCCTTTCTTTTTCTTATGTATTAAACGAAACAATACAAATCTGCCTGTTTTTAGCTAAATCTTTGCTAGTTTTTAGTATAGAGTGTACATTGCGGGAATGTCAAGGATTCATTTTTTGGGCATTTCAACAGAATAATTGCAGGTTTCTTTGTATACATCGCCAAAAAAACACCCAAAATAAATCTTTTTTATCCCAAGCTCAAACTTTCCTCCATCCACAACCTTCCCCCAAGGTTAATGTATGGCTAGCTCTACCTATTAAGCTAGGTAAAACAAGCCCAAAAGTTCCCACACATTCCCTTTATAGGAATGTTTTTCCTTCGCATTTTTCTCATATCCATTATTTTTTCGCGATTTATTTTTAAATCAGGCTGTTTTTTCGTTATTATTAACAAATTTTACTCCATTTATTTTTATTTGACATTCCCACATTGTGTACTACTATACTTAAATATGTGTACAGCACCAAAAAAATAAGGTATAGTAAACATAATAAACAATGCCCTGTGCGAAAAACCAAGTAAACGGTTTCCTTCCTTATAAATCCATATTATTGGAGGTATTTTATGCAAAATGAAAACAGAGTGTCCGATGCATCCCTACACGACAAAATTATTTCGGCACAAGCAGCGGCAGCCATGGTACAAAACGGCATGACTGTTGCCACCAGTGGGTTTTCCCCTGCAGGGTATCCCAAGGCAGTTCCCACCGAAATGGCAAAACGGGCACAGGCCGGCGAAGACCTTGGCATCAGCCTCATCACCGGTGCTTCTGTAGGCCCGGAACTCGACACCTTGCTAACACAAGCTGGTGTTATTCGTCGCCGTTACGCCTATCAAACCGATAAAAGCCTGCGCGAAGCCATCAACTGTGGCAATGTGCAATTTGCCGATATGCATTTAAGCCATGTGCCCGTATGGATGAAGAATGGATATTTTGGCAACATCGATCTTGCCATCATTGAAGCAGTATACATCGATGAGGACGGACACATCTACCCCTCTACTTCCGGCGGTATCACCAATGCAGCCGTAGCTTGTGCAGACAAAGTCATCATCGAGGTGAATAGTGCCCAGCCACTTTCATTGATTGGCTTGCATGATATTTACGAAATCGCTCCCCCTCCCAATACCCAGCCCATCCCCTTAACCAAACCCGACCAACGCATCGGTAAGCCCTATCTTACCTGCCCTAAAGATAAAATCGCCGCCATTGTTCTCACCGATATGCCAGATCTCACAAACCCTGTGACACCCATAGATGAGACTTCACAGAAAATGGCACAAAACCTTATATCCTTTTTAAAGGGAGAAGTGGAAAAAGGACGACTTCCAAAAAACCTACTCCCCTTGCAATCCGGTGTGGGCAGTGTGGCAAATGCTGTGCTTGGCGGACTTTTACACTCAGATTTCCGCAATCTAAACATATATACCGAGGTTTTGCAAGACTCTGTTATCGACCTATTTGATGCCGGCATCGTAGATTCCGCTTCTACAACCGCACTTACCCTTTCACCGCAGAAACTTCCTCATTTTTTTAAAAACATCGACAGTTACAAGGACAAAATCATCATTCGTCCACAAGAACTAAGCAACAACCCCGAAGTCATTCGTCGTCTTGGTATCATTGCAATGAATACGGCCATCGAAGCCGACATATACGGCAACGTCAACTCCACACATATCGGCGGCACACGCCTTATGAATGGAATTGGTGGCTCGGGAGACTTCACACGGAACGGCTATCTTTCCATTTTCACCACGGCCTCTACAGCCAAGGGAGGTAGCATTTCCAGCATTGTTCCCGCCGTTAGCCATTTAGACCACAACGAACACAGTGTTATGGTGTTGGTAACCGAACAGGGTGTGGCCGACTTGCGCTGTTTGTCTCCGGTAGAGCGCGCGCATTGTATCATCGAGAACTGCGCACATCCTGATTTCAAACCTATGCTAGAAGAATATCTACAAAAAGCTACCGAAACTTGTCAACACCATATTCCGTTGCCAAAAAAATAAACTATTGAATCTCTATTAGAGGAGGAAAAAGATGAAACCACTTCGTATTGACCACATTGGTATTGCCGTCCCTAATTTGCAAGAGGCTATTGAAACCTACGAAGCCCTGGGCCTTGAAGTGGCCGGCATTGAAGAAGTAGAACAGCAGAAGGTTCGTGTGGCTTTTTTGCCTTGTGGCGACAGTGAGATAGAACTTCTAGAAAGCACTTCACCCGATGGGCCCATTGCAAAGTTTATTGAGAAAAAAGGCCCCGGTATCCAGCATATCGCATTGCGTGTAGACAACATCGAAAACGCCATTGCCAATATGCAGGAAAAAGGATGGAAAATGATCGATGAAACCCCACGCTATGGGGCCGGTGGAGCCAGCATTGCCTTTGCACATCCTAAAAGCTGTGGTGGTGTGCTATTGGAACTTTCACAACGCGACTAAAAAGGGGGATAACGGCCATGAGCAATCACATCGAACAACTTAGAGAAAAAAGAAGCATCATCGAACTTGGTGGTGGACAAAAGCGCATTGACAAACAACATCAAAACGGAAAAATGACGGCGCGCGAGCGCATGATTTCCTTATTTGACAATGGGGAATTCATGGAGCTAAACACCTTTGTGGAGCATCGCTGCACAGACTTTGACATGGCCGACACACAAACACCCGGCGAGGGAGTGGTGACCGGTTATGGACAAATCATGGGTAAACTTGTCTATGTGTTTGCACAAGATTTTACGGTAACAGGTGGTTCTTTGGGTGAAATGCATGCAAAAAAAATCTGCAATCTGCTTGATCTTGCCCTAAAAGTGGGCGCCCCTGTCATCGGAATCAACGATTCGGGCGGCGCACGTATCCAAGAAGGTGTAGACGCCTTGGGCGGCTACGGAGATATTTTCTTCCGCAACACCATTGCCTCTGGCGTGGTGCCGCAAATTTCTGTTATTATGGGGCCTTGTGCAGGCGGTGCTGTGTATTCACCGGCGCTTACCGATTTCATCTTTATGGTAGACAAAACCTCCCACATGTTCATCACAGGCCCACAAGTCATCAAAACCGTGACCGGTGAAGAAGTAAGCTCGGAAAAATTGGGCGGTGCCGTAACGCACAACAGTATTTCGGGCAATGCTCATTTCTTAGGAAAAGATGAAGCAGATACCATCCAAATGATACGAAAACTTATTAGTTATCTGCCACAAAACTGCGAACAAGCTCCTCCCACCATAAAAACCACGGACGACTTACAGCGCCTATGCGAAAATTTAGATGACTTCCTGCCCGACCACAGTAGTAAAGCTTATGATATGCGTGACATCCTGCGCGAAGTGGTAGACGATCACGACTTCTTTGAAGTACAACCCATGTATGCACAAAATATGCTTACCGGTTTTGCACGTGTGGGCGGGCAAAGTGTGGGCATCATTGCAAATCAGCCGCGCATCATGGCAGGTTGCCTAGACATCAACGCCTCTGATAAAGCAGCACGTTTTATCACATTCTGCGACAGTTTCAACATCCCCATGCTTACCTTTGTGGATGTGCCCGGCTTTTTGCCCGGCACCTCGCAAGAATACGGTGGCATCATTCGCCACGGTGCAAAGCTGTTGTATGCCTATTCTCAAGCCACGGTGCCCATGGTCACCGTCATTGTACGCAAAGCCTATGGCGGAGCTTACGATGCCATGTGTTCTAAACACCTCGGCTGTGATGCTGTTTTCGCCTGGCCCAGTGCAGAAATTGCCGTAATGGGGCCAGACGGTGCCGCCAATATTATTTTCCGCAAAGCCATTGAATCTGCCGAGGATCCTGCCAAGGCACGTTGCGAGAAAATCGAGGAGTACAAAGAGCGTTTTGCTAACCCCTATAAAGCAGCCGCACGCGGTTTTGTAGACGAAGTAATCGAACCAAACCAAACGCGTCGCTATCTTGTGTCTTCCCTGCAAATGTTGGCCAGTAAAGAACTTACACGGCCCTCGAAAAAGCATGGCAATATGCCTGTTTAAATCCACAAAATACCTTTACCGCTTTTTGTGTTTGTACCATTTTAGAAGGGAGTGTTTATATGCCAGTTCAAGACAATGAAAAAAACAAGGTGTCTTTTAATGAATTTGCCCCGGCCGATTACACCGCTTGGAGAGCCGCGGCCGAAAAAACTTTAAAAGGCGCCGATTTCGAAAAAAAGTTAACCACCAAAACATTTGAAGGCATTGTGCTACAACCCATTTACAACGAGCAAGACGTGCAGGAAACATCCGCATTGCCCGGCCAGCCCGGTTATCGCCGAGGCGTATTTGCCTCAGGCTACGAAGCCGCACCTTGTCAAAATTTACCCTATGTCACCGAGGGTAACCCTCAAAGAGCCAATATTGCCATCCGCACAGCTCTTGAAAATGGCGCCGACGGTGTGCGCATTATTTTGCACAGCTGCGCACTTGGCGCGTTAGAAAACACAAATAATGAAGGCGTGTGCGTGCTAACAAAAGAGGATGTACAAGCCCTCTTTTCCGGCATAGATTTATCAACTTGCCAGATACACATTGCGGCCGGCGCCTCGGTTTTACCTCTTTTGGCTTTATTGGCACAAGCAAATTTGCCACTTGCACAACTGCGCGGTTTCGTGCTTGCAGACCCTCTTGGCAGCTTGGCCAGCTGTGGCCGCACGCCACGTGCACTTGACGCCCTATATGACGAAATGGTTCTTGCCATAGCTTTTGCCAAAGCACAGGCACCCGGTTTGCGCACTGTTCAGTGCTCAGATGCACCCTTCGCTGCCGCCGGAGCCGACAGTGTGAGCCAACTGGCCTATACCATGGCTGAGCTCAGTGAATATTTGGAGGCTCTCACCACACGCGGTGTACCCATCGACGAAGCCGCGCAAAGCATTTGTCTTAATCTTTCTGTGGGGGCCGACTTCTTCATGGAAATGGCTAAATTGCGTGCCGCACGCGTGCTATTCGGCCATATTGTTCAGGCCTACGGTGGCTCTTCCGAGGCTCAAAAAGCACATATTGTAGCCCAAAACAGCACCTTTAACAAAACATTGTACGACCCCTATGTCAATGTTTTGCGCACAAGCACCGAAGCCTTTTCTGCCATGATGGGAAGCGCAGAAGCACTTTCTATTTTGCCATTTGATGCTCGTCTTGGCCAAAGTGATGAGCAAGCCACACGCTTAGCACGCAACATTCCTATCATCTTACGGGATGAATTCGACTTATTCTCGCCCGTAGACCCAGCCGGTGGCTCTTGGTACGTGGAAACCCTCACCAATCAAGTAATCGAAGCCTCTTTCGAGCTCTTTTCCGGCATCGAAGCACAGGGTGGTTTTTCAAAATCCTTGCTGTCGGGACAGATACAAGAGGCGGTGTCCACGGTGCTGGGCGCGAAAAAATCCAGGCTAAACACACGGGCCCTCTCCATGGTGGGTATCAACCAATACCCAAATATTGACGAATCGCTTTTGGTTCGCAGCTCCTATGCTAGCCCCAATATAACCATCTCTCCGCTGGAAAGCGACCTTACCGCTGACTTCGCTTCCTTGCAAGCGGCCTTCGAAAAAGGGGCGAACCTGCCCTCGGTTCTTGCCGCTTTAAGCACATCGGATGCCCCTGCATGCCTCGCCCTTACCCCACATTTTCTCAGCGAAGATTTCGAGGCGTTACGCGAGAGTACCTGTAAAGCCGGTGGTGTACCAGTCTTTTTAGCCAATATGGGCCCCCTTAGCCAGCACAAAGCACGCGCCGATTTTTCCAAAGCCTTCTTTGAAGTTGGTGGCTTTACCGTGGAAAGCCCCGAAGGCTTTGCCAACACACAAGATGCCGCAGCAGCCGCCTGTGCAAGCGGTGCCAAATTTTGCGTTATCTGCTCTACCGATGCTAGCTATCCAGAGCTTGTACCCGCTTTGACCCAAGCTATCACAACACAAAATTCGGACATAAAAGTATTGGTAGCCGGCCTTCCTTCACCCGAAAATAAAGAGGCTTATCTAAACGCCGGAGTTTGGAATTTCATTCATATTCGTGCCAATTGTTACGAAATTTTAAAACAAATTTTAGAACAGGGAGGACACTAAAATGGCAAAACCAATTTTTTCAAAACCGCAGCTACAAGATGCCGCCTCCCGCAGTGATTGGCAGCAGGCCGTTTTGCGCGAAACTGGCAAAACACCCGAACAGCTTGCACGCGAAACCATAGAGCAGGTAGACGTCTTGCCTCTATACACAAAAGAAGCCTATGAGGGCCTCTCACACCTTGGCTATACCGCCGGCATTGCACCATTTCTGCGTGGCCCCTACCCCGGCATGTATGTCAACCGCCCGTGGACAGTCCGCCAATACGCCGGATTTTCCACCGCTGAAGAATCTAATGCTTTCTATCGGCGCAATTTAGCCGCCGGACAAAAAGGACTATCCATCGCTTTTGATCTTGCCACACACCGTGGCTACGACTCCGACCATGAACGCGTTATAGGCGACGTAGGCAAAGCCGGTGTAGCTGTAGATAGTATTTTAGACATGCAAGTTCTTTTTTCGGGCATTCCTTTAGATGAGATGTCTGTTTCCATGACTATGAACGGTGCCGTTTTGCCCATCATGGCTTTTTACATTGCCGCTGCCGAAGAACAAGGTGTAGCGCCGGAAAAACTAACCGGTACCATCCAAAACGACATCCTCAAAGAATTTATGGTGCGCAACACCTATATCTATCCGCCGGAAATTTCCATGCGTATCATCGGTGATATCTTCGCCTATACCTCAAAGAACATGCCCAAATTTAACTCTATTTCCATCTCGGGCTACCACATGCAAGAAGCCGGCGCCACCGCCGACATCGAACTTGGCTATACCTTAGCAGACGGAAAGGAATACTTAAAAACAGGCTTACGTGCCGGCATGAACATCGATGATTTTGCCCCAAGACTTTCCTTCTTCTGGGGCATTGGTAAAAATTATTTTATGGAAGTGGCCAAAATGCGTGCAGCACGCATGCTTTGGGCCAAAATTGTAAAGGAATTTGATCCTAAAAACGAAAAATCTATGGCCTTGCGCACACACAGCCAAACCTCCGGTTGGAGCTTAACCGCACAAGATCCCTTTAACAACATTGTGCGCACTTGTCTAGAGGCGCATGCTGCGGCACTGGGGCATACACAAAGCTTGCACACCAATGCCTTAGACGAGGCCATTGCCTTGCCCACCGATTTTTCTGCGCGTATTGCGCGTAATACCCAACTCTTTTTGCAAGATGAAACCGGTATTTGCAAGGTGGTAGACCCTTGGGGCGGTTCTTTCTATGTGGAAGCCCTTACAGACGAGCTCATCCGCAAGGCTTACGCCCATATCCAAGAGGTGGAAGCACTGGGCGGTATGGCCAAAGCCATCGACACCGGCCTTCCCAAAATGCGCATAGAAGAAGCCGCCGCACGTCGACAGGCACGTATCGACAGTGCCAGCGAACGCATAGTGGGGCTAAACTATTTGCAAAAAGAACAGGAAGAGGCCTTGGACATTTTAGAGGTAGACAACACAGCCGTGCGCAAAAAACAGATAGAGAGATTAAAAACCTTGAAAGAAAATAGAGACCAAAACAAAGTGGACGAATGCCTTCGTGCCATTCGCCATTCTGCCGAAACCGGCGAAGGTAATTTATTGGATCTTTCGGTACAGGCAGCGCGTGCGCGTGCCTCCCTTGGAGAAATTTCTGACGCTATTGAAGCAGTGTCCGGACGCCACAAAGCGGTAATTCGTTCTATATCCGGCGTATATGCACACGAATATGCCCAACAGGATGATATGGCCGAAGTGCAAAAAATGACCGATGCATTTGAAGCACGCGAAGGCCGTCGCCCGCGCATCTTTATTGCAAAAATGGGCCAAGATGGACACGACCGCGGTGCCAAAGTTGTGGCCACTGCTTATGCTGATATGGGCTTTGATGTGGATATCGGCCCCTTGTTCCAAACCCCGGCCGAAACCGCACAAGACGCTGTAGACAACGACGTGCACATCATTGGCATGAGTAGCCTTGCCGCCGGGCATAAAACCTTGTTGCCACAAGTTGTAGAAGAATTGAAAAAACGCGGCCGCGAAGACATCCTCATCATAGTGGGCGGTGTTATTCCCGCACAAGATTACGATTTCTTGTACGAACACGGCGCCACGTGCATTTTTGGCCCCGGTTCTGTTATCCCCCATGCTGCCAAAGAAATGTTGCAAGCTCTTAACAAGCACCTAGGTGCTGAAACAGAATAAGTGAATCCGCTTATGAGTGAAAACAAAAAATCTCCAAACGAAACCACACAGCGACCAAGCTGGGTACCAAGTGGAGCCGGTCAAGAATTTGCCACCCAAGTTGTTCCGGGAACAAAGGGTGTACAAGTCGCGCCCATTCCTCCTCAAAAGCCCACTCCATCACGTAAAAATCTTAGTGCCGCCGAGTATGCCCAAGGTATACTCGGCGGCAATCGCATGCTACTTTCTCGGGCCATCACTCTGATAGAAAGCGGCGCCGAAAAGCATTTTGAAATAGGGCAAGAAATCATACGCCTTGTTTTGCCACACACAGGCAAGTCTATCCGCGTGGGAGTCACCGGTGTTCCCGGTGCAGGCAAAAGCACTTTCATTGATGCCCTGGGCACCCTTCTTTGTCAAGACCACCTAAAACGAGTGGCCGTGCTGGCCGTGGATCCCTCTAGCACGGTTACACGTGGTAGTATTTTAGGCGATAAAGTTCGTATGGAAAAGCTTTCTCGCTGCGAAAACGCCTATATTCGCCCCTCTCCCACCGGTGGTACTTTGGGTGGTGTGGCGCGAAAAAGCCGCGAAACCTTGCTGCTTTGCGAGGCTGCCGGTTTCGATGTTTTGCTTGTAGAAACCGTAGGTGTTGGCCAAAGTGAGACGCTCGTTCGCTCGATGGTAGACTTTTTCATGGTGCTTACGCTGACCGGAGCCGGCGATGAATTGCAAGGCATAAAAAAGGGTGTTATAGAAACAGCCGATGCCATTGTAGTAAATAAAGCCGATGGCGACAACCTACAAAAAGCCCAAGCTGCACGCAGTGAATATGAGCAGATATTGCACTATTTACGCCCGGCCACACCCGGCTGGAACACCGGCGCTTTTACAACATCGGCACGTGAAGGCACCGGCATCGAAACACTTTGGCAACTCATCTTACAATTTATGCAACAGACCAAAACAAGCGGTATATTGCAACAACGCCGCGAGGAACAAACTCTCGATTGGGTACGACAAGTATCCAAAGAACAAATCGACACTCTTATTTATTCTAATGCCAATATTCAGAATGCTTTGCATGTCATCGAACTTCGGTTGCTAAATGGTGAAATTTCTCCCTCCGCTGCGGCCCTTGCCATGGTTTCTTCTATACAACGTGAATTTTCTATTTAACCTTTTTCGACACTTGACAAATAAATGTAAGCTTCTATAATACCATTAAGACGTGTTATGCAACGAATACCTTGTTTGAGGTATTCGTTTTGCATAACACAATCTCAGAAAGGTGATTGTGTATAAGGCTTTAAGAAGAAATTCGTCCTATAATTATGGAGAGGGGATTCATTATGTCAACACTAATCAGCTCTGAAAACACTTTGGCTCTATTTGCTATTATGACAGCCATTGCGGCAGCCGCTATTGTTCTAGAACAAAAATTCGCCTGGGCCTCCAAGCTTACAGGGTGCATCATTGCCCTTGTTGGCGCTATGATTTTATCTAATTTTAGGATCATTCCCATCGAAGCCCAAGCCTACGATTTAGTTTGGGGCTGGGTAGTACCTTTAGCCATCCCACTGTTGTTATTCAACTGCAACATCCGTAAAATCGGCAAAGAAAGTGGCCGAATGCTGGCCATCTATCTAATTAGCGGTATCGGTACCATTGTGGGCGGTTTTTTGGCCTACTTCGCTTTCAGCAGTCTAATCGATAATTTACCTGGTATCACAGCTATGATGGTGGGCACTTACACCGGCGGCAGTGTAAATTTAGCAGCCATGGCCGACGCCTTTGCTCTCTCCGGTGACGTGGTTTCCACCTCTATTGTGGCTGATAACCTGCTCATGGTTTTATACTTCTTCGCCCTGGTAGCCATCCCCACCATGTCGTTCTTTAAGAAACACTACACCCATCCTTTAGAAGATGCCCTTGAAGCCGAAACTGACGAAAACAAAAGTAGGGCAGATTCCTACTGGAAAGCAAAACCCATTTCCTTAAAACAAATTGCCCTCAGCGTTGCGTGCACATTTGCCATTGTAGCCATTTCCACAGCAGCGGCCGATGCCATCGCCTCTATCATCCCCACTTCCAACCTGTTTTTCGCCCTATTGAATGGTCTTTTGGGCAGCAAATATCTATTGATGACAACACTTACCATGGTGCTTGCCACAGCTTTCCCCGGTTTCTTTGGCAACTTAGCCGGGGCACAAGAGATTGGCACATTTTTTATCCATATTTTCTTCACAGTTATTGGTGTTCCCGCCTCTATTGTGCTTATTATCACACAAGCACCTTTGCTTTTAGTTTTCTGCGCCATTATTGTTCTTGTAAATATGCTATTTTCATTTGGCTTTGGCAAGTTATTCAAATTCAGCTTGGAAGAAATTTGCCTAGCCTCCAATGCCAATATTGGTGGGCCCACCACTGCGGCCGCTTTGGCCGTTTCAAAAGGATGGACATCCCTCATCGTCCCCACTCTTTTAGTGGGTACTTTAGGCTATGTTATCGGCAACTACTACGGCCTCTTTGTGGGCACATTCCTTGGGGCATAAGCTTCTATTTTTATCCCTGCAATACTACTAAGTTGATTTTTAACAAATATAATATCACCTTGCACAAGCACCAAAAGATGAATAGGTGCTTGTGCTTCCGTTTCTAACACAGCGCACAGCGAAGAAAGGAACTGCAACTTCATGGGACAAGATGTCAAAAAATATACCGTTGGCCAAATGGCGGAGCTTTGCAACATTTCCAAAAAACAACTTCGTTACTATGATACAAACAATATCTTAATCCCACAATATCGAGATGAAAATACCAACTATAGATACTATACAGATAATCAAATCGAAGAAGTCTTGCTACTACAAGAACTAAAAGGTTTGGACTTCTCGCTAAAAGAGATTGGAAATACCCTAGAACAACGTCAACTTAACGTTCTTCAACAAGAACTCGAAAACAGGCTATACGATTTACGAAGTGAGCTGGAGAATGTACAAAAAAAATACAACCATGCCATGGATATTTTGCTGCGTGTAAGCAAAGGAGTACACGAGGCGGAACGCTATGACAAAAACAAAACACCGGCCGATATAGAGCTGGTAGAGTTTCCTGCACGGCTTGTGCTTTTCACACGCTATGTTAGCATTTGGAATGCTCAAAATTTATTTATTTCACGTCGTGCAGAACTTTTAAAAATGGCAGAACAGGAAAATGTCACGGTGGCCGGTGCCAACATGGCCGTTTTCCCCAACGATTATATGAAGCAATTCAGCAATGACCCCGAAGACGAAGAAGGAGACTTCGAGGTGTGTATGAATTTGGTGACTCAAAATAAACTGCCCGCTCAAAGTCGCATATTTGGACCTTTTAAGGCGGTATCTACCATTTTTGTAGGGCACTACCAAGAAATGCGTAGCTGCTATCAACAAATGGAAGCCTATGCTAAAGAACATGATATAAAGTTATGTGGCAGTGCTGTGGAAGAATACTTAATCGGAGCTACCATGACTAAAAACCCAAATGACTATGTGACGCGTTTGTATTTACCCGTAATGGGTTCTCATGTCATGCAAAACCCTTAGCAATTTCACCTTATCTACCCAGCCCCGGCTTATTAACCCAATTCCACAAAAAAAACACCGTCGTTCAACATGATGTAAACCATGTTGAGCGACGGTGTTCTTTTACCCGATTTTGTGAAAATTAAACCGCACGAGTTACTTTACCCGAACGCAAACAACGGGTGCAGGCATAGACCGTTTTGGGCGAACCGTCCACCACGGCTTTCACACGTTTCACATTGGGCTTCCACATACGGTTGCTTCTACGATGTGAATGCGAAACTCTTATGCCGAAGGTGACACCCTTGTTACAAATACTACACTTTGCCATTCACTGCACCTCCTCTTTGTGCAAAATACAGAACCAACATAGCAATATTCTGCCTGTTGAATTAAGCTCGCTAAAATAGTTTACCAGATTTTAAAAGAAATTTCAAGAGCTGATTGGATGTTTCCAATAATCTTTTTCCCCATAGTCTATTAGGGGGCTTGACGCAAGCTCGGCTCAGTACCTTCCAAGGTAAGCACAAATTTTGTATTTCCATATAAATCTAGGCCTGTATACAAAATTTCTTGCCCATTGGTATCGGTGGTGCGCAAATCCCATGTGGTACCAAGGTCACGCAACATCAGTGGCAGGGCCCAGGTCTGCCCGTTTTCCAAGGTGGTTTCACCCAAAAGATTGCTTTCCCACTGAACTGTGCCAGAGGGCGCCAATTGAATTTCCACAAGTGGGTTGCCCGTTATATTTTGAAAATAATACTCTCCCTCAAAAAAACGTTCAGGGTTTGCAGCGGGCATGGCCACAACCCCACTTGTTGCCATAGAACCACTTGCGGATGCCATTGTAGAACCCGACACTGCCATGGAACCTGATACAGCCATAGAGCCTGACTCTGGCATGGTGGAAACAGCCGACGACATGGCGCCCGAGCTGTCTTCCTCGCCGCCACCTCCAAATGGCAATAACCCTAAAAAGAACAGGGCTAAAAAAGCCCCTACCAAGACAACGACCACTATCAAAATGATGATAATTAGCTTTTTTTTCTTCATATACGCAACCCCTCACTTTTGCCAACATCCAACAATGAGTATTTTGTATATAGTATAGCACATTCTGTCGATTTTGACTAGGGTTTGTGCACTCGTTTTCCTCTTGTAAAACACTATTTTTTTACCGTCTACTGTTTCATTATCCAATGCTTGCCTATCATTTTCCGAATTTCTTTTCTTTTTTGCCGCTCTGAATACGTTTATTTTGTGTTTTTTTCACCTCATACCTAGGCGAATACAACACATTATGATATAATAAACTCAAGTTGTAACACCTATTAAATTAGTCTGATTTTAAACAACGATAGAGAGGTACTTTACATGGTTATAGTACGCGGCGGCGGTGATATAGCCACAGGCATTGTTCAAAAATTATGGCGAAGTGGGTTTCCCACTGTGATTCTCGAAACAAAAAACCCCAGCGCCATCCGACGCACAGTAACCCTTAGCTCTGCCGTTTCTCTGGGGAAAGCAACTGTGGAGGATGTGCCTGCAATCCTTGCAGAAGATTCGAAAGCTTGCTATAAGCTTTTACAGGAGGGTGTTGTTCCTGTATTGGTAGACCCAGATGCCTCTTCTCTTATCCATTTACAACCAGCCATTTTGGTGGACGCTATTTTGGCCAAACGAAATTTAGGCACCCGTCATGATATGGCCCCGCTTACGGTGGGTGTAGGTCCCGGTTTTGAAGCCCCTACAGATGTAGATGCCGTTGTAGAAACCATGCGTGGTCATAGTTTAGGACAAGTGATATTACAGGGTTGTGCCCTTGCCAACACAGGTGTTCCCGGCGAATTCGCAGGCAAAAGTAAAGAACGAGTTATACACGCCCCCTGCGCGGGAACACTACTTCACGAAAAGAAAATAGGTGATTTTGTTCTACAAGGCGAAACCCTATTCACCATACATGGGCATCCCGTTCCCTCCCCACTCACCGGTGTACTGCGTGGTCTTATTTCTGATGGCTACGCTGTACATAAAGGGCTTAAAGTGGCCGATGTGGATCCACGAACGGAACAAGAAGTAGACTGCTATAGCATATCAGATAAAGCCCGCTGCATTGGGGGTGCCGTTTTGGAAGCCTGCCTATGGCTTGGCCGAAAAAAAGATATATTGCACACGGCTTTTTGCATAGAAGAAAGCAAAAGCACTTAATTTGTTTTACAATTATAATATTTTCACTCTAAAGACCGTTATCTTTCTACTCGCATGTGTATCAAACCATTTGAGAAAGGAGATGTTTGTAATGAAATATGTAAAAGCAACCCGTTTCTTTGCCCTCCTCATGTGTAGCATTTTTTTGGCTGCATGCAGCACAACTACCCCTACGTCAACCAACGCATCGGTTTCAATGGAGGACAGCGACAGCACCTCTACACAAGACGCTGTTGCGGAAAGCCCCTCTAAAACGGAAGAAGGCGGGGAAACAAGTAGAGAAGATCTATTGAATTTGGGCGACTTTGAAGCTGAGGTCCTAGACGGTGACAACATCACGCAGGATATTTTTTCAGACTATGACCTTACAGTCATCAATGTTTGGGCCACATGGTGCCCACCTTGCATCGAGGAAATGCCCGACTTGCAAATTTTGAATGAAAGCTTGCCGGAAAATGTAAATTTTCTTACCATTTGTGACGATGGCCTGCAACAAGAAGAGCTTGCACGTAGCATCGTAACAGAAAGCAATGGAACTTATCCTGTTTTGCTTGCCAATGATCAGATGGATGAAAATATCATGAGCCGTATACAAGCGTTCCCCACCACTCTTTTTGTAGACAGTGAAGGCTATGTGCTAACCGCACTGCCCGGCGTTCCCGGTGACGACCCTGCAGCAGCGTATCTTAGCATGGTGGACTCCGTGCTAGAGCAACTATGATGCGCGGTGATAAACTAAGGTGGCTTACACTAGGCATTCTGCTCTTTTCGTCTCTTTGTTTTTTGGCCGTCGGCCTTATACAAGGTGAAGCCGCCTTAGTTCTTGACAAAGCCATTCGCATATGTCTTGAGTGTATAGGGGTGGGATAATGAAACACAATCTTAGGCACACCGTTCAGCTTGTGTTCACCTTGGCCACCAACGCCAATTTGGCCGGTTTTCTATCGGGCACGGTATACCAAGGACGTTTAAAGTCATTGTGTGTGCCAGGGCTCAACTGTTATTCTTGCCCCGGTGCACTCGGTGCATGTCCTGTGGGTTCTTTTCAAGCAGCTCTCTCTAGTGGCGGACAAAAACGGTTCCCTTTTTATGTTTTAGGTTTTTTATTGCTATTCGCTGTAATTTTCGGCCGTTTTATCTGTGGCTTTTTATGCCCATTTGGCTTTGTGCAAGACTTGCTCCACAAAATTAAAGTGAAAAAACTGTCACTTCCCAAAAAGCTGGATACCATTCTACGCTATGTTAAATATGGTATCCTCGCTGTGTTTGTGGTAATCTTACCTTTGTTTCTCACCAATCAGTTCGGCATTGGCAATCCCTATTTCTGCAAGTGGATTTGTCCCTCCGGCACCTTATTCGGCGGCATTCCTCTTCTTTTAACAAACCCTTCATTGCAAATGCTGATAGGAGATTTGTTCATTCTCAAACTATCCATTCTCATTTCCATCTTGCTTTTATCATTGTTTTTGTATCGCCCTTTTTGCAAATATCTTTGCCCGCTAGGCGCCTTCTACGGCCTATTCAATCGCCTAAGCTTGTATCGTTTGCACGTAAGCGAATCCTGCATTCACTGTAAACAATGCAGCAAGGTATGTAAAATGGGGGTTGATGCAGAAAACAATTGTAACAGCGCCGAGTGTATTCGCTGTGGCGATTGCAAAAACGTATGTCCTACAAAGGCAATCTCTTCCGGTTTTTTCTTGCCCTCCCCAAAGGCAGAAGCAACACAGCTTGCCCCCGCTTCTAAAAAAACAGATATACACAAAGACATACCCTAGCTAAAAACATGCCATAAACCAGTTTTAATGTCTATTTATGTTAGGGATAGAGATTGTTGTGTGCCAGAACGCTCCACGAATACAATATTTTTAAATGTTTATCCACACTTACAATTTCTCTTTTCATAGCATCACAATTTTTACACTTTATACATCGATATTTAAAAGACCGCCTCGAAAGGGCGGTTTATCATGTCGAAAGATGTCTCTTTTATGCCGAAATTTAATTCTACCTGCTATTTCTCCACAAACAGACGGCTTGCATTGGCCACTTTTATTAACTCATGAACATAGCCTAGCAAAAATCGACGATATTTCAACTCCATCACAACGAACGAAGGGTCCATGCCTTGTATGAAAGGTGGTTTTTCCTCAAATATACATCTTGGATCATGGCAACTGCGTTGCTTGCTATCAAATAAAACCCGCGTATCATTAAAATCTATCATGTAAGCACGACGACGATGCTCTGAAAGAGATTTTGGCCGGTATTCTTTTTGCGTCATCAGAGCATATATCTCTTTGGCAAAAACATGCGGCAATTCCTGTAAAAACTCATAGTTTCCGTCTGCGGCACTTTGAGCCTCCTCACGTGTGATTTGAAAAGACCGCTTACGTCGTAAAAGACCTTCGCCTGTCTTTACCTCAAACAAAGCCCAGTCTACATGGGGGCTATACACGCGCAATCGTATTTTTGGTCTATCCAAATTTTCATCCTTCTCTTTTTCATCTGGATGCCATGGTTCGAAATATAAGGAACGAACCAAATACCCCGCACTCTCTTCTCCTTTACAATACCTGTCTTCCCACAAAACACGTCGAATATACTGTTGACATTCGGCTGATTCTCGCGAAGTGAGAGAAAATTTTTGTTCAAACCGCAATGTGTCTTGCAAAATAGTGTACCTCCTTTTTTAGCAAACGACATAAGTTCAGCAAATCATTAACTCTATCATAACAAACGCCCGAATAGAAATATGCCGAAACAAGAGTTTCACAAAACAAGCTTTCCAGATACTATACATCGAAAATACTTAGCAAACCCTAGGACCTGCTAAACCACTATTTAAAGACTATCTGTTTAGACAGAGATTTCTAAAGCAGTTCGCTCGCCCAAAACAAAGACACCTTTTTATAAACGGTATAAATCGTTTTTCAGTTGCATGGTAGCTAAAAAAAGAAGCTCACCTGTGTGTACAGGCTGAGCTTCTTTTTTTATGTTTCTATATTTCTATTTCCCCAGCATATTCTTTGCGCAAGCCGTAATATGCTCACTTTGTAGCCCAAACTCTTTAAGCAAGGCATTGGCACTACCGGAATGACCAAACACATCTTGCACACCAATACACCTTACCGGTACCGGACAACTTTTGCACACACAGGCCGCCACTGCATCGCCTAGACCACCCACCACACTGTGTTCTTCAGCTGTAACAATGTGCTTGCATTCTTTGGCTGCCTTAATCACCAGTTGTTCATCTAAAGGCTTCACGGTAGCCATGTTAATAACTCTTGCAGAAATTCCAAACATATTCAAAGCGCCGGCTGCCTGTAGCGCCTCCCAGACCATCAGTCCATTCGCAATAATGGCAATATCGTCCCCATCACGCAAGACCTCACCTTTGCCTATTGTGAAACTATAGCCCTCTTCTTTATTAAATACGGGCACAGCCAACCGGCCAAAGCGCATATATACCGGCCCTTTATGCAAATAAGCCGCACGTACAACCGCTTTGGCCTGCACATCATCTGCAGGACAAATCACACTCATACCGGGAATGGAACGCATAAGCGCAAAATCCTCATTACACTGGTGCGAGGCTCCGTCCTCACCCACACTGATGCCACCATGTGTTGCCCCAATTTTTACGTTGAGGTGCGGATACCCTATAGAGTTTCGTACTTGCTCGAACGCACGCCCAGCCGCAAACATGGCAAAGGTAGAGGCAAAAGGAACCAGACCGCTTGCCGCCATACCGGCTGCCACACCCATCATATTGCTTTCGGCAATACCACAGTTGATAAACCGTTCGGGGTAGGCTTTATTAAATATACTGGTTTTGGTAGCGGCACTAAGGTCCGCATCCAACACATATATATCACTATACTCTTGTGCCAAATGCACAAGAGCGTTTCCGTAACTGTCTCTTGTGGCCACTTTTTTCAATTCACTCATCTTACAATGCCCCCTCTTGCTCTTTTAATTCGTCGCAGGCCAATTTATATTCTTCGTCACCGGGGGCCTTTCCATGCCATGAGACCTGCCCTTCCATAAAGCTGACACCCTTGCCTTTGACCGTGTTTGCCAAAATAGCAACAGGCCGCCCTTGCACACTGCGCGCTTTGGCAAAGGCCTCTTGTATGGCCTCGATATTGTTTCCATCTATATTTATCACTTCAAAACCGAACGCTCGCATTTTTTCATCTACAGGTTCCGAATTCATCACTTCTTTTGTTGGTCCGTCAATTTGCAAACCGTTTATATCAATAATAACACATAAATTATCCAACTTGTAATGGGTTGCAAACATAAATGCTTCCCAACACTGTCCTTCGGCAATTTCCCCATCACCCAAAAGAGTATACACACGATGACTCTTATTTTGTTTTTTTGCCGCAAGCGCAAAACCGCATGCCGTGGATATACCTTGCCCCAGACTTCCTGTGCTCATGTCTACGCCCGGCGTTAAATGCATACTGGGATGTCCTTGCAGGTGGCTACCCGGTTTACGCAAAGTTAGCAAATCTTCCACAGGGAAAAAGCCCCGATGGGCCAAGGCGGCATACAGCCCCGGAGCTGTGTGGCCTTTACTCAGCACAAAACGATCTCTATTTTCCTCGTGTGGATTCTTTGGATCTATATTAAGTTCATCAAAATATAGTACCGTAAAAATATCTGCAGCACCTAAACTTCCGCCCGGATGCCCGCTGCCTGCAGCGTGCGTAGCCTCTAAGATACCCCTACGCACTTTATTTGCCATACGCTTTAGAACCAAACTTGATTCCTTTTCCATTTCCAATCTCCTCCAGATGCCTTTTGGTCATCTTATTTCTATTTTCTATGTCTACCAAAATAAGCATATATATTTTCATTTAATAAGCACAGTCTAACTCAAAAATCATAGTCATCGATATTGTCTGCGGTAAAGATAACACGCTCGGGCATCACGACTACCCCGGAATCATCTGCTGTATACGCGCTGGGGTCCAGCACTGTGTTTGGCATAACTTCCACCTCCCCCATATCGGGAATATAGATGGTGTCACCCACTACAAAAGTATTTCCGGCAGCGAGCCAAGCACCTAAATAGGCCGCCATAGCACCTTGTTGTCTGCAATCCCACAGGCCAAACCGAGAAACTGTGCCATTGCTCACAAAACTGCGCATGGCATTGGGCGTAGCAAAACCGGTAACGATGGTCGTGGTATTTCCCAAATTTTCTTTGGCTTGGGCCTGGCAGGGTAGTGCGGTAGAATCGGGGCAAATGATAGCATCTACAGTGGGATACATTTGTAAAATAGATTCACCCACAGACACGGCTTGCTGTGCATCTTGGCTGGAATAAAAATTATCGGGAGCCAGGTTGTTCCAATTTGGATAGTTTTTAGCAATGTATGCCTCACCGGCTCGCTGCCATGAGTTTTGGTCGGTAACGGTAGAAGATGAATAATGCCATACGTAGTCGATTCCATTTTCTTTTTGTTCGACGGTTAATTGTGTAACAACCATTTCAACCAACATTTCACCCAGTTGCTCCGGCGTTCCTTGTGCCACATGTAAAGACCGATACGCACTTTCCACATCCGAATCCCAGCAAACAATTTGCAACCCTGCATCTTTAGCAGCTTCCAGCGCTTGATTAAGACCACCCACTGTTAAGGAAGAGATGACAATGGCATCATACCCTTGCTGAACAGATGTGTTAATAAGTTGTACTTGATTTGCTACCGTAGCCTGTGGGCTTCCGTTATAGTCAACAATAAATCCATTGGCTTCGGCAATTTCCTGGGCACCGTCATTGGCACCCTCGAAGAATGAATTGCCCGTTAATTTCGGTATAAACGATACACGCATGCCGTTTAAATCGCCTGTGCCATCACCTGTTTCGGCCCATTCTTCGTCCACAGAAGAACCATCTCCCATGAAGGCACTCGTGCTTGTATCTGCATCATTTCTAGCAAATATATCCGATGTGGGTTTTGCGTATGAACAAGCAACCAAAAACAAAGACAAGGTCACCGCTAGCCCAGAACCAACCAATTTCCACATGCTCTTTCTTCCCCATAACAACTTGCAAATTACAGTATCAATTCCTCAATACCTGTTTTGCCCACAAACAACCACACCTACTTGGTTTTTTGCGTGTTTGTTTTAACGAATTAATGCCCAGACCAATCCAACCCAGCCTATATAAATTTTCGTTTTTGTTTTAAGAAAATGCGAAGGTTTCCCATTTTTTGCAAAATCCTTACACTTTCGCATTCGCCTTTTCATATAAAGAGCGAAAACACCGTAGATAACATCTCAGCACACCCTATAAAGTGCTACTTTAAGCACTTTTATAACCACCGCCTGTTGCAGTAGGGCCAAATGAACCCCGAATGCGTTTATTCGGCAGGCATTATTTATATTCTTTATATATATCATTGCGAATATAGTTTTCTCTTTATTGTTATGGTATCAAAATCGACAAGATATGTAAAGACAAAATCAGTGCCTATCTGCCAACATTTAGGGAATTTCGCCAAATATCAATCTTTACTTTTGTATATTTATCCAAATCTCCCTCTGTGTAATTCGCTAAATGTTCACCTAAATCATATCCAATCGATTTTTGAAGCAAACCTGCATATACACCGGCTAGATATACAAAATATCCAATCCACTTTATTTGTGTTTATATGCATTAATGTGTTGTAAACTGGCTTATCTATATGATATACTGAAAAAAGACTATCCCCATACACTGTCAGCTTTTATGCACAGAGAGGTTTCCTACAAACTATGAATGATAATAATATTGTTTCTCCCATTGTAGATCATCGCTTCCAAATATTAAGCTACGAGCAATATTTGCTTGATTTACCTGTAAAAAAGTTCTCCAAAATATGTATGACCGAAATTATAAATGCCGATATGATGATTGCCACCTTTGGTGAGGATCAATATTTGAAAAGTTGTCGCGAAATTTTGCAAATGGGCAACAGGGCTTATGAGCAGTTGGGGCTTGATAAAATTATCTACGTATACATACACAGCTATAAACATTTTATGGCGGTGGCAAATGACGACATGTCGGATGAAGATTTTCTGGCGTTTATGAAAAAATCCCATGAGCAGTATGAACTTGCCACTTCGCAAGAAACTTCTCTTGGTGGCATTTCTCGCTTTGCACTGGCCTTTGGTGACCATTTGGTGGATCGCGTAAAAAGCGCCTACTATGTAAATCGCAAGTTACAAAACAATTTTATTGTAGCCAGCGACGAACGCGAACGCTTGGCCGCTGAAACCGAGCACAATGTCAAAATTTTTGAACTTTTAAACTATGCACTCAGCAACAAAAAAGTAGTCCCTTTCTATCAGGGTATTCGCAACAATCAAACGGGTACTATCGATAAGTATGAAGCGCTTATGCGTATTTATGATCAACACGGTCACCTCTATCCACCCGGCTTGTTTTTAGAAGCCGCCAAAAGATTGAAATTGTATTTGCCTTTAAGTAAAATGCTTTTAGACCGTGCACTCACAGATTTTGAAAATAAAACCAGTGAATTAAGTTTAAATATTTCTCTGTTCGACATTCAATCAGCAGAATTCAAGGAATGGTTTTTGCAACGATTAAGGCGTCACCCCTCCCCCTCACGCATCACCATAGAATTTGTGGAAACAGAAAATTACAACAACGACATTTTAATAGGGTTCTTAACAAAGGTGAAAGACATTGGATGCAAAATAGCCGTAGACGATTTTGGCGTTGGTTTTGCCACCTATTCTTCGATCATATCGCTTCGGCCCAATATCATTAAGATAGATGGTGACATTATAAAAAACCTGTTGAAAAACGACGACAACAATATCATCTTAGAATCTGTGTGCTATATGGCTCGGCTAATTAACTCTGACATTGTTGCCGAATTTGTGGAAAATTCTTCCATTCAAGATTTGGTTTTACAACATGAAATCCATCATTCTCAAGGGTATTATTTTGCAAAGCCACAACCCCTACATGAGCTTTGCATCAAATAGCCACTTTGCATATACACGTTCTGGGGATGTTTTGTCAAATTTATACCATTCCAATTTTCTTTATTGGAATGGTATTTTTTATACGCAACAGTATCACAAAGCAAGGCGACGGGCGGTATTAGCCGCCCGTCGCCCACGATTTATAACCGTTTTACAGAAAATCCGTGCACTCTAACAATACATAAAACAACAATCGCCACGTAGCGACACCGATTTTCTTATTGTGACGAAAACTCTAATTGGTATTTCCTTACTTCCAAAGACGGATACCCACACGCATTGTTGCAGGCGACGACGCAAGGACAAAAGCTTCTTTGGCATCTTCCAAAGAGAACATCTTCGAAATAAAAGGTGTGACATCAATTAAATTATTGCTTATCATTCTACTGGCCACATAAAATCCCTTCGACGTGGGTGAATAAGCACCTGTTATAATTTTTTCACTATAATGGATATGGTTTGGATCAAACGGTACGTCCCCTTTTGGATGAAAAGAAGAATAGCACACCAAACGGCCTGTCTTAGAAAGCGCGCCCACATATTCACTTGCCAACGAGGCCACAGGTGCCGTTAAAAACACCGCTTGTGCTCCCAAATTTTGAGTTAAATTCATAACCTCTTCTATGGCCGGTTTTTCCAAGGGGCTAAAGGCAACATGCGTTCCCTGTTCTAAGGCCAGTGTTCTGCGCGCAGCATCCGGCTCCACCATAATGACACGTGCACCCCGCATTTTGCATAAGACCGCATGTAGCTGACCCATAATGCCACCGCCAACCACCACAACATCGTCACCCATTTGCACGTTTGCCATGTCTAAACTACGCAAGCAACAAGAAATAGGTTCTGCAAAGGCAGCCTTATCAAAATCTTTATCAGCACCTTGTAAGGGATATACACGAGAAACAGGCAAAGAAATATATTGTGCCATACCACCCGACCCCGGTATGCCACCATAAAACCGTTTTTTTGCTTTCCCGATGCACTGGTTGTCTAATCCTTGGTAACAGTAGTGGCAGTGTCCACAACTATCTAGAGTTTTCACAACCACAGCATCCCCGGGCCGAAACGAGCACGATGTGTCCTCCGGAATTTCTGCCACCACACCGGCAGCTTCATGGCCCGGCACAAAAGGCAAATCCACCCCGCCGGTGTTTTGAAAAATCCTCTGTTCCCAAGTGCAGATTAAACAGGTTTCCAATCGCACTAAAATCTCACCACTATCAGGCTTCGGCCTTGGCAATTCTTGTATTTGTATGCTTTCCTCGCCTGTTACCACAATCGCTTTCATTGTTTCAGAATTCACAAAAAATCTCCTTATATCTTAATGTCAGCAGCTTTTTTTCCGTTGTGTACTAAATCTACTAAAGCACGAGTTACCGCCTCAGGGTTCTCATGTTTCCACACATTGCGGCCAATGGCTGCACCGGCCACCCCAATTTCCATGGCTTGCTCGATGCACTCAAACAAAGCGGGCAACTCACCTGTGGCCTCGCCACCCAAAATAACAACAGGCTGATAAGAGGCTTCTACTACAGCCTTGTATGCCTGAGGTGTGCCTGCAAACTGGGTTTTGATCACGCTGGCACCATATTCACAACCTGTACGTGCGGCAAGGCGCAAACGCTCTACCGTTTTAGGTGGCTCGGAAGCAAAACCACCCGGTAACATCTCGGCCACCACGGGTACGCCCCATTTATTGCCTTGACGCACAAGTTCTGAAACATTCTTCATGCAATCCTGCTCGCACGGTGTGCCCGGAAAACCGTTCACTACTACAGCATCAGCGCCTAGGCGAAGCGCATCCTCCACCGAGAACAAGAGTCTCGGTAAGCCCGTGCCACCTTGCTCTGTCAACGCAGAATATCCACCATCACAACGTACAATCAATCCCACATCGCTTAAGCAATCTGCATATTTTGCAGCAATTCCATAAGACACCAGCAGGGCGTCGGCGCCGCCCTTTACGATAGCGCGCAAAATTTCTTCTGTTTTGTCCAGTGCCGGGTTCACTTCCATGCCCATTCCATGGTCCATAGCTACTATCACGGTTTTGTTGTCTTGCCCAAAAATACGATTCATTCTTTTCATTGCTGTTAATTCTCCTTATTATTATTAAGTTGTCTTCTGTGTAGCACACTAGAACATAGCTCGGCATGTTGGGTATGGTGCACACAACAAAAACACCATACCCAACATTCTCTGCTACTTGTCGTCTACCTCTTGTGTAAACAACTTACAGTGTGTAAGATTCATAGAAAAAGAGATCATCTCTCCCTCTTGCAGATGCTCGAATTTTTCAGTGCGGCAACATAAGTCTTGTCCATTCCAATCTAGATACACCAAGGCATGATCACCCAAAGCTTCCACCTGCGTCATTTTAGCCTGCAAACTGTTGTCTGCTTTTGTGTCGCAAAGTAAAATATCCTCTGGACGAACTCCCAATAAATAATCACCGTCTTCATGGGCTTCGCCCGGCATATCAACCTGCCACTCACCCACCACCACTTTATTGTTGGCACACTGTGCATGAATAAAGTTCATGGCAGGTGTGCCCAAGAAACCACCTACAAATTTATTGGCAGGGCTTCGATATAATTGCATGGGGCTACCCAATTGCTGCAATTGGCCGTGGTTTAAAATGGCAATTTTATCCCCCATAGACATGGCTTCCTCTTGGTCGTGCGTTACAAACACAGAGGTGATTCCAAGAGATTTTTGCAATTGGCGAATTTGATGCCGTGTTTCTACACGTAATTTAGCATCCAAGTTTGACAAGGGCTCGTCTAGCAGGAGCACCTTTGGCTCCATAACCAAGGCACGTGCCAACGCTACCCTTTGTTGTTGCCCACCCGATAGTTGCAAAATAGACCGTTTTTCCATGCCGGTAAGCCCAACATTGTCCAACATTTCCATCACTTTTGTTTCAATTTCTGTGCTTAGCATTTTTTTGATTTTTAGACCAAATGCGACATTTTCAAATACATTTAAATGGGGAAACAATGCATAGTTTTGGAATACAAGTGCTGTGGGGCGCTTATCCGGTGCAAGCTGTGTCACATCTATGCCCCCCATAAACACCTCTCCGGCTTCTGGCTCTAAGAACCCAGACAACAACCTAAGTAAGGTTGTTTTCCCACAACCGGAAGGACCAAGCAAACACAGCATTTCGCCTTGTTCTATGCTGATATCCACATGATCTACGGCCTTCACACTGCCAAAGCTTTTGCATAGCCCGCGAATTTCAAGATACGACATATATTTTCCCTCGCTTAAATCTTAAATTTATGTAAGCCGAGCACCTTATCGATGATAAGCAAAATCACAACAGCAAATATCACCAAAATACTGGAAATGGCCGTTATGGTTGGCTCCAATCCATAGGATAACTGACTGAATATACGCACAGGCAAGGTAACACTTTGACCACCCACCAAGAATACGCTAACCGTGGTTTCGTCTAGCGAAACTATAAAACTAAACAGGCCTGCTACAATAATGCTGGGGCGGATGATAGGGAAGGTAACACGCCAGAAGGTTTGCCAGGCCGAGGCGCCAAGATCTCTAGAAGCCTCTTCCAAAGATCCATTAAAGCCAATAAGACCGGACAACACGGTGCGAATAACATAGGTGCTACAAATAATGATATGTGCACAAAGCAACGCTTGGAACGAAGCCGACCAGCCAATGAGTGCGGCAAAGCGCACGGCAGCAAGGCCAAAAATAACCCCTGGCACCATAAGCGGCGAAAGGAAAAACGTGCGTAGAAAGTTTGTGAAGCGGAAGCGATAACGTGTGAGTGCCAATGCCACCATGGTACCCACAACCAATGCGATACACACCGCCAAAGCTGCCAGTTGCAAACTGACAATAAAACTGCGAATATATTCTGTTTTTTCCAAAAGCCCCGTATACCACTTTATTGAGTACTCATTGGGCGGAAAGTACACAAGGCGTGCCGCTGTAAAAGAACTGATAACAACAATGGGTAGGGGAGATACAATAAAGCCAACCCCCAAAATCACCCACAATTTTATAAATAGGCCGCCCACAATTTCAAAAGCCTTCGAACAATATTTCGACCAAAAAGAATCTATATGCAATTTTTTAACAAGTATCACATAGTTATTATACCCAAAATCTTTTACCGCATTTTTCATCACATGCCATTTTGAGGTGAAGTTGTTGTCACGATATAGACCGGTTTGGTCGTTCATACGCTCTACGCGTGAAGTTGCTTTATTATATAGTGTAACCAACAAAAGGCTCACACTAAGCAAAATAAGTGCCACAGTTGCGGCAAAAGGCCAATCCAACAAAATCATGCCTTGTTGATACACATACATCGACATTGTCATGATGGTTTCGCCACCCATAAGTCTTGGTGTTACATAGGAGCTGAAACTTAACAAAAACACAAACAATGTTCCGGCCACAACACCTGGTGTGCTCAGTGGGAAAATCACCTTTGTGAATGCCTGCCACTTGGTACATCCCATATCGCGTGCCGCTTCCTGCAAGTTGTAGTTTGTATTTTCCAAAACAGCTTTAATCGATAAAACCATATAAGGGGTATACACTTGTACAAGACCCAAAACTATACCGAATTCGGTATTTAAAAATTTAATCCCCTCAAATCCTAAAGCCTCGATAACGCTGTTTATAGGACCACTGTTTCCGAAAATAATCATCAGCCCCAGGGTACGTGCCACCACATTGGTCACAAGTGGTGTTAAAATAAGTGCCAGCATAATGCTCTTTTTTCGATTAGAACCTTTTGTCATCGAGTATGCAATGGGATATCCCACCAAAAATGCACCCAAAGCCGCCATAAATGCAATGCGTAGGGTACGCCACAGAACCATTAGGTTATACGGCTCCATAAAACGAACAAAGTTATCAAATCCGGGTGAAGTTGTGTCGATTAGGCCACTACCGGGTATACCTTGATAGACACATAACATAAACAGGTACAATAACGGCAGAATAAAACATAAAGTTAAAATGATGGCCCCGGGTGCCAGCAGTACGTACTTTGCTGCATCGGACTTTCTTTTGCGCTGTTTTTTTTCCATGGATAAACTCCGCTCTTTTTAATATACACCGTATTTATTCATTAATACGGAAATAAAGCGATATTACATGTTTTTATAAAACAGCGGCAAAGCCAAGGCTTTGCCGCCGGCCTTTTAATTGTGCAACAATGGATATTCCAACTTGTATGGAATATTTACTCCATAATCATGGTGTTCCACATTTCGGTCCACTCTGCTTCTTGTGCCGAAAGGGCTTCGTTGTCCAAGGAGATAAGCTGCGATACCACTTCTTCACCATAGGTTACTTTTGCAGCCAATTCTTCATCTAATTCCACGGTGGAATTGGTAGGACCATAGAATAAGCGCTCGGCATAAGCAGCCTGGCAATCTTGGCCAAGGTGATAATTGATAAAGATTTTAGCAAGGTCTGCATTCTCTGTGTTTTTGGGGATAACGGCACAGTTCATGCCTGCAACAGAACCCTCTTCCGGACGAGCATAGGCTACTGGAAGACCTTCTTCTTGTGCTTGGAACACATAGCCGCTAATTTGCGGAGCTAGCACAGTGTCTCCATCTAGGAAAGATTGGTTAAGCTCAGGGATACCCGAGGCAATCAGCGGATACGGTTTCATGGCTGCAATAGCTTCAAAACCGGGGGTTGCGTCTTCCACTTCGTCACCACCAGCAGCTCTGGTCATCATAGAAATGAAAGCTGTGCCTTGCGAGCCGGGGAACGTGTTCGGAGCAATACGTCCGACATAGGCAGGGTCCAAAAATACGTCCCAGCTGGTTGGGGGCTCTGCAAATTCGTCAGTTGAGTACATGATGCCCACTTCTGTAAGGGCTACACCATAGCCGTCACCAGCTTTAGCAACATCATACAGATTTTCATAGTTTGTCACCACAGCCGGGTCCACAGGCTCTAGCATTCCATCACGTGTGGCTTGCTCGGTTTGCGCAACACTTAAGTACATAACATCCATGGACGGATTTTCTGCTTCGGCATACAGTTTGCTAAAACGGTCGCCAGAACCACCTAAAATCAATTCTACTGTAGCGCCTGTTTCTTCTTCAAAAGGAGCCACCACGAACTCACGCACCAATTCCTCTTGAATGTCACCCCAAACACCAACAACCAGAGTACGCCCTTCACCACTAGCACCTTCTTCTGCAGCGGCTTCCGATGTGGCCATAGAAGACGCGCCCTCAGAGGCAGCAGGTGCTGCTTCACTTTCGGCTGCAGTGCCGCCACAAGCACTGAGGATGGACAGTGCCATCACCGCGGCCAACAAAGCGGCCATTTTCTTTTTGAACATAATTTTCTCCTCCTTTTTGTGTACACTTTCACGAATTTATATGTAGTTTTTCTACAAAGGAAAAACAGACATATCCCAATTGATTTCTTTCAAAGCCGGATACAATTTTAGATAGCTTTCATACAAACGATCGTACATTGGTTTTGTTTCCTCATTCGGGTAGAAACACGCCTGTGCCACTGGCAATGAAGCCAGGTCTTGCATGCTAAAACAGCCAGCGCCATAGCCACCCACTAGCGCCGCCCCAAAGGCCGCTGCATCTGGTTCTTCAATACGTTTGTGGCATAACCCACTTGAATTGGCCTTAATTTGTAACCACATGTCGCTTTGGTTTCCACCGCCCACAGCATGAACCACCGAAATCGGTGCTTGGCCCTGTGTTTCTGCCGCCATATCTTCTAAATTTTGTCGCATTGCAAAAGCCACCCCTTGGAATACCGCTTGCAGAAACTCTGCCTTGGTGGTAGTTTCGCCAAAGCCCACAAAAGAACCCTTGGCTCTCTCATCCCAAACCGGAGATCGCTCGCCGTTCAAATATGGCAAAAATAAAACAGGAACCGGGCTATCGGGCTTCACCTCATTTTGCAAGGTATCTTTTTCCGGTGCACCGAACTGATTTTGAAACCAAAGATACGCAGCTCCTGTGGTGGACAACATTCTGGTTTGTAAACTACTCTCGGGCAAAACATGAAAACTATATGTATCACTTTTTTCGATACTGCGGCAAAGACAGGTGGAAGTGCCGGTTCCATCCACCAAAACCGAACTATTTAAACCACCCGCGCCAACCGCTTCACAAAAGCAGTCTATGCCACCCATAAACACACGGGTATTCTCGCTCAGCTCACAGGCCCGGCTAAACTCCGTATCGCACACCCCGGCCTCCTGCCAAGAATCCAGCACAGGCGGCATCACGCACGCCGGCACAAATGTTTCATCAAAACGCCAAGTTTCTTTTTCATAAAAGGCGATGCATGACGCTGTAGAGCTATCAATACAAAAGCGCCCACAAAGCAAATATATCAAGTAATCTTTAGGGTGTAAGGCGATATATTCCCCCGAAAACAAAGCCTTGTTTTGTTTATAAAACCATAACAATTTGGCCTCGAAAGACGTCCCATCTTTTTGGAAATGTGGCCACTTGTCTCGAATTTCCTTTGCCTCTTGCAAGGCACGTCGATCTTGCCAAGTCAACATGTCGCTAGCAGGATTTCCATTTTTGTCTACAAATACAACACTGGGAGCATGTCCCGTAAGACAAATTGTCTTAATACGTTGTGTATCCCCTTGCAACTGGTGCGCAATATTTTGTATCGCTTCTTGCACAGCTCTTTGCACTATCCGAATGTCGTACTGCGCACAGCCGGGCTGCACGTTTTCATAACGGCCTTGTGCTTTTACGCGTAGTTTCTCATCAAAAGCAACAGCTTTCACGCTACCTGTGCCAATGTCAATTCCCAAAAACATACTATCTCTCCCGGCTACTTTATCCCATTATCCATCTCATCAAACACAGAAAAACACGCACCTACTCATTTGGTTCCGCCCTGTCTACAAGCTCTGCAGAAGTAGCCACAAAAATGGGAGAACTCCAAGCTGCATTCCCTGCATCATCCATCACCTTTACCCAAAAAGCGGCGTCTTCTTCTATACTGGGCAGTGCAATATTTTGCGCAATCTGGCATTTTTGTAAGCATGACTCTCCATTTAGTATTTCTTCGTTCGCCATAGAAAATTCCACATAAACATGTTTACTAAATGAAATAATCAGTGTTTCTTTTCGGATATCATCCAGCGGAACCTCGCAGGAACCTTGCTGTGAGCAAAAACGAAACAAAGCACCTTCTTCGGCTTGCAGTTCTAAGATGAGACCATCATAATCTCCCGAGGTGGACGAGCTAAATGTTAAAAATTGGCTTGCACAAAAAGAAATGCCCTGATCCTCTCTGTCTACTGCATATTCTTCCGCTTTTATAATGCGTGCATTTTCCACTTGCACGGAACCGTCCCAAGGGCAAGACTTATGCTTACCACCTACCACCACACCACACCATCGAATGCGCACACGATTTTTTGCCGGTTTTTGCAAACGAATATGGGCTATCTTCTTCTCCCAGTTATATACATACACACTGTCCAACGCAGAGGAAGAGGCCGCCACTACCTGCAGAATTTTTTCGCTATAATCTTCGGTTTCGTCGCCCATAACCGCGTCTTTAATGCGCGTTTGTAAGAAAAATCGATTGTGTGTGCTGGCAAAACAATGCCGCGCTTTTAAGGCATTCCACACGGCTGTTTTTTCAAGGCTTTCGGCGAATATTCCACAATAACCCGAACTCACATCAAACCCACCTGAAAGCGTTTTTCCACAGCTGGGAGAAAACAGGCCAAGACGACCTGAATGGTCATCACTTGAGGCAACAAATCCCACTTTCAAACGCCTTTTCATGGCCTCTTTCGCAAACCAATCGAAAATACCGTGATGCGAATGCACCTCTATTGCAGGGCAAAATTCCTCGTTTAAATAGGCAAGATTTCCACAGCGCCCCCCCACATGTGGTATACACAACACATCCTCGCGTCCTTTAAAACGCTCCCAAAGTGCCGATAATGGGGTGGCTATTTGCTCTTCGCTAATATCCTCTTCGCTAAGCCAATTGCTACTTGGATAAAACTGCTCGCTATCGTTTTTAAAATAAACATTGTAATCGCCACCTTGTGGCGTGGCACCAGACCATTCATAACCCAAAAATGCTACAAACGAACCCTCGCTATGGTATTGCTTTGTCTTATTGCGCACGGCTTCCCAGGTACTTTTTGTTATTTCAAAGTCATTGCCCTGCCAGCCCGCCACCGAAACCCCTGCAATGTCTCTTGCAAAGGTATAATATTCGTCTAACGTTCCTGTGCCCAAGGTATTTGCATTTTGACCATGCATATCGGCAAAAAACAACTTTTCTTTCGAAGCACTACATAGGCACGGGTTACTCGAAGCCGAAATACCTTCACTCTCGCTATGCACATGCAGATAAAAAAAGCCTTCTTTGTCCACTGCAACATTTTGCGCACACAGAGAATTGTCCTGCGAAACAAACGAAAGAGCTCGAGGTAAATGTTGTAAGGTATCGCCCTTGGCATGTATCCACTTGCAAGAAAGGTCATCTTTTGGGGCAATTGCCGGGTTTCCGTTTTCGTCTAAAAATAGCACTCTGGGCGAAAATAGTTCCCCCGGGTTCACACTTCCCGGCAAAATCACTTTCATATTTTTGGGGTAGCCGGCCACAATATCTACACACAAGGGCTCTCCTACCATTTTATATACACCCGAGCCTGTTGCATCGGTATACATGCGAAACTCGTGGTTTTTTTCCATATGAGACTGCACCCTAGCGCCGGCACCACCTAAGGAACGATCTCCCAAGGTAAGAGTAAGGGTGTCACCCGCCTTTAACGAGCCCCGAACCACACGCACTAAAATGCTATTTGTGTAGGGGCGCACAGCACGCTCGTACGATAGTGAAAGTTCTACCTTCGCCGTGGTATAAACACTCGTATAACCGCTGGCCTCCGGACAGGTAAACTGCGGTATTTGCCAATCGCTCACCATGCGCCAAGCCAAACGGAGTGCACCCGAATCTTCCATTCCATACGCGCCCACTGTATATTCAAAACGCAAACAAGACATGCTACCGGCCACCAATGGTTTTGTATCCAAAAGCATCGCCGTACCAAGCTGTGAAGAGAATATTTGCATAAAATAACCCCCCTTCCAAACGTCTATGTCTACACACGCATTAACTGGATGCCCTTTTGTGCAAACCACTTCACATACACTTCATTTATCTGCTTATCTGTTATCACTATATCAAAACTGGAAAGCGCACAAGCCTCAAAGGCCTTACTTACTCCATATTTGGAACTATCTGCCAACAGCACCTTTGTTTTTGCCCGCTCGAGCATAACACTTTTAAGGTTTGCGTTGCTTTGTGTAAACTCGCTCACACCACTTTCTATGTCAACCCCACCGGCACTTACAAAAGCAAAATCCGCATTCATTTTTAAGAAGAAATGTTCGGCCGTGATTCCTTCCAAGTTGTAGCACGACTCTCTGTCTAATTGCCCACCGGACAAAAAAACACTTGCTTTCTTGTTAATCGCCATGAGCGCTGTTTGCACACAAGCCGTGGCAATCACCACATGTTTTTTTGCCAAAAGACGTGTTAGCTCGCCTACCGTGCTGCCTGCATCCATAAAAACCGTGCAATTTTCCGGCACCAAACCAAACGCAGCCTTTGCAATCGCCTTTTTTTCTGTGACCATGTTTTCCGCACGAATTTTTGCCACACGCACTGTATGAAGCCCTTTTACCAAAGACACTTCCCCAAAACTACGACGGACAACACCCTCATTTTCTAAACGCTCTAAGTCTCTGCGCACCGTCATTTTGCTTACTTGGATTTTTTCTGCCACTTCTTTCACTGTACAAACAGGATGTTCGTTTAAAAAATCCAACACCAATTCTCTTCGTTTTTCGTACAACTTGTTCCACCTCTCGTCTTGCCAATTACGGCTGTACACATGCAATCATAAATTAGCTCTTATGCACTCTAACCAGTAATTGTCTTTCCCCTTTGGTAGATATTGCTAAAAATGTTTCTACTTTGGTGTTCTACCAATTTGAAACACTGTATTTTATTCGATAATACCATCTATGGTGCTATCTGTCAATATTATTTTGTGAAATTTATCCATATGCCTCAATCTTAAAAGGAATGAATTTTCTTGTACATATTGACTTTTTCATGCCCCGGTGATACGCTTGCAGAAAAGAAAAAGGAGCTAGGCTTATGCAAAATCCAATGTTGTTTTGGAACTATACCCACGAAGAGATTAACACCTTCCCCAAAGACACCGTGATCGTGCAACCCATCGGTTCCGTGGAGCAACACGGCCCACACTTACCTGTGGCCACAGATAGCCTGATTGTGCAAGCTTTTTGCGAGAAATTGCAACAGGTTTTTGAACAAAACCACTACCCTGCCCTATTTTTACCATTGCTTCCCTATGGCAAAAGCAATGAACATCTACATTTTCCGGGCACTATTACATTTAGCGCCAACACTTTGATGCAAATTCTGCTAGACATTGCCACATCGGTGCGGCGAGCCGGCTTCCACAAACTGGTTTTCTTAAATGGACACGGCGGAAACCAAGATGTCCTAAACCTTATGGCGCGAGAAATTCGTATAGAAACAGGACTTACTGTTTTTACAGTACATCCGCTTATGCGAATCCATGCGCAGGAAGGTGTTCCCACTCTTTGTGAGGCCGAGGCAAAAAATGGCATTCATGCAGGGCAGGTAGAAACCGCCATACTATTGCACATTGCAAATGATTTGGTACGCCAAGATAAAATGAAAGCTGAATACCCTGTTGCGTTTGATCATTGCTCACATATCGGTTTTACAGGTCCCGTTCCATTTTCTTGGATGGCGCACGATTTATCTAAAAGCGGTGTATTTGGTGACCCCACACTGGCAAACGAAGCTGATGGTGAAGCATGGATAAACCAAACAACCACAGCAATGTACGAACTATTCAAAGACATTTTACAATATATGCCACAATCACCAACACCATAAGTGATTCTTTTTCAATGTAGGCTTGTCTATTTAGGGTCTATTTTGCACCCTTGCTTACAAGCACACCAAAACACAGTGCATAAATATACCTTTATAGGATATGAATATCAAATACTTTATAATACTTTTATATCGGTAGACATGAAATAGGGAAATTGGCAACCGGTGAATCCTTCCCAAAGCGCAAGGTTTTCAATTTTACGGTAATCGCCTTGCACAAAACGTCCTATTTCATAGCCATAGTTTCTTATCTTGACAAACGCTTTATTTTATTATATACTTTATATATCAATATTTTTTGATGTATAAATAGTGCAGATTTCTCTCTGGCTCCATGTAGAAGAGCGGCCTGCTTTAAAAAAAGGAGATACTACTATGGGTTTATTTGGTTTTGGCAAGAAAAAGGAAGAGGCCACCGGTGGCTGCAGTTGTGGTGGCGCTTGCGCCACACAAAACAACGCCACAGAAGCAAGCGAAAATGCACGTTTTATTGTGCTGGGTGCTTGCTGCAAAAAAAGTACTGAGACATTTGAGAATGTAAAAACAGCCGTAGCAGAGCTTGGCTATACAGATGAAGTTCTTAACATCGGCGACAATGTTGAAATTGCAAAATACGGTGTGATGCAAACGCCGGCTCTTGTGGTGAATAATAAAGTTGTCGCTTATGGCCGTGCCATAAAAACAGAAGATGCTAAAACTTTAATTCAAGAAGCACTAAGCTGATTATTTTTCGTCCCACTGTTTATACAAAAAGCCACGTCGTGACATGACTTCACGACGTGGCTTTTCTTTTTTAGCCATCTGAACTGCAAACGGCATACAAAACATTTTATTTCTATCAATCTTGCAATTCTTCATCCAAAGGTGTAGCAAACACTTCTTCAAATTGTTTTTCCAAAGCTTCGCTCTGCTCCTTTTTAGAGAGCAAACTCACCACTACAATGCAAAAGAGCGAAAGTGCAAATCCTGGTACTAAAGAATACAAGCCGGTGGCGCTTGCCGGCGTTTGGCCACCCACTATCGGCAGATAATCCCACACCACAACGGTTAGACCACCCGCCACAATGCCTGCAACCGCAGCATTTTTACTCACTTTTTTCCAATACAAGCTAAGCAACACCAGGGCTCCAAAGGCCGAACCAAAACCCGACCATGCATTGGCCACCAAACTCATAATGCCCGAACTGGGGTTCATCGCAATCAGATAGGCTACCAAAGCCACCACAGCCACCACCACACGGCTAAACCATACATAGTGACGATCAGAGGCTTTGGGATTTAAAAACCCTCTGTAGATGTCGCCCGTGATAGACGCTGCCGTGACCAGCAGCTGTGAATCCGCCGTTGACATAATGGCCGCCAATATACCACAAAGAAACAATCCACCCACCAAAGGCCACTGCAAAATAGAATCCGATTGCATAAAAACTTCCTGAATCATGGCAATAAAAACAGTTTCCGACTCTTCAAGCCCCGGCAAAAAGGCGCGACCCACGATGCCAACAAACACCGAAAAGACAAGCGATAACACCACCCAAATAATGGCGATTGTGGCCGATTTATTCACATTTTTTTCTCTGCGGATGGCCATAAACCGCACTAAAATATGGGGCATCCCAAAATACCCAAGCCCCCATGCTAATTGCGAAATAATCGAAACCGCACCCACACTCTCACCGGTTTCCGTGGTGGTTAAACTTAAAAACGACGAAGGCAGCTCAGCTGTTAGAGCCTCCTGCCCCCCCACCGCTACCAAAGCTAAAATAGGCACACTTAAAATGGCTACTAGCATCAATGCACCTTGCACCATATCTGTCCAACTAACAGCCGAAAACCCTCCCAAGAATGTATATACCAAAATAATCAAAGCACCAAGACTAAGCGCAATTGAATAAGGGATTCCAAAAACCTGTGAAAACAAGGTGCCTCCCGCCACAAATGCCGAAGCAGTATACACTGTAAAAAACACGGTAATGACCACACTGGATACCACTCGCAACACCCGTGTAGTGTCGTGAAACCGATTTTCAAAATATTGTGGCATCGTAATGGCATCCCCTGCTTTGATAGTATAGCGACGCAATCGTTTTGCCACCAAAATCCAGTTGAGTGCTGTGCCCAAAGCAAGCCCAACGGCAATCCACACTTGATTTGTACCAAAAGCATACACAGCACCCGGCAAACCCATAAGCAACCAGCCCGACATGTCGGATGCTTGCGCAGAAAAAGCCGCCACCCAAGAGTTTAGCTGGCGCCCTCCCAAAAAATAATCATTTAAGCTATCTGATTTCTTAAAGAAAAAACTACCAATGGCAATCATCACGCCCACATAGAGCACAAATGCCACCAATGTCCACATCATATTTGACAAAATCTTCAATCCCCCTATTTTTTAGCTAAGCCAAAGTTCTCTTTGCCTTGCATTAATCACCTTTTTCTTGCAAGGTTTTTGCATAACGCACGGCAGCCGGGGCCACGGCAACACCACCGGCGGCCGTTTCCTTAAGCTCTGGATCCATGCGTTTTCCGGTTTTATACATAGCCTCTACAACCTCGTCCGGTGGTATACCCACCACCTGCCCTGCTAAGGCCATATCTGCGCTTATCAACGCATTCACAGCCTGTGATGCATTTCGATAAAAACAAGGCACTTGCACCTGCCCGGCCACTGGATCGCACACAAGACCCATACAATTCATAAACGAAATAGAAATCGCTTGCGCTATTTCCGTGGTGTTGCCCCCAGCTAAATACACCACAGCCGCGGCAGCCATAGCAGCTGCAGCACCACATTCTGCCTGACATCCACCCTCTGCGCCGGATACTGTAGCGTTTCGTGTGATAACCGCACCGACTGCCCCCGCCACAAGCAAAGCCTCTAAAATTTGTTTCTCGCTTGTATGGGTGCCCTCCACTGCGCTTAAAAGAACGGCTGGCAAAACACCGGAGGACCCTGCGGTGGGCGCAGCGCAAATACGTCCCATAGAGGCATTCACTTCACTGGCCGAAAATGCCATTGCCATCATATGGTTTATTTTTTCACCACTCACTGTGCCCAATAGGCTGTAGTTTTCCTGCCTTTGGGCAAGCCCATCTTTGCCAATGGAATGCTCTTGCATAAGCCGCTCTTTTAAACCCTGCAAGGCCGCCTCACTCATCACATTCCAGCGTTTTTTCAACTCTTTTAAAATGGTCTCTTCACTTTGGTCCGACACGAGCATTTCGTTGTCTAAAGCCACACGCCAAAGGGGTAGCTCTTGCTCGTCTACTTGCGCGAACAGTTCCTCAAAGCTCCGGTACATCGATTACCATTACCTCCCTCACATTGTTGATTTCGCGTACGGCATGTACAACTTCTTGCGGAAACGATTCGTCTGCTTCAATAACTGCCGTTGCAAAACCACCCTTTACTGTGCGCGACACACGCATCACAGCGATATTTATATCTTGCTTTGCCAACACACGGCTCATCTTGCTTACAAACCCCGGCTTGTCTAAATAGTAAACTACCAACGTAGGGCTAGTAGCCGTGATTTCAGTTTCCAAATCACCAATACGCCGAATGCTGATTCGTCCCCCTCCCACAGAAGCACCATAAATATCGCTATGGCTCCCATCCAAGTGAAAAAACCGGATATGAACCGCATTTTCATGCATTTCTTCCAAGTCCTCTTCATGAAACTCGGCACGAATACCACGCCGCTCCGCCTCGTGGAAAGCATCGCGCAAACGCACGTCATCTGTATGAAATCCAAGGGCACCTGCCAGTAACGCCTTGTGCGTACCATGCGGTTTTCCAGTTTTCGCAAAGGAGCCTGAGAGCCCAAAAGACACCACATCGAATTCTTTTTTTGCGATGATGGCAGCCACACGCCCAAGGCGAGCCGCACCCGCTGTGTGGCTGGAAGAGGGGCCTATCATCACAGGGCCTAATACTTCAAACAAACTCAATTCCACCTTGCCTCTTACCTCCCTATGCGTGTTTAATGGTCTATTATGCACTTATCTTTCCAAGGACACTCTAACATTAAAAGCACTCCATTTCGCCTGCACCACTCTTTACCAAAAGTGCTTTTTTTGTATTTTTTTCCTCGTATAAAATCGTGAACATTTTAAAATCTCATTCTACAGCGCCCGTTGAGAAAAGAGAAAAGCGAAAGCCATATGAAGCGGCCCTCGCTTTTCGCCGTTCGTTCAAATAGGGCAATACCCATGATTCGCTGCTCTACATCAAAGGACAGCTCGCCCTCCTGTTTTTACCCGTCATTTTTTGCGGCCAAGTCTGCCAAAGCATCCTTGCGCGATAGGTTTATTCTACCCTGTTGGTCAATTTCAATCACCTTTACCAACAACTCGTCTCCTGCTGCCACAATATCTTCCACGCGCTCCACACGTTTATTGTCTAGCTTCGAAATGTGCACAAGCCCTTCTTTACCCGGAGCTATTTCCACAAAGGCGCCGAAATTCATAAGACGTGTCACTTTGCCTTTATAAATGGCACCGATCTCTGGATCCTCCACAATGGTTTTTATTGTGTGTAAGGCACGCTTAGCATCATCAATATTAATTGCCGACACATACACGTGACCATCTTCCTCCACATCAATTTTCACATTATTCGTAGAAGAAATCTCCTGTATCACTTTGCCACCCTTGCCAATAACATCTCGAATTTTATCTACATCAATCATGATGCCTAGCATTTTAGGCGCATAGGCAGACAATTCTTCACGAGGTTGCTCAATGGCCGGTTTCATAATATCTTCCAAGATATAAAGGCGTGCTTTCCGGCATTTCTCAAAAGCTTCTTGCACCACCTCATAGCTTAGGCCGTCCACTTTGATATCCATCTGAATGGCTGTAATGCCATTGCGTGTGCCACCTACTTTAAAGTCCATGTCGCCGTGAAAATCTTCCACACCTTGAATATCGAGCATGGTCATAAAACGATCTCCCTCGGTGATAAGACCACAAGATATCCCCGCTACGGGCTCTTTAATAGGCACACCTGCATCCATAAGGGCCAATGTAGAGCCGCAAATAGCTGCTTGGCTTGTAGAGCCATTAGAGGAAAGCACCTCGGAAACAAGCCGCATCGCATAAGGAAACTGTTCCACTGTAGGCAACACAGGCATCAAAGCCTTTTCTGCCAAAGCACCATGACCAATTTCCCTGCGTCCCGGGCTGCGCGGTGCACGTGCTTCACCCACAGAATAAGGAGGGAAGTTATAGTGATGCATATAGCGTTTATGTTCCTCGGTAGAAATATCGTCAATAATCTGTGCGTCGCGCATGGTAGATAATGTGGCCACTGTTAACGCCTGAGTTTGGCCACGTGTAAACAAACCACTTCCGTGCGCACGCGGCAGCAACCCTACCTCGGCGCCCAGCGGACGAATCTCATCAATGCCACGGCCATCCACACGTTTTCCCTCGTCCAGTAACCAACGGCGCACCACCATTTTTTGCATTTTATACATCAATTCTTCTACAACAGCACTGCCCCACTCAACGGCATAACGTTCTGTAAGCTCATCACGAATAGGAGCAAGACGTGCATCACGCACATTTTTATCATCTGTATCCATGCCTTGTTTGAAGCGCTCCAAATAGTTTTCTTTCACTTCAGACAGTAAGCTGGCATCCAGCTCCATGGAGGGGAACTCCACTTTTTCTTTGCCAACTTCATCAACCATGCCTTGAATAAAAACAATGAGTTTTTTGATTTCGTCATGTGCCATTTGAATGGCCTTAAACATTGTGGCTTCATCTACCTCGTTTGCACCCGCTTCAATCATCACAATTTTTTCTTCCGAGGCAGCCACCGTCAGCGCTAAGTCTCCGTTTTCACGTGCATCCTCACCGGGATTCACAATCAATTCGCCGTCTACCAGTCCCATCATCACGCCGGCCAAAGGACCTTTCCATGGGATGTCAGAAATAGAAAGCACAATAGAGGTACCAATCATGCCCGCTACTTCGGGGCTGCAATCTTGGTCCACACTCATCACAGTCATCACCACAGACACATCATTGCGCATGTCTTTAGGGAACAAAGGACGAATTTGACGGTCTATTACGCGGCTGGTTAAAATTGCCTTTTCACCCGGACGACCTTCACGACGCATAAACGAACCGGGAATGCGGCCTACCGCATACAATTTTTCTTCAAAATCCACACTCAACGGAAAAAAGTCTATCCCTTCACGCGGGCGATCGCTCATGGTGGCATTACAAAACAAGCATGTTTCACCATAGCGGATGAAGCAACTTCCATTGGCAAGCCCACCCATTTTTCCCACTTCTACTTCCAGGGGACGGCCAGCCAATTCTGTTTTAAACACTTTAAAATTTTGAAATTCCACTTTAGGGCTCATAGCACTATACATTTCATTCAATTTTCTTTCCTCCGTTTCTACCAAACCGAAATCTATGATTTGGCACTGGGCAAGCGAAGAAGCTAGCAATCAAGGCAACCTTTTAATTGTGCACGCCTACCATTAAAAAATTCCCTTCATTGCTAAGATTCTTCGTCGCATTGTGTGTATAAAAAACCTGAAAGCACAAGCCTTACCGGCAAGTCGCTTTCAGGCATCTTCCCTAACCTACAGAGCATTTGCACAAAACACAAGCAAAATGGCATCCTGCGTGTTTTAAGAGCTGCTTTTTTCGACAAAACCATATAATGTTAAAACCGTGCACTAAAGCAATATATCTTTGTCAACCATTCTCCATTGCAAATCCCTGGCTTCAAGAGCAATCTATCCCGAAAACCGTGTACACTGTAAACACTATTTACGCAATCCTAGGCGGGCAATTAAACTACGGTAACGTTGTACATCTTTCTTTTGCAAGTACTTCAGCAAGTTGCGACGTTGGCCAACCATTTTCAAAAGACCTCTGTTAGAATGGTGGTCCTTTGGGTTTTGTTTGCTGTGTGCCGTTAAATGGTTGATTCGCGCGGTGAGCAAAGCCACCTGCACTTCCGGCGACCCTGTGTCCCCTTCATGTACTGCGTACTCTTTCATGATTTCTTGTTTGTCTTGCATGTTTTTTCTCCTCAAATATTATATTCACCATTTGCCCGGTAGCGGTGTTGTACTACCCTTTTGAGGAACAAGCCTACTACTGCGCAAAGGTACATTTGAAATTATATCAGAAAAGTCTTTTCGTTTCAAGTTTTTCAACTCAACATTCTAGCCTATTTTTTGTTTTTTCATCCAAAATTCATTCTATTTCTATTTTCGCATGTCTATTTATATGATATACTTAAATGACACAAAATGGTATTTACAGCTAAAGCAATAGCATTTCACCACAGGAAAGAAGGATAGCATGAAAGAAAACACACAGCATTGGCATAAACTGGATAATACCGCCAACTTGTTTCCTGTGATATCCTCACCACGATATTCTAATGTATACCGCATTGCCCTCACTTTGCAAAAAAATGTCCGCCCGGAAATTTTGCAACAGGCATTAAGCCGAATTATTGCATGGTTTCCTAATTTCCGAGTGCGCTTGCGCCGTGGTTTTTTCTGGTATTACTTCGAGGAAAACACCGAGGCGCCTACTGTATATCCGGAAGAAGATTATCCCTGCCGCTATATTGACCCTTTACAAAATCGACACTTTCTATTTCGTGTTAGTTATTTTGAAAATCGCATCAATTTAGAAGTGTTCCATGTACTCACAGATGGAAATGCCGGCAAAGATTTTCTTTTGTCTTTAGTGTGTCAATATCTGCTTTTGGCTCACCCCAACATGTTTAGTGAGGCCGACAAAGCACGTCGTTGGTTTGCCGAAAACGCAGCAGAGGTGGAAGATAGTTATCTTAAAAATTATGATTCAAAGCAAAAAAAAGATTATCATATTGGACGAGCGTACAAAATCAAGGGTGAGCGTAGTTTTCTAGATAACACCAGCATATTTCATGTACATATCGACATGCAGCAATTCCGCACATTGTGCAAAGAAAAAAATGTAAGCCGTGCACAGTATCTTTCGGCCGTTATTGGCCAAGCTGTTTGTAAACAGCGCCCGGGCACTTTAAAAAAGCAGCCCGTTCACTTATTTTTGCCCGTAGACCTACGCGACATGTTTGAATCTAAAACCGCTCTTAATTTTTTTTCCAATGTTTTCATTCGCTTTGACCACAAGGATGACGCCCCATTTGAAGATATATTACAAGACGTACAAAACCAATTTAAAGAAAAAATTAATAAAGAAAGTATGCAAGGCTATATCAGCTACACCACAGCCACACGAGGTAATCCTTTAGTACGCATTCTACCTCTTCCTATTAAAATGGCTGCCCTTCGCACAGTTTTTGAACGAAGCTCTAAAAGCACCACTCTCAGTTTCACCAGCTTAGGTGTTGTGTCTGCCCCCGAACAGTTTAAACCCTATATTACAGGGGCCACACTTTTGCTAAGTTGTGCCCCAAAAGAACCTTTTAAGTGCGCCTCTATCATCTATGAAAATGACTTCGCCTTTTCTATGAGTAGCACGCTGCGAAGCATGACAATTCAACGCAATATTATCCGAAAATTGGCCCAAGACGGCCTATCGGTGAGCGTGGAGACAAATGGGGTGGATTATGCAAGTATGCAATGAATGTCATATCCGCATAGGCAACAAAGGCAACAACTGTCCTGTTTGCGGCAATACATTGGTATACGCCAAAGAACCTTCTCCTTTTCGTGCAAAAAACCACTACCCCAACTTCAACAGCCAAATGGCCGCCTTTAGCCTTGTATACCGAGTGTTACAAGCAGCCACTGTGTTTACTTGTCTTTTTTGTGTTTTGGCCAACGCTCTCCTTACGCCCCAGTTATGGTGGAGTGCCCTAGTATTAGGGGCAGCGGCCTATGCCTGGGTTTTAATGCCGGCTTGGTTGCGGCGCCGTGCAAATGTAGTTCGCGTGTTGCTTTTTCAAGTTATCTTAACCTGTGTGGCCACAGTATTGGTAGATTTTGTAACCGGTTACCGTGCGTGGAGCATGAACTATGTGGTACCCTCACTTTTTATTGCCGGCATTGTAGCCAGCGGCCTTGTGATCGCGTTAAACACACGCTATTGGAACCACTATGTTTTTTACCAAGTTTCTCTTTGTGCACTGGGTCTTTTACCCTTACTTTTTTACTTCTTGGGACTATCAAATAATTTGCCGCTAGTGCTTGTAAGCGTAGGGCTAGGTTTAGCCGGGCTTATCGTAACGATTTTTTTAGCCGATAAAAGTATCAAAACCGAGTTTGTTAAACGCTTTCATATTTAATATTGAGTTTAAACCCGTCCCTCTTTAAGTGCATATGATGCTTTGAACCATTTACCTAGGCTAAACAGATAAAAACCCGGCTCTACCTTGTTAAAATGTGTGCGATATGATAAAGCGAAGTAAACACCTATGTGGGTGCTTGCTTATTTTCCATTTGTAAGGTACAATTATTCTGAATACGTTTTGTGGGTTCTCTTTTCTCCTTGCATAAAAAATAAAACGCAACCCCGCGAACGGATAAAATTTTGAGAGGTGGTATACTGAATGAGCAATTTAACAAACAATCAGAAAGTACTAAGCTGGGTCGATGAAGTAACGACTCTTTGCAAACCAGACAAAGTGGTATGGATCGACGGAAGTGATGCACAACTGAAAGCCCTGCGCGACGAAGCCGTGGCAAGCGGTGAAGTAAGCGAATTAAACCAAGAAAAACTGCCAGGTTGCCTTTGGCATCACACCGCCAAAAACGACGTGGCGCGTGTGGAAAACCGCACCTTTATTTGCACAAAAAATGAAGAGGATGCAGGCTCTACAAACAACTGGATGAACCCAGACGACATGAAAGCAAAGTTGCGTCCTCTATACGATGGTGCCATGAAGGGCCGCACGATGTATGTTATCCCATTTTTGATGGGCCCTGTTGGCTCGCCTTATAGCAAAGTGGGTGTAGAAACCACAGACTCCATCTATGTTGTTTTAAACATGGATATCATGGCACGCATTGGTCAATGCGCTTTAGATCAACTGGGCGATTCTAACGACTTTGTACGCGGAATGCATGCCAAGGCAAATATCGACGAAGAAAACCGCTATATTGTACAATTCCCAGAAGACAACGCCATCTGGAGCGTGAACAGCGGCTACGGCGGCAACGTGCTGCTTGGCAAAAAATGCTTCGCCCTTCGTATTGCCTCCTACCAAGGTTGGAAAGAAGGTTGGATGGCCGAGCATATGCTTATTTTGGGCATTGAAGATCCAAACGGCAACGTGCAATATATCACGGGTGCTTTCCCCTCTGCTTGCGGAAAAACAAACCTTGCCATGCTAATCCCACCGGACGTTTATAAAAACAAAGGTTACAAAGTATGGACTGTAGGCGATGACATTGCCTGGATGCACATCGGCGATGACGGCCAGCTATATGCCATCAACCCCGAAAGCGGTTTCTTTGGCGTGGCCCCTGGCACAAACGACAAAAGCAACTACAATGCTCTTGCTTCCACACGCAGCAACACAATTTTCACCAATGTTGTTCGCAACAACGATGATAATACCGTGTGGTGGGAAGGCCTTGATAAAAACCCACCCGAAAACGGCACAGATTGGTTGGGCCAAGCCTGGAACGGCAAAACCAGCAGTGACAAAGGCGCACACCCAAACAGCCGTTTCACAGCCCCTGCAATTAATTGCCCTTCTATCTCCAGCGAATTTGAAAATCCAAAAGGCGTGCCGGTATCGGCTATTGTCTTTGGTGGACGTCGCGCCAAAACAGCACCTCTTGTATACCAAAGTTTCAACTGGGAGCACGGTGTGTTTGTAGGTTCTATCATGGCCAGCGAAACCACTGCCGCCGCCGCAGGCGCTGTTGGCGTTGTGCGTCGTGACCCCATGGCTATGCTACCCTTCTGTGGGTACAACATGGGCAGCTACTGGCAACATTGGCTCGACATGGGCAAAAAATTAGGCGATAAAGCCCCAAAAGTATTTAATGTAAACTGGTTCCGCACAGATGACGAAGGCCGCTTTATCTGGCCCGGATTCGGCGACAATATGCGTGTTCTTATGTGGATTTTGGCGCGTTGCAACAATGAAGTTGACGCAGTGGAAACAGCTGTTGGCTATTTGCCCAAGGCAGAAGATATCAACATTGACGGTTTGAGTGACATCAGCCTTGCTACTGTGCAAGACCTTTTAAGCGTTGATAAAGACTTATGGTTAGAAGATGCCAAAGGCGCAGAAGAACTGTATGCCAAGTTTGGCAGCCGTTTGCCTGCTAAGATGTCCGAACTTCTAAAAGAGCAAGTGGCACGCTTAAACAAAATGTAATCCATTTTTCCGACACATTTTATAGACAACAGCGCAAGAGAGCATGCTTTCTTGCGCTGTATATCAATTTTATTGAAAAGGAGATTTGAAAATGGAATTAAAAGGTTCAAAAACCGAGGCCAATTTACAAGCCGCTTTTGCAGGTGAAAGCCAAGCACGAAATAAGTATACCTATTATGCTTCGAAGGCAAAAAAAGAGGGCTATGTTCAAATTTCCAATATCTTTTTAGAAACCGCAGGAAACGAAAAAGAACATGCTGAGCTATGGTTTAAAGCCCTACATGGTGGTGCAGTACCAGACACTATCACCAATTTAATCGATGCTGCTGCTGGCGAACATTTCGAATGGACCGATATGTACGCGGAAATGGCTAAAACAGCCCGCGAAGAAGGTTTTGCAGAAATCGCATGCCAAATGGAAGGTGTTGCCGCCATAGAGAAACGCCATGAAGAACGTTATCTGGCTTTAAAACAAAACATCGAAGAAGGCAAAGTGTTTAGCCGCGAAGGCGAAGAGTCTTGGATTTGCACAAACTGTGGACATGTACACGTTGGCAAAGACTCCCCTAAACTATGTCCTGTTTGCAAACACGAGCAAGCATATTTTGAGATTTTAGCAGAAAACTTTTAAGCCAATTTCTTCAAGGCACCCTGTATAAAAATCCATATTAAAAGTATCATCTTATCAGATTAATTAAAACCACATGGCAATACCGAATGCATTGCCATGTGGTTTTTAATACATAATGCTGCTACATATCCCTTTGTAATATAATGCCTGCTGAATCGACATTTTTAGAACGCTAAGGTATAATGCAAGCCCTAAACAAACTCATTTCCATCACTATCATGGCATCTCTAATAAAAACGCCCCCTTATAACTAAGGCGGCGTTTTTTGTTCTATTCCAATTCACAAAGACTTACGGTGTTTGCATTGGGTCGAAATAAACTTGATAAATACCTCTTATACGTCTCGTTCTTTAGTGCTATATCGTAAATTTCGGATCTTGTTACATAAAAACCTGGGCTATATGGTTACTACGGCAAAGTCCATCATCAATCAGGCTTTTCGCAAATAAGCATTCCTACAGTGAATTTATCAATATATTTTCAAATTTGCCCGCCTGTTTTTGAAACGAAACAACTTATGTGAAAAACGACTTTTATTTTAGAACTCCATTGATATGCTTTGCCATATGAACATCAAAAACCTTACAACTTTTTTATAACATGATGTTTTTCATCTACCACTTTATACCCAATACGATAATGACATTTTTAAACCAATGCTACGTATTTCTTTGTAAACTTTCGAGCCCTTTCGTGCACAATTACGTCTGTTTTCTATTTAGTATCATTTCCCTTCGTATCACATCCACATTATTGGAGTTTTCGCATTTTCGCGACTTTTCCTCTGCTTGTGCAACGAAGGCCTTTCTTCCATGATACCTAATAAAGGACCCTTTATCGAGCATTCTATAATCTATACTGGTACACTTTCTTGCAATGCCGACTTATAATACTATCCTTTTTTTATTTGATTCTGGCATTGCTGTCAGGTCAATCTGCGGAACGCACCCAAGTATTAGCTTCATTCCTTAATTCGATTTTTTATTGTTTTACTTTTCCATATCCTGTATTCTACTATAAACATCGAAAACAATCTTTTTTTAGAAAACTATAATCTACCACTTTTAATGGACGTTTTCCAAATTTGAAAATAGATTTTTGGAATAGAAACAATGTTTTAAATCGAATGCACTATCCATAACCGGATGTAAGTTAAGTAATCCCTTTGGGCTCCACGTCCCGCACATCGTGAAACGGGTCTTCTAACTCGTACATGGGACTCACCCCTTTCTCTTTCGGTGACTTAAGTGTATCACAGCTTTATTGCTTTGTCTACGGTAATCATCACCAAAAAAAACTGTGATACTTGATAAAATTTGTTTTTCTATTCTCCGGCTTTTTATATTTTAAAATTGCATCAAAAAAATCCCTCGGGTATATCCGAGGGATCTATAAAAAGACAGTTCTTATTTAAGCTCGATTGTGGCACCGGCTTCTTCCAATTTCTTCTGCACTTCTTCTGCATCGGCTTTGGAAACGCCTTCTTTTACATTCTTCGGTGCATTATCCACCAATTCTTTTGCCTCTTTTAGGCCCAAACCGGTGATTTCCTTCACCAATTTGATAACGGCCATTTTATTGCCGCCAACCTCTTTTAGCACAACATCAAATTCGCTCTTCTCTTCTTCACCGCCACCTGCAACAGGGGCTGCACCCATCATTACGGGAGCTGCGGCAGAAACACCAAATTTCTCTTCAATGGCTTTTACCAGTTCGTTGAGTTCCAAAACGGTTAGCTCCTCAACACTGGCAACAATTTTATCAATTTTTTCAGACATGTTTGTTACCTCCAATTATAAATTAATGATTATTCGGCTGCAGGAGCCTCTTCGGTAGTTTCAGTAACTTCTTCAGCCACTGGGGTAGCTTCTTCAGCGGCAGCTGGTGCTGCGTTGGCCGCACCACCCTCTTCGGCACGTTTTTCAGCAAGGGCATTCAAACCACAAGCCAAGCCACGTAAGTTGCCGGTAAGTGCCGATAGCAACATGGAAAGCAAACCTTCGCGACCGGGTAGTTTTGATAAGGCCTCTACCTCGGCTGCCGGCATTACCTTGCCATCAATGTAGCCAATTTTCACCTCGAATTTCCCTTTGGACTTCTCGGCGTATTTACACAAAATACGCGCGGGAGCCAAACTGTCTTCCTCGGTTGCCAGGGCCAACGCTGTAGAACCTTTTAGTGCACTATCCATTTCTGCATAGTCTGTATCTTGGATGGCTAGATGTAACATAGTGTTTTTAACCACATGATAATCTACACCGGCCTCGCGCAATTCGCGACGCAAGGCAGTATCGGCCTCTACATTGATACCGATATAATCCACCAAAACACCGGCCGGTGCCGCCATAATTTTATCTTTTAATTCCTGCACGGTGGCCTGTTTTTTTTGCATAATTTTTTCACTGGGCATATTTTCACCTCGTTTCCTTAAGAATGAACGGGGCAACGCAAAAGCGCCTTTTCCCCATAGAGAAAAGGCGCAAAAACAGTTTGCTTTTGGCCTGTTTCTCGGCAGGAAGGGTAACCCCTGTTATCTGTCTCCTGCTGTCTGCAAAACAGCATCTATAATGATACACACAGTTCAAACGTTTGTCAAGACCTATTTTAAGAACCCTGTGTCATATATTTTGTACCACTAACTTTCACTCCCGGGCCCATAGTGGAAGCAAGCGCAATGCTCCGCAAATATTGGCCCTTTGCAGCCGACGGTTTTGCCTTTACAATGGCGCCCATAACAACTTCCAAGTTTTCACTTAGTTTCTCAGCACCAAAGGAAGCCTTGCCGATAGGCACATGAATGATATTGGCTTTGTCTAGACGATATTCAATTTTACCGGCTAATGCTTCAGCCACAGCTTTGCCCACATCAGGCGTCACCGTGCCTGCTTTTGGGTTAGGCATCAGGCCACGTGGGCCTAAAATTTTACCAAGACGGCCTACAAGACCCATCATGTCCGGTGTCGTAACCAGCACATCAAAGTCCATAAAACCCTCGTTTTGAATACGGCTCACCAAATCTGCCTCACCCACCAGCATCGCACCGGCTTCCTCGGCTGCTTTGGCAGCGTCACCTTTGGCAATGGCTACCACACGAACATTTTTGCCTGTTCCGTGTGGCAGAACCACTGCACCACGCACCTGCTGGTCTGCATGACGGCTATCCACGCCTAAACGCACGTGCAATTCCACTGTTTCATCAAATTTTGCTGTGGCCATTTTACACACCAATGCCAAAGCCTCGGCGCTATCATATGTTTTTCCACGCTCTAATTCTTTTGCTGCATCAATATATTTTTTTCCGTGTTTCATCTTTTCCTCCTGTGGTAATGAAAGCCATTTGCTTTCTATCGGATTTTTCCTCCCACTTTTGGGGTTTTAGTCTTCCACTATTATGCCCATACTACGGCAGGTGCCCTCTATCATGGACACAGCACTTTCTACACTGGCAGCATTGAGGTCAGCCATTTTTGTCTTGGCAATTTCCTCTAGCTGGGCGCGTTTTAATGTGGCCACTTTGGTTTTATTTGGTTCGCCGCTGGCTTTTTCCAGGCCTGCTGCTTTTTTAATCAGCACCGCTGCGGGCGGTGTTTTTGTGATAAAGGAAAATGAGTGATCGGCATATACAGTGATTACCACCGGTATTAAGTAGCCGATATCCTTCGCTGTACGCTCATTAAACTCTTTTGTAAACGACATAATATTGACACCGTGTTGGCCAAGGGCCGGCCCCACGGGGGGTGCCGGAGTTGCCTTACCGGCCGGAATTTGGAGCTTGATATAGCCCACTACCTTTTGTGCCATGATTTATACCTCCATGAATTAAATCGGTTTTACTTGGTCGAGATCCAACTCGGCCGGGGTTTCGCGCCCAAACATCGAAACTTTTACATGTACTTTTGCACTGTCGTGGTCTATGGTGTCTACCAGGCCCACAAAGCCTTCTAAGGGGCCACTTAAGACCTCTACGCTGTCTCCCACACTATAATCAACACGAGACTCTTTCTCGTCCAACCACAAGGACTCTACCTCTGCCTCTGACAATGGCACAGGCTTAGAGCTTGGGCCTACGAAGCCAGTAACACCTCTAGTATTGCGCACGATATACCAGCTATCGTCGGTCATCACCATTTTCACCAAAACATAACCGGGAAACAACTTGCGTTCTACCTCACGCGATTTCCCGTCTTTGATCTCTTCTACAATTTCCGTGGGCACCCGCACTTCTTGTATCAACTCTTGCAACCTGCGGTTCTCCACAATTGTAGACAAATTTTGGGCAACCTTTTTCTCGTAACCGGAGTAGGTATGCACCACATACCAATATGCTTGCTCCATGTTTTCTCCTTATGCTTCGCGACGTGATTACACACTTGACATTAGGCCGATTACTCTCTCTAGTACAAAGCCAAAAATGGCATCTAGACCAAAGATAATCACCGTTGCAATAAGGGCGAACACAAGCACTACCAGGAAATTATTTATCACCTGGCTACGGCTGGGCCACACCACTTTTTTCATTTCACCTTTGGTGTCGCGAAAAAAGCGGAGAAAGTTTTTGCCAAACCGCTTAAAAATATTTTCTTTTTTCGCCGTTTTATCTGCCATGCAAATGCCCCTTTCCTTATTTTGTCTCTCGGTGGAGTGTCTGCTTGTGGCAGAAACGGCAGTATTTTTTTCGTTCCAGCCTATCGGGCGTGTTTTTCTTGTTTTTTGTTGTGTCGTAATTGCGTTGTTTACAATCCGTACAGGCCAAGGTAATCTTCACTGTCATAACTCTTTTGCACCTCCATTTGGTTCGGTATAGTCAACCTCCCTCTTCTGGCCTTATTCAAGGTCATTTTGCAAGCTTTGTGCCCCATAGAAAGGCGCACAAAAAAATATACCTGCAACGAGGTGTAAACATCATAACACACACATACATGCCTGTCAATGCCCTCTACCGTTTTATACGAACATTTTACAAACAAATCTTATTTTCTTTTGCCACCGCGTCTTGCTATCACCATCGCTAGATAGGAAATAAAGAGCGCAAATGCCAAAATAAACACCAGATTTAATGTGTCGCCCGAGGTCACCCCACTTTGCGCAGACTCTGAAAGACTACGCTCTATAATCAATCCCATTGGCCTCATGCTCTATGCCTCTTT
>CAYJIR010000012.1:0-10921 GCA_964370295.1 uncultured Oscillospiraceae bacterium
CCCGCAGGGGTTTATTCAGCAGACATAATTTAAAATGGAATATAGAAAAATTCTGTTTAATATAGGAAAAAGAATATTTAATCAGTATTTAATTTAGAAATAAAAACCAATTTAGAAAGGTTTAAGATATGGGCATCAACTAGCAAAGTTTCGTGTAGGAACAAGACATTTAAGAAAAATACATGGACGTAATCCATGTGGAAAAATACAGTCACATGAATGGTGGCGGTTTAAAATATTGTTTTTATTATAGTTTATTATAAAGTATAATATATTAAATTTTTTTGGAGAAAATCATATGCGAATTCGTCATAAGCCTTATGCTCGTCCAGAATTGGCCGCATGGCCACAACACATCAATCAGCCAGAAAACAGTAAAAATCATTGGAAAAATATATTCCCCAATCCCAAGCTACCGTTTCACTTAGAGGTGGGTTGTGGGAAGGGTGGGTTTTTAGCGCAACATGCCTTGCGTGAATCCTCAACTAATTTTTTGGGCATGGACATGAAAAGTGAAATGTTGGTGGTAGCCAAACGAACAATAGAACAAACATATGCCCAAGCTGAAATGCCTCTGGATAATATTGCCATTACCACCCATCATGTGGAGCATATTGGCAATGTGTTGGGTGAAGGGGATGAGGTGCAGCGTTTGTATATTAATTTTTGTAATCCATGGTATAAAAGTGGCCATGCAAAACATCGCTTAACACATCCGCGTCAGCTGATACAATATCGGCACTTTTTGCATCCGGAAGCAGAGCTGTATTTTAAAACAGATGACGACCGATTGTACGAGGATAGCTTGCGATATTTTTCACTTTGTGCCTTCCATTTGGTTTGGCAAAGCGAAGATTTGCATAAAAACGAACCAAGCTGGAATATACGAACAGAACATGAGCAAATGTTTGCAGAAAAGGGAATTTCTATTAAAGCCTGTATTTTGAAAATAAGCAAAGCAAGCTTAGATGAAGCCACCTTAAAGGGTTTGAAAAACATATGAAATTTCATGAAAAGAAAGGCAAATATCTTAAATTCCCTTGACTGGTAAAAAGTTGACATTATAATGTAATTACATACTTCTGCCAAACAAAAGGAAAGAAGGCGTTTTTACATGATTGAAAAATTGTATACTGTGGAAGAAGTGGCCGAGCTTGCCTCGGTTACTGGGCGCACCATTCGAAACTATTTAAAAAGTGGGCGTTTGGTGGGAAGAAAGATTGGCGGCCAATGGCGCTTCCCAGAAAGTGAAGTACAGCGCCTTTTAACCGGTGCAGAAGACCATTCCAGTTTGGAAATGGACGTTGTATCAAATGATGTACAGCAAGATCCACAATCACAAGATACTGAAAGATCTTTTCCCGAATATGATAAAGAACAAGCTATAGAAGCCACTGCGCCGGTTTTTCAGCAACCGTACGTTGCGCCTGCGCCCTTGCCACAGCCACCGGTGGCCGGTTTTGTGGCACCACCTTTGCAAACACAGGCGTTGCCAAACAACGTTTCCCATGAAATGCCCTATTCAGAGCCGGAAATAGGCATGGCAGAAGAGTATGTGCTTGCGAGATCAATGCATACAAACAGTGAAATGGCTTCTACGGCAGCAACATCGCAAGCGGTTTCTTTGGGCCAGGCAGCTGCGGGTGTTTCTGTTCCTTTGGATGGCTTACATCAACAACCACAGGAAGCTTTGCCAGCTATGGCGCAAGAGAGCGTGACACCTACAGCACAAACACCACCCCAGGCACAAAGTGCCACTGCACCGGTTTCTTCTGAGAAGATTCCCGAGAAAACATCCGATATGTCATCGGTTTCTGCAGCGCCCGCAGCGCCTTTTTCGTCCGCGGCTTATTTGCCCTATGGTAGTTATGGTTCTGTGGTTTCCCCTGTAAATTATCAAACTTATGCTGCGCCTGTAGCCTATCCGGTTTATCCAAACCTTGCAACTTATCATCCTTTCCTTTATGGTCAAGGAATACCGGCTTTTTCGGGCTCTTATTTTTCACCGGAGATGCCCATGCAAGAGCCTGGGCAGGAAGCAAGACTAGAGCAAAAAAGTGAAAATAGAAGCTATGAAATGAAAAAAGAGGAAATAGATGCTGATTTGTACAATGCGAGCATACCAAGAGGCCACATTGCACCCACAGATAGGGAAGAAGAGGCAGGCTACAGAAATTTAAGTGAAGTGGGGCAACGTGTGGATAAATTTATTGCCGAAGTGCACGATTGTTCCTATGGCCCTAGGGCTTGTATGGTGTTAGATAGATATCAAACACTGGAAGCGGCCAAGCACACAAGCGAAAAACTAGGTGAGATGGCCTATCAAGAAAGCGACGAAGACTTTTCTTGTCAATCTTTTGTAGAGTATGATGAACGATTTAACATTGCACGCTATACACTGTTTGGAAGCTCTCACTTTTTGTATCAAAGTTTACAGATTTTGGGGTAAAGATTTCTGTTGAAAAAAACCAGGAACAAGTTGGTTTGTGTATTGCATTTGGAAAAGCAAATAGGATGAATGAACGATAAATAAGCCCCCACGGGGTTCATTTAGCCCACCACAATATACGGTAGCCATAAAAATGCTTATAACAACACTTTTATGGGGCATACCCCAATGCGATTCGCTGTATTTTTACACTTTACAAGAAAGGACAAAAATAAAAGTGCAAAATTTTTGTGATAGACATGGAAAAACCCTGTATTTTTTCGAAAAATGCCAGTTTGTGCTTTGAAACGTCTGTTTTTTGTTTAGTGGACATTAAATTGTGCCTATTAAAAGAAATAATGATGCCGACATAGTTAGGCTTGTATATAAGTATTGGAGATGTTTTTAATGTATTCAACCATTGTTTTTGATTTAGATGGTACTTTATTAAATACGCTAGACGATTTAGCTGTGGCTGGCAATCATACTTTGACAACATTGGGATGCCCCATACATCAACCACAGGACTACCGCCTTATGGTGGGCAATGGAATTCAAGCCTTAATTTCACGCATGATGCCCCAAAGTCGGCAAGATACTTCCAGTTTAAAGCAGGCACAAGAAATATTTACAGAGTATTATAAAGCACATTCTATTGAGCGCACGGCGCCCTATCCGGGTATTGTCACTTTATTAAACGATTTGAAGAATAAAGGATATTGCTTGGCAGTATTAAGCAATAAAAATCAAGATAATGTGCAATATTTGGTGTCTCATTATTTTGGACGGTTGTTTGATGAGGTGATGGGTTTGCGTGAGCCTTTCGCACCAAAACCGGATCCGGCTTCCCTACATGCTTTGCTACAAAAATTAAATGCACCTGCAGCTTCAACCTTGTTTTGTGGAGACAGCCGTGTGGATGTGCTTACAGCAAAACATGCAAAATTGCACAGTTGTGCAGTGTTATGGGGGTTTCGTGACAGGGAAGAGCTGGAGAAAGAATCACCAACCTATATGGTTTCGTCAGCAAACGAAATTTTGCAGATTGTATCAAAGGATGTTTAACAAGGGGTTATTTTGTAAAAAGAAGACAATTTGTTTAAAGTTTATAATAACAGCCAGCAAACAGGGTGGTCGATGGACGGGGAGGCCACTTTGGCTGTAAGATGCTTTGCGGGGGTCAACGAAGAAATCTTGCATAAAGATTCCGTGCAAAGCAGCACGAAACGCACAGCGGCATAGGTTTGTGTGGTATAATCCATCTATTTAATGCGAAGGATACAGCCAAAGCAGAAAATAATAACAACAAGCAGTTAGGTAGTATCGTTGATAAGGAAAAAATCCCAAAGACAAGGTGCTTGTCTTTGGGATTTTTGGTGACCCGACCGGGAATCGAACCCGGGATTCCACCGTGAAAGGGTGGTGTCTTAACCTCTTGACCATCGGGCCATCAAAGGAGCGATAAATCGCCCCGTCTTGTACAGAACTTACCTCTCGGCCGCAAAGCCTTTCCGCCGTGTCCTATTGGCAATCGGCACCCTACCTCCTCAGATAAATCTGTACACTGGTAGCGGTAACTGGATTTGAACCAGTGACACTTCGGGTATGAACCGAATGCTCTAGCCACCTGAGCTATACCGCCATAAAATACGGTGCGCTCACATCTTATCCGTTTGGGTTGGATGACTTTTTGCCCCGTATAGAATATTATAACGATACCTTTTGAGTTTGTCAAGACATTTTTAAAGGAATAATTTAAGAAAAAAACTGTATGTTTTTTTGTTTCCGGTTCTGGGTCACTGTGGTTATCAAAATGAAAAAATCGGGTGTGTGAAGTGTCTTTTATAGAGTATTAATTCTCAATAAATAAACAAAAATAATATATAAAATCATAAAATAATGCCTGTTGAATGAATCTCGTAGGGATTTATTCAGCTCCGTCGCCGAATGCGGTGGCCATAAAAGTGCTTAAGAAAGCATTTTTATGGGGCATACTTTGATGTATGCCTCTGTGTTTTCGCCCCTTAAATGAAAAGGCGAAAATGGAAGTGCAAGGTTTTTGTGCGAAAGATAGAAAAACCTTTATTTTTATCATTAATGATTGTAGGTGCCGTCAGGGAAGGTTCTTTACAAATGCAACCAAAGTGCGTATAATAGAAGAGCACACAAAAAACGATTTTTTAAAAAGAGTGGATAAAAAGGAACACAACAAAACATAGTAATGGGGAATGACTGCGGAAACGCAGTTGTAATATATGTGCCTGTAGCTCAGCTGGATAGAGTATCAGACTCCGACTCTGAGGGTCATGCGTTCGAATCGCATCAGGCATACCACGTCGTCGCGGACTATATTTAGTTCACGACGATTTTTTGTAAAAACTATAAAAATCATCGCTCACAACATTTCGTCGCTCCCCCTTTTCCGAAAAATGGCACGCTCGGGTTTTCTATTCGGTTGACAAGCGCCCTCACGACGAAGATCTGTCGCTACCACTTTTTTTCGGTTTTGTGCACGTGGGTAATGGGTATCTATTTTGTTATATAGAAGTATATTTTTTGCAGCACGTAAAATACAAATTAAATTAAAATAAATGGAATTAATTTATCCTAAAATATGCATCATATAGGTTTTGTGTTTTAAAACGGATGGATGACGAAAATGTATTCATATATGCGTAAAAATATAAAAATAAATATTGTAAATTACCCGTAAATCTTTTGTGAGAAAAAAGGTGATCTTATTTTGCAACAAGGGATATAGGAACGATTGTGGTTTGAAAACTGTGCATTCCGTTGATAGTATGTTGTAATGTAAAATTTTTGGTCATGATTTATCCTTCGATGTATAGGCGTGGGGTGCTTATTTTGTCAATTTGTTTTATTTGATATTTAAATGATTTAAAGATAGGTTAAAATGATAAACGGATGAATATAAACAAACTTGTCCTTTCTGGCTGGATTCGTTTATATGGGCATAATTAGCCGTGAAATAAAAGGCTAAAATTTTGGTAAAATAAAAACGAATAAAAGAGGCTAAAAAGCAAAATAATGTGTATGGTTTGAATTTTTGAAAAAGAGGGATTCCTTGCATGTGGAGAGACGTTCATCACTCACCGATCGCCCTATTTACTACCAGAATCATGTTATTGCAATATTTCTAAACAGACATTATGGAACGAATGCCAATTATCAATTGGTGAAGGTCCTTTTTATTTGATTAAAATCGAATAAAAAAGCCATTTAAAACAATTAAAAATCAATCAATAAAGTAAAATCTAAATAATGTCTGCTGAATAAACTCTGCATGGGTTTATTCAGCAGGCATTATTTATTGATTGATTTAATGGGTTTGCCTTTGTTGAAGCGTATTAGTAAGCTTCGCGCAGAGCAATGGCATCTTGCGGACATACGGTAAGGCAGTTGCCACATTCTTCGCAGCGTTCGCGCAGAATATGGTGGGGTGCACCTTGTACAATGGCTTTATAGGAGCAAGCCTTAAAACAGGCACCACAGGCGATGCATGTTTCCTCTATATGCAAGCCTGCTTGCATCAATGGGGCGCCACCAAAAGAAAAAGGTATGCGTAGTAGTTTGTGGTCGCGGTTTTTCATGGCATAATCATAGTCGTATATTTCGCCATGGCCTTTATAAAGGACAAAAAATCGTGTGAGAGGGTATTTCTCAAGATCATAAACCGCCACATGAAATTGACGGTTTTCTTCGGCTTTTTGTTTTATTTGATCAAGGGGGAATTCGCGCACAAAGCCACTTAAACGGATGCTGTAGCCAGGGTGAAAAATAGGGAGTGTATCTTCGCTGTGCGTAATCTGGGACTGCGGGTACATGCCACACACAGCCATTTGCCCGCCTTCTTTTAATTGCCGGTAAAAAGGTTTGCATTCCATGGTGCGAAGATAAAGTCCGCCGTCATCGCATGCAAAAAAATGTGCAATGCGTGATTCGATATGTGGGCCGTGCAAGGTGGAAAAAGAAAGGCAACCGATGGCGTCCAGTTTTGAGTAAACTTCAGTCAGTGTCATGTTTAAGCACCTCGTAGCTCGTTGTAGCGTTTCACAATATGAATAGCCATCTCTTTCATTAAATCAAATTGAAATATTTCTGTGTTGTCTTGGGACACATTGGAAACGGCGTTGACATCAATAATATAAAATCCATTGTCGTTTTCGATGATATCCAAGCTGCCGTTTTCTATCTGAAGCAGAGACAAGGCCCGTGAGGCGGTTTGCAGTATGGGAAGGGGGCAATTGTCATAGCGTTCATAGCGGCAGTTTAAATGATAGGCAGACAGGCCATTTGCCGCGATACTACGTTTTACCATAAGCCGGCATTGGCCACCAATAAGCTCGATGCGGGTTAGATATCCGAACTGCGGTTGCATATATTCTTGCGCAATATAAAGAAGGTCGGGCGCATCTTGCATCACTTCCTTTAATTGCCCAGGGGTTTCTACAAGAAATGTACAAGTGGTGCGTCCACCGCAATCCGGTTTTATAATGCAGGGGAAACGGAGTGTGTTGCTACGAAGCAAATCTTGCTTATGAAAGGTTCCATATACTTTTGGCACAAGGATGCCATGTTCGGCTAAAGTTTTGGTTGTAAGTGTTTTGCTAAGGTCGTATTCATAGGCCTTGGCAGAGTTGATAACGGGGATGTGGTGATTTTCCAAAAAAGAAAAGAGACGAGGGGCTTTGGCCAAAGCATTGGCACCGGCACGGAAAACAGCACTGGCAAATAAGCGGCTTACAATTAAATCGTATTGTAAAAGGCTTTGTTCATCGATATCATTTTGCAAATTGATGAGTTTGGCGGGTACACCCAGTTTATTGATTTCTTCACAAAAATAATGGTTAGACCACTCGTCTGTCTCGTAAAAAATACCTATTGGCATACAATTTACACCTTCCACTGTAAAATATTTGCAAGAAATGTTTGAAGAGCATCGCATTGCGGATGCAAAAATACATCTTTAGAGCTCCCATATTCGGCAATATCACCTTTGTGCAAAAAAGCTACTTTTTCACAACTGTGCAAAGCAAAGCCCATTTCGTGCGTGGCAATGATGAAAGAGAGAGATTCTTTTTTAAGCTCATGGATTACAGTAAGCACTTCAGCGGTATATTCAGGGTCTAGGGCTGAGGTGGGCTCGTCTAACAGTAAAATTTGTGGTTTGGGTGCCAAGGCGCGTGCAATGGCAACACGTTGTTTTTGCCCACCGGACAACTGTGCCGGAAGTTTTTGTGCTTCTTGCCCAAGCCCAAAGCGAAGCAGCAAGGCATGTGCTTGTTCGAGAGCGTCTTTTTTTTCTATACCATGCACCTTAATAAGCGGCAAAGTAATATTGTCTATCGCGCTAAGATGCGAGAATAAACCACTTTGTTGAAATACAAAACCTATCTTCTTTCTGTATAGAGTTGTATCTTCTGCATGATTACCGTTTAAAAAGGCCTGCCCGCCACTTGCAGGCAGCAGGCCCCCTAAAATGCGAAGAAGAGTAGATTTTCCACATCCAGAGCGGCCGATTAAGGCCAATGTTTGCGCGTCATCTTGCAAATTAAGTTGTTGCAAAACCATGCGTTTGTCGAACTGCTTGCTAAGATTTTTAAGCTCTATTTTCATAAGAAAATTTCCTTTCAATCCATTTGCTAAGCAGGGAAATGGGCAGGGTGAGGCTTAAATACAATAAACCCAATACAAAATAACATTCAAATAGTTTTAAATTGGTGGCAGATATTTCGCGCATGGTTTGCGTCAGCTCTATAACGGCAATCATGGAAAGCAAGGAGGAATCTTTAATGATAGAGGCAAATTGTCCCGTCAAGGCGGGCAGAGTGCGCGCAAGAAGCTGTGGAAACATCACATAGCGAAAGCTTTGGGCGCGTGTAAGCCCCACAGCTTTTGCGGCTTCCAATTGTGTGGCATCTAAAGACAGGAAACTACCACGTAGAATTTCGCAGATGTAAGCGCCCTCGAAAACAGAAAGAATGATTACACCGCTAAGAAAGCGGCTTTCCATGCCAAAGGCTGTGCCAACAATATAGAAAAACAAATAAATTTGCATTATCAGGGGTGTGCCGCGAATAAATATCACATAAACCTTTGCAAAATAACGCAGTAAAAGAATACGGCTACTTTGCATAATGGCTGCACACAGGCCAAAGGTAAAACTGAGCACCAAGCTGGAAAGGCTGATAAGAATGGTGGCAACAAAGCCATTCCAAAGACGTACATGAAATACAGAAAGAAACGAAAAATCGAACTGAACTTGAATGGCGGCCAGTGAACTCCAAAAAAAGACAAGCAAAAGTATACTAAGCAAAAGTATGTTAAAACATACTTTCCAAAGTGGAGTTTTTTTATTGTCCTTTGTGGTAAATAAATTCATTATTCAGAAAAAAACCATTGGAAGCCAAGCTCGTCAAAAGTTTCTTTTTCCTCACTTAAATATTGTTCGGTCAAGGTGGCAAAACCACCATCGGCAGTAAATTCTGCCAAAAAAGCATTCACTTGTTCTAAAAGCTCTTCATTATCCTCTGCCACGGCAATGCCCCAGGTTTCCGCTTCTTGAAAGGGTAGAAAAAGTGCATCGGTGGTGTTTGGGTTTTGTTGGTTATTACGGTAAATGGTCAGTTGATCGTAGATAAAGCCGTCGGCCCGGCCTTGGGCTACCTCGGTTACGCAGGCGCTTTCATCAGCCAATGCAATGATTTCGGCGTTTGTTAAATGTTCTTGTGCATATAAGAAGCCAGTAGAGCCGGTTTTTACTGCTATGCGCCGGCCTTCTTGGTTGAGGTCATCGATATCGGAAATATTAGATTCTATATTGGTCAACACAGCAAGCAAAGAGTTGGCATAGGGGTTTGAGAAATTCACTTCTTCTTCACGCTCTTCGGTGATGGTCATGGAAGAGATAACCAAATCGGCACGGCCTGTTTGCAAGGAGGGGATAAGCCCGTCCCAGGCGGTGTCTTCAATTTGTACTTCGCGGCCTAAATACGCGCCAAGCGCCATAGCAAGATCTACACTGATGCCGGTTGGTTCGCCAGCTTCATCTTTGGTTTCAAACGGTGGGTAAGCCAATTCCATAGCAACTACCAAGGGCTCCGAAGTGTTAGAGGAAGCGCCGTTTTCCTCGGTGCCGGTTGTGCCATCAGAACTGCCCGTACAGGCAGAAAAAGAAAGAATAGCCGTGGTCATAAGCGCCGCAAGGCCAAGCGAAAAAACCTTTTTCATGAAGAATTACCTCGGTGTTTAGAATTTGACAATTTTTTGCCATGATGTTATTTTATATCCATACAGAGATTTTGTAAAGTAGGAACCAAATTGTTTCTTAGTTACAGAAAGAAACTGGAAGAGGAGACGCGATATGGATTGGCAAGCTTCTAACTGCCCGGTGGAAATAACATTATCTTTAATTGGTGACAAATGGAAAGTGATGATTTTGCGTGATTTAATGGGTGGAACCAAACGATTTGGAGAATTAAAACGTTCGGTAGGGCGCATTTCGCAAAAAGTGTTAACCACACAGTTGCGAGACATGGAGGCCACCGGGCTGTTACACAGGAAAGTATATGCCGAAGTACCGCCAAAAGTGGAATATACACTTAGTGAAACGGGATATAGCTTAAAACCTGTTTTGGAAGCCATGACTTTATGGGGCGAGGAATATAAAAGAAAATCGGAAGTAAAAACATCTTTTAATTTGGAGTAAAACAAAAACAGCCATAGAAAACTACTTATAACAATAAATTATACACAATACAGAGTTATTATGCAATCCATTAATAAATTCCTAATAAACCCCGAAAAATGTTTAATTACTAAAAGTTATTTATAGTAGAAAGCAGGAAATAGGAGGAGATATCCACATGGATCCATTACAATTGGCGGGCATGGTGGGCGATTTTATAAGTGATTTACTTGCCTTGGAAGACGAGGTGGAACTGAGCTCTATTTTGCGGCCAGATAATGTGATGGTGGTGCACCAGCGCATTCAATTAAAGGAAAATTTACCGGCTTCTGCCTATGTGCCGGTAGCAGGTTTTGCAGCACCAGAGCAGTATGTAGCTGCCAATTGCGAGCGGGCACCTGTTTATTTTATAGGGGCGTTACTTTATACTTTGTTATATGGAAAGCCACCGGCGGATGTAAGAGCGCGTTTGTCCGGCAAAGAGGCTGTGGAGATGAGCACCACACCTCTTTCAGGTGTTATCACACATTGCCTTGAACTGCATCCACAAGATAGATACGCAAATTTAGGGCAGGTTTTATGGGAATTAAATGAGATTTTAGAAGATGCAGACATAACAAAGCCTAAAGAGACGACACCACAACTGAAAACAGAAAAAGAACCAATAAATGTTGTTTTTGAGAATAAAGAAGTAGAAACAATCGACAAAATAAATAGTGAAAAACCAGAAGAAAAACCAGAAGAAAAACCAGAAGAAAAACCAGAAGAAAAACCAGAAGAAAAAC
>CAYJIR010000012.1:11021-28928 GCA_964370295.1 uncultured Oscillospiraceae bacterium
AAAACCAGAAGAAAAACCAGAAGAAAAACCAGAAGAAAAACCAGAAGAAAAACCACCGATTAATTCTAACGATAAAAAAATAAAAACATCAAAAATATGGCAAAAAAAGAACGGCAAAATATGGCTAAAAAATAAAAAAAATATTTCACTGGTGTGCTTGGCCATTTTGGCCTGTATGATTTTGGGGTATACATTATGGCAGGGGCAACGTGCCGAGGCTGCCTTGGAAAGCGGAGAATACAACGAAGTGGTTAGTAGCATTAATCAGACACCATGGTTGCGGGCTACAAGAAATGAGGCCTATCATTATGCCAAAGCGCAGCAGCTTTGGGAAGAAGGGTTATTTGAGGAAGCACAGGAAATTTTTGTGGAACTTTCCGATTATGCAGACAGTGCCGTGTTGGTGCAAGAGATTCAATATGACAAGGGTTTGGCTTTAGCAAATAATTTGCAGCTGGAAGAGGCAAAGCTGGTATTTGATTCTTTGGGGGCATTTTCCGACAGTAGCGCACAAAGTGCAAATATTGTGGCGTATCAGCAGGCAAGTGCCCAAGAGGATGCCGGCTCAAAGTATATGGCCTTTTTAGAATTGGGCGACTATTTAAACAGCGAACAATTGGCTAAAGAGGCAAGCGCACAAGTATATGAACAGGCAAAAATCAGCTATACTACAAGTAATTTTGAACAAGCAAGCCAACAGTTTGGGCTTGTAATGGCAGAGCAAGATGCCGTGGTATATAAACAACTATGCGACCTGTGGGTGGTGGCGTCAGACGAGGCAGCTGAAAACAGGGAGGCGCTTATGGCCATAATGGCCTATGGAGATGTAGCCAATATAGAACCGGTTGTAATGAGTGACAAATTTTTTATGATTTTCTTAGAAGGAAATTGGGTTTCGTCAAACGGTGGTGGAGAAATGAACTTTGAAACGGATTCATTCCGTGCTCCGTTGCTGAATGTTGCAGGTGAAGATTGGACTTTCGATGCACAAACAATACATAACGCAAATGGTGTAGAGGCTGTATTCGAATATATTTCACCCAATGAGATTTCTATGACAATTTCGGATACTGGCGAAAATTATGTTTATCAGAGGCAAGTATAATTCTCTACAATAAAGAAGTAAATAGGCCTATTCGAAGTAGATGTATGTAGGTACTTCGAATAGGCCTTTATGTTTTCACAAGAAGCAGAAAAGAGAAATATGATGAAAATTTAGTGGTTTTATGATACTGGACTAATTTAAGGCGATAAAATAAAGTCGACAAAATAGGAAATAGAAAGGATTATTGGGAAAAATAGGAAAATGAAGCTACCAAATAGGTAAAATTGCCTGCCCGTCTAAATAACCTTGTGTGTAAGCTTCGGTAAGAAGCAAAGGGTCACGGCCAAAACGTCCTACCGGAAGGGGTTTTGGGGGTGCCACTATGATGGCTTTGCCAAGCTTCTCTAAACGGGCTAAATCTTGCAAGCTTTTATTGTATAGTAGGTGACGACGTTGTAATGTATAAATTAATTTTGGATATTTCTTATATTTGGCTTGTAAAAGGGGAAACATACGGTCGAACTGTTTTCGATAAGATCGGGGCCTTGTTAAGATAACCAACAAGCGAGTGCATCCTTCTAAGAGGGCCTTGTCCCATGGGATAGGGTTGGCAATACCACCGTCCAGCCATTCGTGACCCTGAAAAGAAACAATGGGAATAAAGCCCGGTATTGCACAAGAGGCACGCAAGGCTTGAAACCCTGGTTCAATATCTGCCTTAGAAAAAAAATATGTTTCTCCGGAATGGATGTCGAAGGCACCGGCAAAGTAGTCACAAGATGAGGAAAAAAAGTTTTCAAAATGAAAAGGTTCATAGAGGTTTGGGATATCATCAAATAGAAAATCAAAACCAAATGCAGAACCTGTTTTTATATAATTGCTCAGACCTAAATATTGCGAGTGTTGCGAATAGAATACATTACAGCGGAATCCTCTATCCAGTTGCTTGGAAACATAAGAGATGCCGTTTACTGCTCCGGCCGAAACACCCACTAAAACATCGGCCCAAATATCGTGACGCATGAAAGCTTGCAGTACACCGCTGGTGTAAGCGCCACGCATGGCGCCTCCTTCACAAACAATTGCTGTTTTCAAAATAAAACCTCCCTGAAAAAGACAATAAATTGTTGCCGAATTCATTTTAATAGTCACAAAAAAGTTGGTATTATTAAAATGAAAAAATTACAGTTAAATTATAAAAAACATATTTTAAATATTAGTTTTGTTCTAATAAAGGAGAAAACCAAAAGGAATTTTTGCATAAATAGTGCAATGTGTTTAGTGTGAGATTACAATTCGCAACTAAAAAATAGTGTAGATACAAAAAATATAGGTGGATTGCTTGTGATGGTGATAGCGTATCCTGTTATAATAATAAGGTATAATACGGAAATTATTTTAATAATTAAGAGGAGGGAGAAGGAAAATCCTGCGGCAAATATATGTCATTTATGGGGATTTTATTCCAATTAAATAGTGGAATTAAATCTTGGGCGCAAACAGCCTCCCATTTTGGCAATAGCCCCGCCCAAAAGGCAAGTAGACCCAGTATCTCGGCAGGATGCCAGCCCCTATCGCGCAAGGTGGCAATTTCTAAATCACCATCGCGTTTGGCAAGACGACGTCCGTCTGGGGCCAAAAGCAAAGGAATATGATAAAAATGTGGTGGTATATAGTCAAGTTCTTGCATGAGCCAAATTTGGCGAGGTGTGCTGGACAGCAAATCACGTCCACGCACTATTTCACTTACTTGTAGGGTACAATCATCGACCGGTGTGGCCAGTTGATATGCGTAGACACCGTCGGACCGTCGCAAAATAAAATCACCACAATCCTTTTGTAAATCCTGCGTGTAGTTGCCTTGGCATCCATCTTTAAAAAATATATCCACACAGGGAACGATGATGCGCACTGCGGCATTTTGCAAAGGAAATACATGGTGTTGCAATGGACGACAACGGCCACTATAGATATAAAAACCATCATTTTCGTGTGGTGCCAATGCCGTATGCAGCTGAGCACGAGAGCAAAAACAAGGGTAAAGAAGTTTTTTTTGTTCAAGAGTAGAAAAACAATTTTCATAAAAGGAAGTGCGCGCACTTTGGTATACAGGACCCTCATCCCAATAAAGGCCAAGCCATGTGAGATCTCGCAGCAAGGCTTCTTTATATTCGGCGCGGCATCGCTGGGTATCTAAATCTTCTACACGCAATAAAAGTTTGCCACCTTGGCTGCGCACAGAAAGCCAAGATAGCAAGGCGGCGAAGGCATTGCCTAAATGCATTCGGCCACTGGGTGTGGGGGCCAGGCGTCCTCTCATGTTATCAAATCCTTTATAACGATGGTTGTTTTATTATAAAATTACATAGAAAAAAAGGCAAATAAAAATTGTATAATTTTGAAAAAATAGAATTGATTTTAAGATATTCATCTCTCAATTTGTAGTTTATTTTATCAAAAGAACATTTATGAGTTTTTTGGGAATTTTTTTTATTTTTATAGCATTTTCTATATTTTGTGGTATACTAATATTCTATTTTATTTTTCCGGAAGGAGGAAAAGCAGTGAAAAATCATCACCGTTATACCCCAGGTTATTTTTTGCCCCCTGAAAATTGCACACAGTGGACAAAAAAAGACCGTATTGAAATCCCCCCCGTTTGGTGCAGTGTAGACCTACGAGATGGCAACCAAAGTTTAGTGGTGCCCATGAACCTAGGCCAAAAACTGCGTTTTTTCTCGTTCCTTGTGAAACTAGGGTTCAAAGAAATTGAGGTGGGCTTTCCTGCCGCTAGCGACACAGAGTTTGAATTTTTGCGAACACTCATAGAAAAAGATATGGTACCGGACGACGTAAGCTTGCAGGTGTTAACGCAAAGTCGCGAGCATATTATTCGCAAAACATTTGATTCTATCGAAGGGGCCAAAAATGTAATTGTTCATTTTTATAATTCTACAAGTTTTGCCCAACGCGAGCAAGTGTTTAAAAAGGAACGAGAAGAAATAAAAAAGATTGCCGTTGAGGGCGCAAAGCTTGTAAAAGAATTGAGCTACGGGCACGAAAAACAATGCCGTTTTGAATACAGCCCGGAAAGTTTTACAGGCACAGAGCCGGAATATGCTTTGGAAGTGTGTAATTCTGTATTGGAAGTGTTAAAGCCCACGGCGGAGCAAACGGCCATCATTAACTTGCCCAGCACAGTGCAAATGAGCATGCCTCATGTTTACGCGGGTCAAATTGAGTATTTGAGCAACAATTTATTATATAGAGACAATGTGGTTCTTTCTACACACCCACACAACGACAGAGGAACGGCTGTGGCAGATGCTGAGCTAGCAGTTTTAGCCGGTGCACAGCGTGTAGAGGGAACTTTGTTTGGCAATGGAGAGCGTACCGGTAATGTGGATTTGGTAACGATGGCATTAAACCTTTTTAGCCATGGGATAAGCCCTAACCTAGATTTTTCTGATATGCCGGCTGTAGTGCAAGCTTATGAGGAAGCCACAGGGATGCAAGTGTATGAGCGCAGCCCCTATGCAGGTGCTTTGGTTTTTGCAGCATTTAGTGGTAGCCACCAAGACGCTATTGCAAAGGGAATGAATTGGCGTGGTGAAAAACAGCTACAACATTGGACAGTTCCCTATCTGCCTATTGATCCGAAGGATGTGGGACGTCGCTACGAAACAGATGTTATTCGTATCAATAGCCAAAGCGGCAAAGGTGGCATAGGGTATCTGTTGGAAAAAAATTATGGATATAATTTGCCGGCTAAAATGCGAGAGACATTTGGTTATGTAGTGAAGGCGATTTCAGATAGGGAAGAAAGAGAGCTTTCTGCGCAAGAAATTCGCACCGTGTTTGAAGAAAGCTATTTGGAAAAAACAAAGTATTTGAGGCTGTTGGATGTGCATTTCATTCAAAAAGATGGTATTTTAGCAGCGGTAACCCTGAGTGAAAATGGGGAAGAGCGCGAAGTGATGAGCAAGGGGAATGGCCGCCTGGATGCAGTGACAAATGCTTTGCGCAAAGCTACCGGACATAATTTTTCTATTTTAACTTACGCCGAGCATGCATTAGAAACAGGCTCCTCCAGTGAGGCCATGAGTTATGTTGGCTTAGAGTGGGAAAAAGGACATATAAGCTGGGGAGCAGGCCATCACACAGATATTATCGCCGCCTCAGTAGCAGCCTTGGAAAGTGCCTATAACAACGGGCTTGAAGATGAGAAGAAAAAGGAAAAAGACGAATAATACATAAAAAACATGAAAATAATAGAGCAATATTTTTGTAGATGTAGTTTTTTCTTTGTAGTGCTGTTTAATATCCACTAAGGAATGCCAGGGGAATAAATTCTAAAAGGATTAATCCCCTGGCATTCTTTTATTATATTTTTCATATGGAAACCGGCAAAATATAGTGCATAGATATGGCTTTTATCTACACTAAAATTACCGAAAAATATTGAAAAATAGCAATTGAATATTCATGGAAAATAAAAATTAAATAATCCGTAATTTATGCATAAAATGCGGATTAAAATATATTTAATTTGTAAGCCAAGCTTGCGAGAGCTTGGCCACTGTGATACAATAAAACCAATGCATTTGACATATTTTAGTAAAAAGTAAGAGGTGGAATCTTTCTACAAAAGGAAAGATTCCATGCTTTATATTAGGAGGTTATTGTATGCAAAAAACAATTGCATTGATACATGGAGATGGAATAGGACCGGAAATTATGCAAGAGGCGGTTCGTTGCTTGCAAGCGGTGGAGATGCGCTTTGAACATCAATTTATCTATGATGATTTGTTGCTGGGCGGGGTGGCCATTGACGAAACCGGTAGCCCTTTGCCACAAAGCACAGTGGAGGGATGCTTGAAGGCTGACGCAGTGCTAATGGGCGCTATTGGTGGGCCAAAATGGGAGCACCTTCCCGGCGATGAGCGCCCGGAAAAGGGGCTGTTGGGCATACGGAAGGCCATGGGTGTGTATGCGAATTTGCGTCCTGCCACGTTGCTGGATGCCCTAAGGGAGGCTTGCCCGTTGCGAAGTGACCTTGCGCAAGAAGGCTTTGATTTTCTGGTGGTAAGGGAATTGATAGGGGGCATTTACTTTGGCGAACACAAAACAGAAGTACAAAAAAATTTACGGGTAGCGTATGACGAAATGAAGTACGATGAATCGGAAATACGTCGAATTTTACATGTTGCATTTGCTTTGGCTCGCACGCGCAAGAAAAAGCTTACCAGTGTAGATAAAGCAAATGTGCTAGACACAAGCCGACTATGGCGTGCCGTAGCAGATGAGGTGGCAAAAGAATATCCTGATGTAGAATTATCGCATATGTTGGTAGACAATGCTGCTATGCAGTTGGTGCGCAAGCCGTCTATGTTTGATGTTGTGGTTACCGAAAATATGTTCGGAGATATTTTAAGCGATGAAGCCAGCATGATTACGGGCAGCATTGGGCTAATTCCGTCGGCAAGTCTTGGGGATGATGGGCGTGGCTTGTACGAACCCATTCATGGGTCTGCACCTGACATTGCAGGCAAAGGTATTGCAAACCCCATTGGTACTATATTGTCGGCTGCGATGTTATTGAGACATTCATTGAAGATGCAAGAAGAGGCCTGTTGTGTGGAAGCTGCAGTACAAAAGGTGTTAAAAACCGGAGCGCGTACAATTGATATTATAAGTTCCGGCGAGAGCATTACCTGTGAGGAGATGGGTCGGCGGATTGCTACAGAAATTGCCGAGGGATAAATGGAAAAAATTGCAAAGGAAAAAGGAGATAATTATGACCGATTTTATATATAATACGCCTACAAAAGTTGTTTTTGGGAAAAATAGCGAAGAACAGTTAGGGGTGCTATTGCAAGAGCAAAGGGCAAAAAAAGTGCTTTTGCACTACGGCGAGGGAAGTGTGCAGCGTTCCGGTTTGTTGCAAGCGATAGAAACGCGCCTACAAGAAGCCAAAATCTCGTATTGCTTGTTGGGCGACGTGGTGCCCAATCCCACACTTTCAAAGGTAAGAGAGGGGATAGCTTTATGCCGCAGTGAAAAGGTGGATTTCATATTGGCCATTGGTGGTGGCAGTGTGTTGGATAGTGCAAAGGCCATCGCATTGGGTGTACCGGCGGAATGTGATGTGTGGGATTTTTTTGAAAAAAAAGAAACACCACAGCAATGTTTGCCCATAGCTAGCGTGCTTACCATTGCAGCCGCAGGCAGTGAAATGAGCAATTCTGTTGTTATTACCAATGAAAAAACAAAAGTAAAAGTGGGCGCAAAAAGTGAGCTGATTCGTTGCCGGTTTGCCATTATGAATCCACAATTTACCATAACGGTACCACAAGAGCAAACCGCCGTAGGTGTTGTTGATATTATGATGCACACACTAGAGCGCTATTTTACAAGTGAGAAAGACACCATGATGTTAACAGATTCCATTGCAGAGAGTTTATTAAAAACCGTGATGTTTTTTGGCACACGCCTGATGCGAAACCCGGAAGATTATGCGGCAAGAGCCGAAGTGATGTGGGCGGGGGCTTTGTCTCACAATGGGTTAACCGGCGCAGGCAATGGGAATGGGGATTGGGCTTGTCATCAACTAAGCCACGAGTTGAGTGCGACCTACGGTATGACACATGGTGCAGCCCTGGCCATTGTGTGGGGAAGCTGGGCACGCTATGTATATAAGGCTCAGCCGGAGCGCTTTGCTAAATTAGGCACACAGGTCTTGGATGTGGAAGAAGCGGAGTATGAGGAAGGCACAGCGCTGGCAACCATTGAAGCAATGGAAGAATTTTTCTGGTCTTTGGAACTGCCAACAAATTTTGCAGAGGCCGATCTTGAACTTGATGAAGAAACAATTCAAGAATTGGCGTTGCGATGCACCTATTATGGAAAAAGAACCATTGGCAGTGTGAAAGTATTGTCACAAAAAGAAATAGCAGATATCTATCGGCTTGCAAACGAGGCAGGGAAAGAATAAATCTTTTGATGCAGTTTACGAATTTCTACAAAAGATTACAGCGAGATGGTGATATAGTGGAAGTAAGAAAAGGAAAGCATTTTTTGAAATTACTTTTCTTATCTTATAATTTCGGTTGTTTTGTGCCAGACAATCGAAGTTCCTTCTTTTTTCCCTTCCTCTTCAGAAAAGTGGTGTCTTACTTTGTAAGACGCTACTTTTCTATATTTTAGGTGTAATGAATGCATGCTGCGTAAAAAAATGGGATTTTTGCTTGGAGAGGTGTAAGCTTTTTGAAGTTTCTCGCCAAAAACATTGTGTTATGTTATCGTTATTTCATTTATTATAGTCCACGGCGTGTTGTGATGGAAACGAATAAAGCTTGGGGGAGTCTATCCGCAGGCAATCATTATGTTAAAGCTTAGGTTCGAATGATTTTATGCTTTGGAAGCCTTTATCTTTACAAATGGCCCAATCTATACTATGATGAAAGAACAAGAAGATAGATATTGGCCACGAGTCACCGGCGAACATAGCCTATGCCGTATGTATGCATGGCATAAAAAAGGTGAAAAGTACTCACATAGCTACCTACTGTCATCTTAAAGCAATAAAGGAGATGAAGGTGTGAAAGGGAAAAACAAAACACGATTATTAGTTCAATTTTCTATTTTATTGGCTGTAGAGGCTATTTTTTGCTTTACCCCGCTTGGTTCTTTGCCGGCACTGGGGCCCATTGTGGCCACTTTAGCGCATGTGCCGGTTATCATAACAGCCATTTTAATGGGTCCATGGGTGGGTAGCTTGATGGGTTTGTTTACCGGCTTATTCAGCCTAATTATTTGGACATTTTTGCCGCCAATGCCCTTGGTTGCCTTTGTGTTTAGCCCGGCACATTCTTTTTTAGACATTTCCGGCAATATAGGGAGTATTTTTATTTCAATCGTACCGCGTGTTCTGATAGGGATGGTAACAGGGTTGGTGTATCAGGCTTTGCAAAAAAAGAAAAGCCCGAATTGGTTGCAATTTGGTTTTTCGGGTTTTCTGGGCAGCTTGATAAACACGATTGGAGTTTTAGGGAGTATTTGGCTCTTTTTTGGGGAGGCCTATGCAGAGGCGCTGGGTGGAGCCATTGGTATAATAGTGGGCTTTACCGTTTTAACAAACGGTATCCCAGAGGCAATAGTGGGTGCCATGGCGGCATATTTTGTGGGGCGTCCTTTGCAAAAGGCCCTAACTTTGTATACAAAGCACCATTAGAAAAAATATGAAAAAAAGAAAAAATGGATGTATTTTAAGAAAGTGGCATTAGAGTATGCGTGGAAATATAAAGTTAAAAAGGTGAAAAAGTGCAAAAAATGGAAATTGTAGAGGTGGAAGATAGGGCGACGATAGAAGAAACAGCAAACCTTGCCAAGGACATATGGCACGAATGCTATGCGTCGCTGTTATCTTTTCAGCAAATTGATTATATGGTGCAAACATTTCAGTCGAATACAGCAATTGAAAAGCAAATAAAGGAAGAGGCGTATCAGTATTATTTGCTTAGGCTGGAAGAGAAAGCAGTTGCTTATTTAGGTGTCCAAGCGCAAGATAGTCAGTTATATCTAAGCAAAATTTATATAGACAAAAATTATAGGGGAAAAGGTTTGGCGCAAAAGCTAATAGAGAAAGCGATGCAAGTGGCGCAAAGTTTGGCTTGTACCAGTGTGTGGCTTACAGTGAATAAAGAAAACCACCGTGCCATGGCGGCCTATGAGAAAGCGGGCTTTCAAAGAATTAGGGCGCAGTGCACGGAAATTGGTCAGGGATTTGTGATGGACGATTATGTGTATGCCATGCAGTTGGATGCCTGCCTATAGAATTAAATGAGAAAAAATAGGGTTATTTTAGGGATTATTTAATTAAATGTATATTATAAGGCGATTTTTCTTGTATTATATAAAGCGATAGTAGGACAAAAATTGTTGTCTATAAATTAAAAAAATAAATTAAAATGAGGGGGTATTATGATGAAAAAAGCAATGATAAGTGGAATGTTGGCACTTGGTGTGCTAGTTTGTATTGGCCATCCGGTTGTGGCTGAAGCCTCAGAGATTGCTTCGGAAAGTGCAACTTCAGTGGCAGAAAACTCTGAGGCAGCTGCTGTGGCAAGTGAAGCCGCAAGCACAGAAACGCAAGCGGCAACCAGTACTGCAACTTCGGCGCCAGTGAGTAACCCGGCTGGTTCCTATGTTGCCTATGATGAAGAGCGATATCCAGATGAGCGTGCACCTACTTTAGAACTGTCAGAGGGTGGTGGTTTCGTTTTTCACATAAATTTAGGTGATGGGCGGCTTGCCGTGATGACAGGCACTTATGTGAACAATGCGGGCAACTTACAATTGGAAGTTTTGTATTCTGACAGTACAGATTTCTTGGGTGAGGATGTAAGTACTTTGGCGTTTACACAAGAAGGAAATACTGGGCTGAGCTATGCCGGTGAACCATTGGGCATGTCTCGTGCAGGGGATATTTTTGTAAGTACCGGTGCAGCCGGAAACAGCGGAGCTTTGGGTCAAAATCTTTATATTTTGGCTCCAGGAGAAGTGGTAGAGTTATAATAGTAAAAAATAATGGTTTTTATGTTGCGCCCAAATAAAAAATGATATTTCATAATATATATATATTGTTTTTTGTTTGTTCAGTGAATATTAATTCGAAAAGTCGTTGTTTTGTGTATTTATTCAGCAAGTATTAATTGTATATTTAAAACCCCCATTAAATTGTGAAAAACAATTTAATGGGGGTTTTTTAGATTAAATGACATATTTTAAATTGATGTTTGCTGAATAAACTCCGGTGGGGTTGATGCGGCTTTGCCGCAATAGGCGGGGCCCATAAAAGTGGTTAAAACAACATGGTTATGGGCAGACATCGAGGCTATCCTCTGTGTTTTCGTTTTTTCTAAACCATAAATGATAATCCTAAATTTGTATATATCATTTATGGTTTGTTCCGTAGGCATTAAGTTAACTCTGCTCTTACCACGGCCACAATTTCATCGGTGGATTTTTGAATGCTGTTTGAATCTATACCTTCGGCCATCACACGGATGAGTGGTTCGGTGCCGGAAACACGTACAACCACACGTCCATCTTCCCCTAGTATTTCTTTTTGCTCTTCAATAACAGAGCGTACAGCTTCATTGTTGTAAAACGCGAGCTTGCCCTCCGGCGAAACACGAACATTTTGCATCACCTGTGGGTAGCGTGTCATCATGCCAGCCAGCTCCGATAGTTTTTTTCCACTTGTTCGCATATGGCAAAGCAGTTGAATGGCAGTTAACTGGCCGTCACCTGTGGTGGAAAAATCACGGAAAATGACATGGCCGCTTTGTTCTCCGCCAAATCGATAGCCTTCTAGTTCCATTTCCTCCAAAACATAGCGATCGCCCACTTTGGTGGCCACAAAATGGATGCCATGATCTTGGCAAAACTTGGTAAAACCCATGTTGGTCATTATGGTACCCACAACAGTGTTTTGCCTTAATTTACCGCGTTGTTTCATGTCTAGAGCGCATATGGCCATAATAAAGTCGCCATCTATAATGTTGCCTTTCTCGTCTACACAAAGGCAACGATCGGCGTCGCCATCGAAAGCGATGCCGGCATCGTATCCGCCCTCTACAACAAATTTTTGCAAATCTTCCATATGGGTAGATCCACATTGTTCGTTGATGTTTATACCATCGGGCTCGTATGCTAAAAAGGTAGCGTCTACACCAAGTTCTTTAAATAATTGGGGGGCAGTTTTAGAGGCCGACCCGTTGGCACAATCAACCGCAATGCGGAGACCTTCTAAATGTGTGGGTAGAGTGCTTAGCAAATGCTCGATATAATCTTGAGTGCCATTTTTTTTATATGATAATGCACCAAGGTTATCGTTGCTGGCCAAGGCTGGCTCTTGGGATTTATCCAAAACACAGCTTTCGATACGTTCTTCTAAATAGTCGGGCAGCTTAAAGCCATCACCACTAAATAATTTAATACCGTTGTAGGTGTAGGGGTTGTGGCTTGCAGAAATCATGATGCCGGCATCTGCTTTATATTGTTTTACAAGGTGGGCTACAGCCGGTGTGGGCACAACACCCACGGTGTAGACATCGGCACCAACCGAGCAAAGGCCAGCCGCCAGGGCACTTTCTAACATATCGGAAGAAATGCGAGTATCTTTTCCAATAAGAACAATGGGGCGCCTACGCCGTCCTTTTGTCAATACCGCTGCGGCCGCACGTCCAATACGCATGGCCAACTCGGTGGTGATATCTTGGTTTGCCAAACCACGTATTCCGTCGGTTCCAAATAATCTAGCCATAAATAGATACTCCTTGTGTTGCAAAATTCATAATTGATATTTGCTATAATTAAAAAGGGGATGAGGGTTATTTAAAACTTTTAATAGAGGGAAAAGGTTTTAAAGTTGCCTTTCCACAATTTCGCCTGTGCTTTTCCAAATGCATTGTTTTGGCACTACGCCGCGTACACAACTGGTAGGATACACAATGCAGTGTGGCCCCAGCACAGTGCCGGGGTTGAGCACGCTGTTGCACCCGATTTCCACACAATCACCCAAGATAGCACCTATTTTTTTTCGTCCTGTTTCCAAAGGGCCATTTGGGCTTTTGATGACAACCAGTGTTTTATCACTTTTCACATTAGAGGTGATGGAACCGGCACCCATATGGGCTTTGTATCCTAAAATAGAGTCTCCCACATAGTTATAGTGAGGTACTTGCACTTCATCAAACAACAATACATTTTTAAGCTCGGTAGAATTGCCCACTACAGCACCTTTTCCAACTAAGGCACTTTCGCGGATAAAGGCACAATGGCGGATTTCGGCTTTGCTGTCTATGATACAGGGCCCGCTGATACTGGCACTGGAAGCCACAGTGGCATCTTTGGCAATCCACACATCGTGTGCTACCTGTGTGAATAAATCTTTATCCAGTGTGCTGCCAAGCTCCAAAATAGCATTTTTCAAGCCTTCTAGGGCTTGCCAGGGATAAGTAAAGGACAAAAGGTAGGATGCGGCAAGGCTGTTTTGCGTATAGAAAAGTTCATTTGTGTGATAAGAAGCCATAAAACCCCCAATGATGAAGTAAAAATTAATTTGAAAGTGAAAGGGAAATTTTGTGTAAGAATATAAAGGTAGAATTGCTTATTCGTCAATAGCATCTAGGTCAAAGGCATCTCCTTGGGAAAAAGGCATACGAGCGGGGCGTCCGGTGCGTGCTTCTCCCAACCTAGGGATGGAACTGTTGTTGTTGGATTTTTCATCTGAGGTATTGGACGAGGGAAGCGGTGTGTCTATTCTTGTTGGCTCTGCTATAGGCAAAGTATCTTCATCTTCCAAGACTTCGGTTGAGAGAGTATTTTTCTCTAAAGGCAGGGGTTCTTCTTTCATTAAATGGTCGATAGCAACGATGTCTTTTTCATTAAACGCGCCTTTAACCGTGATGGTGGGCTCTTTTGCTATATCATGTTCAATTTCCGGTGAATCCGGTTGCCAATCGTTTTGTAGGGATGTGTTTTCATCTTTGTTTTGCTTTTTCTTATCTAGCCATTTTTGGCGCTTGCTACCCGGCGGAGGACCAATGGATGCCAAGGAAAAAAAGAAACGCAACAACAAAAAGCCTAGAAATACTAAACAGAGAACAAATAAAAGTTGGCCAAAACTAAAAGAGGCAAAAAAGGCAAAAGGGTTTTGCTCAAAAAAGCTGGGAAGAAAGGAAAAGGTGAGGTTGCCGTCCGGCATCGCGTTTGTTCTATCAAGGGAAGAGGAGGATAAAGGGGGAGCGGAGGACGGAGTAATCGTTGCAGGAGCAGGCTCTAAACTATTCGTTGTGCCTTCGGCAGCGGGTGCCGGCGAGACAGATAACGCAGAGCTACTGCTGGTTATGGGGTGGGAAGATACGCTGGTATCTGCAGCGCTGTTCACTTCCTCTTCTAAAAAAGCTTCTAATTCACTTGCATCGCGGCCTTGGATTTCATAAAGTGTGGTAAAATACGCCATAAGTTCTGTGTTTTGTGCGCGTGTTAGTTCCTCTTTTTCTGCAGTGCTCAATTCTTGGTATGCCAATAGCATGTCCTGCACCAAATCTTCATTGGCTTCAATGTCTGGTGGCCAGGTATGTTCTATATTGTTGTTTTGTAAAACAGACAGTTGATCTAACAAGGCTTCCACATCGCTTGATGTGGCCAATGATGTGGCCAAAACAGTAGAGGAAAACGGACTAAAAACAGAAAAAAGAATGAATAGGAAAACAGAGGATACCAAAACAGAAAACTGCCAAAAAAGCTTCATGCCTATGCTCCTTAAAGATTTCGCAAAGAGGCTTTATGCGCAAGATACAAGCCATTTAAAAGAAGGTGTTCGCAATATTCGATCTCTGCCTTACAATGGGGAACAACAAGAGAAGCGGCACCACCGGTGGCGACGATGCTGGATATAGAACCCAGCTCGCGTTCAAAATTTTCCAATAAACCGTCCAGCATAGCAGCGGTTCCTAATACTACGCCGCTTTGAATGCTTTCGGTGCTGTTGCGGCCTATGGCATTTTGTGGTGCCGAAAGGGAAATGCCACGCAAAAGGCTGGCGTGCGCTAGCAGGGCATCTAAAGAAACGAAAAGACCGGGAGCAATGGAAACTCCGCGCAAAATGCCGTTTTTATCAATGGCGGTTAATTTTGTGGCTGTTCCCATGTCTATTATAATACAGGGCAAAGTGCGTGTATGGCGCACCGCTATAGCCGTTGCCAAAATATCCATGCCCAACTCTGTGGGGTTTTCTATATCAACATGCACATCACCGGCATGTTGCAAAGAGAGAATGAAAGGGGGGATAGAGGTGAAATGGCTTAAGGCCTGCTTTAAAATGGGTGTGAAGGCAGGAACTACAGAAGAAATAATTAAACCGTCTATGCAAGTGGCCTCGATTCGATATAAAGAAAAAATACCGGCTAACTGTACGGCAACTTGGTCCGCTTCTAATTTGACGTTGGTGGCAAGACGTGCTGTAAAGCAAATATCCCCTTGCCGAAAACCACCCAAAACAATATTGCTGTTTCCAATATCAATTGCCAAAACCATAAAACAGCTCCTTTTTTAATGCAAGGTTGTGCGAAAGAGAATCGATGGCTACTGCCCTTTAAAAATAGAAAATTAAATTTTTGCCTGTATATAACAAAACAAACTAAAACATTTGCCCTCCTTGCCCTAATAAGCAAGGCGGGCAAATGTTTTTAGGCGCGTTCTAAATAAGCCACGTATTCTTCCAAGGTACTCATGCCAAGGCGGTCGTATTCTAGAGCATGGTTTATGCCGATGAAACGATAATGCCAAGGCTCCCAATTGATGTGTGTAATTTCTGTTGTGTCTTGTCTATAACGATAAATAAAACCATATTGAGTACAATTTTCAACAAGCCATGCATAGGCGTCTGTGTTTGCAAAAGAATCGTCTATTTGGCCTATATCCATGGCAAGCCCTGCCTCATGCTCGCTGGTGCCGGGGATGGCATAATATTGCTCGGTAAGGCGTACGGCTTCTTCTTGTGAATAGCCGGATGAAAGATAGCGCTGGATACTATTGTTGTAATTGGTGCTTTGCTGCGCATTTGTGCGATATCCGGAAACGGGATACAGGGTAATGCCGTCTTCTGCTGCCGCGGCCTGCATGTTATTAAAAGCCGCTGCCGCAGTCGTTTCCATTTGCAATGATCCGGCGGGCGCCAGAGTGAGCGATGCCGTAACGTCTGCTGGAATGAAGTTGAAACGATTGTATAGCGGGGGAATGCCCTCTACATCAAAGTCTCCTGTTGCCGGGGGGATAACAATGGCCGGTGCACTGGAGATTTCCGGGGTGGAAATCGGTGTATAGGCAGATACTGATGCCACCGAAGAAACAGGTACCGTGCTTACCGTATCCTCATTTGAAGTGATAAGAAAACGTACCAAGAAAACAATACCAAAAACGACCAACAGTAAAATGATAACACCGGCAAGAAGCAATAATAAGCGAAGCCGTTTTTTTTGTTGTCGGCGCCGTCGCAAAGCGGCAACACGTTGCGCCTGCGGTGACGAAGGGCGAATGTTTCGGCGATAGTTGTGTGCTGGGGAAGAGTCAGGTCTTTTGTGCAAAATGGCATCCCTTTCTATCTAAGCAAGCGAATAAAAGTTAACTTAGGCGTTGGTAAAGCTATCCACGAGCCAAGCTCCATCTTGGTAAATTAAACGAACCGCCTGTGTGTTTCTGGATGTTTGCGCATCTCCGGGGTTTTCGCGTGCTACATAGTTAAAACTGCAAGTGGCCGTAAAATTGGCCGTGGGAACACCATTTACATCTTCTACAGTGAGAGTGGTAGGGTCTACGGTAGCACCTACAAAAGTGTAGGTGTTGGCTTGGTTGGCTGCAGAGGTAATGCGGGCTTGCAGGTTGCTGTTGTTGGCTTGCGTGGAAAGTTGTATGCCATCTAAATTTTGGTTATTGATGGCCTCAAGATAGGATTGATAAAATGTGGTAAGCACAGCATTTGCGGCTGTTTCATCTAGGGTTTGCCCGGTGGTGGCACTGCTGGATGAGGCAGGACCGGTTTGTGTATACTCGCCAAAAGCCAAAGTGGTTTGGTTTGGATCACTAAAGGTAACACTGGAGGTTTGCACAGCCCCATCTACCGTGGCTTCGATAGAGATGGTGGTGCCAAGTTCCACTTGTTGCAATTGTACAACGCCGCCCGCAGGTATAAGGGGTGTTAACTGACCATCCACAAAAATTTGTGCTTCGTCAGAAATACAATTTTGAATGGTCAAGTTGGCATAGGTGACCGTTTGGCTTTCCGTGCCAGAGTCTGTGCCGAAGTTCACATTGTTGGCGGTAGTAGTGGAAAAAGCAGAAACACTACCTTGCTGCACTGTTCCGTCCGGTAAGGTAACGGTGGCATCGTATTGTCCCGGCATAATACCGCTAAACACCACGCCGTTTGCCTCGGTGACGCCGGTGAAATCTTTAAATTCATCCCCGGCAGAAAGGCGTAATGCAGTGCCTTCCGTGCCATTTGGAACCACAACGGTGACACCGGTTAAACGAACATGGTATTGTTGAATAAATAAGAATAAAGGTTCGCCTTTTAAGCGAATGGACGGATAAAGAAAACCGGAACTATCGGCATCGGCAGAGACTCGAGACAGCTCTTGTGCTAAAGCAGCACGAGCTTCTTCTCCTTCAAAAGCGTCACACAGAGCCACCCAGCCTTCGGCGCCGGAAGCCGTTACGCCTGTGGCAGTAACTGTTTCCGACAGGGATTGATAGTCACGGGCGGCTAAGGCCTCAGTAAATTCATTAATGACGGTAGAAGGTCTGTTTTGCCAATATAGGAAACCGAGAACCGCAAGAAGCAACACCAAAAGGCCGGCTAAGATACCGATGAGTACATTTCGTACAACGTTACCCGATTTGCGGCGATCTGGCTCTATGTCAAAATCGTCATAGTAATCGCTTTGTTGGCTGCGACGGCTCATTACAGGAGCCTTGTGCGCGGAAGCTGCGGCCGGAATATTGGTGATTGCCGTGGCAGGCATTTTCTGCGCCTGTGTTTGAGGTTTAGCCTGCGCAAAGGTTTGTATTGGGCGTGCTTGTTGAACTGGGGCAGAGGCCACAGGTATTTCTTGTGTGAAAACTTCGGGCGAAGCGGCACCATGCATAGGTTCTTGCGCGAAGAGGTCAGGCGGTGGCGCCTGCTTTGGTGCGGCGCCGTGTATGGGTTCTTGCGCGAAGAGGTCAGGCGGTGGCGCCTGCTTTGGTGCGGCGCCGTGTATGGGTTCTTGCGCGAAGAGGTCGGGCTGTGGCGC
>CAYJIR010000012.1:29028-30257 GCA_964370295.1 uncultured Oscillospiraceae bacterium
GTTCTTGCGCGAAGAGGTCGGGCTGTGGCGCCTGCTTTGGTGCGGCGCCGTGTATGGGTTCTTGCGCGAAGAGGTCGGGCTGTGGCGCTGTACGTGAAGTAGCACGACGCCTGGGAGGCGGCGTGGATGGTTGTGATTCAGATAGGATAGGGGATTGTGCAGGAATAGAAGAGGGCAAGGATTCCGTTGAATTGTTTTTGGGAGAGAGAGGAGGGCGTGCGGAAACAGGGGTAAAGACATTCGTGGGAGCAGTTGTGTCTGGCCTTTGCGTGTTGCTGGGTACAACGGCCTCATCGTGTGCAGATAATGCTACCGATTGTTTCAAGGTGGATTCGGCCAATAATTCCTCGGCTAGCAAAATGGCTGCATCCGGCGTATGTGGCTTTGTAGATGCAGGAACAGTATCTACAACAGGCTCTGTGGACAGGTTTGTCTGTGTAGATGCCTTGTCGCTAGTCTTAGAAACCGAAATATCTTCAATATGGCGAGCAGGCCTCGCTGTATAATCTTTAATAAAGGGGGACTGAAATAAATCATCCTCATCCAAAGCACTCTCTTTTAGAGGCGCATTTCGGATGCGGTCTGCGGATATTTTTAAAGGAGCTTGTGGGCTATCCACAGAGGGCGGAGAATCCATAGAGGTATCAAAGAACAACTTGCCTCCACAGTCAGCGCAGAATTTTAAATTAGGACTTGGTGTTTTTGCACCGCAATGAGGACAAAACTTCATATTTTGTGCCTCCTTCATTTAGATTTTCAAATAAATAGAGAGAAAGTTTTGGTAAATCATGCTGCCGAAATTTTGTATAATCAAAATTTGCAAAGTGATTCTATCTTATCACATTATAGTTGTTTTTTAAAATTTGGTCAAATGAAGAGAATGTGAATAAAAAAAGAATGGTTTATCATTAAAAACAATAATAAACAAGAAGTATATAAAATAACAAATATACAAAAAATGGGATGTATTTAATGTCCACTGAACAAACAAAAAAAGACATATACATATTATAAAATGTAACGTTTTGTTTGGAAAAGTGCAAGGTTTTTCTGTTTGTCACAAAAAACCTTGCACTTTCGTTTTCGCCTTTTCATTTTAGGAGCGAAAACACAGTGGAGTGTATCAAGGTATGCCCCACAAAAGTGCTTTTCTGAGCATTTTTATGGCCACCACATTCAGCAGGAATTATTTATAGAAAATGGGAAATTCTATTTGATTTATCTTTTAC
>CAYJIR010000012.1:30357-58891 GCA_964370295.1 uncultured Oscillospiraceae bacterium
ATTCAGCAGGAATTATTTATAGAAAATGGGAAATTCTATTTGATTTATCTTTTACAGAACAAAAAAGCGTAAACAACAAAATATGGATAATTTATAAATTAAACCTTGTTAAATCTATTAAAAATATAACTGTGTTCTTCCCCATTCAAATGAAGGCTACGCACGAATAGTGCAATGCGGTTGTCTTGGTTCATATTATTCCAAAGTTGTAAGCCAAATTCTTGTAGGTGCTGTAAAGTATCTAAAGGCATGTCTAAAGAAACCGTGTGGGGTTCGCCGGAAAAGGTGGGGAGTGGTGATGAATCATCTTCGTAGGTGTGGATAAAATGCCCTTGACCACACAAAGGCTGCGGATATTCAAAAAAGAAACGTTGCAAGGAAGTGCCTTGTCCGTGGGCAGATTTTAAAATGGAAAAAGTATAAGAAAAACCACTGAAATCGGTGGCAATCATGCCGGAAATTCGAGGGGTAAAGTGGGGAGCGTCCGGTTCATAGCTTCGTGTGCGCAAGGCTTCTGTAAAGCCAATGCCACGTTCTAAACAGGAGTAAATCGTATCGGTTTGATCTCCGTTTGTAACAATGGTATGGTTCATAAATTTACGAACAGGCGTATAAATAATCAAACTGGGGTCTTCAACTTTGGCAGGATTAGCAGCCTCGCTGTATACGGTGCCATCCCGTTCTACCAATACTCGATTGCGGGAATTTTCGCTTCGCCCCATAATAAAATAGGCAAGAAAAGCCTGTTCACCCGTTGAACAGCGTCCCATAACGATACCTCGTCCAGGGTAGGGGTTTTGTGCAAGAAGGGAAGGGAGTGATTGTAAAAGCATAATACCACCATTTTTTTTATATAATATTGTGAAAAATGCGAAAACCATATTTCTGCTAACAAATTGCAATAGTAAAAAAGTGAAAATATATTTATAGAAAGGGAGTTTTTGCAAGCGTGTAAATACAATTTTATTATACCATTTAAGAAGACAAACGCAAGAGCAAAGACGAGCAAAGACCTTGGGTACGTCATGTGTTTAAAAAATGCAACAGCGAGTTGCAGGATAATTTGCTAAATTCCTTTAATATATGATATAATATTTAAATATTGCTTTAAGACAATATTGAGTGTATCATGAGACAGATTCGATGTGATTATGCAAACTGATAGTAAATAGGTGGTAAAACCAAATGATTATTATTTTTAAGCCGCAAGCGCAGGAAAAGCAAATAGAAAGCCTATGCCAAGAATTGGAGGCACAAGGGTTACACATCCATAAATCAAGCGGAGAGCACACTCAGCTGGTAGGTTTGGTGGGTGACACGTCCGGTGTGGACATAGACTTAGTGCGCGCCAACAGTTGTGTGGCCGAAGTTAAGCGTGTAAGCGAGCCTTACAAAAAAGCAAATCGAAAATTTCACCCGGAAGATAGTGTGGTGCAAAGCGGGGGTGTGTTACTGGGTGGTGGCCATTTTGCAGTGATGGCAGGGCCTTGTAGTGTGGAAAGTGAAGAACAAATTCTAGCCTTAGCGAGACAAACAAAAGATAGTGGAGCGTTATTTTTGCGTGGTGGAGCCTTTAAACCGCGCACCTCTCCTTATGCGTTTCAGGGTTTGCGAGCAGAGGGTCTAGAGCTTTTGAAATTGGCAAAAGAAAAAACGGGCCTGCCCATAGTAACCGAAATAATGAATACCTCCCATTTGGATCTTTTCTTGAAAGCGGGGGTGGATATGTTGCAAGTAGGTGCACGAAACATGCAAAATTTCGAGATGTTACGTGAAATTGGGAAGATAAAAATACCGGTGCTTTTAAAACGGGGCCTGTCAAATACTTTGGAAGAATTATTGATGAGTGCGGAATACATCATGGCCGGTGGCAATGAACAAGTGATTTTATGTGAGCGAGGTATTCGCACTTTCGAGCCATCTACGCGCAATACATTGGATATTAGCGCCATACCCATGCTTAAGCAAAAGAGTCATTTGCCTGTTGTGGTAGATCCCAGCCATGCATCTGGGTTAAGCTGGATGGTAGAACCTTTGGCCTTGGCGGCTATTGCAGCCGGGGCAGATGGCTTAATGATAGAAGTGCATAATGACCCTCCTCATGCTCTTAGTGATGGAGCACAAAGTTTAACGCCCATGGCTTTCCACTCCTTGATGGATAAAATTAAGAAACAAAGGGCTTTTTATGAAGAGATATATACACTTTCCTAGCAGAGAGGTGTATAGTGGCCAAAGCGTATGTATTCCATTTGTAGGGTTAAAAAGGTTGTCATAGGCAAAAAAACAAACAAATTGTTGAATAAATTGCCTTAGCTACAGTTTGTATACATAAAATGTGAAAAATCTGCGTGTTTTTAAGCAAGATAAGACTTTTTTAGTTTAAATAGAGTATAATAGAAGCCGGTGCCCAAAATGAGAAAGTCTATTTGGATAAGCAAGTTTTGGGTGGAAAAAAGAACACAGCGATACGTTGGTAAGACGTGCATTTGAAGGAGGATCTAAAAGGATGAAGTTTAAGTCGAAAATAGCGCTAGGGTTAGCTTTGGTAATTCTGGTTTCCCTTGCAGTGACAGGTGTGGCGTATTGGACTGCGCAGGAGGCATTGGGGCCGAAAATTGTGCCGGGCTTGCAGGTGGATGGTGAGTATTTGCGGGATCCCGGTGTGATGATGACAGTGAACGGCGAAGAAATTGGTTTTGACGAATATAGGTATTATTACCTTAGCAATATCTACTACATGGAAATGAGCTATGGAGAGGGTATTTTTGAACAAGATTATGATGGCGCCTTGGCATTGCAGGTGCGCACGCTAACAGAGGACACGATTATACAAACGCAAGCTTGGTTGGATATAGCCGAGGAAAAAGGTATTAGCTTAAGCGAGGAAGAAAAGCAAGAAATTCTCACACAGATGGACGAGGAAAAAGCCGCGATGGGTGAGGATGCATATTTACGTAATTTAGAGAGCCTGTATTATACCAGCGAAGAGATGTATATCGAGCTAACCGAGGAGCAAATGCTGATCCAAAATGTGCAAGATACATTGACAGAGGAATATACAGCCGAGATAGAAGCAGATTTAGACAGTTATTTTGTAACAGCAAAACATATTTTAATCAGTGCCGAATCATTGACGCAAGCAGAGGAAACAGCAGAGGAACAACTTCTGGACGATATTGCAAACGCAGCAACACAAGCGGAGAGCGCCGTGACAAGCGATGTCGCCGCCGCACCGGAAAGCGCCGTGACAAGTGATGTCGCCGCCGCACCGGAGAGCGCCGTGACAAGCGATGTCGCCGCCGCACCGGAGAGCGCCGTGACAAGTGATGTCGCCGCCGCACCGGAAAGCGCCGTGACAAGTGATGTCGCCGCCACGCCCGACAGTGTTTCAGAGCCTTTAACAGAAGAAGAGCAGGCTGTACAGATACAAGCATTGGCAGATGATTTGTTGGCGCAGTTACGGGCCGTGGAAGCGCTTGGGGAAGATAGCACCGCATTATTTGATCAATTTGTGGTGGATTATGGAGCAGACCCCGGCATGGTAGAAAGCCCCGAGGGATATACCTTTGCAGAGGGAACGATGGTGGATGCTTTTTATCAGGGAGCTATGGCTCTGCAACCAGGGGAAATATCCGAGCTTGTAGAAACCGATTTTGGCTACCATATCATTCGAAGAGAGCCCTTGGATATGACCGCCTTTGAAGAGGGTGGAAGTGCTGAAATGGAACTGGACAATTTGGTTTCGACGAAAATAAGCGAGGAGATAACAGCTTATACGGAAAGCGCCGAAGTGACATATGGCGAATATTATAGCTGGGTAACACCAATGACGATGCAGTAAAGTAAAGCCCTCCTAAAACCTTTCTGGTTTTAGGAGGGCTTTTTAGATTTCTGTTTGAACAAATAGGGCTTTCTTTGCAATACGCAAGCCAGTATCGCTACCCGGTCTGTGCGGTTTTGCGTGTGATGTTCGTGCAAGGTTTTTTCATAAGACGTATGAAATATACGCTGTGTTTTCCCAGCTTTTAAAGGAAAGAGCCGCAGAGTAGATTCTATATCGAAAAATACAAAAGCTACAATGTCATAATGTTAAATGTGGGCATTTCATTTTCATGCAAATGGATAAGCCCGTAATGGGATTTGATGCCCGGCAAAGGTTTTCCCAGTGATCCGGGGTTAAATAAATGGATACCGTTTTTAAACTCATAAAAAGAACGGTGGGTATGCCCAAACAGTGCGATGTTGGCCTTGTGCCTCTTGGCATGCTCCCATAGTAGAGTTAGGCCTAATTTTACGTGTAAACAGTCTCCATGTGTTAGGTATAAGGTGTGGCCTTGTAAATTTAGGAGAACTTCCTGGGGCTGGCATAGAGCATGGTCACAATTGCCACATACACTATGAAAACGAATAGAAGGATAATCTTCTTGCAAAGCGAGGAACTTGTCAAGCCCGTCTCCTAGATGCAAACACAGCTGCGCATCAGCTTCACGCTGAAGAACTTTTTGCATGGGCTGTACAACGCCATGTGTATCACTGAAAACCAAAATTTTCAAAGATCTCACTTCCCTTTTGTTGCTATAATAAGTAATGCCTACTGAATAAACCCCTGCAGGGGTTATTCAACCCCACCGCAGAATGCGGTGGCCATAAAAGTGCCAAAACAGCACTTTTATGGGGTATACCTTGATGCATTCCACTGTATTTTCGCCCCTTATAACAAAAAGGCGAAAACGAAAGTGCAAGGTTTTTCCGTTTTTCGCACAAAAACCGTGCACTTTTTCAAACTGAAAGCGACATTTTTTAATTTGTATATGTCACTTTCGCTTTGTTCAGTGGGCATTAAGTAAAACGCAGCTGTGGTTTGATTTGTTTGCTATATAGTTAACGTCCACGGTTTTATTGGTACGTGAAAATGCAGTGGAACGTGTTATTAAATGAACGAAGGCTTCTTTGGAAGTTTATACTTTGAGAAATTATCAGCAGGCTTATGGGATTCATGTATCATTTGTCTGTGTTGTCTTTTGCTGCTGTTGGCGTAACATTTCTTTATAGATGGCACTCTTTGAGTGTCCGCTATGGAGGGCGGCCTGCTTTGCAGCAGCAGAAGGGCTTATAGAAAGGCGCAAGGCCTCTTCGGCCACCTTTTCTAAACAGGGTAATTCTGTTTCGGTTTCCTGTGTTAGACCGGCCACAACCAAAACAAATTCTCCGCGTGGTTTTGCTGTTTCATAAAGAGAAAGGGCTTGTTCTAACGTGGTTTTAATAATCTCTTCATGTAATTTGGTCAACTCCCTGCACAGGCTGATACTTCGCGTAGGGCCAAAAGTTTCCAGAAAATCTTGCAAGGTCTTAACGAGCTTATGAGGTGCTTCGTAAAATAACATGGTGCGTTCTTCTTTTTGCAAATAGAGAAGACGCTGCATACGGGCATTGCGATTTTGTGGCAGAAAACCCTCGAAGACAAAGCGCGTAGTGTCCTGTCCACAGGCACATAGGGCGGTTAATGCGGCATTGGGTCCGGGTATGGGCACCACAAGAAAGCCTTTTTCTTTGGCCTCTTTCACCAATATTTGGCCGGGATCACTGATGGCCGGTAGGCCGGCATCGCTGCATAAGGCGCAGTTTTCTCCGGCTTCAAGACGCATTAGAATACTTTCGCAACGCATACGTTCGTTGTGTTCGTGATAACTTACCAAAGGCTTTTTTATGCCCAGGTGATTTAATATTTTCACAGTGACGCGTGTGTCTTCTGCAGCAATAAAGTCCACCTCAGCCAGAACAGAAGACATGCGCAAGCTTATATCTTGTAAATTGCCAATGGGTGTGCCCACAACATATAATATACCGGGCATGAAAGAGCCCCTCTCTTATTAAAAGTGCAGGCATTAAAGCTTGCAAAATTTATGTATTTATGATTGCCACAAGCCGGCTTAAAACTGTGTGGTTATATGAGGTGGCAAAATATAATCTGGCAAAATATCTAAACCTACACCTCCGTTTTTGCGGGCATCCACCAGAGCAAGCCGAGGTGGCAAGGACGGATCCTTGCGCACAAAACGCAAACGTTTTGGGGCGAAAGAGGTTTTTTGCAGGAAAAAAAACAACTCCGAAAGCCGGGCGGGTGGATAACACAAACAAAATCGTCCACCGTCTTTTAGTAGGCGGTTGGCAGCACGACATAATTCGTCCGGCGGGCAGTCATCATCGTGTCGTGCACGTGCACGTGTGACATTGGGGGCCTTTGGCCCGGCATTAAAATAGGGAGGATTGGCCACCACCATGTCATAGCTTTGTGTGGAGCGATATTTTCGAATATCGTCATGAGCTATGCATAGTTGTTTTGCTTGGTTTATGGCCTTTGATTCTTCCATAAGGGCCACGGCATCTGCATCAACTTCTACAGCCAAAGCAGGCCCTTGTAAACCACTGTCTAAAAGGCCGAACACCAAAACGCCGCAGCCTGCACAAAGGTCGGCAATGGCCCAATGTTTTTTAGGGGAACAAAAGGACAAAAGCAATAGAGAATCGGTACCAAAGCGATGATGCTTTGCCGTGAGCACTTGTGTGCCACCAGGTAGAATTTCCACTTTTTTTTCTATCATAATGTATCCACTGAAAAAAATCAAGCGGACACAAAGCCGTGTCCGCCATTTTTTCCGTTCCATAAACTAAAATTTTAAAATAATGCTGTTCAAGCTTAGTCTGCCGAGATGGCGCCAGTGGGGCAAACACCCTCACAGGTACCACAATCGATGCAAGCGTCGGCATCAATTACAAATTGGCCGTCGCCAGCAGAAATAGCTTCCACAGGACATTCGCCCTCGCAGGCACCACAGGAGATGCAATCGGAATTAATTTTGTAAGCCATGGTTAAGCCTCCTTTACATAAGTATTTAAACAGAGCTGTCATGCTCTTCTTTTTTATTTTACCATAGGATTGCCATATTGCAAGAAAAAATCATATGTGCTTTTTGCAAAAGTATGGGGGAATGTTTAGACAGTTTCTTTCTCTTTTTTGTCGTCATTTTTTTTATCTTGCGGTTTTATGGGTTTGCGTTTGCCACCACGCAGATAAGTCACATCGTCTCTATGATAATAATGTGGCGTAATGTCGGGTATTTCTTCTAAGCGTACGCGTAATTTTCCGGTGATTAAATTCACCTCGGTTACGGTGCCGTTTCCATCGGGTGTTTGCACCACGCTGCCAAGCCCAGGGGTGATTTTACTGAGGTATTCATAGGCGGGTTGTTCGTAGGCCAAGCAACACATCAAACGGCCACAACTGCCGGATATCTTGGTGGGGTTTAAGGAAAGCCCTTGTTCCTTGGCCATTTTAATAGATACAGGTTGAAAGTTTTTTAAAAATCGATTGCAACAGAATGGCTGCCCACAAATGCCAAGGCCACCTATCATTTTTGATTCATCGCGCACACCGATTTGACGCAATTCAATGCGGGTTCGAAAAACCGAGGCTAGGTCTTTTACCAGTTCGCGAAAATCCACGCGACCATCGGCCGTAAAATAAAACAATATTTTTCCCTGGTTTTGCAAGAATTCAACATCAACCAGTTTCATTTCGAGTTTGTGACGTATGATGGCTTCTTCACAAACGCTAAAAGCACGATGTTCGTCTTCACGCATCTGACGCATACGGCGGATATCGGCATCGTCAGCTAGGCGAACAACAGGTTTTAAAGCTTGAGAAACACTCGAATCGGGTACATCATGTGGACCATGTACCACTTCGCCACATTCGGTGCCGCGGCTGGTTTCCACCATAACATAGTTGCCGTTTTGAATTTGCAAACCGGCTGGATCAAAATAATAACTTTTTCCACCTTCTTTAAAGCGGACATGTATAATTGTTTTCATAAAATTTCCTCTGTAAGGTGGATGGCCAAAGAGCTAAACACCAATTTGGGGGCCATATTGGCCTGTAAATCGAATAGAGATTGTTGTACCAGTGGCAAAAAACAGGTGGCTTGCCGCAAAGAAATTCCCCCATGCAACGGGGTAATTGTGTTGTGCATGCTTGCATTTAAAAGCTGGGAAAAATCTGATAAAAAAAGAAAACGATGCGCTTTATCTTCGTCTTTTCGTCCTTCAAGAGAAGAAAATAAACACAACAAAGTATACAAATCGTTATTTGCTGCCGCTTTGCACGTTGCTTGCGCATGGCGCAAAATTTGCATGCGTTCTTCGTTTTGCAATAGCTGCAAGCAGAGCCCCGGCTTGCCACCATATACGCCGGCAAGCAGAGAGGCAAGTTCTGCTGTGGCGCCATGCTGCAGTAAGAATTTTTCTGTATCGGGCAAGGAGATCTCAACCAAAGAATACTTCGCACAGCGGCTTTGTATGGTGGGCAGTAAGGCGGTGGCATCCCGTGCGGTGAGAATAAAAAGCACACCGGCGGGCGGTTCTTCCAGAACCTTTAAAAGTGCATTGGCTGCGGGGGGCATCATACACTGAGCATCCCGTACAAGTACCACGCGACCTTTGGCAGAAAGGCCGGTTTGGTGTATGTTTAAACGCATGTTTCGAATACGTTCCACTTTTATTTGGCCGGAAGATCCCTCGCCCCTAACGCAGATGACTTCGGAGCTTTCACCACACAAAACAGCTTTGGCAGCGGTGGGGTTATCCGGAAATAAATAATCGGCCGCTAGGCAGCGTGCCCAATAGTTACGGCCACAGCCGTCGGGCGCGGTGAGCAACACGGCGTGGGGCAAACTATCGTTCTGCAATGCATAAATGAGTGTAGAACGTACAAAATCATTTCCCAGAACCGTATGCAAAGCCATATCTTGTTTCATGGTAATTGGCCCTTGCATGATGAACAAAACAGAAATAGGGTGCTGTATCTATGCGAAATATGCAAAGTATCCTCACAGCCTTCCCGTTTACAAAATTCGAAAAAATGGAACATATATATATATTATTGTAGCACATCCAATTCGAAAATACTACCTTTAGCGAGATGGGGGATATGTTCGGCCGTTATTTGCTCACCCGGAACAAGTAGCGGAACTCCCGGTGGACAGGGAGTGTTTAAACCAGCCACTACGCGTCCAATGGCATCACCTAGCAATACACGTTCTTTTTTTCCAAAATAGGCTTCGCGAGGGCTACAGATAATTTGCGGTAGCGTAAAGGGCAATAAAGGTTTGCTTTGTAGTGCAGGGCGTGCAGGAAATTGGTTAAGGATATTGGCAAGTGCAGTAAAGTCCTCCTTGCAATTGCAGGCACTTGCCATGAAAACAACGCGTTCATCGTCATAAAATTCTGGAAAAATCTGGTTTTGAAAAAGAACGTGCAAAAAGTCTGCGAGAGGCCAACCGCCTTTGGCAGGATTCAAACATAGCTTGAGAGGATCATCATTGTGCTCGCATAGATGGGGAAATTGGCCGCTTAATTGTTCAAGATGTTGTGCGGCAATCTGAAAATCTAAAGCGGCATCCAGCAATTGGCCGGCACACAAATCTAAGCTTTCCAAGACCAGATAGTGTGGGCTGGTAGAGCTATACAAGTTTAGCAATTCACGTGCCAGATCAGCCTGTGCAGCATTGCTTAAATGAAGAAGAGCGGCCCCTGTGAGACAAGGCAAGGTTTTGTGGGCAGAATCGGCCACAGTGGTGGCGCCCAGATGCAAGGGATGCAAAGAGGGTTTTAAAAAAGCCAAATGAGCACCGTGTGCGTTGTCGACCAAAAGGGCACTGCCGGCCTGTTTACATATATTTGCCAAAGCTGAAATATTGGGACAACGGCCAAAGTAATCAAAAGAGGTAAGATATACAGACGCCTTTGGATGCTGCTGCAAGGCAGACTGTAAACAAGAGGGGGTTACACGCCCGTTTTCAAGAGGTAGCCACACAGGAAAAGCGCCCGTAAAGATAAGGGCGCGTAGGGCCGAAACATGACAAGATCTAGCCATTAAAACAGGCATACCGGGGCTAAGATATAAGTGTAACATGGCTTCGATGCAACTGGAAGTGCCAAAGGTAGAGTACAAGGTGGCAGCACTACCAAAGGCTTTGGCCATATTTATTTGACTTTCCAACAAAGACCCACGGGGGTATGCAAGGTTGTCTGCACCTTCAATTTCGGTTAAATCAAAAGGCAAAATAGAAGAAAAAGGAGGGAGTGCCTCGGCGTTGCCCTTGTGACCCGGCACAAAAAAGCGTGTGCGCAATTTAGAGAGTTGCAGAGTATTATTAAAAAATGGTGTGGCTGACTTCACAAAAACCTCTTTTAACGTCCGCGCCAGTTGCGGCGATTGCGACTAATGCGTATTTGTTCCCTGGTGTTTCGAATTAGCGTGTTGCCAAAGAATAGGGCATAGTTGATAAGGCTAAACAAAAGAGAAACCAACATAAGTGCCCCAAAAATGGGTGAGGCAAAAAATTGAAAAACAAGTTGCACGGCAAGAAATGCCGCATAACCCAAAGCCAACCATTTGGCTTTAATTTGGAGTACAAAAAAGAGCATAAAGCCGGTGTCTGGTGCGATGGTGGCAAAAGCTAAAAATAAAGAAAGATTTAAATAGACATTGGTGCCAAAGCCCGTGATGAAACAAGAGATAATGGCCCCAATGACACCCACCAAATAATAAAGGTTGAGGCGAAAACCACCCCAAAGGTATTCAAGGTTACGCCCCATCATATAATAAAAGTAAAGAGAGATGAGAAGCCAAAGCGGGCTTGTGCTGCTGGGCACAAAGATAAATGTGATAAGTCGCCACACTTCTCCGCGTAAAATAGCGCTGCGATTTAAGCTGAGCAATGAAGTCATATTGAAACCGGCACCAACGGCAGCCATGTCCAAGACATATACAGCAGCCATGCCTATTACAATGATGGTCATAAGGCCACGGAGATAGTATTTGCCGTATTTATGTTCTAGTCGATACAGCCATTTCATAGAGTATCCTCCAAAATCAGTCAAAATATAAAATAAATAACGAAAATATGTTTAAAATAAGAATCTGTTCTTTGCGAGATGCCTTTAGTATAACAGAGTACCAGCTGCTGTTCAACATAAAGTTTAAAGAGCTTTCAAGGCCAAAATTTATTTGTTGAAAGCGAGAGGGGGCAAAATAGCCACTTTTTAACACTTTCAACAGAGTTATCAACAATGGGCTTAAAACATAGTTTATACAGACCGTAATTTACAAGTATTTGGGCAAGAAAATGTTTAAAAAAATATAAGATTAAATTTGGGCAGTTTGCTATATTTATAAAACCGATTAACTACAATGAGAGAAGCCACAGCTACGGCAAATCACACAGCCACCCTCGTGACGAAGCGCTTTGTTGCACTCGGGGCAAAGCCGCTCTTGCGTATCATCTGCATTTATATGTGGGCTAAAAACTTGTTTTTCTGTTGTTTTGATGTTCTTTTTAACGCCAACAGGTTGCTCGGGCAGGGGGGTGTTGCCGCCGGTTCGATTTTGCTCGATGTGGCGGGCCACCTTTTGAACAACCCGGGCTATGGCATCGGGGCAGGAGGTGCAACTCATACCACTTAAGCGCGTGGTAGAGGGGCAGCGGATGCCTTTTAGCTGGTTGTATATTTCGTCTACGCTCATTCCGCTGCGCAAAGCCACACTGGCAAGTCGTGCGGTGGCTTCGCTTTGGCTGGAGCAGCCGCCGGCTTTGCCGGTGCTTGTGAAAACTTCACAAATTCCTTTTTCATCGTAGTTAACGGTGACATATAAATTGCCGCAACCTATTTTCATCCGTTCGGTGAAGCCAGAGGTGACAGCAGGCCGCTTGCGAGGCTGTATTTGTCCATAGGGGGCATCACATGCTTCGCAGGCAGGTATGCTGTTGTTGTCGCTTGTGGCATGGTTTACCGAGGCGATGTTTAATACTTGGCTATCACGGCTTCCGTCACGATAGATGGTAAGGCCTTTGCAGCCTTCGTGGTAAGCAAGCCTGTAGGCGTTGGCCACATCCTCTTGCGTGGCCTCTTTGGAAAAATTTATGGTTTTGGAAACAGCGTTGTCTGTGTGGCGTTGAAAAGCGGCCTGCATTTTTACATGATACTCCGGGGGAATATCGTGGCTACATACAAAAGCTTCTCGAATGGGAAGGGGAATCTCCTCTAGATGTGCGATGCTGCCTTCCTGAGCAATTTTGTGCATCAGGGACTCGCTATAGATTCCCTGGTCTTCTAAGGTTGCTTTTAATACAGGGTTAACCTCTAAAAACTCGGTGTTGTCCATGATGTTACGAATATAGGCATGGGCAAATACCGGCTCTACGCCCGAGGAACATCCCGCAATGATGGAAAGCGTGCCCGTGGGAGCAATGGTGGTGATGGTGGCATTGCGCTGTGGAGATTTTCGATCTAAGGTAGAGTTTTCAAACAAGGGAAAGCAACCGCGCGTTTTAGAAAGACGACAAGAGGCAAGATGGCCCTCTGTTTGGATGAACGACATTACTTTTTTGGCTAAGTTCAAAGCGGCGTTGCTGTTGTAGGGGATGCCTAGCGCCGAAAGCAAGTCGGCCCAGCCCATCACCCCAAGGCCGATTTTGCGTGTTGCCCGTGTAGCTTCGGCAATGCGCGGCAAAGGATAGTGGTTTACATCAATAACATTGTCCAAAAAATGCACAGCATCGGCCACGGTTGTGCGCAGCAATTCCCAATCGATTTCTAAAGTGTTGGGGTTTATCATTTTTAACAGGTTGATGCTACCTAAATTGCAAGATTCATAGGCAAGCAGAGGTTGTTCACCACAGGGGTTGGTAGCCTCAAACTCGCCTTCGGACGGCACAACATTGTTGCGGTTGAGACGGTCTAAAAACAATATACCCGGCTCACCGGTAGACCAAGCGGCTTGTACAATTTTAGAAAAAACTTCTCGTGCATTTAATTCGCCACAAATCGTTTTTTGATAGGGATCCACCAAGGGATAGCTTTCGCCGGCGGCCTCCGCTTGCATAAATGCTTCGGTAAGGCCGACGGAAAGGTTGAAATTTGTGATTTCGCGTGTGTCTTGTTTGCAAGCTATAAACTCTAAAATATCGGGGTGGTCTACACGCAAAACACCCATGTTGGCACCACGGCGGGTGCCCCCTTGTTTTACGGCTTCGGTGGCAGTGTTAAATACTTTCATAAAGCTAATGGGGCCGCTTGCCACACCACCGGTAGAGCCTACCGGTGCGCCGTTTCGACGAAGGCGAGAAAAAGAAAACCCTGTTCCACCGCCGGATTTATGAATAAGCGCTGCATTCTTAACAGATTCGAAAATGCCCTCCATGCTATCTTCCACAGGCAATACAAAACAGGCGGAAAGCTGCCCAAGACGTCGTCCGGCATTCATCAAAGTGGGCGAGTTTGGTAAAAAACGTAAACTTTCCATCATCTCATAGAACACCGCTTCACTGTCGTTGGCGTTGTAGTCTGTATATAAATCGTCGGCGGCGGCTATAGATTTTGCCACGCGACGCAGCATGTCTTCGGGGGTTTCCAGTAAAGTGCCGGCATCATCGGTTTCTAGGTAACGTCGTTGTAGCACTTGTCGTGCATTCTCTGTGATTTCAAATGCCATTTATAAACTCCTCTTTGTAAATAAATTGATATCCGTTTTATTTTACTACTATATCTTGATGTAAGCAAGGGGAAGAAACACAAAATGTAGTTTTTATTTTAAATTTGACCTAGTGCACAGGATGTACTATGATGGTAGAGTAAAGATAAATAGGGAGGAAACAAAATGACAACCGTACCAAACCCGGCAAATTTACCACAATTAGGATTTACGCACGCGGGGCGCTTTCATGCCGATGATGTTTTTTCAGCGGCCCTCTTGCGTATTTTGCGGCCGGATATTCGTATTTTTCGTGGATTTAATGTCCCCAAAAATTTTGATGGAATCGCTTTTGATATAGGCAATGGCGAATTCGACCACCATGAAAAAGAGCGCAAGCGCCGACCAAATGGAATGCCCTATGCTGCGTTTGGTTTGTTGTGGAAAGAATATGGGCATTACTTATTGCCTTTGGAAGAGGCAAAACGTTTTGATGAAAAATTTATTCAACCATTGGATTTAGACGACAATAATGGCACAGGTAATGCTGTGGCAGCTTTAATTGGTGCATTTAATCCGTCTTGGGATGCAAACGAGGACGAGGGCAAAGCTTTTGAAGAGGCACTGTATGTGGCACAAAAATTGCTGGAGCGGCGCATAGAAGGCTTTGCGGCAACACACAGGGGCAAGGCCTTGGCGGAAAAAGCATTGAAAAATATGAAAGAAGGCATAGTGGTGTTATCTACCTATGTGCCGTGGAAGCCGGTATTGATAGAAAGTGATGCAGAATTTGTGATTCATCCGTCGCCACGTGGCGGCATTAGTTTGCAATGTGTGCCACGTGATTTTAGTGGAAAATTGGGCCTGAAAGTTCCATTGCCGGGGCAATGGCGCGGCAAGCCTGAGGAGGAATTACAGAGAATCACCGGAATTTCCGACATTCATTTTTGCCATGCGTCCGGTTTTATGGCGGTGGTAGAGCATGAGGAAAGCGCGCGAAAATTGGCTCTTATGGCAAGAGAGGCCGAGCAACGCCGAAAAGCCCAAAGTGAGGCCGACCGTAGTGCGTCACAAAAGAAGCTGTGAACTGGGCCTATTTGCTGCGATGTTCCGATAATACTTTGTATGCGGGATGGACGAATGACTTAGAAAAACGAGTGCGGGCGCATAATGATGGCAAAGGGGCGAAATACACCAGACATCGCCGCCCCGTTAAGTTGGTGTATGCAAAAGAATTTGAAAGTAAAGCACAGGCCATGAAAGAAGAAGCACGGCTAAAGAAAATGCGGAAAAAACAAAAAGAGGACTTGGTGTTAAGGGCGAAAGAATAGACCGATTTTGCATGGGAAGTGCTTGTAGATGTGATTTTTTTGCAACACGTACAGTTATGCGGGTTCGCAGCCCGTGTTACTTTGTGTGTTGTCTTTGTGCAAGGGTTTTGTGATTAAAAGGGAAAACACAGGGCACTTTTTCACAAAATGAAAATAGTAAATTTGTATATGTTGGTTTTATTTGTTCAGGGGGCATTAAATGAAAAAAGTAGACAGCGGGCAAAAGCCTTCTGTCTACTTTTAAAAAAGACTTTGAAGAGGTCTTGGTTAGGCCTCTTTGTTTTTTTCAGTGGTTTTGGTGGTACCTACTGTAACAGGAGTTGTTTTTTTAGCAGCTCGAACCGGTGTTTTTTTGGCAGGTGCCTTTTTAACAGCGGTTTTTTTGGGGGCCACTTTTTTAGCAAGTGTTCTTTTTGTTTTTGCCTTCTCGGCCACGGGTGTAAGCGGAACCAACTTCCAGCGTTGGCTGATGTTGTCGGTGGCTTCCCAAATGTGCGCAGCAGTGCCGTCGGTAAGGCCGGGGCCCATTAAATCTAAGTATTTGCCAGAAAGTTTAGAACAAATTTTAAAATAGCCACGGCCCACTTTTTCTATGTTCCACAATTGGCTGTCGGCACCCAAGTAGTCCCATTGGTGCACCCAAGTGCCATTTTCTGTGCCTTGCATGGCAACATCTAAAACTTTGCCGGAAAAAATGTTGATGATTTTATAGTAATCCCCGGCTACCTTCTCAAACATCCACTGTTGGGTCTCGCCGTCTGCAGTGCTCCAAATGCGCACTGTGCCACCGTTGTCATGGCTGAAATCTCCAATTTCTAAGGCTTTTCCACTTTTGGTCTTAATTAGGTAAACTTTAAAGTTTTCCACGAAATTCTCTTTTTTACTTGGCATATTTCCTCCTAAACAATTTGAAAAAGGGATTAATGCGTACGTGCAGACATTAGAACAAAAAATAGTATAACACGAAGTGCAAGAAAATGCAATTGGGACGCTGTTTTTTGTAAAATATAAAATGCCGACAGGTTCTTAAAAACACGCAGCTAAGCTATAAATCAAGAGTTAGGGATTGGCCATAGTAATATCTGACAGTATAATTTGTGTGTTGGTATGCCCTATTTTCTGCAATTGCCCAAGTAGTTGTTCTAAGGCCCCAATGTCTTCGCAGCGTACACGCATCATAAAGCTTTGAGACCCCGTAACATGATAGCACTTTAAAATATCCGGCCTTGCTTTTACAACTTCGCGGAAAGTGCTCCTGTCGGCGATGGGAACAGTGATAGATATAAGCGCATTTATGTTGTTTTTATTAAAGTTTGAGTTAAGAAGTACTGTGTAGCCCAGAATGATTTCTTGCTTTTCCATGCGCCGAATTCGTTCGGACACTGCAGGTGAGGTGAGGTTTACTTGCCGCGCTATTTCTTTAATTGTGATGCGTGCATTTTTTTGCAACAGTTGCAAAATATGATGATCTAAACTATCCATAAAAACTCCTTATAAAATAAAGTGTAGAGGAAAGCAGAAAAACAAAAACATTATTAAATATACTAAATAAAAGAAAAAACTAAATAATATTTCAATATAATAGAAAAAAACAAAAATAAATTAAGAAATATGGGCAAAACTGCTTTTGACAAATTGGCTGTGATTTGATAAAGTAAAAAACGCGATAAGTATTTCCTTTGTTTGTACTTTCCCACCCTTCTTATGTAGAAAGAACTGCGCCCCCCGCAGTTCTTTTTGCTTTTTGTAGGAAAGAGAAGCTTGCCGTAAAAAAATGGCTGTGATATGATGGAGGTAGAAAGAGGGGATACTATGAAGCGAGAAAATTATATTTCCTGGGCAGAATACTTTATGGCCATTGCCTGCCTTAGTGCACATCGTTCGAAAGATAACAGCACGCAGGTGGGTGCATGCATTGTTAGTAGGGAGCATAAAATTTTATCTTTAGGATACAACGGGATGCCCACGGGATGTTTGGATGATGCCATGCCATGGAAGCGAGACGGAAGCCCCTTGGATACAAAGTATATGTATGTGTGCCATGCAGAGCTAAATGCCATTTTGAACCACGCAGGTGGAGAGCTGCGTGGGGCGGTTTTATATACCACTCTATTTCCTTGTAACGAGTGCGCAAAGGCGATTATTCAAAGCGGCATTGCTGAGGTGGTGTATTTGTCTGACAAATACGCGAACCAGGATGAAACGGTTGCTAGCAAGAGAATGTTTGATATGGTGGGTGTGAAGTATACGGCCTATCAAACCACTGGACGCAAGATAGAATTAGAACTGTAAATATATGAATAGAAAAAAGAGGCTACTTCCTAAAAGGAGGTAGCCTCTATACTTTTTGCGAGGAAGCTACCATAAAGTAAATACTTCTTTATATAGAGAAAGATATTGCAAGGCCGATTGATTCCAGCTATAGTCACATTGCATGCCACGACGAACCAGTATGTCCCAGCCATTTGCATTGTCAAAGCCATCTTTGGCACGCATGCAGGCATCTTGCATTTCGTGTGCATTGTAGCCGGAAAAAACAAAGCCATTGCCCTCGCCGTCAAACGAGTCGAAAACAGTGTCACGCAGGCCACCGGTGAATCGCACAATAGGAACGGCACCGTAACGCAAAGCAATCAACTGTGAAAGGCCACAGGGTTCTGCCTTGCTTGGCATCAAAAACATATCGGCACCGGCATAAATTTTGCGGGCAAGTTCCGGAATAAAACCAATACGCGCGCCTACCATTTTGGGATAACGTAAGGCTAATTTTTCAAAATATTGTTCATAGTCATATTCGCCGGAGCCTAGCAAAACAAATTGGAAACCGGCTTCGATAAGGTTATCGGCCACTTGGCAAATCAAATCAAAGCCCTTATGGTCGGTTAAGCGGCTTACCATGCCAATAAGGGGGGTTTTGCTGTTTGTAAGGGAGAACTCACGGCGCAAATCTTTTTTGCAGGCGGCTTTTCCGACCGAGGCGGTGGTATCGTCGTAACACTTGGCAAGAACCGTGTCGGTGGCAGGGTTGTACACATCGGTATCTATGCCATTTAGTATGCCACAAAGTTTGTACGATTTCTTTTGTAAAAAAGTTTCCATGCCGTGCCCAAACCAAGGGTCTAAAATCTCTTGAGAATAGGTGGGGGAAACAGTGGTGATTTTGTCGGAGCATTCCAAGGCGCCTTTTAAGAAAATAATGCTGCGATTAAATTCCAGTAGATGAGCGTCTTTTCGCCCAACACCTAAGGTTTCTTCTAATATTTCAAAGCCATAAACCCCTTGGTATTGTAAGTTGTGGATGGTGAATATGCATTTTAGACCCGAAAACTTTTCGATGCTGCGGTAGTATAAATTTAAATATACAGAAACAAGTGCGGTTTGCCAATCGTGGCAGTGCAAGATATCAGGGGAAAAATCCATGTGGAAAAGGGCTTCTAACACAGCACGCGAAAAAAAGGCAAAGCGTTCTCCGTCGTCATAAAAGCCGTAAAGCCCATGCCGTTTAAAATAGTACTCATTGTCTAAAAAATAATGGGTTACACCGTTGTGCGTCAACTCAAAGAGGCCACAGTATTGGCTGCGCCAACCCACAGAAACAGTGAAATTAGTTATATAATGGAGTTTTTTTCTCCATTCCTCCCCCAAATCTCCATAGAGAGGCAAAATGACGCGAACGTCTGTATCTTGTTTTTTAATCGCGGCCGGTAGGCTACCGATAACGTCACCCAAGCCGCCGGATGAGAAAAAAGGGTACGATTCGCTGGCAGCAAACAAAATTTTCATGGTGGCACACCCTTTCTATTGTGCGAAATTAGCGAGTAAGAGACCTTGGTAAATGAGGAGCACTTCGTTGTAGACATAGAGAAAAGGGCTATGAAGAAGTACCAACCACGCTGTTTTTTCCGATGTAAATGGGGAAGTTTTTGGCGCCTACTAAATTTTGGCCGGATTTTATGATGACATTTTTGTCTGTGATGACATTTTCTAAATAGGTATCGGGTTCAATTTGTGTGTTTTGCATCAATACACAATTGTGCACCTTAGCGCCTTTTCCAACACGAACCCCACGGGAAAGAACGCTATTATACACGCTGCCTTCAATGGAGCACCCGTCTGCCAGCATGCTGTCTTGAACATGGGAGCCAATGGCATACACCACAGGTGATTCATCGTGCACCTTAGTGAGAATAGGAAGCTGTTCGGGGAATAAAGATTCTAGGCTTCCGGGCTGAAGCAAGCGTAAATTTTCTTGGTAGTAACTTTGCATGTCATGGATGCGGGCGCGATAACCGGTATGTTCGTAGCCGAAAACGCGATAGCTGTGCAGGTTTGCCGCAAGGATATCGGCCATAAAATTAAATTTGCTTTGTGCCATCGCTTCGCGCACGGCAGCAATCAACAATTTTCGCCCGATTACAAAAACTTCCATTCCAAGGCAATGGATTCCTTCACGGTACTCTTGGATACGCACTTCGCTGATAAACCCGTCCGGTTTTAAGGTAAAGGTGTGATTGTCGTTTTTAATACCACCTTCTATGGCCCTGCGTTCGTACACTGCGGTAATGTCGGCACCGCTGTCGAGATGTGCATGAACCACTTTTTTAATATCCATATGATAGGCATAGTTGCAATCGCTCATCACAACTAAAGGTTCGCGACGTTCTTCTAAATACTGCAAAATAGAGGCAAGCCCCTGTACACGGCCGTTATAAAAAGAACCCTCGCGTCCATAAGGTGGAAAAATAATAAGACCACCGCGTTTGCTGGAAAGGTCCCATTCGCGACCGTTTCCAAGATGCGCCATTAAACTTTGATAATTCTGACGAACCACTATGCCAATGTTGCGAATGCCGGCATTCGTGAAGCAAGATAGCGAAAAGTCAATAAGGCGATATCTCCCGCCAAAAGGAACAGAGGCCATGGTGCGATTTATAGTGAGTTCGGGAAAGGTTTCGCCGTGGAGGTTTGGAAAAATAATTCCAAGTGCATTTCCTATGCTCATACTTTTGCTCCCTCCTGTACATTTTCTTCTACCATGGCTTTGGGCGACACGAGGGCGCCAGCACCAATAACCACATTTTCGCCTACCACAGAAACACCCCAATTGCTAAGGTCGCTTAAATGTTCGGGGCGCATGCCCACTACGGCTCCTTTTTCTATGATGGCATCCTCGGCGATGATGGAATAATTTATTTGTGCACCACTTTTTACAATGGCACCCGGCATTAAAACGGAATCTCGCACCACGGCGCCGGCTTCTACTTGCACGCCTGCAAATAAAACAGAGGATTCTACCTCGCCTTCTACGATGCACCCCTCGGTGATCATGGCATTTTCAACCTTGGCATTAATACCCACACGGTGTGGAGGACGCCCGGCTGTGCGTGAGTATATTTTCCAAGTTTTATCGCGCATATCAAGAGGTTGGTTGGGATCCAGCAAGTCCATGTTGGCTTCCCAAAGACTTTCTATGGTGCCCACATCTTTCCAGTACCCTACAAACGGATAGGCCAGCAATTTTCTTTTGACATCCAACATTTTCGGAATGATGTTTTTGCCAAAATCATTGTCAGAAGTATTGTCATTTTCATCGTTTTCAAGCACTTCCTTAAGTTTGCTCCAAGTGAAGATATAAACGCCCATAGAGGCTAAGGTGGAATTGGTATGTTTGGGTTTTTCTTCAAATTTTGTGATAAAATTATCCTCGTTGGCTGTCATAATACCAAAACGATGGGTTTCGGCCGGAGGCACATCCATGACGGCGATGGTGCAATCGGCCTGTTTTTCTTTGTGAAAATCCAACATTTTACCATAATTCATTTTATAAATATGGTCGCCGGATAAAATAAGCACATATTGTGGGTTGTAACGCTCGATAAAATTGATGTTTTGATAGATGGCATTGGCTGTGCCGCGATACCAATCACTGCCACTGGCTTTTTGATAGGGTGGAAGTATATGCACGCCACCATAGCTTTTGTCTAGATCCCAAGGCTGGCCATTTCCAATATAGTCGTTCAAAACCATGGGCAAATACTGTGTAAGAATACCAACCGTGTCAATGTCGGAATTAACACAGTTGGAAAGAGGAAAATCTACAATGCGGTATTTTCCTCCAAAAGGTACGGCCGGTTTGGCCAACTTCTTTGTGAGTGTGTATAGCCGGGAACCCTGCCCACCGGCCAACAACATGGCAATGCATTCTTTCATATGAGATCCTCCGTGTTGTTTTAATTTTATATATAGAAAATATGATTACAATAAAATATCGGAAATAAGGCAAAAACAGGAAGAAATGTTATAAAGAAAAGCTACTGAAGAAGGTGAAAATCCAAGTACTATTAGGAGGGTTGTTTTTGGGTAGGCTCATTGTCTATTTTGTTCTGCGGCAAAACGGTCCCTTGCGGAGCATCGTATACGGTGATGGACAAAGGTGGAATGGTAATGCCGATGGATTGAGCAAATCCATGCATTTCCCCTTTGCGGCTGCGTATGTTGGTATTATGATAGCCATTGCCGCCAAATTGGGTGTCGTCGCTACTGAATAATAAGGTGTAGCTACCGCTCTCTGGTACGCCAAAGCGGTAGGCATCTCGCTGCACGGGTGAAAAATTGCACACGATAATCAGCTGGCGACCCTTTTTATTTCGGCGGATAAACACCAATACATTTTGGCTGTAATCATCGGCCACAATCCACTGGAAACCATCCCAGCTGTTGTCTAATTCCCAAAGGGAAGAGTGCTCAAGATAAAAATGGTTTAAGGCCTTCGAATACGCGTGCAATTGGCTGTGCGTGTCATATTCAAGCAACATCCAATCCAGTGCTTTTGCCTCGCTCCACTCTGTGAACTGGCCAAATTCTTGGCCCATGAACATAAGTTTTTTACCGGGATGTGCAATCATGTATCCCATAAACACGCGCATTTCTGCAAACTTATCATGATAAAAACCGGGCATTTTGCCAATTAAGCTGCATTTTCCGTGCACCACTTCATCGTGGCTGATTGGCAAGATATAATTTTCGCTGAAGGCATAAAAAAAACTAAAGGTTAAGCGTTGATGAATGCTACTGCGAAAAATGGGGTCAGTAGACATATAGCTTAACATATCATTCATCCAACCCATGTTCCATTTGAAGTTAAAGCCAAGGCCGCCATCGTGAACCGGCGCAGTAACCAGCGGCCATGCCGTGGATTCCTCGGCAATCATCAATACGCCGGGATGGCGTTTAAAGGCCGCCGTGTTGATTTTTTTCAAAAAATCCATGGCTTCTAAATTGCCATTTCCACCGTGTATGTTTGCTTCCCATTCGCCGTCCTGGCGGTTATAGTCTAAATAAAGCATGCTGGCAACGGCATCGAAGCGCAGGCCATCGATGTGGTACATATCCAGCCAGAACAAAGCGGAGGAGATCAGAAAACACTGCACTTCTGTGCGACCAAAGTCAAACACCATGGTGCCCCACTCTCGGTGCTCGGCCCTACGAGGGTTTTGGTCTTCATAACAGGGGGTGCCGTCAAAGCGATAAAGCCCAAATTCATCTTTGGGGAAATGAGCAGGAACCCAATCAATAATCACACCGATGCCGGCTTGGTGGCATTGGTCAATAAGGTACATAAAATCATGAGGTGTTCCATAACGGCTGGTGGGAGCAAAATAACCGGTAACTTGGTAGCCCCAGCTGCCGTCAAACGGGTATTCAGTGATGGGCATAAGTTCAATGTGTGTGTATCCCATATCTTGAACATAAGGAATGAGCTCATGAGCCAAGTCTCGGTAGCTATAGGGGTTGCCATCGGGATGTATTTTCCAACTACCCAAATGGAGCTCATACACATTCATGGGATTGTTTAACATGTTTTTTCGCTTCTTATTTCTTTCCCATTGTGTATCCTGCCAAGAATATCCTTCTAATTCGTATAACTTGCTACAATTTGAAGGGCGTGTTTCGCTGTGGAAAGCGTAGGGATCTGCCTTGAAGACGAGATTATCGTCGGGCGTTGTAACGCAGTATTTGTAAATGTCGTAATTTTTAAGACCGGGTATAAAGCACTCCCACACACCGGTTTTCGAGAGGTGATACATGGGATGCGCACCGGGCGTCCAGCTGTTAAAATCGCCCACAACACTCATGGTTTTAGCTCGTGGAGCCCACACCCGAAACAAGGCACCGGCTTGGCCGCCCACTTCGCACAGTTGCGAGCCTAAAAATTTCCAGCAATCATAATTTTTTCCAGTTTTAAAGTGATAAAGTTCTGTGTCGATTTTCAAATTGTTTAATTTGCGCATAAAAACCTCCGGCACCAATTGCCAATCATTGTAAAAATGGAGAGGACGGGTAAGATAAAAAAGAACAATGGCAAATAAGTATGCAGAAGTTTAATCGTATAAACTTATTGTAGCCAGTTTTAAAGATGATTGCAAGAATTTTTGGTTAAAATGGCAAAATAGGAAAAAGAGAGTATATGGTTTTGTGCAATATCAATAAAAAATAATGGATAAAATCAGAGGGTTAGAGGGAAAACAGGGACTTTGAGAAGCGAAAGCAAGCTCTTTAGTCCAGAATATATACGTCCATGGCACGTTTGCCAAATTGAAGACACTCGGCGTTGGTTTCAAAATACAAATCTATGCCAACATGCCCCTCCATCAGGGCTGTGCCTGTATCTGTGGCAATGGCATAGCCGTAAACAAAGCTTTGGTCGGGGGCGGTGATGAATAGGCGTGTGCCGTAGGGGATGACATTGGGGTTGACGGCTACGGTGCCGCAGAAAAGCCCTAGACCGGAGGAACCACGTCCACCGGAAGAAGAATAGGCTGTGGTGGACACACCGCTCATCACCTGTGTTGCATTTGTAGGGATACCATTTTCATCCAATTCCACATCGGAAAAGGCGTCAATGGTAGAATGGATTACGTCAGAAACCAATTCATCCCTGCCGGGGTCTTGCGGGGTGACAACCGGTGTGAGAGATACAATATCGCTTTCATTGATCTCGCCATTGATAAGAGTATGTCGATAGGCAACATCGTAAATATCTGAGGCATTGGTGACCAATGTTGCATCTGGGGTTGTCTCTAAAATTTCTGTGTGGTATTCTTGCAATTCTTCTTCGTCAATATCGGTGCGCAAAATTTCTTGTTCATAGTCAACACGCTGCACCTCTACATGAAGGCCAGGCGTCACCGGGGTGTCTAGAGCCGGCAATACGAAGTCGTCCCCTTCCAGTTGTAGGTTGTGTTGTTGTAGAAGATCTTCCACCGTGCCGTCCACAATTTCACTTTCATAAACCGTGTCATCGGCATGTACTTGTGCAAAGAAAGCACGATTTATAGTCACATTAGAAACTCCATCACTTTGGGACACTACGGAAATTTCATCGTGCGCATCGGTTACGGCTCCGGTCATCAGAACGAGATCACGTTGGCTCATGCCACTGGTAAGCATAGTGTGGCTGGAACCTTCGGAATCACTAAGCACAACCATGTCTTGTGCCAAAACAGTGGTGTATAGGCAGGTGCCAAGAAATAAACCCGCCAAAACAGGGGCGACAATACGGTTTACATGATGGCTTTTTCGTAAAAAGCGTTCATAGGTTCTGCGGAAATTCAAGGGAAAACTCCTATTCTTTATGGTAAGTGTTGTAACTCATCTGTAAAAACGTCCGTATTTATTTTAACAAAAACTACGGGTGGGGTCAAATAAAAAAACAAATGCAGCGTAGAAAATTTACAGTTTACACAATTCTTTGGGGAAAGAAAACAAAACGAACAAAAAAGACGTTTTCTTTCCGTTGAAAATATGGTACGATGAAAAAAGTTTACAAAGCGAAGCGCATGGTGCGCAGGGATAAGTGAAAAAGGACTTGTCTTGGAAAAAAACAGAACAACGCACGGGAGGAACTGGATTGAAAGAGAAAAATATCCGCAATTTTTGTATCATTGCACATATTGACCACGGCAAGTCTACCTTGGCCGACCGTATTTTGGAGCTGACCCAAAGTGTGGAGCAAAGGCGTATGAGCAGCCAAATTTTAGACGATATGGAACTTGAAAAAGAACGAGGTATCACGATTAAAGCGCGAGCTGTGTGCTTGAATTATACAGCGAAAGATGGCGAAGAGTATGAATTGAACCTTATCGATACCCCGGGACATGTAGATTTTAACTATGAGGTTAGCCGTTCTTTAGCCGCCTGTGAAGGTGCTTTGCTGATTGTAGATTCTACCCAAGGAGTAGAGGCCCAAACCTTGGCCAACACCTATTTGGCTTTAGAGCACGATTTGGAAATTGTGCCGGTATTGAATAAAATGGATTTGCCCAGCGCAGACGCCGAGCGTGTGGCCAAAGAGGTAGAGGATGTGATAGGTCTGCCTGCGTTAGATGCCCCGCGCATCTCGGCCAAGGCAGGGATTGGGATTGAAGAAGTGTTAGAGTGCATAGTGAACGATATACCGCCGCCAAGTGGCAGTGAAGAAGGTCCCTTAAAAGCGCTGATTTTCGACTCGGCGTATGATAGCTATAAAGGGGTTGTGGTGTATGTGCGTGTGTTTGAGGGCCAATTAAAAACAGGCGATAGCATTCAAATGATGGCCACCGGTGCTCGTTTTCAAGTGGTGGAGGTGGGGCATATGGGGCCGCTTGCCATGCTTCCTACCGAAAGTCTTTCGGCAGGTGAGGTGGGATATTTTGTTGCCAGCATAAAAAATGTCCGTGAAACTCGCGTGGGTGATACTGTAACCGGGCAGGCCAATCCTGCAAAAGAGGCGCTGGCGGGGTATCGGAAAGTGGTGCCAATGGTGTTTTGTGGTATTTACCCGGCAGACGGTGCCAAATATCCGGATTTGCAAGACGCTCTTGATAAACTCCAGCTAAACGATGCTTCTCTTAGTTTTGAGCCGGAAACCAGTGTGGCTTTGGGTTTTGGTTTTCGCTGTGGTTTTTTGGGGCTTTTGCATTTAGAGATTATCATAGAACGTATTGAGAGAGAATTCGATTTAGACCTTATCACCACGGCACCGAGCGTGGAATATCATTTTACCCTAACAGATGGTAGCCAAATTGCAGTAGAAAACCCTACCAATTATCCCGACCCCGGCCGTATCGCAAAGGCAGAAGAACCTTTTGTAGATGCACATATTTATACCCCTGCAGAATATGTGGGCGGATTGATGGAGTTGTGTCAAGAGCGCCGCGGGGTGTTGCGCGATATGAAATATCTTGATGAAGAGCGTGTGGATTTGCATTATGAGCTACCTTTGGGTGAGATAGTATACGATTTTTTTGATGCAATTAAGAGCCGTAGTCGTGGCTATGCCAGCTATGATTATGAGTTGAAAGGTTTTGTGGAATCGAAACTTGTGAAGCTAGATGTGCTGGTGGCCGGTGATGTGGTAGATGCTTTGAGCTTTATAGTGCATGCCGACAAAGCCTATGCTCGTGGAAGGCGTTTGTGTGAAAAGCTAAAGGAAAATATACCACGTCAATTGTTTGAAGTGCCTATACAAGCAGCACTTGGTGGAAAAATTATTGCACGCGAAACGGTGCGTGCTGTGCGTAAAGACGTATTGGCAAAGTGCTATGGTGGCGATATCACGCGAAAGAAAAAACTGCTGGAAAAACAAAAAGAGGGCAAAAAGAAAATGCGACAAATTGGCAGTGTACAGGTGCCGAGCGAAGCATTCACAGCGGTGTTAAAACTGGATGATTAACGAATATTTAATATATTTATAAAAAAAGTATGTTTAAACTACTAAAACAAAAAACCGCTTTTCGTTATGAAAAGCGGTTTTTTGTTTTGATAATCAATGTTTAAAAAGTTGTTTTCATGCGAAATGAATTTCCGGAAAGAAGGATTTACCAAAGAAAATATTCCAGTGAACTGTGCTCATGATTTTCTAAATAGAGCTTCCTTCATAACACGCAAATCTGTGACCATATGCGTGTTGTCTGAGTGATAGGCCTTCCGTTTTTTGCATAAAAAACCTTGCACATGTGTTTCGCCTTTTATTTAAAGGATAAAATACAGTGGATAGCATCAAGGTATGCTCATAAAAGCACTGCTCTAAGCACTTTTATGGCCACCGCATATTGCGGTGGGGCGGAATGAAGGCTGCAGGGGTTTATTCAACAGGCATTATTTCTATATGGAGAAAAAGCCGTATATTTAAAGCTTTCAAAAGAAGAAAGGCAGGCATGAGGTGAAATTATATGGGAATACGGATTATCAAGGCGCTTCCCTGGTTTGATAAGAAAATTAAAAGCCGAAAGTCTAGGGCATATCGAAAAATTGTGTTTCGTTTGTTAATAAAGTTTTTACATAGCAATTTTTTGCTTTCTCGATGAAGACTTGTTTTGTTTCTTCAGGCAGATCGGCATCAATTTCGATTTTCGTGTATATTTTGTTGATACCCTCTTCTTTGGTGTTTATATCGGCCGAAACGGTAACGTTTTCAAACGTGATGCCATCGTCTATCAAAAGTTGTTGTAAGGTCATATTTAGGCAGCCAATGTATCCCGCAAGCAACAATTGGCTGGGCCTAAAATCGGTGCCAAGCCCGCCGCTTTCCACAGGCAAGCCGGCATAAACCGTTCTGATGTGAGGGCTATCCGGTTGGGTGATTTCCGTGGTAAATTGCTTGTCTTTCGATTTTGCGATCATCATATGATAACTCCTTTGAGTAAAAATATGGCTCGACAGATGTGAACCATTCTAAACTTCGAAATTTTATACGATGCATGTTGTTTTAAGTTATGATCTTTCTTTAAAGATGCAATGACCTTGTGGGACATACGTCAACACACTTAAAACAAAGGATGCATTCCGTTGCATTTTTTCTTTTTCGTGCATTGCTTATCATATCTACTTGCATAGGACAAATTCTTTTACATTTATTACATGATATGCATTTTGAGGTGTCATTCTTTACCCTAATGATTGAAAAATAACTCATTGGCTTCAGAAAAACAGTAACAGGACAAATATATTTACAAAAGGCGCGATTGTCCTTACAAGTATAGGCAAGGATAATGCCGACAATGTAATACATTACATTTCCTATTATAAAGCTCCAAAACAGTATGGTTTCCAAACTTTGCACTTGCAAGAGGAACAAAGCACTCACAAAAATCAATGAAAACGTAAAAACGATATATTTTATATAAGAAAATTTCTTTTGTGGGAGCATTGGCTGCTTATAGGGCAATAAATCCAAAATCATTGCAGTCCAACAGGCGTATCCACACCAACCACGACCAAACACAAGAGGACCGAATATTTTTGCCACTGCATAATGTATTACTGCTGCCTCGAATACACCAAGGAAAAGATAGTACCAAAATCCCACAATTTGCATGTTTTCATTATTGATAATACCAAGAAAAACAAGCATATATAACCCGACGGCAAGCTGCATCACATTGCGGGCATATTTGTATTTTTTTGCATATAAAAATAAACCGATTGACAAACATATTCCGATATATGAGAAATTAAATAAATAAAAAATGTCATCTAGGGTTAACCACAAGACGATGGCAATTGCTTCAAATATGGCAAGTATTACAAGTGCACCCGTATATTTTTTATCCATTCAGTCTCGTTTCTATCGTATAAATAATGCCTGCTGAATAAACCCCTATGGGTGCTTATTCAGCCCCACCGCAAAATG
>CAYJIR010000013.1:0-46243 GCA_964370295.1 uncultured Oscillospiraceae bacterium
GCCTGTGCCACCTTCACCGCCTGTGCCACCTTCGCCGCCTGTGCCCCCTTCTCCGCCTGTGCCACCTTCGCCGCCTGTGCCACCTTCGTCGCCTGTGCCACCTTCGTCGCCTGTGCCACCACCGGCCGGGGCCGGGCTACTTTGCTGCAAGCTCACTGTAACACGCACTTCACTTGGGAAGTTCGGCTCCTCGGGGGGTTGCGCCGGTGTTGCGCTTGCCTCACCCTGCTCTTCTTCGGCAGAAACCGGCAGGCTTTGATTTTGCAGCCTAACATTTTCCGCCAAATCAACAAATGCTATACTTTCCACGATGCCGGCACCACTCACCTCTGTAGAGCGCGTCACATTTTGTGCCACAGCATTTGCCACGGGTTTTACCACCGCCGCCAGCACAGGCGTTGCCTGCGAAGCCAAAAGTGCCACCGTCACCGCCGTGGCCACCGTACGTTGCCAAACTTTCTTGTTAAACAGCATAATTGCCTCCCCTTTTCCCAAGGTTCATATCGCTATTTTTTTGCAAACAAAGTCTTTTCATCATACTATTTTTAGTATAGTCCATCAAATGATTTTATTCAAGTGTTTTTTGCATCAAAAACACCCTCTGCCGTTAAAAAAAACAAAACCGCGGCCAGGGTGTTTTGGGCGTTTATTTAAAAAACATTTTACTCACGTTATATTTTTACAACACATGCACCTTTAAGCGCCCTAAAACAGAGGCGAAAACGTGCGCAGAACACCCAAAAGAGCCAGCTTAACCAACGAAAGCCGCCCGCCATAGGGATGGTTTTCCAGGGTGATTTCGTGGCATTTTGCCTGTGTTTTTAAGTAATCTTCCTTCACTTTTAAAACCGCCGAAGAACGGTGCATCCACACGCCACACTCGTAATGCAAGGCCAAGCTGCGGTAATCTAAATTTATGGTACCCACCACGGCGTTTTCATCGTCGCTCACAAACATTTTCGCATGCATAAAACCGGGCGTGTATTCATAAATTTTAACGCCCGCTTTCAGCAAGGTTTTATAGTACGAGCGCGAGAGAAACCACACCATTTTTTTGTCTGGGATGCCGGGCAACATCAGGCGCACATCTATGCCCGATTTTGCCGCCGTGCTTAAAGACACCAGCATCTCTCTGCTGATGATAAGATAGGGCGTTGTGATGTACACATAATCTTTGGCACTGTTTAGCATGCCCATGTACACCGTTTCGCCCACAGCATCTTCGTCCAGCGGTGTGTCCCCATAGGGCTGCACAACACCGTCGCTTTCGTAGTTTTGGCTGGGCGCATACTGCGAATACTCTTCTATTTGTTGCGTCAGTTCGCCCCACATAGAAAGAAACATCACGCTAAGGCTATGCACGGCCGCGCCTTTCAACATCACGGCGGTGTCTTTCCAGTGGCCATATTTCACTTTCTCGTTGATGTATTCGTCTGCCAAATTCACCCCGCCGATAAAGCCTATGTTGCCGTCTATCACCAAAATTTTGCGGTGATCTCGGCTGTTAAAATTGGAATTGAACAAGGTACGCATGGGGTTAAACACACGGCAATCTATGCCGTGCTTGTGTAGACGCTTTGCAAAATTGCCGGGCAGGGTGGTTAAGCACCCCAAATCGTCATACATCATGCGCACATCCACGCCACTTTGCGCTTTTCTTATCAAAATTTCCTCGATGGCGTTCCACATTTTGCCCTGTTCTATAATAAAATATTCTAAGAAAATAAATTTTTCGGCGGTTTCCAGCTCGCGCAGCATGGCCTCAAACTTGTTTTCGCCCAGCGGAAAATATGTCACCTCGGTGTTGACATAGGCAGGCGCAAAGGCGATGTTGCGCAAATATTCAGATTGCCGCGCCGCGTTCCGCTCTCCGCTCACCATGTTTTCATCAATGCGCAAATGCGCCTTGGCCCAGTTTTTTTGCTGTGTTTCTATTTGTGCGCGCAGCCTTTTTTTGCGGCGGCTGTCTCTGTGTTTGCCAAACACCAAGTAGATAATGCCACCGGCCACCGGCAGAGAATGCAGCACCACAATCCACGGTATTTTAATTTCGGGGTAATTGTCGCTGATGATAATCGCCACGGTGCAGCAAATATTCAGCACTGCTAAAATCAAAATCAAAATATCCGCATAGCTGCCCAGCAAAACGGTTAGCCCCACCCAAAAAACAATTTGCAAACCTGCGGTAAACGCCATCACAACGGCACGCGCCAAAACACCCAGTTTCATGTTTTCAGTACTCCTTTATATAGACGGTATCCACAATCGCTCCCTCGAGTCTCATTGGCGCAATTTCTTGTCCCCTTCCGCTTAAAAACTGCAAAAAGCCCTTCATGGCATTCGATGTTTTTAGGCCGAATTGGGCCAAGGGAACACGATTGTCGGCATCGCACGGTATAGACATGGATTTTTCCACCCTTATATTCACTGTCATTGTAGCAAATAATGGGCCGGATTTCAACTTGGTAAAGCTCTCTTCGCTTTCCTCGTTTATAGCACAGATACCAAGATAATCCACGCATATTTTGGCGTATTGGAAAACAGTGCCCCACACCCGGCAAGGCACCACCCCCTTGCCGCTTGCACCATCGAGCAAATTGACAAGCACAGCCCCTTGTGCTACACTCCCAAAAGAGCAATACCCTGTTTGCTTTTGCGCAAAAAAATGGCAAAACACAGGCAACCGGCAAGAAATAAAACGGCAAGGACCAAAGCACTTTTGGCCCCCAGAGGAGCATATTTTGAAAAATCTACAACTCAACAAACTTACCCTTAGCGCCTTGTTTGTGGCCATCGGCCTCGTGTTGCCGTTTTTCACGGGGCAAATACCGGAAATCGGCAGCGCCCTTTTGCCCATGCACTTGCCCGTGCTGGTATGTGGCATTTTATGTGGCCCACGCTATGGCGGCATCGTGGGCTTTATCACGCCTTTGATGCGCAGTTTGTTGTTTGGCATGCCGCCTTTGTTTCCCACGGCCTTGGCCATGGCCTTTGAATTGGCATGCTATGCCATTGTCATCGGCCTTGTATACCAGCGTTTAGAAGGCAAAAAGTGGCAAACCCTGCTCGCCTTGCTCTCCGCCATGGTGGCAGGGCGCCTTGTGTGGGGCGCTGTCAGCTTTTTGTTGTTGGGCTTTTCCGGCAGCGGCTTCAGCCCAGATGCATTTTTGGCCGGGGCCCTGTTTACGGCCCTGCCCGGCATCGTATTGCAATTGTTGCTGGTGCCGCTTCTTATCGCCGGTTTAAAACATGCCAAGGTGCCCATCCCTTTGGCAAAGACAAAAAACAACGGCAAAGCAAGCTAGCTTGCCCACCGCGGAGGAAACCATGCCAAACCTGTGCCAAACCCTGTTAAACCATCTGCAAAAATACCCCAAAATGCAAGGCATAGACGTGGCAAAACTGTTGCACCAAGGCCTATATGGCCCGGGGCACCTGCTGGCAGACAGCGAAAAAGCATACGCTTTGCTGCAAGCCGAATGGCCCACGGCACAGGGGCAGGGCACGCCTTACACCGAAGACATTGGCGGCGGCTTTTGCCGCCTCTATTTGCATGCTGTGCAAGAGGGTTTTCTTTCTGCCACCACGGTTTTTAGCTTGTTTGCGCTTTCCGCCGCTGCTCCCTTGGGCGACAACGAAGCTTTGATGACCGCCGCCAAAAAGGCACAGTCCTGCCTTGTGCAACATGGCCACGCCCCCTTGGCAAAGGCACTGCAAAAGGCCGTACAAAACAACACGCCGCCCTTTGGCCACAGCAATGTCTACAAACAGGCCTACCACCCTGCCTACCGTGTGATAAAACACAAATATGCCAATTTTCTGCCACTTTTTTCGGCAATTGACAAACTGCTGGCAGAAAACCCCGCCCCCATTTTGGCCATAGACGGCAAATGTGCCAGCGGCAAAACCACCTTGGCACAACTTTTAGAAAAAGTGTATCCTTGCCACCTCATCCATATGGACGACTTTTTTTTGCAGGCACATCAGCGCAGCGAAGAACGGCTGGCAGAAATAGGCGGCCATGTGGACTACGAGCGTTTTTGCAACGAGGTGCTGTGCAAACTGCACGGCGAAACCGATTTTTTCTATCGCCCCTACCGTTGCATTTCGCAAGATTTTTCGGGCAGCGTGCCCGTTAACAACCGCAAGATGCGTGTTGTAGAGGGCTCCTACGCCATGCATCCGCAGTTTGGAGACTATGCCACGCTTGCCGTGTTTATGTCGGCCAGCGAAACACAGCAACTGGTGCGCATTGCAAAACGCAACGGGCCGGCTGCTGTGGAAATTTTTAAAACCATTTACATCCCCAAAGAAAACATCTATTTTAAAACATTTCATGTGCGGCAACGCTGTCATTTTTGTTTCGACACCACCTTTTAAACCCAAGGGCCGGCACCGTCAAGCTTTGCCCCAAAAAAAGAAATGCCAGCAAAGCGCCGGCATTTTTTCAAAATGTATCGCCCATGCCTTTGTGTGTTCGCCCCCTCTAAAAAGGCAAAACCACAAAGGCATGGTTTTTTGCAAAAACAAAAATTTACATGTGTATATGTCGTTTTCTATCCAGAGGGCATCCACTTCGATGCCCTCTTTTTGTGTTTTGGTCTATGCCCCACCGGCCCGTTTTCCAAGCGCATTTTAGGGCACTAGCGCATGGTGCCGGCAAGCGCCGTCAAAGGCAAACTTGCCAAAAAGAAAAACGTGATCACCCCAATTCCAAAACGCCGAAATTTTAGATGTGTATTTTTGTTTTCCATGACATACCTCCTGTGTTGCTCTGTTTGATTTTTAATTAATCGATTAATTTTTCTCTATTATACATCACTAAGGTTACATCACGGTTACACGAACGCCTGTAAAAAGGTTGCCTCACACAGTTTTTTCACACAAGCTTTCTCTCACCCTCGTCTGCAATTGCAATAAAAAGCGTCCATACGTATTTTACAAAAATACGTATGGACGCTCCTCTGTTATATTATACAAAAAACAATAAAAATTTTCGTCGTTTTGCCCATTGATTTTTTTGGAAAGCCACCCAATTTTCCTGCTTTTTTATATCACAATATTGCATCAATAGCACAAAAATGATTAATTTTCTAGCGGTTTCTGCTTTTTTGGCACGCCCATCCTGTTACGCTTTATCTTTTTTTTGCATTTTCAGCCGTTGCTCATGATTGAGCACACGTTTGCGGATGCGAATGTTTTTGGGGGTCACTTCCAAAAGCTCGTCGGGCGCTAAAAACTCTAAAGATTCCTCCAGCCCCATGGACGATTTCGGCGTAAGGCGCAAGGCATCGTCACTGCCGGAGGCGCGCACGTTGGTTTGTTGTTTGCGTTTGCACACGTTCACGGTGATGTCGCCGCTTTTGGGCGAAACACCCACCACCATGCCGGCATACACGGCCTCGCCCGGGCCCACAAACATGCGTCCGCGCTGCTGTGCACTGTACAGGCCATAGGCCACGGCCTCGCCCGTTTCATAACTAACCAAGCTGCCCGTTTGCCGTGTGGGGATATCGCCTTTCCAAGGGGCCAACCCTGTGCCAATGGTGTTTATCACACCCTCGCCATGCGTGTCTGTTAAAAATTCGCTGCGATAGCCAAACAAACCACGGCTGGGTATGGCAAAGGTAAGGCGCATGTTGTCATTCAGGGGCGACATTTGCAGCAGTTCACCCTTGCGCAAACTCACTTTTTGCACCACGGCACCCTGATAGGCCAGTGGCACATCCACCACCAACTCTTCCATGGGTTCCATCAAAACGCCATCTTCCTCACATGTCAGCACGCGCGGTGCCCCCACCAAAAATTCGAAGCCCTCGCGGCGCATGGTTTCTATCAAAATAGAAAGGTGCATCTCTCCGCGGCCCATCACGCGAAAGCTCTCTGTGGTGTCGCCCGTGTGCACACGCAAAGCCACATCCTTTAAGGTTTCGCGCGCCAAACGGTCGCCAATTTGGCGGCTGGTAAGCAATTTTCCCTCTTTGCCCGAAAAAGGCGAATCGTTCACAGAAAATATCATCTCCACCGTGGGTTCGCTGATGCTTAAAAAAGGCAGTGCCACAGGGTTTTGCACGCCGGTAACCGTGTTGCCAATTTGAATATCCGTAAGCCCCGAAAATGCCACCACGTCGCCTGCTTTTGCACTTTCCACGGCTTTTCGCCCCACGCCTTCAAAACTATACAAAGCCGTGATACGTCCTTTTTGTTGCAACTCGGGGCGGTTTGCATCCACCAAAAGCACGTCTTCGTTTTGGCGCAAGGTGCCTTGCTCAATGCGGCCAATGCCAATGCGCCCCACATATTCGTTGTAGTCGATGCTGGAAGCCAACACGGCCAACGGTGCATCTGCTTCGCCCTTGGGCGGTTTTACATACTGCAAAATGGTTTCAAACAAGGGGCGCAGGTCTTGCCCTGGGTCGTCGGGCGAATAGCTGGCCGTGCCGTTGCGCCCAGATGTGAACACCATGGGCGCATCAAATTGTTCGTCGCTGGCGCCAAGGTCTAGCAAAAGCTGCAATATCTCGTCTATCACTTCTTTAATGCGCGCGTTGGGGCGGTCTATTTTATTCACCACAATCACAAGCGAAAGGTCTTGCGCCAGTGCCTTTTGCAAAACAAAACGTGTTTGTGGCATACAGCCCTCGGCGGCGTCTACCAAAAGCAACACGCCGTTCACCATTTTAAGCACGCGTTCCACCTCGCCGCCAAAATCGGCATGGCCGGGGGTGTCTACAATATTCACTTTAACATCGTTATAATACAGGCCCGCATTCTTGGCCAAAATGGTAATGCCGCGCTCGCGCTCTATATCTCCACTGTCTAAAACACGCTCTGCCACTTGCTCATTTTCGCGAAAAGTACCGCTCTGTGCCAACATTTCGTCCACCAGGGTGGTTTTGCCATGGTCTACGTGGGCGATGATGGCTATGTTTCGTAAGTCTTCTCTTTGCATTTCCTACTCCCTTATACTTGGTTTACTTTGTGTAGTATAGCACACAAAAGGACGTTTGCAAAGAAGTGGCTTGCGGTTTTACCTCCGGCTTATTATAATTAAGTATAGAAAGCTAGGGGGGTGAAAGCACAAGTGACACACGGCGCGCGCTACCAACACATACAAAAAGAAGCCCACAAGCTGCTCAATGCAGACACACACGAAAGCCTGGCCAGTTTTCGTCTTAAAATTGTGCTCGCCGCTCTCACCGTGCTGGCCGTAACCGTGGTTATGCTAGACAGTTTTTCTGCCATGCCTCCGTGGTGGCGCCGCCTTTCTTTCGATTTAAACCTGTTTATCACCTTGTTCTTTAGCATAGAGTATCTTTTGCGCCTGTGGGTAGCGCCTTTGCGGTTTCCCACTTTGCCCGCCTGGCGGGCACGTCTTAGGCACATGCGCAAACCTGCCGCCCTCATAGATCTTGTGGCCGTTTTGCCTTTTTATTTGATGGTGCTAACACACCTGGACGTCACCGGCCTGCGTATGCTTTGGATTTTGCGCCTCTTTGTGCTTTTAAAATTCAACCGCTACTTCCACACCCTAGACAACATCCTTTCCGTGATGAAACACAAACGCTGGGAACTCATCAGCTCTCTTTTGGCCGTAGGCTCGCTGATGCTTATTTCTTCGGCGCTCATCTACACCATGGAAAACCCCGTGCAGCCGGATAAATTTAAAAATATTTTTTCCGGCCTGTGGTGGGCTATCTCCACCTTGCTCACCATCGGCTATGGAGACATTTATCCCGTCACAGATGCAGGCAAACTGCTGGCCTCGGTGGTGGCAATTTTGGGCGTGGGGCTCATCGCTGTGCCTACGGGCATCATCAGCGCCGGCTATGTGGAAGAAATGCAAGACCGTCAAAACAAACACAGAAAAGCCTACAATGCCCTCAAGGCCGGCACACCCCCGCAAAAAAACACAACGACATCCCATGCCCCAACACCAAAAAAAACCACAACAAAAGCCAGAACCCCGGCCATACATAAAAAACGCACGCCCAAAATCAGGCACTATAGCAAAAAAAAGGGCGCACCAAAGTAAAACCTTGAGGCGCCGCCTCAAACTCCGCGATTTTTTGCAAAAAATCGAGTAAAATTCTTATTCAAGGTCGGTCTTGCCGGCCCATTTTGTACAAAACATAGCACCCCTTTCGCGCACAGCGGGGATACACAAACCCCACCATGCTGAATCAGCCGTCATTGCCATAGAAAAAAAGCCGCCATGCAGCGGCTTTTTAAACTGTCAAAAAACTACAGGGCGGCAAGAAAGTGCCAAGTGCTAGGAAACCAACAATGCCGCAAAGGCGCATATAGTTGATATGTAACTGCCGCGGCATTTTGCAGTTTGACGACGCAATTGGTACTTTATTGACGGCCTGAAAAGCCGCCATGCAGCGGCTTTTTTAGTGTTTGTAACTTCATGGTCTCTTGCAAAAGGGCACCCACATAAAAAAACTGCCGCATTTTGACAACCTTGTATGCCAAAAACACGCCGAAATCAATCGGGTCACCGATATGCAGGGAAATACCCGGGGAAATACTCAGGGAACCATTCGGGGAAAATCCACGGTTTTGCCCCGGCTATACCGCCACCGGCTCTCGGCTTTAAACGATAAAGACACAAAAAGCCTACACACGGTCAAAGTACCGCTCTTTATAGCGCACGCTCCATTCGTTGTCTGTGCCCTGTGCCTCCCCTTGCAGCTCCTTATGCAGCCTGTGCAAATCTTGTGCATCGGTTTCGCTGGCCAAAATACGTGTGGCAATGCTCGAGCAATGGTCCGACACGCGCTCGTAATCGGTCAGCACGGTTAAAAACACAATGCCCGCCTCCACGTTGCACACACCGCTTTTCAGCCTGGCAATATGACGCTCGCGCAGGGTGTTACAAATGGCATCTATGGTTTCCTCCAGCGGCTCTACCTGCCTTGCCAACGCCTCACTTCCGCTGGTATACGCCTGCATAGACAGGCAATAAATCTCGCTGGCGGCCTCGTTAAGCACGGTCAGTTCGTTTTGCGCCTGTTGCGAAAATTGTATCCCCTTGTCAAACACTTCCCCGCCGCGTTCTAAAATATTCACCAAATGGTCGCCAATTCGCTCATATTCGGTCACAAAGCCCAGCAATTTGCTCACTTCTCGGCTTTCATACACGCTTAAACTGTGTTTGCTCATGTTGATAAGATAATTCGATACCTTCACTTCCAACTTGTCCACCATGCCCTCGCGGCGCTGGGTAATTTCGGCCTTGTCTTTATTATATTTTATCAAGTTGGGCAAGGTATCTTCCATCATCAAACTACATACATGTGCCATTTGCACCACACCTTTGTTTGCTTGCGCCAAAGCCAAAGACGGGCTGGTGTAAAGGCGCTCGTCCAAAGGCAGCGGGGAAAGCTCCGGAAAGCTTTCCTTAGCACCCTCGCGCACGGTAAACTCGGCCAAGCGCACCAACAGCTTTGAAAACGGCAGAAAAATCAATGTGGCCACCACGTTGAACAACAGATGGAAATTCGCCACATCGCCACGGTCTATCGTGTCACTCCAATGGGGGAAGCCGATCAGGCCCTGTATGCCATATATGGCTATCACAAAAATAGCCGTGCCGATAACATTGAAATACAAATGGAAAAACGCCACACGTTTTGCCGCCTTAGAGGCCCCCACCGAGGCGATAAGCCCCGTGGCACAAGTGCCGATGTTTTGCCCCAAAATGATGGGGATGGCACTGCTCCAAGTCACAAGCCCCGTCACGGTAAGTGCCTGCAAAATACCCACCGAAGCCGACGACGATTGAATGGCCACCGTGATAAGTGCACCGGCCAAAATACCCAAAAGCGGGTTTTGCAAATTCGAGAAAATTTCGGAAAACAAGGGGCTTTCGCGCAAGGGATACACGGCGGCCTCCATGGCAAACATACCGCTGAACAAAACGCCGAACCCCAGCATAATTTGGCCAATATTTTTCTTTTTGGGGTCTTTGTTAAACATAAAGTACAAGATGCCCCAAAAGGCGATGGCCGGCGCCAAGGTAGACGGTTTTAACAAAAGCAAAAAGAAATTATCACCGGAAATATCGGTAAGGCGCAAAAGCTGCGAGGTAACCGTGGTGCCGATATTGGCACCCATCACAACACCCACGGCCTGTTGCAACTGCATGATGCCACTGTTCACAAGCCCTATCACAATAACCGTGGTGCCCGAAGACGATTGCAAAAGCGCCGTGGCCACCGCCCCAAACAAAACGCCCTTGGTGGTAGACGAGGTCAATTTTTGCAAAATGCTTTCCGTGCGCCCGCCCGCAATTTTTTCCAGGCCGTTGCCCATGATATTCATGCCGTATAAAAACAGGGCCAAGCCGCCCGCCAAACTTACAAAATTGAAAAAATTCATGCTGCGTTTTCCCCTTTTTGCCCCTTTGAATAAGTATGCGAAACACCGCATGATAAAAGAGCTATTTTTATTATACTGGCTTTGCAGCTTGGTTTCAATTTGAATTTACAAAAAATTCGAAAAAATTTAATTTTTATATCCTAAGCGGCCTCAACAGCCTTTTTCGCCCTAAATACTGCCTAAAAACAGTGCACAAAAAGTTATGTTTTCTGCCATGTAAAGCTTGCCGCCCCCACCCCCCTACTTGGATGTGGCAGCGGCAAGCCCCTCGATAATGTCTACGCAAGTTGAATCCGGACGATTTTGAGGCATTTTTTTATCAAACGAGGCAAAAAAACGATGCACTCCTTTATGGAATGTAAGTTTTGACAAGGAAGTGTGGCAAAAAAATGGCCAAAATCGAACGATTGAACACCCCGTGTAGACACTATCTAAACCCTATTCCTATTTTTCTTCTTCTCCTGCCTCTGTTTCATCATTTTCCATCGCTTGGGCTGTTTGTGTTTCATCTGCTTCTTCGGTTTGGGCTGCTTCTTCGGTTTCTACTGCTTGTGTTGTTTTGTTCACACCATCAAACTCATCATAGATGATATCACTTTCGCTTTGCACCGAATCGTCTATAACCTTTAGCTCTTTTTTGCGCATGATGTCATACAACACGGGCACCACAAACAAGGTAAGCACCGTGGCATACAACAGCCCCCCTATGGTCACAATGGCCAGTCCTTGCGTCATCTCGGCCCCTTCGCCCACACCAAGCGCCATGGTGGTCATGGCCAGCACGGTGGTCAGGGCCGTCATCACGATGGGGCGCAAGCGCAAACGCCCTGTTTCCACCAGGGCCTCGCGGCGCTCCACACCGCTTAGGCGCATTTGGTTCACGGTGTCCACGAACACAATGCCATTGTTCACCACAATGCCGGCCAACACCAAAAAGCCCACCAAAGACACCACACTAAGCACCTGCCCCGTTATAAACAGGGCCAAGAACCCGCCCGTAAATGCAAGCAAGATGGTAAACATCACAATAAAGGGGCTTAGCAAGCTTTGGAACTGTGCCACCATAATCAAGTAGATAAAAATAACGGCCAGCAATATCATCAGTGCCATGTCTTCAAAAGCATCGTTGATGCTCTCGTTTTCGCCGGCAATTTCCAGCTCTATGCCGGCGGGCGGTGTGTAACTTTCCAGCAATTCTTCCAAATCGCGGCTTAAAAGGCCCACGTTGTAGCCCTCGTCCACGGCGGCGGTAACGCTTATCACACGCTCGCCCCCTTCCCTCTCTATAGAGCGCAGGGCCGGCGCATACTGTATTGTGGCAATCTCGTATAATTGCACCGTGTTCTCCTCGCCCGAAGGCGTGGTGACCTCAAAGCTATAGCGCGACAAATTCTCGCGCGAGATGCGGTCTTCCTGCGGTGGCAATATCATCACAGGATAGGCTGTATCCTCCAGCGTCAAAGTGGTAGACTGTGTTTCCTCCGTTAAGGCAGAAGACAATTCTTCATACACCTGTATCAATGTCAATCCGTTTTCCATGGCCTTGTTTTTGTCTATCGTAAGGCGAATTTCCTCGTTGCCCGTCGTCTCTGCCTGCGAAATTTCTATGGTGCCCGGCATGCCGGCAAGCAGATCGCGTATGTCTTGCGCGGCGTTTTGCAAATCGTCTAAATCTTGGCCGGCCACCACAACTTCCAGCCCGCTGCCACCCAGCGCCGAAACGTCCATTGTGCTGTTTTGCACAGCCACTTCCAAGCCCATTTCCGCACCCATGGCTTCAAGCTCTGTGTTGATTTGTGCATTGCTCACCTCGGTGCCCTCTTGCAGCAAGATATTCAGCCCTATGCTATTGCTACCGCCCATGCCCATGCTCATCAAGCCCCCGCCGCCATGGCTGGCGCCCACGGTTTCTATCCCCTCTATCTGTTCGGCACGCATGGCCACCTCTTGCACCAATGCCGTGGTGTCTTCTTCGTTGGTGTTTTCCGGCACTGAGACACTGGCCGTCATCTGCGAGGATTGCATGGCCGGTATAAAGGCAGTGCCCATATTAAGGGCCGTATACACACTGAAGAGTAGCAAGCCCCCCGCCAAGCACAACACCAAAGCCTTGTGGCGCAAGGTCCAACGCAGGCTTTTGGTATATGCGCGCACCACGGCATTAAACCACGCAAAATTCTTTTGTGCCGACCCACGCATCATGCTTGCACCCATGGTGGGCACCAAGGTGAGGGCCACAAACAAGCTGGAGAGCAACGAATAGGCGATGGTAAGGCCCATGTCTTCAAACATAGAGCGTGTCATCCCCTCGGTAAACACAATGGGCAGGAACACACACACCGTAGTTAACGTGGAGGCAAAAATAGCGCCGGACACCTGCACCGCCCCTTGCACGGCCGCACGCACGGGATTAACGCCCTGCATACGCAGGCGATAGATGTTTTCTATCACCACAATGCTGTTGTCCACCAGCATGCCCACACCCAAAGCAAGCCCGGAAAGAGAAATCAAATTCAGCGTCACGCCCGTAAAATACATGGCGGTGACGGCACAAAGCAAGCTAAAAGGTATGCTGATGGCGATGATGAGTGTGGGACGCCAATCGCGCAAGAAAAGCAGCAACACCAAAACGGCCAGCACACCCCCATACAACAGGTTGTTTAGCACACTGTTCACAATGAGGTCAATGTAATCGCCTTGGTCCATCAAGGTGGTAAGATGCAGGCCGGAAAACTCGCTTTCCAAGGCAAGTATCTCCTCGTTCACCAGCGTGGACACCTCCGAGGTGGAGGCTGTGCTTTGTTTTTGCACGTCCAAGATGATGCCCTCGTTGCCATTGATGATGGCATAGCCGTTTTCACTATTTTCTATCGCCTGCACATCGGCCACGTCGCGCAGATACACATCGTCTACGCCCTCTATATCAAACGAAAACAGCAGGGTGTTTTCCAGCTCTTGCACACTTTCGTATTCCTCGCCCACTTTCACCAGATACTGGGCGCCGTCTTCGTTGATATAGCCTGCCGGCAAGGCGAAGTTTTGCGCCATGATAATGCCCTGCACAGCCTCCACGGTGATGATCCCGCTGATGTCCGCCTGGCGCAAGGCCTCGTCGCGTTGTTCTTCAAAATCTTCCAGTGCCGTTTCAATTTCGGAAAGGGCGGCCTCCAATTGCATCCGCGTGCTTGCCATGCCGGCCTGCCCCGAAGCAAGGCCTGCCGTGGCCTGCATCATGCCCGTTTCCAGGCCCGCCTGTGCGTCGGTCAACTGCCCAAGGGTCGCTTGTAACGGCGGTTTTGCCGCCGCTATGGCTGCAAGGCGCGTGTTGATGTTGGCCAGCTCGGCCTCTATTTGTGGCACACGCTGCGAGGCCTGCTGCAACAATCTTAAATTTTCCTGCGTCAAACCGCTAATCATCGAGCTATCGACACCCGCGGGCAAAGCGGCAGCTATCTCGGGGCTTGCCAAGGCCGCTGTGATACCCTGCAAAATAGAATTATAAAGCGTGGGATCCAGCTCGGCCAAAGTGCCGATGTCCATCGGGATAAGGGGCGGCGGCAAGGTGGGCAAATTTGTGCTTTGCCCTGCCGCTGTGGCCAGCGCCCCATAGGCAAGATAATCGGCATAGGCGGCCGCATAGCTGGTGTAGGGCACAAAGGGGCTGGCGGGCACGGTGGTCGGCAGCCCACCCGGCACAGCGGAAGCCACCGGCACATCCGGCACGGCAAGCGGCGTGAGGGTGGCCATGGTCGTGTTCAGATATTGCAGCAAGACGCCCTCTATCACCGATGTTAGGCTGGGCATCACGGCATTGAGGGCATCGTAGGTGGCTGCCGCCTCCTCCATGGCCTTCTTTTCCGCCTCAAAAGCAAGTTTGTTTGTTTGTAGTGTGGTTTCTTCGCTCAGCAGCGCCGCCAGCTGGGCCGTGGCCACATCCAGCTCTGCACTTGCGGCCCCCATGGTGGCAGAAGCTTCGGCACTTTGGCTCGAAAGTTCGGCCTCGCCTGTGGCAAGCTCTGCCAGGCCATTTTCAATTTCGGCCTTTCCGTCATACAGCTCCGCGCCCACTTCGGCCAAATCCGCATCCACGCTCGCCAAAACACTCTCGTTGATATCATCGATACTTGCTCTATCTATCTGCACATCAATTTGTGTGTGGATGCTGCCCGTTGCGCTCACACCGGCCACACCCTCTATGCGCTCTAAACGCGGGATCACATCGTCTTGCACAAACTGGGAAATCTCCTGTAAATCGGCCTCGTCCCTGTCCACGCTCAGCTGTATAATGGGCAACATATCCGGGCTCATGCGCAAAATAGACGGTGCGCCCACAAGATCGTCAAAGCCACCGCTTACAAGGTCTAAGCTACCGCTTAGTTCTATCATGGCAGCATCCATATTGGTGCCCTCTTCAAACTCCAACATCACCATGCTGGCGTTTTCCATAGAGCTGCTGCTCACACTTTTTATGCCCCCCGTTGTGCCCACGGCCGCCTCGATAGGCCGTGTGACAGTTTGTTCCACCTTTTCAGGGTCTGCGCCGGGATAGGTGGTAAGCACCACTATATACGGCAATTCAATTTCGGGAAAAAGGTCGGTGGTCATCCCTATAAAAGACACCACCCCAAGCACCAAAACCAAAACCACACTCACCAACACGGTAAACGGTTTTTTAACACTGTAACGAGATAACAAGGCAAAACCCTCCACTATTTTTTTCGCCGAACCCGGCGCCTACTTTTAGCACGCCCTTGCTGCACAACAGAAAACGGCAAACGAAAACAGGCCTCTTGCAAACATCACAAGCCGGTTTCCCCTATGCCGCTTTATGGTTCTATTTCACTCACTTTGCCCACGGCGAACAAGGCCCTGCCCTCTTCACTTCTTATCACTTTGTAGTGGAAGCAGTATCTCAAAAATCCGCCGTTTGGCCTATTCAATCTAACTCTAAACGTTTTTTCTTCGCCCAACCGCAATGCATTTACAAAGGCCAAAAACTCCTCTATATCCTCTTTATACACCAGCCGTTCCATCAAAGTCGGGTCCGGGAACATCTGCCTGCCTTTCGGCAAGTTCAGCTCTTCGCGTATCTTCCCAAAAAATTGTATGGTAGAACCGCTGATATCATAGTTAAAGAACCACTCCTCAGAAAGCCCCGTGATGGTGCTTAGCAAAGTTTTGTCTGTGATGCGATCGAAGAGGTACCCGCTGGACAGCACGCTATCCTCCTTGCCAAAATCGGCAAGTTGCCCCCTTAAATCGTTCATATGGCTAATATATAGCTCTTCGCCGTTGTCGTCGAGCAGGTGTAGTTTATGTATGCTCACCTCGCAGGGTATTTCTTCGCCGTTCAAGTCTACGTGCATCCAATAAAATTTCACCAGCCCGTTTTGCTTGGCCTTGTTGATATAGACCATGGTTGCCTCGATAGAAAGACGTCCATCCGGTTGTTTTTTGGGCGAAAGATTATAAAACTCCTCTTGCCATTGTTGCACACTGGCAAGACCAAACAGCTCTGCCGCCTTGTGGTTGCACATCAGCTCTGTAAAGCTGCCGTTGCAAATGGTGGCCGGTGTCATCATGGCGTTTATCACATTCACCACCAGAGAAAACTTGCCGTTCACCTTTCCATCCACCTGTTCATGGGGCACATACCCGTCGGCAAGAGGCAGTGCAAGCGGCATCTTGCCCTTATATTTTTCCTCAAATTCGTCTATGGGCATTGGTTTTGCATAGAAATACCCTTGCACGGCATCGCAGCCAATGTTCTTTAAGAAATTTATCTGTTCTTGCTCTTCTATCCCCTCGGCCACCACATACATATTTAAACTTTGCGCCAGTTTCACGATGCCATCCACAATCAAATCGCCGCGCACAATGTCTTTTTTATCTCTAAAAAAGCTTTTATCCAGTTTCAAAGTGTCCACGGTTAAATTTTTAAGCAGGCCCAGCGAGGAAAAACCAGAGCCAAAATCGTCGATGGATATTCTAAAGTTTTGCTTGTGTAGCTTGGTAAACAGGGTCTCTAAACGCTCCATGTTTTCTATCAAGGTAGACTCGGTTAGCTCTATTTCAATATATTCGTGTGGTATGCCATAGCGGTCTACCAATTCTGCTATTTCCTGCACCAAATTTTCGTTGTTTAGGTTAACGCGCGAGCAATTCACCGATATCGGAACGCAGCCATAGCCCAAATCCAGCCACTTTTTCACCGCCGCACACACGCTGTGCAGCACATAACGGTCTACCTCCACCACAAACCCGTTCTTTTCAAACACGGGGATAAACTCGTCCGGAAACACCATGTCACCGCTGGGCTCTATCCAGCGCACCAGCGCTTCTGCGCCGATAATGGTATTGTCTTCTATGCTGTACTTTGGCTGCAAATATGTTTTAAACTCTTTGTTTTTCAGCGCGTCCGCCATCTTGTTTGTAATTTCGGCCGACCGCAATATTTGCCTTTTATAGTTGCTGTCATAGTCGTATATATAGCTTCCTTTGCTCTGTTTCGCCATAGAGTGGGCCATATTCACCTTGTTCACAATGTCGTCCACGTCTGTTTCTCCAAGGTCTATGCGATAGCGCCCATATTTAAAAATAATGCGATGGCTGCCCAGCTGTGGCACTTGCTTTTGATATTCTGCCTCATAAAAACCGACCGTGCGCTCTAACTTTTCTAAAAAGCCGTTTCCCGCAAACAACATAATTTCGTCCACGCCCGTTCTGGCGCTCATCAAGCTGGGCTCTTCTATAGAATCCAATATGGTTTTAAAGGTTTTCAGCACTTGGTTTCCCATTTCAAAATCGAACAGTTCGTTAATCGCCTTAAAATTTTCTATATCAATTTTTACAATGGCATATTTTTTGTGCTGGTTCTTGTTTAAAACCTCGCTCATGTCTTTTTTTAACTTTGCCAAGTTCGGAAGGCCCGTAAGCGGATCTGTTTGGGTGGCTTTTTGCATGGTTTGCACCACCAAATCGCTGGAAAAATAGCTAAACACCACGGCCAAACCCAGCAGAAAAATCAAGAAGCTCGCTATGGTTAAAATAGAGGAAACCGAAGCGTTTAAATTGTTGTTTATGCCGTTTTCATCCGTGGTGATAAGCAAGCTCCAGTCGGTGTGTGCAATGGGCCCATACGTGGTCACATGGTTTTCTTCGCCTATGTCGAACAAAATGTCGCCACTTTCTCCTTCACGCATATCCTCTTGCAGGGCATTTAGGCTCTCAAAACCCAGTGCCCTGGCGTCATCCTCGTCGAGTACGTGGTCTTGGGCATAGGCATTGTCGGTGCTAAAAACAATGGAACCGCTATTGTCTACCACCAAAACATAATTGGCCCTCGCCTGCACTTCAACCAGTGCCTCGTACATTTGGCTGATGCTGATTTGTGTGTATAAAAAAGTGTCCGCTTGCCCCCCACTGTGCACCGGCACCATAAAATCCATCAAAAATTCACCGGTGGCACTTTCCACTGGCATGCTTAAATCGGCCCCGCTTTGCAATGCCTCCAGAAATGTCTCATTTTCGGAAAAATCGGCCGTTTCCCCGTCGGCATTAATGCCCATTCCCTGTTCTGTCACATAGTAAACCACATCAAATTCATCCACCTGAGATTGGGTAGACAAAAATTCTGCCGCCGCGTCATATTCTATTTCTTGCACATCGGCATAATGCGCCAAAATGCCCAAATCGTCGTAGGTTTCGGCGATATTGCTCTCATACTCCACGCGAAGTTGATTTTGCAATATATAAATTTCTTCCAATGCCGAATTTTGCAGTTCTTTGTCTATTATGATAATTTGCCTCACCAGCGCCACCGTTAGAAGCACCACAACCATGGCTACCGCAAGCAAAACCAACTTTATCACCGTAGTGATCTTTATTTTCATACTGTCACCATAGTTTCTATGTCGAAGTATAATCAAAACCATTCACTGCTCTCATTGTAACACTCCCCTCACAAAACTACAAGTTGTGCGTATATAAAAGTTGCCTTGTTTCTTTATTTTTGCTATACTATACTATATACCTGTGAAATATGCGAATAAATTTTTTTATCCCTATGCAATCTCATATTTTCTCTACAACATCGAGCCATTTTTGTCAACTTTAGGAGATTCGCCATGAAAAAGTTTAATCACTGGCTTAACAATGTACCCATTCAAAAAAAGTTTGCCCCCTTGCGCATCTTTATCATCACAAATGTTCTTATCATAAGCATCTTTTCCTTTGTGGGTATTTTCATGGTAAATTATTCCTCGCAAATCATCATAGAGGAAAATGTGCGCGACAAAGAAGCCCTGAACGCCATCATACGAAACATGTATGTTTGCCGTGTTTTGGGGCGCGATATATTGCTGGCCGATAACGAAACCACAAAACAAGAATATTACGAAGACTATATCGAAGCCTTCGATTCGCTCGACACTAGAATGGCCGATTTTTCCGCCCATTTAAGCGGCGCTCAACTCAACGAATTTTTGCGTATTATCGAGCAGAAAAACGAGTATAGAGACAGCATGATTCTATCGGCCGATATCTCCATCGGCGGTGGCGAATACAGCGAAGCGCTGCATGCCTTGCAGGTGGTAACCCCCATAGCAAACAAATTTTTTGGCAGTATAGACGAGTTTTTGGCCGAAGAAGAACGCCTGATGAACGAAGCTCTGGTGATCAACGATGGGCTCGTGCTCACCATTCTAATCTCGGGGGCTGTCATCAGCGTGGCCATCATCACCGGCGTGATGCTTTTTACAAAGTTTTTTGCCAAAAGCATGAGTAGCAGTTTAATCACGCTGGAAACGTCCATGTCGCGAATTGCCGAAACAGGCAACATGAAAATAGAAATCCCACCCGAACTATACACACAAGACGAGGTGGGAAAAATCGCCAGCGTTGCCAATAAAATGAAAACCATGCTGCTGGAATATTCTTTTAACGACACTTTAACGGGCGGCTACAACGCCAAGGCCTACCACGAGGAATTAAACGATTTATTCGCAAACGAAACCGAAGAAAAACATCTTTGGTGTGTTATTTCCGACATGAACAACCTAAAACTTATCAACGACTATTTAGGCCATATGGAAGGCGACAACGCCTTGCGCAACTCGTACTATGCGCTAAACGGAAATTTTGGCATCTACGGCAAAACCTTCCGCATTGGTGGCGACGAGTTTGTTTCCCTGCTAAAAGGATGTTCAAAAGAAGATCTGGAGCACATCCTAACAGACATCACTTCGCAAATTGCAAAAGCAAATAAAAATGCAGTGCACAAATATTCGCTCGCCGTGGGCTATGATCAGTTTACCGGCCACACCCTGGCCCAGTACAACGAATTTTTTAAAGAGGTAGACCAAAAAATGTACGACAACAAAATGGCAAGCAAACAATCGCGCATGGATGCAAGGGTGCCCCCGCCACGCTAGGCTTAAAAAACATTTCGTTTGGCCACATAGCCCTCGTCGTCTAGGCGTTGCCGTTTCACAAGCTGCGCAAAATGGCCGTTTTTTAAAAGCAGTTCTTCGAACTTTCCATCCTCTATAATTTTGCCTTTCTCCAACACCAAAATGCGGTCACATTCGCGGATGGTGGAAAGCCTATGGGCAATTACAATTCTGGTGCAGCGCAGCTCGCTAAGGCGTTGCGACACCTTTTTTTGAGAGATATTGTCCAGCGCCGAGGTGGCCTCGTCGAACATTAATATTTTGGGTTTTGGGGCGATGGCCCTTGCAATCATCAGGCGCTGGCGTTGCCCACCGGAGATGCCCCCGCCCCCCTCGGAAATCACCGTTTGCATGCCCATGGGAAACTTGCGGATATCCTCGGCCAGGCCGGAAACCTCGGCGGCTTGCCACGCCTCGTCCATAGAAAGCGTGGGCTCTGTGACAACAATGTTGCTATAGATATCGCCTTGGAACACTTTCCCCGTTTGCATCACCACGCCTATATTGCGCCGCAAGGTGCGTAAATTCAATGTTTGCATATTGGAGCCGTCGTAATAGATGGCTCCTTTTTGTGGGCTTTCGAAACCCAACAACAAGCGAAGCAAAGTAGACTTTCCGCATCCCGTGCTGCCCACTATGGCCACATATTGCCCGGGGTGCACCGCAAAGGAAACATCGTCCAACACAAGGGGCATATCTTCTTTATAGCGAAACGTCAGCCGGTTCACCTCCAGGCCGCCACTTAGCCTTTCCACCACTTTTTTGCCCTTGGAAACCTCTGGCACCTCTTGCAAAATCGGCTTCACCATGTTTAAAATCGGCCGGATACTTGCCACATTCATCACGGTGGATGCCAGGGCATCTAAAGACCCGTTTAGCAAGCTGAACGCGGCATTAAACGCCATATATTCCGCCACACTTATTTGGGCCTTCACGGCAAAATAATACACCAGCACCAGCCCAAACAAACGGATAAAGCGAGCCAACACCGGCAAAAACCGAAACCATGTTGGCGGCGCATACTGCAGCTGTGCCACGGGCTGATACATTTTGGCCCAGCGCGAAAACGCGCGTGTTTCCGCCCCGGCCAGCTTCACTTTTTGCACACCGGAAAACAGGGAAAACACCATACCTTCCACTTTAGACTGTGCCACCCTAATTTGATTGGAACGCCGTGCTTGCGCCACCACATACACCATAGACACCAAAAGCGATCCGGCACTTATCACCACAACCACCCACAGCAACGAGGGCGCATACACCCCAATTTGCACTATATACAAAAGGGAAAATAGGCCGGATACACCGGTGCCAAACACGGTGCTCACCAAAATTTGGCTCAGCTCGTTTACGCTGTTCATGCGTGCGCCCAACTCGCCGGCATTGTATTTTTTAAAGAACGCTGCCGGCAAAGAAAGCACACGCATCATAGTGGCGGCTTCCACGGCAATATCCACCTTGGTTTGTATGCGCATGGTAAGCATCGATTTCACCATGGTAAATAAGGTGGACGAAAGCAATACCCCCACCATAAACAAAGCCACCGAAACCAAAAGCAGACTTTGACCACTGGGTGCCACGGTGCCAAACAATTGGTCGCTGGCATAGGGAAAAAGCAAGCTGACCAGCACGGCCGCCAAGCTCACAAACACCAAGAACAAAACGTCCGGCAAGTCGATGACAGAAAACATAAATTTTAAAAAATCTGCAATGCCAATGGGTTTTGCCGCAAGCGGCTTATAGAAACACATGGCCTCTTTTTGTATGCGCTTGGCTGTTTCGGCGTTCACCGGCACATCGCGCCCACTTTCGGCGTCATAAAATTCATAGCCACCCATTTTCCTTGGCAGCAAAGCCACCACGCGGCCATCTATGGTCGTGCCCAAAAGCGGGCCAATGCTGTCTTTATACCAAGCCCCCGCCAAACTCACACGGCGGCGCATGATGCCACCCGGACGCAACATGGCGTCTACCTGGGCATCCAAATCTTGCACCTCTTCCGAAAATGTCTGTGCATCCATACGAAAATAGGCCAAAATATCGCCCATGGCCGTTTGTGTTTGGGCACGATAACTCTTATAATCATTGCCCGCCTTTTTGCCCGTCACAACACCGGCAAGGGAAAAAAAGGCCTCTTCAAAAGCCTCTTGGTCGGCCTCTTTGCGCACTTTAAGCTGTTCATCCAGCCACCCCAAACACCCTCACCCCCTTCTATTCACTACACACCAGCTCGGTATATAGCCCGCCTTTTGCACAAAGTTCGCTATGCGTTCCACGCTCCACCGCACGGCCTTCTTTCAGCACAATAATTTCGTCACAATCGCGTATGGTAGACAATCGATGCGCCACCACAATGTTGGTAACACCTCTATCGCCGATGGATTTCACCACCTCGTATTCCGTTTTCGCATCCAAGGCCGAGGTGGCTTCGTCTAAAATGATCACGGTGGGGTCTTGGGCCAAAACCCTGGCAATTTCCATTCGCTGACGTTGTCCGCCGGAAAAATCCTGTCCGCCTTCCAAAATTCGATACTGATAGCCCCCCTCGCGCGCCAAAATATCCTCGTGCAATTGGGCATCGCGTGCGGCCAAAATCACCTCGAAATCTTCTATGGATTTATCCCACATTTTGATGTTGTTTTCGATGCTGTCTTCAAACAAGGTGATGTCTTGGTCCACCACGGCCACCGAATAGACAAACTCGTTGCGGTCTATCTCTGCCATGGGTTTGCCGTCGAACAAAATCTCCCCGCTCCAGGGTTTATACAAGCCGGATATCAGCTTGGTCAAAGTGGATTTTCCACAACCGGATGCCCCCACAAACGCCACGCGTTTTCCGGGTTCTATGCGCATCGAAAAATCTTGTATCAAAGGCTCGGAAAGCGGCGCATAGCCAAAACTTACATTTTTAAGCTCTATGGCACCACGCAGCTTGTTGTATTGCGTCTTTTCCTCCGGTGCTTCTTGTATACCGGCCTCTTGCACGTCGGTTTCATATTGCAACACATCCTCGATGCGTTCCATTTGTGTGCGCATTTCGCCAAAACTTTGGCCCACGGAAATAAAGCTTTGCGCGGGCGCCAAAAACGCCGCCAAAAACCCTTGAAATGCCAAAATCATACCCACGGTAAATTGGCCTTGCATCACCAAAGACGTGCCAATTATTAAAATGATTATATTGTTAAGCCCGCTTAAAAAGTTTGGCAAAGAGCCCAAATATAAATTCACCTTTGCAAAGCGTACCATGCTGTTGCTCACCAGGGCCTGATAACCTGCCCAGCGCTCGAAAAAGCCATGCTCTGCACCGCTGGACTTGATGCTTTCCATCATCTCCACGGCCGACACCGTGATGCCCGAAAGCTTGCCCGCATCACGCATATACGCGCGCATCACATTCACCCTTTTTTGGGTGGCAATGCGCGCAAGTGCCACATTGATTACCATAGAAGACAAACCCACCCATGTCAACAGCGGCGAATAACGCACCATCACAAACAAATAAAACACCAACATCGCAAAATTAAGCCCCAGCGGCGCAATTTTCGATATCAAAGAGCTTGCCACACGCTCGTTGTCGAACTGCCTCATGGCCACATCGCCCACCATGCGCTGCGAGAAAAAATCCATAGGCAAGCGTATCACATGCCATAAAAACCGCGAATTCGCCTCTATGGCCAGCTTTCCTTCAATTTTCAGTTGCTGGCTTTCCGAAAAAAACTGAAACAGAGAAACCAAGGCGGCAAAACCGCCAAAACCCAGCACAAACGCAAGCAGCCAATCGGGGTTTTGCCCTGTGAGCAAGCGCTCCATAAACACGCGGGCAAAACCGGGCTGTATAATCGAAAAAAGTGTGGTGACAAGGCCTGCCACCACGGTAAACGCAAAAATAGTTTTGGCGCCTTTTAAACGCTTTTTGGCAAAGGAAAAAACACTTTTTGGTTTGCCATCGGCCATAAATTCGGGCCCCGGCACTACTTCCAGCACGATGCCGGTAAACGCCGTGTCAAATTCTTCAAAAGAAACAACCATTTCGCCTTTGGCGGGATCATTTAAAAACACCTTGTTGCCATGAAAACCACAAAGAACCACAAAATGGTTGAAATTCCAATGCACGATACAGGGAAATTTTACCACATTTTCCAAAAGTCTCTTTGGCTCAAACCGATAACCCTTGCCGCTGCAACCATAGCTGCGCGCGGCCTTTAGCACATTCACCGCCGAAGAACCATCCCTGGAAACGCCGCAATCTCGGCGCACTTGCTCTAGGGGTATCCATTTTTTGTGGTGGGCCAACACCATGCACAGGCAGGCCGCGCCACACTCCAGGGCCTCCAGTTGCATCACTACCGGCACTTTTCGCACGCCTACCACACAGCCACCCCCTTATTTTTCTATACATTTTGTTAATTCAAAACAAATTCAGCCGGATGTATAGCAGCGGTTACGACGCTAAGCGTCACTATTCCATCGGAGATTTCCGGCATAGAGAGCACCACCGGCACGCTCCACTGCGGCACATCCAAGCTATCGAAGGCGTAGCCGCCGCCAATATCCTCGCTTACTTCCTGCCTGGAAATTGGGTTGTCGCCTATTTGGATAATCTCGCCCTTCACACCGCTTGCGTCTGCACGCATACCCACCGCAAGCGTTTCGGCCACCTCGGGCGCCACGTAGCAAACGGCGTGGCCATTTAAAGCCACCCCTTTTAGGCTAAGTTCCGTGGTGAGCGTTGCGGAAAAAGACCATATCACCAAGCCCGCCAAAAGCACCAAAAAACCCCCAAGCGCAAGCCACACGCTGGGGCCAATCACTTTGATGTACTTGTCCATCTGCTCGGGGCTTTGCATTCTCTCTAAGCTTTTTTCGCGGAACACACTGTTTTTCATTGCCATCCTCTATTCACACAAAGCACAATTGTCACACGAATATCCACGTCTTTTTCATGGGCATGTTGACACACCCCACCCTAAAACTCTTACAAAACAAAAACACTCTCTCCTATTTTATTCGTTTTCTTCCTTTTCGTCAACGTATTATAGGCACAGTACTTTCCGGGATTTTTGCTACCAACACAGGTTTTTACGCAGTCAATCAAGCGTGCCAATCGTGCACAGTATCCCATCAAAAACACCGGGAATACTGGCAGTATCCCGGTGTGCAAAAAAGCTCTGTTCAAAAGTAGCCAACCATTCACATCACTTTATAGGTCCCGTCCACAACAGCAGTTTCACCGCATCCGAAATGGTTTTTTCCAAGGCTTGTTTGCCGTATACATCCACACAGCTTTTGCACTTTTTTCCATGGGTTAAGCAGCCGGCACCGCCAATGCAACCATCCACACAGGCCATGCCCTCTATAAAGTTTTCGCTTAATCTATCTTTAGATTTTTTCAGTAAGGCATCCTTGGCCTCTTTAATGCCGTCACAGCGCAAGGCACTCACCTCTATGTCCAGCTCTTGTTCCTTCACCGCCTGCACCACCGCATCCGACAAGCCCCCCACACGCGCAAAGATGCGCCCATAGTACGAGGCGTTGTCCAGTTTTTCTTCTTCCAAGGCGGTAACATCTAAATCTCGGCTGTCTAAAAGGGCTTGCAGCTCCTCAAAGGTGATCACACTGTCCACATAAGGACGTACTTGCGGCAATTGTGCCTCGGCCTTTTTGGCCGTGCACGGCCCTATAAACACCACCACACTTTTGGGATCTCGCTCCTTGATATATTTGGCAAGCATCGCCATGGGCGATAGCTGATGCGAAACATGCTGGGCCAGCTGCGGAAAATCATTTTGTACATAACGCACAAAGGCAGGGCAACAAGAGCTTGTTAAAAACCCTTTTTCTTGCAGTTCTTTAGCCTCGCCCATGGCCACCATATCGGCCCCCAACGCCACTTCCACCACCGCATGAAAACCCAGTTTTTTTATGCCGTTAACCACCTGCCCCACCTTTGCATAGGTGAATTGTCCGGAAATAGACGGCGCCACCAGGGCATACACCTTGGTTTCTCCGGTTTTCTCGCTGTGTTTCAGTGCCTCTATCACCTCTAGAATATACGATTTATCCACCAAAGAGCCAAAGGGACAACGATACACACAGGCGCCACAACCAATGCAGCGCTCGTTGTCTATCACGGCGGCCTCGCTGGTTTCACTTTTACGAATGGCGTTCACCGCGCAGGCGGTTTCGCAAGGACGATGCAAATGGATGATGGCGTGATAAGGGCATACTTTGGCACAGGCCCCACAACCCACACACTTGTTTTTGTCGATATGTGCCACATAGTTGTCGTCTAAATAAATCGCCCCGGGTCGGCAGGCATCTTGGCAGTGATGCGCCAAACAACCACGGCAGGCCTCTGTAACGCTATAACCGCCCACCGGGCAACCATCGCAAGCAATTTCTATCAATTCTATCACATTGCTATTGCTCTTATCGCCGCCCATGGCCATTTTCACACGTTGCGCCATAATGGCTCGCTCTTTATACACACAGCAGCGCATGGTGGGCTCGTTTCCGGCAATAATCTCTTGCGGAATGTCGTTTACGCTGTGCAACAAATCTCCTTTAAAGGCATGTCTTGCCACACTCTCCAGCACTTTATATTTTAAAACCTGCACGTTGGTATCAAATTTTTTCATGCTCTTCCCCTTTAAAAGTAACTTAGTTTCACATTTTTTCCCATCATGGTTAAATGGCTTGCCAGCTCTTCTATCAGCTGCATTTTAATGTTAAAGGTAAGCGGCAAATTGGGATTTTGGTGTGCAGGGTTCACCGCACGGCCCACAAAGAAATTCACATCACTGGCTTGCTCGAACAAAAGACGTGCCATTTGGCTTGCACCGTCTTTGCCATAACTCCACAACTTATGCTGGGCATTGGGGCCCACATAATCCTTTGCATATTGCAAGGTTTTGTTGATGGTCAGCACCCCTTCCGTCACAAGTTCCACACCCTCCAGCTCGGCCGTTGGGGGCACATCTTCGGTATAAAACTGCAAATTTGCCTGCAAGCTTTTGTTTAAATAGGCCGCCGCCAAGGTGGATGTGGTGCCACCGCACACTATATGTCCACCCTCTTTGCCAAAAAACAAGGACAACATTTTTTCGCAGTCGTCACGGTTTGCCGGGGGCCCCACCAGCAAATTCATCACCTCTCTTTTGCGCACACGCAGCACGCAAACACTGGTATCGTCGCCAAAATGATGGCCATACAATTCGCCACATTTATCCACCAAGATATTGCTAAGTGCCTTGGCCGTAAAATCTTGTTTGCAAAGAGGCTTCATATAGCGCACGATGTCTTCCCGCTGCCAGCCAAAATTAAGCAAGGCGCCCACACCGGCGTGCACACAGCCGTCGCTCATGGCAAAAAAACGGTCTCCCTCACAAAGGGGCAATTTAGAAACCAAAATTTTTTTCTCGTCCACATGCAGTTCTGTATAGGGGAACTCCACGTTTTCGCCCTCCCGAAACAAAATCACATTCGGGTTATCATACTGGAAAATTTCTATCTCTTTGTGGTTTTTTGCCACTTTTAAAATGGTGAAGGTAGAATAGGCAATTTCGCGAACCGCACACACGGGCAGGGTTTTTGCCACGGTGCGCACACACTCTGTTAAATCTATTTGGTTGGATATCATGGTAGACAACATTTTCGCCGTCAGCGTAGATAATATATTCGCCTTCACTCCGCTGCCCAAACCGTCTGCCAAAACAATGGTGGTAGATCCATCGGCATTCTTGGCAATTTCCACATGGTCGCCACACAACTCTTCCCCCTGCTTGTGGGCGCAGCAAAACCCCATATCACTGCATAGTTTCGTCATCGCGTAAAGACTCCTTCAGCTTGGTTAGGGCCACCTTGGTTTCCGCGGTGGTTTCCCCCAAAAGGGAGGCGATTTCCTGCACCACACGCATTTGTTTTTCTATCACTTTGTCGGTGGTTTCCATTGTTTTTTTGCGCAATGCCTCTTTTTTTTCTTTTTCTGCTTCCTCTTCGCTAATGTCTCGCATCAGGCACACAAAAACCCTAAACTGCCCGTTAAAACGGATGGTTTGTTCCACATAGCGCCCATATTCTGCCAAATAACATCGCTGGTTTACAATGCTTTGCCGCGTTTCTTGCACATCCATAAAGGGGGTGGGGTCTAAAATACGCACCACGGCCTCGCCCAGCACGTCGGACGCCGCGCGAATCTTCATCAGTTCTAAAGCAGCCGTGTTTATCTTTTGCACCTCGAAATATTCATTTAAAACCAAAATAGCCAAAGGCGAATCGTTGATAACATGGTCCGACATGCTCTCTGCCTTGTCCATCAAAAAGGGAAGACACATGTTTAAATCGGCACGGCCTTGCAACACCGCCACGGCCTTTTCTCTGCAAGAATTATACCCGCAAGACCCACAGTCCAGCTCGTCTATTTTGGCGGTTTTTCCCAGCTTTCGCAGGGTGTCTTCTATGTCGCGCGGCGAGGGCTGCAGGGCTGTTTGCACCAGTGGTGGCAGTTCTTTTCGCAGCAGGGCATCATCAGGTGTGGGCAATTCAAAATCCAACTCTCCGGCATAATGGCTCACACGCACATAATCGCTAAGGGGGAGGCGGTGCTCGGTTTGCAATACAGGCCCGCCAATGCAGCTACCTGTGCAGGCCGACATCTCTATAAAACAATTTTCCAAATCGCCGTTTTGGATATTTTCCAGTGCCTGCATGCAATTTTCCACACCATCCACAGTGATGTATTCGTAGCCGGTGGGCCGTTGTTGCATGCTTTGGATAATCCCCCCCGCTATGGGGAAAAACCGCGCACGGCTGTTTTTGTTTTCGTCTTTCTCTTTTGCCACAACAATTCCTTTGGCCTCCAGCATACGGCCCAATTCTTCAAACGTTAGCACCGCATCCACATAGCCTTTGTAGCTATCGGCCTCTTCTTTTTTGGCAACACAGGGCCCAATAAACACCACCTTTGCCGCCGGATTTTGTGCCTTTATACTTTGGGCATGGGCTTGCATGGGCGACAGCACATCGGCAAGGTAAGGCAAAAGCGTGGGATAGTATTTTTGTATCAACAAATTGGCCGAATGGCAGGCGGAGCTAATAAGCATCGGCGGTTTTTGTGTTTTTAAAATACGCTTGTATTCGTCTTTCACCAAACTTGCGCCCTGGGCCGTTTCCTGTACATCGGCAAAACCGTATTCTCTCAGTGCGCGACGCAGTGCCACGATGCCACTTTTAGGATATAGGGCTATAAAAGAGGGGGCCACACTTGCCACCACCTCGCCCTCTGCCAACAAGGTGCGCACCTGCTCTATGCTATCGGCTATCTCTTTTGCATTTTGCGGGCAGCTCACAAAACATTGGCCGCATAAAATGCAAGCTTCCCCCACTATGTTGGCTTGCCCTGCCGAAAACCGTATGGATTTTACCGGACAGTTGCGGATGCATTTATAACAATTTTTGCAATTGGATTTTTTTAGCTGTAAATGTTCTGCCATAAAGCCACCGCCTAGCTTCTACCTTTATTTTGTATTTCTGTTTCAAAAAATTGCAAAGTATCGCTTGGCGAAACCGAAAAAACCTCTTCGTCTTTTTGCACACATACACCGCTTTGGCAGTTGTTTAGGCAAAAGGTACCACCTAGCTCCACTTCATCTTCCATCTTGTGCTCTTGCACCAGGGCTTGCAGCTGTTCTATCACTTGCCTTGCCCCTTTTAAATGACACGAACTGCCAATACATACCGTCACCTTCATTTTCCAGCGCGCCTCCTACTTAATGTGTGTTAAAAATCGCCCCCAAAACAAGCAAAATACTTCTTGCTTTGGGGGCACAGCAGGGCACACCCCGCTTCCTCTATTTTTTACTGATACTCTGCCACGTCTACCCAGCGCAGCAAGAACTCTGTTTCTTCCTCTTTTTTCTTCACCAGCTGCGAGGCGGCTACTATGGGCAGCCATTTTTGCACATACTGTTTTTCTGTTTGGGTTTGTGCGCAAAACATATCCAGATATTGTTCGGCCATTTGTTCTTTTTTCTCTAGATAGAAAAGCAAATAGCTTCTGGCCACATCGGCCGAGGCATTGCCCTGCGTCACGTGAGACCAATCAATCACATAGGGGTTTTCGTTTTTGTCCATCAAAACATTGCTGGGGTTAAAGTCTCCGTGGCAAATTTTCTCGTGTTTTGGCATGCCTTGCAGGCGCGTTAACATCTCATAGCGCACACTGTCTTCCAAGTTTGCCTCGTTCATCTTGCGCGTCATTTTATCTATTTGCTTGTTCAGCAGTGGCGACTTGCGCAGGTGAATTTCCGTCTGCAATTTCACAAACAGTTTTAGATACTCTTCTTGTTTATCGGGGTTTTCCTGCAAAAGTTGCTCTAGGGTTTTGCCCTGCACACACTCGGACACAATGGCCCATCTGTCTTCAATCTTGCTTACTTCCAGCACCTTGGGCACCGGCAGGCCCGTTTCGCTAACGCGAGATTGATTTAAGGCCTCGTTCAATATATCCGATTGTGGAAAACTGGCATCGAACACCTTGATCACTTTGTCGCCATCTTTATAGATGGTTTTGTTGCTTCGCTGTGCAATCACCTGTGTCAGTTTCATTATTTTCACCCTCCCTTATTTCTTTTTTCCGTAATAGGCGTGTAGGTACAGTTCTTTCATTTCGCTCATCAGCGGATAACGGGGGTTGGCGCCTGTGCACTGGTCGTCAAAGGCTTGCTCTGTCATCTCATCCAGTCGCGTTATAAACTCTGCCTCGTCTATGCCATAAGCCTGGATGCTCTCTTTTATTCCTATCTGTTTTTTCAGTTTGTCAATGGCGGCCACCAGCGCCTCCACCTTTTCTGCATCATTTTTGCCGCCAAGGCCTAAGTAATCGGCAATTTCGGCATAGCGCGCCCTTGCATTGGGGTGGTCATACTGCGAGAACGAGCCCATTTTTGTGGGTGCCTCCACGGCGTTAAAGCGTATCACTTCGCCAATGAGCAATGCGTTGGCCACGCCGTGTGGCAGGTGATAAAAAGCGCCCAGCTTATGCGCCATAGAGTGACAAATTCCAAGGAAAGCGTTGGCAAAGGCCATGCCGGCCATCGTGGCGGCATTCGCCATTTTTTCGCGGGCCTTCAGGTCGGTTTGCCCCTCGTCATAGGCCCTTGGTAGGTATTCAAAAATGGTTTTCAGCGCTTTGAGTGCCATACCGTCGGTATAGTCGCTGGCCATCACCGAGGCGTAGGCCTCCAAGGCGTGGGTAACGGCATCTATGCCCGAGGCCGCCGTCAGCCCTTTGGGGGCATCCATCATCAAGGCGGGGTCTACTACGGCCATATTGGGCATCAGTGCATAGTCTGCCAAGGGGTATTTCATGCCGCTTTCTTCGTCTGTAATCACGGCAAAAGGTGTCACTTCCGAGCCTGTGCCTGCCGTGGTAGGCACGGCGATAAAATAAGCTTTTTCGCCCATTTTCGGGAAGGTATACACACGTTTACGTATATCCATAAAACGCATGGCCATGTCGGAAAAGTCCATGTCCGGATGTTCATACAGCACCCACATAATTTTTGCGGCATCCATGGCAGAGCCGCCGCCCAAGGCTATGATGCAATCCGGCTCGAAAGAGGCCATGGCTTTGGCACCGGCCTTGGCGCTGGCCAAGGTGGGGTCTGGCTCCACATCGAAAAAGCAACTATATTGGATACCCATGGCTTCCAAACGCTCGGTAACGGGTTTTGCATAGCCGTTTTGATACAAAAATTGGTCTGTAACCACAAACACTTTTTTCTTGCCAAGCACTTTATCCAGCTCGTCCAAGGCCACGGGCAAGCATCCATTTTTAATATATAATTTTTCGGGTGCACGGAACCAAAGCATATTCTCTCTCCTCTCGGCCACGGTTTTAATGTTTAGCAAATGTTGCACGCCCACATTATCGGAAACAGAGTTGCCCCCCCAAGAGCCACAGCCCAAAGTGAGAGATGGTGCCAAATTAAAGTTGTACAAATCGCCTATGCCACCGTGCGACGAAGGCGTATTCACCACGATGCGGCAGGCCTTCATTCTGGCGGAAAATTGGCACAGTTTTTCCTTTTCGCGCGTGGCATCCACATAGATAGAAGCCGTGTGCCCAATGCCTCCGTCTTCCACAAGACGCTGCGCCTTGTTCAGTGCATCTTCAAAGTCTTCGCTTTTATACATGGCCAGCACCGGAGACAGTTTTTCGTGGGCAAAAGGCTCGCTTTGCTCCACACTGCTTACCTCGCCAATCAAAATCTTGCTGCTTTTGGGAACGGCCACACCGGCCAGCTCCGCTATGCGAAACGCACTTTGCCCCACAATTTTGGCGTTCAATGCACCGTTTATCAAAATGGTGCTGCGCACCTTGTTGCATTCATCCTCGCTCAATATATAGCACCCACGCAACACAAATTCTTTTTTCACTTTTTCGTAGATGCTTTTATCCACAATCACCGATTGTTCCGAGGCACAAATCATGCCGTTATCAAAAGTTTTAGAATGGATCACCGAGCTAACCGCCAGCAAAACATCGCAGCTTGCATCCAAAATGGCCGGCGTATTGCCTGCGCCCACGCCCAAAGCGGGTTTGCCACTGCTGTAGGCGGCTTTCACCATGCCCGGGCCACCGGTGGCCAAAATGATGTCGGCCTCTTTCATCACCATGTTTGTAAGCTCCAGCGAGGGCACATCTATCCAGCCGATAATGCCTTTTGGCGCCCCGGCTTCCACCGCGGCCTCTAAAACTATTTTAGCCGCTGCAATGGTACAATTTTTAGCTCTGGGGTGTGGGCTTATAATAATACCATTGCGACTTTTTAAGGCAAGCAAAGTTTTAAAAATAGCCGTGGACGTTGGGTTTGTGGTGGGAATAACCGCTGCAATAACACCCACAGGTTCTGCTATTTTCGTGGTGCCAAAGGCTTTGTTTTCCTCTATAACGCCACATGTTTTGGTGTCTTTATAGGCATTATAAATATACTCTGCCGCATAGTTATTTTTAATCACCTTGTCTTCCACTATACCCATGCCGGTTTCTTCCACCGCCATTTTTGCCAGCGGTATACGTGCCTTGGTTGCCGCCGTGGCCGCGGCAAGAAATATTTTGTCCACCTGCTGTTGTGTGTAGGTCGAAAATAATCCTTGTGCCTTCCTCACACTCACAAATTGTGCCTCTAATGTTTCCACACTGTCTACCGTCGCGTACCGAGCTTTCTTGTCCATTTGCTTTCCTCCCATACATTGTTTTGTCGCCAAGCCAAAATCATTGTTAGCGGAAAATCGGAGATGCAAAAGCATCTTTCGTTAATAATTTAACACATCAAAAATCCACTGTCAATCGTATTTGATAATTTTTTCACATATGCGCAAAGATGTTTATGGATTTGATATTTTTTTATCAATATTGCCCAATAAGCTGCACGTCCGATTTTGTTTGAAGCTGACGGCCACTGTTTTTTTACCAATACATAATGCCTGCTGAATAAACCCCTGCAGAGTTTATTCAGACCCACCGTCTATCGCGGTGGCCATAAAAGTGCCTAAAAAGCACTTTTATGGGGCCTATTTTGATGCACTCCACTGTGCTTTCGCCGCTAAAATGAAAAGGCGAAAACACAAGTGCAAGGTTTTTGTGTGAGAAAAAAAGAACCGCACCCTTTAGCAAGAAATATTGATTCTATTGTTGTATAATGAAATAGCTATGCAAACATTTGGCTTAGAAACCGCAAAAGCCACGGGCCAATTTTGCGGCGCGCAGGGATGCCACCGCCCCATACATATCTTTGGCGTTTGGCAGTTTGTCTGCCTTTTAGCGCTTTTTCAAAAAGAATGGAAAAACAGCCCCATACATCCAGAAAGGAGCACACCAAACCATGAACTACGCCCTTTACACATCCATTTTGGGCACCATACGCATCGAATACGAAGGCGAATGCGTCACTCTTTTAAAGAAAACCGAGGATAGCTGTGAAGCCCGCGGGCAGAAAACCGCTTTCACCGATGCGGTATTCTCTCAAGTGGAAGAATACTTAAGCGGCAAACGAAAAACCTTCACCTTTGCATACGAGCTTGCAGGCACCGACTTCCAAAAAAAAGTGTGGGCCGCCCTTTGTGATATCCCCTATGGCGAAACGCGCACTTATAAGGAAGTTGCCATGGCCATCGGCAACGAAAAAGCAAGCCGTGCCGTGGGCATGGCCAACAACAAAAATCCCATCCACTTGGCCGTTCCTTGCCACAGGGTAATCGGCACAGGCGGAAAGCTCGTGGGCTACGCAGGTGGCCTTGGCATGAAAGAATACTTGTTGAAAACCGAACGCGAACATAAAGAATAAGCGAGCCCGGATAAAGGCATTTTCCTCTGCTGACAAGGCCTTGCTTTCGAAATCAAGCATACACTTTTTGCGCGATTCCTCTTGCCATTTTGGGGCCTCACACCCTCTGCACGCCAGCGCCCGTTGTATCCTTTCTTCTCCATTGGGTGGTATTGCTTGTTTTGTAATGGCATTGTAACAGCTTTACCCTTGATGAAAACACCACAACACGATATACTTAATATGTAATAGTGTCTACATAAACGCCTGTGGGGTTTATTTTGCCCCATCGCAATAGGCGGTGGCCCTAAAAATATTTACTATAGCGTTTTAATACTTTAAATATAATGATAGGATACACATCCCATGCAAACACAGCACAAACCCAAACAAAACACACGCACACTTTGGCGCAAGCCAATGTTGCTGTTATTTTTGTGCTGTGTTTTTTTGTTTTCGGCCTGCACAAGCGTGGTGCCGCAGGCCTCTAGCGTGCCTTTAGCCTCTGCCAGCATTCCGGCCACCGATACCACCGCCACGGGTGCCACCGTCGCCCTGTTGACGACAGAGGCCATGGCCGAAACCCCCTATGGGCAAGCCGCTTTTGAAGACATAAGCCGTGCCGCGGGTGAAGTGGGCCTTGCCAGCGGCCTTTATCGAACCGCCACGGCCGACAATCCCGCTTTGTCCAGCACGGTAGAGCTGGCCGTGAAAGGCGGTGCCGAATTTATCGTGATGCTGGGGGAAGACTTGGCAGACAGTGCGCGGCAGGCCACGCTTTTATACCCACAGGTTTCGTTTGTGTTGCAAGACATGCAAATTCAAGAACCGCTGCCGCAAAACGTGGTGCAAATTTCCTACTCCGCCTTGGAAACCGGTTTTTTGGCCGGCTACATAGGCGCTTTTAATCGCATGGCCGATGTGGGTGTGCTGTTCAACCGCGACACCGTGCAGGGCAACCAATATGCCCTTGCCTTCCTGCTTGGTGCCGACGCCGCTGCCGAGGCAAACCTAGCGCCGGATGAAAACAACGGCGAATCTGTGTCTGATGCCGCCACCGATACTGCCACACCGGCACAAGATTCCCTTTCGGCTTGGGTTTTGCCTCTTGCCGCAGAAGAGATTTCCCCTTTTGATGCCATACAACCGGAAAGCAACACAGAAAACGACACAAACAATGAAATTCAGCCTCAACAGGCAATGACAGATTTTTTCGAAAGCGCAAGGGAACCCTCCTTGCTCTTTGTGGGCGCCGACGAATGGGTGGAACCTGCACTGACCATTGCCGGCGATAACCAAGGCTGTGTGGCCCTGCCTCTTGTGGGCAAAATGCCCTACACCTATTCTTCCTCTTGCGTACAAGTGCAATTTAACGCACAAGGTCTTTTGGCACAACTGCTAAACGCATGGCAACAAAACAATTTCCCCGGGGGCGAAACCGCCCTTGGCAGCGTGCACGAAGGCGACATAACACTGTACTTGCCCGAAGACGCCGCCCAGCCCACTATCAGCAGTTACAATCTTCTTTTGCAAATGTTCACAAACCCCTCGCAATATCCGCAACTTGCCTACTGTCTCTCTTTGCAAACACAAGAAGACTTGCCCCCTGTGGCCTCTTTAGAACTGGAGCACTACACTTTGCAAACACAGGCGCCCATTGTTTTGCAAGAACCATCTTCCTCTGTTTAGGGTGCATCTCCCTCCATTTTCAATGTCTTTTTAACACATGAAAAATTTGTACCTTCTTGACAATTTGTGTATTACGCTCTATAATTTTGATGTATATAGATGAATGAGGTCTTTTTTCGATTCATTATAAGACATCATATTACATGCACCGCCTTATTCTATTGTAAAAACGTTAATACGTTTTTTTATTCATTACATAAACTCCAAAGGGAACATCGGATGAAAAAAACCGGTAAAAACATATTAAAAAAAGGCACCCATAAAAAGTTATGCGCATCGCTTGCTTTTGTAATGGTTTTTTTTGTGTTGCAAACCTTTTTCTTGCCTGCCACGGCTTTTGCCAGGTCCGAAACCGATGAGGCAACCCCCATTGGCACACGCACCATACGCATTGGCATCTTCGACAGCCCCTCCTACTATGGCACAGACGAAAACGGTGCCTTAACAGGGTATGGCTACAGCTATTTAAACGCCATCGAGCAAGTTTCTCGCCTTCGTTTCGACTATGTGTTTGGCACAAGGGAAGAGCATATAGAAAATTTAAACCAAGGTCGCATTGACTTGATAGACACCATCCCCTACACGGCCGAATACGCCGAGCAATTTATTTATTCCGCCATGCCCACACTTTTGTCCAACGGCACCCTCAATGTTTTGGCCTCCGACACCCGGTACACCCCGGAGGATTACATGGGCTTTGAAGGCATGCGCATCGGTGTTTTAAACGGTGGTGTGCGCGAGGAAGACTTCGAACAATGGGCACGACAACAAGGTTTTGGCTACACCAAATACACATACACAGATGGCCTTAGCATGTTTAATGCCTTGGCTTATAACGAAATAGACGCCCTTGTAAGCGACAACATCTTTTTTTCGGAAAACCAGCGAATCATAGCTAATTTCTACCCCACGCTTTACTATTTCATCACCACGCCGGCAAAAGAAGACATCATGGAGGAAATAGACGAAGCCAGCGCCATTTTGCTGGATGAACAGCCCCAGTTGCGCGCCCATTTAAGCACAGAATTTTTGTCTGGCGCAGACAACATCAACGCACTTACACAGGCAGAGCGCAACTACTTAGAACAATCCAACGACACACCGGTTCGCATTGCATACACGCCCGATTACGCCCCTTTTGAACATTATAACGAAGAAACAGGAGAGGTGGACGGCCTCAGTGTGGACGTGTTCGAAACTTTGATGGACACGTCTGGCCTTACCTACGAATATGTACATGCCGGCAGCCGTTCCGAGGCCGTGGACATGATGAACCGCGGCGAGGCCGATGCCTTGTTGTCTCACAGCTCTATAGATAACTTGTCGGTAAACGAAGATTTCCGCCAAAGTGTGCCCTATCTTTCCATCCCCTTGGCCGTCGTTGGCACCGAAGACGATATCACGCAAGATTCCGTTTTTGTTTTAGAAGAAGGCCACACCGCTCTGATAGACAATTACGTCGACACCTATTTCCCCGAAAACGAGGTTCTTTATCACACCTCTAGCCAAGATTGCCTGGATGCCTTGGCATTAGAAGACAACATCTTTACCGTCGAAAACATCTTCATGGCCGAATGCATGGAGCAAAGCGGTAACTACGACAGCCTCAGCACCATACCTACCCGTCTGGAAGAAAGTTATTCCATGCTGTTTGCCCCCCATGTAGATGACATCCTAATAAACATTCTGGATAAAAACATCCGCAATCACAGTGGTCAATTGGGCGAAACTCACTTGCTTTCACATCTTTCCGCGTTAAGCGACCAAAGCCCCCTCACACGGTGGTGGACGCAATTTGCCCCCTATATTCTGGGCATTGCTGCCATTGTGCTTTTGTTGGCGGTTATTGGGCTATCCTATCTATTGTATCGCCAAAGAGTATTGCGCAAAGAACTATGGAACTCTGCCTACTTAGACTCTCTCACAGGCCTGCCCAATTTGCGTTATTTTAAACTAGAGGCAAAAAAGCTGCTGGCCAAAAATAAAAATAAAAAATATCTGGCTGTTCAGGTAGATTTCAATCAGTTTAGTTTGCTAAACGACATGTATGGCCAAGAAGAGTGCAACGGCATCTTGCAAACCATGGCCGAGGCACTTTCCACCATTGTCAAGCCGGAGTCCGACATTGTGGCTCGCCTGCGTGCAGACAATTTCCTTCTGCTCTATGCCCACGAAAACGACATGGATGTAGAAGACCTTCACGAAAGGGATGCCGGGCAGGTCTTCGCCTATATGGGCAACCATGTTAAACACCTTTTAAACTATTGCATCGGCCGCTATCAAGTGCCTTTGGGCGAAACCGACATCGATGATATTTGCGAAAAAGTAAACTATGCACATCGGCAAGCCAAAAAAAGCGTGGTAAGCGAAGTGGTAGACTACGAAGAGGCCGCAAAACAGCGGGCCCTGCGCTATCGTAGCTTGGAAGAGCGCATGGAAACCGCCCTTACCGGCGAGGATTTTCTGGTGTATATGCAGCCCAAATACAGCTTGGAAACGGGCACAGTGGTGGGCGCCGAAACACTGGTGCGCTGGAAAGACAAAGACACGAACACCCTTATCAGCCCGGCCGAATTCATTCCCCTGTTCGAGCAAAACGGGTTTATCTTGCGCTTGGATTTCTATATGTTCGAAAAAGTGTGCGCCCTTTTGGCACAGCGTATAGAGGATGATTTGCCCATTGTGCCCATTTCGGTCAACTTTTCACGCCTTCATTTACAAACAGACAGCTTTGTGCAAAACATTGTTTCTGTGGCCAACCGCTATAATGTGCCTCGCAATTATCTGGAAATAGAACTGGTAGAATCCACCGCTGTAGATGGCGAAGACACCCTAGAAGCCGTGCTTAAAGAATTGCACGAAGCCGGTTTTACATTATCTATAGACGATTTCGGCACGGGATATTCCTCGCTGGGTCTACTAAAAAACCTGCCGGTAGACGTCATCAAAATAGACCGTTCCTTCTTTGCAAACAACCGCAGTAAAATTCGTGCCAGAACGGTTATTGCCAACGTGCTTCGCATGGCCAAAGAGCTAAATATACGCACCGTGGCCGAGGGCGTGGAAACGCAAGAGCATGTAAACTTTTTGCGTGGCCTTGGCTGCGAAAGCGTGCAAGGATTCTATTTTTCAAGGCCGGTTCCTCTAAGCGAGTTCAACTGGGGTGAAAGCAGGGTAATCCTAAACTCGCATGAAGACAACGATATGTTCGACGCCTCTGAACTGGGAGACATCGACCTTGGGCGTTCCAACTTGGGCGAAATGATGCCGGTGATGGTGCACCGCCAGCTGGAATTCAGCCTGCGCACCGAACTGGAGCGCCGCTATGGCGAGCGCATTGCTGTAGAAATCATGCGTAGTGCCGGCAAAATTTCCGGCCATATGTTCGCCGATGGTTATTTAGATTTAGAAGCCGATTTCGACACTTTTGTCGCCACGCTCAAATCGAGCCTACTGGAGCAAAAAATTGGCGATTTGGTGCTGGAAAGCTATGATATCGAAAGTGGCCAGCTCGTCATGGCCATGGTGGACGATTTAACTTGTTCGGGTGTTACAGACACACGCCGCACCATGTGCCACTACGAAGAAGGCTTTTTGGCCGGTGTGATGGAACGCTACAAAAAGGTTCCCTATAGAGCCTTGGAAGTAGACTGCTGGGCCAACGGCGCCGAACTTTGCCGTTTCCGCATTACGCCCAGCGACCTACCCTTCCCCATTTAGTCATGGGTTCTTGCCTCTTCTTTAAAGGCATCCTCAATGCACAATGTGCTTTTTAGCAAAAATATGGCAAGGAGACCGGCGCCAAAACGCGCTTTCTCCTTGCCATACGATATACAACTGCCCATTAGCGGGGCAAGGGGCCAAAGATAGGCAAGACCTTGCGCTCTATCTCCTCGCGGGGCACATAAAAATCGACACTTTCCATTTCAAAATGCACTTCTTGCAAAAACTCGCCTATGATACTTTGATACTCGCTTGCCACATCTGAAACAGTGGCCACACAGTGTTTTGGCAAATGTTTTCTAAGGTGCAGGGCCAAATAAACACCCAGCGCCGTTTGCCAGCAGGTGCCATTCGTGGCATATTTCGCATAAATCTCTTCGTGCGAAATGCAATTATACACATAGCGTACATTTTCTTCGTCCGGCACATAAAACAACATCCCCACCGTTTCGTTGCCCTCCACATCATACAAGCTGGGCAACTCGCGCGACTGTGCCTCTGTAATATTTTTTCCATTTTGCAAAAGATAGTTTTGTATGGCCGGTGGGGCCTGATACAAAAAGGCCGACGCCAAACAGGTCTTGCTCTTTCTACATAAGGAAAACACCTCTTCGTGCGGTATCAGCAAAAACTCTCTTTTTGTGCCCCCGGCCGTCAAACAAAAAGCGCCCGGGTCTTCCACCACAAAGCCGCCTTTTCCTTGCACTGCCAAAAATTTGTCGTCGTGCACAGCTTCGTCGTAATACGAAGAGGCAGACCAAGTATTAAAAATTTCTTTGCCGCGTCGTGCGTCATCAAACTCAAAAACAAAGGCCACATGTTCTTTTTTTGGCCGATGTGCAAAATAGATATACTCTACCAGCCCCGGGTTCATGCCAAAACCAAACAGCGCACGCGCTTGGGTTTTGGTTTTTAGCAGTTCCTCGTAATATTCATAGGCTGTTTTGCCCGCCGGAAAATCTTCTATGCCTGCATCGACATAGTCTATGTCATAGGCCACACACAGGTCCAATACTTCGTTGGTTTGCAAATCTGTCAGGTTTAATACCGCCTCTAGCTCGTTGTGATGTGCCCTAATATAATCGCGGCAATCCACACCGTCCTTGGTGTCGCAAACCACAATGTCTTTAAACGTATTCTGCTCTTTCATAATGGAAACCAAGGCCTTGCCAATGTTTCCATATCCAGCCAATAAAATGCTCATGTTTTACCCTTTCTTAAAGCAACTCGCTTCTCTCTAGTATAAAAGATTTTTCACTTTCTTGCAAGAATATCCTTTCTTGCCTTTTTGACGTAAATCGCTAAATTTAGCACTTTACGTCGGCTACGATTATGTCATTAGAGCTTGCGCTCTACTCTTTTGGTTTCCAAAAGAGATAAATATATTGGGAGGTAGTGTAAAAATGGATGACAAGAAAAGATTGACCAACGAAGTAGGCGCACCGATTGCCGAAAACGAAAACTCTTTATCGGCTGGTTCCCGTGGGCCTGTGATGATGCAAGACGTATGGCTTCTTGAAAAATTGGCCCATTTCCACCGCGAAGTAATCCCCGAGCGCCGCATGCATGCCAAAGGTTGGGGTGCCTATGGAAAGTTCACTGTCACACACGATATCTCGCAATATACAAAGGCCAGCGTGTTGCAGCCCGGCGAAGTAACCGAGCTGTTCACCCGTTTTTCCACTGTGGCGGGCGAGCGTGGCGCGGCCGATTGCGAGCGCGACATCCGCGGTGTTGCCACAAAATTTTATACCAAAGAAGGCAACTGGGATCTTGTGGGCAACAACACCCCCACATTTTTTATTCGAGACACACACAATTTCCCCGATTTAAACCGTGCCGTAAAGCGAGACCCCAAAACCGGCCGACGTTCTGCCCAAAACAACTGGGATTTCTGGACGCTGCTGCCCGAATGCTTTCACCAAATCACCGTCGTGATGAGCGACCGCGGCATTCCGGCCACCTTCCGCCACATGCATTTCTTTGGCGAGCACACTTTTTCTTTATACAATGCCAAAAACGAACGTGTTTGGTGTAAATTCCATTTTAAAACACGTCAAGGCATCCAAAACCTCTCCAACGAAGAAGCCGCAAAAATCAACGGGATGGACAGAGAGTATCACGGCAAAGACCTGTTCGAGGCCATCGAAAAAGGCGACTTCCCCAGCTGGACCTTGTATGTGCAAATCATGACGGAAGAACAGGCAAAAAACCACTACGAAAACCCCTTCGATATCACCAAAATATGGCGCCATGCCGAATATCCACTAATTGAAGTGGGTGTTTTAGAGCTTAACCGCAACCCCGAAAATTACTTTGCCGAGGTGGAGCAAGCGGCCTTTACACCGGCGCATGTGGTGCCGGGCATTGGCTTTAGCCCCGACAAATTCTTGCAAGGGCGCCTTTTTTCCTATGGTGACGCACAGCGCTATCGCCTGGGCATCAACCACAACTTAATCCCCGTAAACCGTGCGCGATGCGAAGTGAACGACTACCACCGCGACGGCGCCATGCGCACCGACGACAACTATGGCGCCACGCCGGCCTACACCCCCAACAGCGCCGGTGTTTGGGCCGCACAACCCGAGGTGATGGAGCCGCCGCTTGAACTGGATGGCGCCATGTACCACTACGACCCAAAACAAGACCCCAGCGACGATTGCTTTAAAGCGGGCGGAGACCTATGGCGTGTGATGACACAAGACAAACGTGATATCCTCATACAAAACACCGCCGGCGACATGGCCCCATGCACAGAAAATATTAAATACCGCCATGCAGCACACTGCTACTTGGCCGACGAAGAATACGGCCGCCAGTTTGCAAAAGCCGCCGGCCTAGACGAAGCCAAAATGATAGAGCTTTCTAAATTAAGCCACGACGCGCTTGCAAAAGCCACCACTTAAGCCATGCATTTTGGCATCACCCGCCCTATGTAATGCCCACTGAACCAAAAAAAGGGCTTATTGGGCAAACCTTGTTTGTAGGCAAAGGGAATCCATAGTATTGCTTGGTTTGCGGTGTAGCACACGCTGCACCGCAAACCTTCTTGTCTTTTCCCACCTGCCGATGCTTGCCCCATGTTCGCATAAAAAAAAACAACCACAGAAAGAGGATATGAACCATGCAAAGCAAAACCATGACCCCCAAACGCGGCGAGGCAGTTTTTAATCTCATTTACCTTGTGGCGGCATTGATATTTGGCATTTATTTTGTGGCCACATCCCAAAATAATTTGCAACTTTTGTGGGGTGTGCAGGGTATCATCCTGTTTTGTGGCGATACCTTCCATTTACTGCCGCGCATGGCAGCCGCCCTGCGCCAAAACACAGAGCCCTATTTTGTGGCCATGGGGCGCGGCAAGCAAATTGCCTCTATCACCCTCAGTCTTTTTTATGTGGTGATGTGGCAGGCCGGTTTGCAAATTTTAAGCTTGCCGCCTGCGCTCACGGTTTCCATGTATGTTTTCACGGCTATACGCATTTTTCTATGTTTTCTACCCCAAAACGGATGGACAAGCCAAACCCCTTCTTATACTTTTTCCATCCTGCGCAATATCCCCTTTTTGCTGCAAGGCATCCTAATTGTTTGGATGTACTCAAACAGCCTTATACGCTCTATGCCCGGCCTGCAATTTGCCTGGCTTGCCGTGCTTATCAGTTTCGAGTGCTACATGGTTGTGGTATTGTTCGCAGCTAAAAAGCCACTGCTGGGCATGTTAATGCTGCCCAAAACAGTGGCATATCTTTGGCTTCTCGCCATGGGTTTCTTCTTTTAAACCCTCTTTACAAAATGGAAAAACTGTCGCATACAATATAATAAAAATCAACGCCGTTTCTATCGTAGGCTGTAAAGGTGCCTGTTAGTTCTATTTCACTTGCATACGCGGGAAAGTCTGCAGGAAACTCCTGCCCTCCCGTGGGATAAAACTCCAGCCCTTGGCTACAACAGGCCAAGGCGTCACGTATGAGCAGCATGTAGTAGTTGCGCTCGGGTGCTGCGTTTTGGATGACATAAAACTCCCCTTTGGCCTTGATGGTCTTGCCCACATAGTTCTCGGGCTCCACCATCATGTTAAACACCTCTGCATACACCATGGTGCTACTTAAAGTGGTTAAATCCACATCGGGTGTTGCATCCTCGTCTATCACCACCGCAGAGGGCGCTATAAAATCGGCCGTATCCGTTGGCACGGGGGGCGCGTCCCCTGCCCCACTGCCACAGGCGGCCAACTGCACACAAAGCAGAACCACCAGCAAAATAGAGATCACTCGTCTCATGCTCGCCTACCTTTCAACTTTCCTATACAAAAGCAGATAATAAAAGCCACTATATCCACACACACAATGGTAGAGCCCACCGGTGTGCCGATTAAAATGGAGGCAAATAAGCCCAGTGTGGCACAGAAAACCGAAACAGAGGCCGAAAAAATAGTGACGGCGCGAAAGCTGCCAAACAAGCGCATGGCGGAAAGCGCCGGGAAGATCACCAAAGCGGAGATAAGCAAGGTACCCACCAAATTCATGGCCAACACAATAATCACGGCGATAATAATGGCGATAAGCAGGTTGTATACATCTGCTTTAACACCGGTGGCACGCAAAAAAGAGGCATCAAAAGTGACGGCAAATATCTTGTGGTAAAACAGGATAAACAGGCCAATCACCAAAGCGGAAAGCCCAATGCACAAATAGACATCAAAAAGCGACAGGGTGAGGATGGACGTGGCACCAAACAGGGTGCTGCACACATCGGCCGCCAAGTTAGACGAGGGCGAAAACACGCTAAGCAGCAAGTAGCCCACACCCAAAGAACCCACAGACAACATGGCGATGGCGGCATCTCCACGCAGTTTTGCGTGCACATTGCTGCGCAATAACAAAATGGCGCAAGCCACAGTGGCAGGCAACACAAATAGCAAACTATCGCTAAAACCAAGCATGGTGCCCACGGCCATAGTGCCAAAGGCCACATGGGAAAGCCCGTCGCCAATGTAAGAAAACCGCTTTAATACCAAGGTTACCCCAAGCAGTGCGGCGCACAGTGCAATCAAAATCCCCACCACAAGGGCATACCGAACAAAGGGGTATTGCAAATAAACAATTAAAGTTTGAAACATGAATAACTCCTTTTGGAGGCTAGGCACACGGTGGCATCGTCTTCTCTTCGTAGGCTTCTCGTGTGCCAAAAAAATGCGTTTCGCCTAGGTGCAACACATGGCTTGCCTTTGGCAAAGAGGCGGCCACATCGTGCGAAATCATCACGATGCTTACACCGTCTTCGCGGCATAAGCGCAAAAGCACGGCATACAGCTCGTCCGTAGCGGCAGGGTCTAGCCCGGCTGTAGGTTCATCTAAAAGTAGCATCTTTCTGGTGGCACAAAGCGCGCGCGCCAACAACACGCGCTGTTGTTGGCCGCCGGAAAGCTCGCGGTAGCAACGTTTTTTAAGCGTTTCTACCCCCATTTTTTTTATGTTTTCCAAGGCAAGCTTCTTTTCCTGCGCCGTGTAAAACGGGCGCAAACCGGTGCGGTTTAAACAACCGGATAGCACAATTTCCCACACCGTTGCCGGAAAATCGCGCTGAATATCGGTTTGTTGGGGCAAGTATCCCACCTCGTTGGTGGCAAGACCATCGCCAAATGCGATGCGGCCACCCAAGGCGGGCTGCAGGCCCAATATGGTTTTCATTAGGGTACTTTTTCCACATCCATTTTCGCCGATGATGCAAAGAAACTCCCCCATTTGCACCTCAAAGCTTATATCGCTGGCCACTGTTTTTGCCTCGTAACCAACACGTAAATTTTCGCACAACAACTGGGGCATTGTATACTCCTAATTCAGGGCTGTGCGTAGCACATCCAAATTTTCTTGCATGGTGGATACATAGCTCTTTCCGCTTTCTGCCTCTTCTTGCGAAGTGCTTTGCATAGAATCCAGCACCAATACCTCGCTGTTTACCCCGGCATTCTGCAGCAGTGTTTGGGCCAAATCATCGTTGCCACCATCCAAAATTAAAATATACGGCAACGCCTCTGCTTGCAGGGTATCTGCCAAAGAGGCCACGGTTTCAAAGCTGGCCTCTGTTTCCGCAGAACAACCGGAGAAAGCCGCATATGGCACTATGTCATAATCATCACAGAGGTAACGGAAAGGAAAACGGTCTGCAAACAAAACCGTGTTGCGTTCGGCCCCTTGCACCATCTCCTCATAAGCATTATCCAGCTCGTCCAAAGATGCCACGTAGCGCTGGGCATTGTCCGCATAAAGAGCTGCATTGTCCGCATCTAATTGTCCAAGCTCGGCCGCAATTTTTTGCACCAGCTTCTCTGCATTGTCTAACGACAACCAAATATGCTCGTCTATTTCCTCACTCGTATGCACGTCGTCTTGTGCCTGTGCATCTTCGGCGTGCGCATCTTCGGCGTGCGCATCTTCGGCGTGCGCATCTTCGGTGTGCGCGTCTTCGGCATGGTCGTGCGTGTCTTCGGCGTGCGTGTCTTCGGCATGGGCGTGCGTGTCTTCGGCATGGTCGTGCGTGTCTTCGGCGTGCGTGTCTTCGGCATGGTCGTGGTCGTGCGGCTCCATACCTTGCAGTAACGCGTCTTGTAACAGATCATCCCCCAGCGTTTCCATCAAGTTCACGGCATGCACATCGCCGGTTTGCCCT
>CAYJIR010000013.1:46343-54802 GCA_964370295.1 uncultured Oscillospiraceae bacterium
ATCATCCCCCAGCGTTTCCATCAAGTTCACGGCATGCACATCGCCGGTTTGCCCTTGTAACACATCGTCCACCCAGGCATCTGAAGTGCCTCCAATATAGAAAAACACATCACTTTCCGCTATGCTGCGAATATCCTCTGCTGTGGGCTGGAAGCTGTGCAGGTCTACACCACTGTCCGCCAAAAGTGTGATGTTAGCATTAGGCAACTGCTCGCCCAACACCTCGCGCAGCCAATCGTACACGGGAAACGTGGTGCACACAATATTAAGATCTTGTGCCGCTTGGGCGCTTTCGTCGGTTTGGGCACTTGTAATCGCTGCACTTGTGCCCTCGCTTGCCGGCGCACAAGCCACTAAAATCACACTCATCACAAACGCCACGCATACCATCCATTTTTTCTTTTTCATTCCTACACTTCCTTACATTTTTTTGCCACCAAACACTTAATGCCCACCGGGCAAGCCAAAAACGACACATTCAACCTTGTCATTTTTGGGCTTGAAAAAGCACAAGATATTTCCGTTTTTCGCGCAAAACCCTGCACTTTCGTTTTGGCCCTTTTAATGAAGGGGCAAAACACAGTGGATATCACCAAGCTATGCCTCGCGACATCGGCTGCAACATCCGAAAAACATGGATTTTTCTGCGTCCACTGTAAAGCCATTTTCTGCCAACATATCTTTGGAAATCCTCTCTAAAACCGTGCTGGAGCTGTGCTCTATTGTGCCACAATGCAAACAGCTGATGTGCAAAATTTTGTGGCACTGTGCGGCCCCGGTGTATTGATAAAAAATCTCACGGCTTTTGCCATTGGCATAACGCCGCACAAAACCGGATTCTACTAAGGTACTTAAGTTTCGATATACGGCGCTTTGGCTAATCCCCTTTTCTTCCAGTTGCTGTGCCATTTCGCGGGCACTAAAACGCCTATGTGGATTTGCATCCAAAAAATCCAACAATATTTTTCGTTGTTGTGTTTTATACAAAACCATCTTCTCCCCTTTTTTTATGCTAACATACAACATCAATTTGCGAATGATTCTCAATTATGATATCACAGCAGCTTCTTTGCCGTCAAGTAAAAAGACAAACTGCAAGGTCTTCCTCGCAACTTGCACACAAGCACCACGCATGGTATACTTATAATAATTTATGGTATAGTTATGAAAAAGAAACTTGAATTGCACGATAGAAAATTCCGTTGCCGTAAAAGGAGGTAGCGCACATGAGCAAAAAATCACGTGCTTCCAAAGCCGCGAAAGCTGCCAACACAGCCAAAAAGGCTGACAATGCAACCCAAAAGCCGGAAGACCTAGCCCCGGAATCTGAGGGCCCAGGCCAACAAACCGAAGAACCAACCCCTGCAATTGACAATGTGGCACCAAACGCAGAAGTGGCCGAGGCCATAGCCGAGCTTTTGCCCCAAAACAGCGAAAATGCCGCAGAGAAACAGCAAGATTTGCTGCAAAAGCTGGGGCAAATTGAAGCCTTGTTGCAACAACAAAATGCCTCGTCGCAAAAACTGTTGTTTTGGAGGCGTATCAGCAGTGTTCTCACTTTAGTTTTGGTCACCACCGCCGTGGTGGTATCGGTGCAAGTTATCACCATGTTGCAAACCAATTTAGAAGGTATGCCGGAACTGATAGCCAACACCAACACCTTAATCACACAGGCGAATGCCGTGGATTTCGACGCTTTGAACGACGGGGTCACCCGCCTAAACGAGGGCATTTCCAAAATTGATTTCGACGCCCTTAACGAGGGGATTGTGCAGCTGGACGAGGGCATTTCCGAGCTTGATTTCGAGGCTTTAAACGAGGGCATCACCCAGCTGGACGAAGGTGTTTCAGAAATTGATTTCGAGGCCCTAAACGAAGTGATTATCCATTTAGAAACGGTGAGCGAGCGCCTAGACACCGCAACCGGCTTTTTTGGATAAAACTTCTTTGAAACGCAGTTGACAGAGTTTTTTAAAAAAACACTTGCAATTGTGGCAAGATGATGATAAAATTATGGATGCTACTGTGTTTTGGTGGCAATCTAATATAAACTATAACACGAGGAGGTGCTACAGATGCCGAACATCAAAAGCCAAAAAGACCGTGTGCGTCTGACAGACAAACAGACTGCACGAAATAAATCCGCGAGGAGTGCCTTGCGCACATCGATGAAAAAAGCAAACACCTCCATCGCAAACGGAGAGAAAAACAACGAGGCAATTCAGCAAGCATATGTTGCCTTGGCAAAGGCAGGCGGCAAAGGTTTGATTCACAAGAAAACAGCCGCACGTCAAATTTCGCGTCTTGCAAAACGCGTCAACAAAGCCGGCGCCTAGTTCTGTTCCTTAAAGCCCCCTGTAAGGGGGCTTTTTACATCTAAAGCTTTAAAGTTGACGGGCCGGAAAGATTTTCTTTGCAGTGTGGCACATTGGCCAAACTTTCCAAAGCATACCATTTTCTAAACTAAGGAGGCGAAATATTCAATGACGAAAAACCCTAAGAAAAGCAAGGGGCCACTGTTTCACTTTTTAAACATGATAGAAACCGTGGGAAACCGCTTGCCGCACCCTATTTTACTTTTTGCCATATTAAGCCTTGCCGTTATTGTTCTTTCAGCCTTACTTTCGGCCCTGGGCATATCGGCCACGGGCATGTCTGTGGTAGAGGGAGAGGTGCAGGAAAGCACCATTGAAGTGGTCAGCTTGCTCAACAGCGAAGGCTTGGGCTATATGCTGACCTCGATGATAACAAATTTCACAAGCTATGCGCCTTTGGGCACAGTGCTGGTAGCCATGCTGGGCGTGGGCGTGGCCGAACAAAGCGGCCTAATCAGTGTCTTGCTTAAAGGCACGGTGCGCATCACCCCAAAGGTGCTCATCACGCCTGTCATCATTTTTCTGGGCATAATGAGCAATGTGGCCTCCGATGTAGGCTATGTGGTGCTAATTCCCTTGGGCGCCATGGTCTTTCGTGCCTATGGGCGCCACCCCATCGCCGGGTTGGCAGCTGCATTTTTTGGTGTTTCCGGCGGTTTTTCGGCCAATCTGCTTGTGGGCAGTGTAGATGCCCTGCTAGCGGGCATCACACAAGAAGCCGTAAAGATGGTAGACCCCAACTATGTGGTAAACGTGTTGGGCAACTATTTCTTTTTGTTTGTTTCCACCTTTTTGGTGATGGCAGTGGGCACCTTGATTACCGATAAATTGATAGAGCCTCGCCTTGGCGTCTATAACGCCGAGATAGATGGCACAGAAGACGCTTCTTTGCGCGAAATCACCTCGGCAGACAAAAAGGGCCTAAAAGCGGCTGGCCTTGCCGCACTGGTTTTTATGGCGGTGGTAGTTCTCGCCTTGCTGCCGGAAAACTCCTTTTTACGCAACGAAAACGGACAAATCATCGGCACGCCTACCTCGCCCATTATAGGCAGTGTGGTGGTGGTGATTATGGCGGCCTTCTTTGTGCCGGCCGTGGCCTTTGGCAAGGCCAGTGGCAGCATGAGCAAAGCCAGCGGCAACACCGTATGTGCTGCCATGGGAAAAACCATGTCCTCTTTGGGCGACTACATTGCCCTTTCCTTTGTGGCTGCACAGTTCATTGCCTACTTTAACTATTCGCACATCGGCAATATTTTGGCCATCAATGGAGCCAATTTTTTCAGCAGCATCCAGATTGGCTTAATCCCCTTAATGGTGATATTTGTTTTGTTTACAGGCTTTATCAACCTATTTATCGGCTCGGCCTCGGCCAAATGGAACATCATGGCGCCCGTGTTTGTGCCCATGTTTATGTTGCTGGGCTATAGCCCAGAACTGGCACAACTGGCCTACCGTGTGGGAGACAGCAGCACCAACATCATCACACCACTTTTAAGCTACTTTGTTATCATCGTAGTGTTCGCCCAAAAATACGACAAAAAGGCCGGTATCGGCACCTTGGTTTCCACCATGCTCCCCTACAGCCTCTGCCTGCTTGTCACATGGACAATTCTTTTGGTGGTATGGCTGTTGCTGGGCATTCCCATCGGCCCGGGCACACCCACATTTTATGCCATGTAAACACCCCCTTTTCTATAATAGTGCCTGCTGAATAAACCCCTATGGGTGCTTATTCAGCCCCACCGCAAAATGCGGTGCCCCTAAAATGAAAAGGCGAAAACGAAAGTGCAAGGTTTTTGTGCGAAAAACAGAAAAACCTTTGCACTTTTCCAAACAAAAATATCCATTTTATAATATGTATATGTCTTTTTTGTTTGTTCAGTTGGCATTATAATACACATGTAAACAGAGGCAAACAGCTTTCGCTGTTTGCCTCTGTTTTTGCAAGCTATTCTAAGCGGTGGATACGCTTCAAAACCTACAATGTCTCCAGCAAATCCACCACTTCGGCAAGAGATTTTTTACCAAAAAAGCTGTGTTCGTCGTTGATTATCATGCAGGGAACACTCATCACCTGATATTTATCTTTCAGCTTTGGAAAGTGCGCCAAATCCAACATGGAAGCCGTCACCGAAGCAGACAGCCCAGCCACACGCTGTGTTGCCATCACCAGTTCGGGGCACATGGTGCACGAAAGGCTCACCAAAACTTTAATATCCAAGGGTTTATTAAGCTTTTTAATTTTTTCTTCCACCTGTGCATCTATGGGTTTTCCCGTGGCGGCTAGGTTATAAAGCGCAATGACAAAAGAATTGATTTCATGCCCACCCGGCACGGCATGGAAACGTATGCCACTGCTACTGCCATCGTCATGGCAAAGCTCGATACAGGGGGGATACTCCCCTTCGTCTTCAGCCATTTCATAACGTAAAAGATCGCTCAGCTCACTCACTTCGGTCACAAAGCCCACAATTTCGGCGGCAAGGGCGCTTTCGTCCGAGTGCACTTTTAAAAGAAGTGGACGCTCAAAACGAGAGAAAACCTCTTGCAACTGGGCGCGCACATCTGCGCCTAAGAAGCCGCCGTCTTCGTTTGCTTCGTCGGTGGTTTTCTTTGGTTTCTCAGGGATGCTTTCGCGCGTTTCTTCCGAGAAAAGCGGTGGAATATCCAGCTCTGTATGCAGCGCAGACACATATTTTTCCAGCGAAGTGGCGGCCTTGGCACCATCGCTCACTGCCGTCACCACCTGACGCAAATTTTTCACACACACATCGCCTGCGGCATACACACCGTTCACATTGGTGCGTCCGTCTACGTCGGTGGGCAAATAACCGGAGCCATCGCAGCGAATGGCCGAGGGCAACCAGCCCGTGTTCGGCACATACCCCGCAAACACAAACACGCCCAAGGGTCCTTTATCCTCGCTTTCAAAATCCCACGTTTCGCCTGTCTTTTTGTTTTTGAACTTCGCCGAGCGCACCATGGCATCGCCGGCCACTTCCACAAGCTCTGTGTTGTAAAACACTTCAATGCCCGGATGTTCTTTGGCATGTTGTGCCACCGTTTTGGCGCAACTAAAATCGTCTGTGCGCACCATGATACGCACTTTTTTTGCATATTTGGTTAAAAACACGGCTTCTTCGGCAGCGGCAAATCCACCACCCACCACAAAGACATCTCGCCCAGAGAAAAACTCGCCGTCACAGGTGGCACAATAGGCCACGCCACGCCCTTGGTACTGTTTTTCACCGCCAAAACCAATTTTTCTGGGGGCCGCGCCCGGGGCCAGCAACACACCTAAAGCCCTTATGTCGCCCGCCGTCGTGTGCAGGGTTTTTATCCCTTCGGAAAGTTCTATGTCCAGCACCTCAGCCATTTGAAATTCGGCCCCAAAAGAACGTGCCTGCTTTTGCATGTCGTCCGTCAACTCTTTGCCACTGGTGTGGAACACACCGGGATAGTTTACAATGTCTTGTGTGATGGTGATCTGCCCACCAATTTGTTCTTTTTCCAGCACCAAAACGCGGTATTGTGCCCGTGCCATATAAATGGCCGCCGAAAGTCCGGCCGGCCCTGCGCCCACAATGGCCAAATCATACAAATTGCTTGTGTCTTGCATATGCCTTTCCTCCTTTTTTTAAAAAGCCCCGCTCCAAATCGAAGCGGGGCCAACATTATGATGTTTTTACAGCATACCCACCAAATCAAGGCTGGGTTTTAGGGTGTCGGCGCCGGGCTTCCATTTTGCCGGGCAAACTTCGTCGCCATGCGCTGCCACAAATTGCGAGGCTTGCACGCGACGCAAAAGTTCGTCTGCATTGCGGCCAACATTGCCGGCCAACACTTCGTAGGCCACAATTTTGCCCTCTGGGTTCACAATAAAGCTACCGCGCTCTGCAAGGCCCACTTCTTCAATCATCACTTCAAAATCACGGGCCAAAGCCGCGGTGGGGTCTGCCAGCATGGGATACTGAATTTTCTTCACAGCTTTCGAGGCGTCATGCCAAGCTTTGTGCACAAAATGTGTGTCGCAAGACACGCTGTAAATTTCGCAGCCAATTTTTTTAAATTCATCATATTTTTCGGCCAAATCTTCCAGTTCTGTGGGGCACACAAATGTGAAATCGGCAGGATAGAAAAAGAACACAGACCATTTACCCAAAATATCCTTTTTGCTCACTTCTTGGAAAGCACCGCCCACATAGGCTTGCACGGTAAAATCACTAACTTCTTTGTTAATTAAAGACATGTTTATTTCCTCCATAAAAATTTATCTTCGTTCTTTATTGGCACATTATGCCGAACAGAATTTGTTCTGTGCTAATCCTAGCACAGGCGATATGGGAAGTCAATACCAAACTATACATTTTTTGTAAACTTTATGTATTTTGTGAAAATCCACGAAAATTCAACACGGTATTTGGTGGTTATGTCTTTTTTAAAGCAAAGAAAGTCTTTTTTGCCGGCGGGGGTGTCTTGCTTTTTGGGGAATAATTTTATATAATAGTATAGAAAAGAGACAGTGCTTTGGGTGCTGTTTTGCATACGGAAGGTGGGTCCTGTGCAACGGGCCGCCGTGAACCATGTCAGGCGGGGAACCGAGCAGCATTAAGCGGATGTGTCTGTGTGCCGCAGCCAACCTGCCTTTCGTATGGAGAACAGCACAAGGCATGTCTTTTCTTTTTGCAACAACAAAAGGGGGGACGCCATGTATCGGGCATTATACAGAAAGTGGCGTCCTGGCAATTTCAAAGATATGGTGGGCCAAGAGGCCATCACCGGGGCCTTGCTATGCCAAATTCAAACGGCGCATATCGCACATGCCTATTTATTCACAGGCACACGCGGCACAGGAAAAACCAGCTGTGCCAAGGTGTTTGCCAAGGCCGTTAACTGCGAAAATTTGCAAGAAGAAGGCCCCTGTAATACCTGCCCGTGTTGCCTTGGCATAGAAAGTGGCGGCCTGCTGGATGTGGTGGAAATAGACGCGGCCTCTAACAACGGGGTGGACGATGTGCGCGAATTACGCAACGAAACCATGTATCGTCCCGGGCGCTGCCTGTATAAAGTGTACATCATCGACGAGGTGCACATGTTGTCGATACAGGCATTTAACGCCTTGCTAAAGATACTGGAAGAACCACCCTCCCATGTGATTTTTATTTTGGCCACCACAGAAATCCACAAAGTGCCGGCCACCATTTTGTCGCGTTGCCAACGCTTCGATTTTTTACGCATCGGCCGTGACGCCATAGCACAGCGGTTGCTTTGGGTGTCCGGCGAAGAAAATATAGATCTCAGCGAGCCGGCGGCTTCTTTGCTGGCCGTTTTGGCCGATGGTTCCCTGCGTGATGCACTTTCCCTTTTAGACACCTGTGCCGCGTTTGGCGGCACCGTGGACGAAGAACGTGTGCGCACCATGGCCGGCATAACAGACAAAAACCACCTTTTTTCTTTGGCCGAAGCCGCCGCCAAAGGCGATATGAACGCCCTCATACAAAAGGTAAATGCTCTGCGAGAGCGCTCGGTGGACATGAAACGTTTGTGCGAGGAACTGGTGGCGCACTATCGCAATTGTCTTTTGGCCGTATTGCAGCCAAGTGCACAATTGCTGACGTTTTTGCCAAACGACGAAGCCGAGCAATATAAACTGGCCGCAAAAAATTTAACCGAACAAGAATGTATTTTTGCCATGCGGCGTTTGGCCGAGGCAATCGATAAAATGGGCCGTAGCGCCAACCCCCGTGTGGAACTGGAATTGGCCTTATTCGATATTGCCTTTGGTGCAGACGCCTTGCGGCCGCCTGTGCACAAAATGCCCCCGACACCACCGCCCTCCCCTGCCCTGCAGGCACCGCAAACAGAACCCCCGCTGCCGGAAACAGCGGCCCCACAAAAAACAAATGTGTCGGAGCCTTTCCAAAAACCTACAAATTCACCGCCATTGCAAGCTCCCCCGGCTTCATCAAAAACACCGCCACCCCCAAAAAACGAACCGGCAGCGCCTTGGCAAGAGCACGAAGCCCCTTCCGAAAGACCTTCCGACTCGTCACCACCACCCGCTAGCGAGGCCTTGCAAGAACC
>CAYJIR010000013.1:54902-56819 GCA_964370295.1 uncultured Oscillospiraceae bacterium
CGCCACAAAGCCCAGCCCCGCCACAGAGCAATTCTGTGGAAATTTTTGCCAGCTGGCCACAGGTGGTAGATGAAATCAAGAAACTAGACCCTATGGTATACTCCTATATTAAAAATACAAAGGCCTATTTCGACGGCAAGCGTATTTTGCTGGATGGCGGGGATGTTTTTCTAGAGTTTATGCGCTCCAACGAAAAAGTAAGCGAAATCATCAAAACGGGCATCCAAAAAATATGCAACATACGTTATGGTATTGGCCCCTATATACACAATCAAAAGGAAGAGCCTTTGCGGGAAACCACACAGCAAACCTTGGCCGAATGGCAAAAAAAAGGCATTCCCATTGAATATGAAAACAAAGACAGCAACAAAGGAGATAAAGAATGAAAGCAAGATTACCCGATGGCTACGGCAAACAGAATGTGAATGTGCTGATGAAACAGGCACAAGAGATGCAAAACCAAATGCAAGAAAAGCAGGATGAATTGCGCGAGGAAGAAACCAAGGCAAATTCCGGCGGTGGCATGGTAGAAATCACCATGCGTGGCGATTTCACGGTGACAGCTGTTCGCATCAAACCCGAAATTGTGGACGCAAACGACGTGGAAATGTTAGAAGACCTCATTGGCGCCGCTTTTAATGAGGGTGTGCGCATGGTAAACGAAAAGGCCGACAAGGAGATGGAAGCTATCTCGGGTGCCTTCCCGGGGCTTTCCGGATTGGGGCTATAAGCAATGGCACAAAACGCAGAGCCGTTAGAGCGGCTAACCGAGTGTTTTGCTAGATTTAATGGCATTGGGCGCAAAAGCGCCCAACGTTTGGCCTATCAAGTGCTGGGCATGGAAGAACACGAGGCCAGAGCTTTTTCTCAGGCTATTTTAGATGCCCATGAAAAAATTAGGCGTTGCCGTTGTTGCCAAAACTTAACCGAGGCCGAATTGTGCGATATCTGTGAAGACGAAGAGCGCGACGGCAGCATCATCTGTGTGGTAGAAAGCCCACGGGATGTGCTTGCCTTTGAACACACGCGCGAATATCATGGGCTGTATCATGTGCTACACGGGCTTATTTCCCCGGCCGAGGGCATTGGGCCAGACCAGCTTCCCGTAAAAGATTTATTAAATCGCCTGCACAACAGCCAAGTGAACGAGGTGATTATGGCCACAAACCCAAATGTGGAAGGCGAAGCCACAGCTATGTATTTGGCACGGCTGATAAAACCCTTGGGTGTGCAAACCACACGCCTTGCCTATGGCCTGCCTGTAAATGCCAATTTAGAATACATCGATGACGTCACTCTCTATCGTGCCTTGGAAGGGCGCGGCGAGATGTAGCAAGTTTCTTGACAATAGGTACATCCCATGTTATAATTTTAGCCCATCACACAAAGGAAGGCTACTGTGGAAAATGTAAAAATGGTGGCGCTCAATCGCAAAGCGCGTCATGAATATGAAATTTTAGAGCGCCTAGAAGCAGGGGTTGAGCTGGTGGGCACAGAGGTGAAAAGCATCCGGCAAGGTTCTGTAAACTTAAAAGATGCCTGGGTAGACGTGAAAAACGGCGAGGCATATTTGCTTGGAATGCACATTTCACCCTATGAAAAAGGAAATATTTTCAACCGCGACCCACTTCGCACGCGCAAACTGCTATTGCACCGCAAAGAAATACGAAAATTGCAAGCAGATTTAAAAATAAAAGGGCTTACCTTAATTCCATTGGCACTATATTTTAAACGTTCTTATGTAAAAATAGAACTGGGAGTTTGCCGCGGCAAAAAATTGTACGACAAGCGCGCCTCGAAAGCCGAGGCAGACGCAAAAAGAACGATGGAAAGAGCGATGAAAACGCGCTCTTTTACATAACATAGGGGGATGTAAAGGTTTCGACAGGGAGAGGAAAGCCAGAGCAGCGGGTAGTG
>CAYJIR010000014.1:0-1713 GCA_964370295.1 uncultured Oscillospiraceae bacterium
GCATTTTGCGGTGGGGCTGAATAAGCACCCATAGGGGTTTATTCAGCAGGCATTATCTTAATTGCGCTTTAAGCTTTGACCCCCGGCACAGCCGGGGGTTTTGTTCATACAAAAAGCCGTCACAAACTACGCGTAGTTTGTGACGACCTAGTAAAACAGGGTGGATTCTAGCAAGTTTTGTATGATTCGCCGGTGAGCCAAAAAAAGTCACCATAAAAAATTTCCGCCAAAATTTTTGCTTCCCTCACAGAGAGAAGGCTTGTCTTTCGCCGGCCTGTCCCCTCGCCCATGGCGAACCACACCAGTGCCCAAGGAACAAAAACAACATATACAAATTTAAAATTAACATTTTTCATTTAGAAAAGTGCAAGGTTTTCTTCGTCTTTTCCTATAAAGGACAAAAACAAATAGCGTGAATCCAAAGTATGCCCTTAAAACGCTGATTTAAGCACTTTATGGCCACCACAATAGATGATGTTTAGCCCTCGCGCCCATCGGGCAAAGCATACACGCCCGTTTGCGGGCTCAATGCTGTGGTGCTGCTACCGGTGCTCTGTGCCTTGTTCACCACCACGCCATACACCGAGAAGCTCGCCGCAGTAAACTCCACATAACCAATACCTACCGTAATGGCGTCGATTTTCTCCACACTGCCGTTACTGTTAATGTGTAAAACACACACTGCATCTTGCGGTGTTAGCCCCGGTACGCTGATGCGCACACGCGTGTTGCCGTTTTGGGGCTGCACTTCGTTACCGGCTGCATCCGTCATGGTGATGTCGGCAAGGAAGTGCACCACACCCGTGATACCGTTTTCACTTGCAAACTCGCGCAGTCTTGCCAAATCCAGTTCCTGCTCTTCCTCGCTTTGCTCGGTGATATGCAAGGTGTTGCCGCTTGGCACCGTGGAGCCTTCCACATCCACAGTGCCTGTAGGCGTGTAGGGCAGAAAGTCTGTGGGTGTGGGCAAGGGGCTTGGATCGCTGCCCTGCGGGTAGACCGAGCCATTGCCAATTATATTATTGATACCGTTTATTGTGCCATAGTAATAGATGGTGCCATTGTTCACCATACCGCCACTTGCATCAATGTTTAAGATGGCATCGCTTGCCACCGTGAGAATTTTGCCACTTGGCACCGTGAGGGTTTTGCCGGTTGGCACCGTGAGGGTTTTGCCTGTGGGGATGGTACTGTCTGCCGAGAGGGTGAAAGAAGTGCCATAGACTGTGCCACCGGCCCCATCAAAAATAATACCGTTCCATCCTGTTTTGTCGTCATTGTCCGAAATGGACGAAGCCACAATGAAAGCTGTGCCAAAAGCACCGTTGGGAAGTTGGGTTTGGAAAGTGCCTCCTTCGCCATTTTCGCCGGCGCCAATGCCCGCACCACGGCCTGCGCTCGCAGCCGTCACTATGCCGCCCGAGATGGTGATGGTGACGCCATAGCTGGCAACACCGCTGCCGATACCTGCTCCACCGTTTGCACCTCCCGTGGCCGTTACCATGCCACCCGAAACCGTGATGGTTCTGGTGCTTGAACCCATATCACCGGCACCGCTGCCAATGCCCGCATTGCCACCGCTACCCGTGGAACTTACCGTACCGCCCGAGATTTCGATGGCACCAACTGAGCCACGAGAGCCACCGCCGATGCCCGCACCGCCAACGCTCGTGGCATTCACTGTGCCGCCCGCAATTTTTATCGTGCCGCCCG
>CAYJIR010000014.1:1813-52941 GCA_964370295.1 uncultured Oscillospiraceae bacterium
GTGCCGCCCGCAATTTTTATCGTGCCGCCCGTTGCATTAGAGCCGCCGCCGATACCTGCAGCATTGAGGCCACCCGTGGCATTGAGCGTGCCGGTGGAGGCAGCCAAAATGTTGAGAGTGCTACCGGTTTGCGCCTGTAGGCCAGCCGCCTCTTGGCCACTTTGTAGGGTGTTGCTGCCTTGCAAAGTGATATTCGCCGTGGCAGAACCCACTATTTCAAAGGCGCTGACATTGTTTGCAGCAGATACATCTATGTTCACGCCACTTAAGGTGAGGTTGGCGCTTGTTCCGGTTTGCACCGAAATTCGATGTGTGGTGGGGGTGGTTGGGTCTGTGTTGGCTATGCTCACTCCCCCACTGCCTTTGATGGTAAGAACACCGTTCAGATACTCATAGCTTCCTGCATCGCCCGTCACGGTAAAATCGCCCGTACCCGTGCTCATCAGCATGGGCGCATGCACAAGCATTTCGCCCACCTGCACTTTTTGGGCGGGTCTTGCCATCTCGTTTGAAAGTGTATAGCCCTCGGGGATGACCAAAATGGGCTCGTAGAACATTTCGGCATTTTCATCCGTGGCAAACCCACCACTGCTGTGAGAGGAAAAGCCAAAAGTCCAGCCGCTCACCGCCACGCTCAGTGGCGCGGTTTCACCCTCCACCGTGGCGGCCAAGCTTTTGGGAAAAGCGGCCATAAGCTCTGCTTCTGTAGTGGCATCGCCCACAGCAAGTGTTATCACCGAAGGGTCTGCAATGGCCGTGATGGTTTTCGGCTCTACGCTATTTTCTTCTTCCTCTGCCGCCACCACGTGCACAGTGAGCGTAGGCAGGTCTACCCCCTGCGCCAAAGTGTAGTGCGTTTCGCCTTGCAAAGAGGCCGTATAAGTGAACGTGTTCCCCACTGCTGCGGCGTCAGTATAGGCGGGATCTGCTGCCCATGTGACGGCTACATTTTCGTCGCTGATTTGCTCCGCTTGGGGGGTGCCGTCTGCATTTGTGTCGCCCATCACGGTGCTCACCGTGGCCAAAACGTGTTGCGGCAGGCTGGGCTCGGCATCGCCCACAACCGCCGAGATACTCTCTACGGCCGCAAAATTTGTGATGGTTTTTTCTTGCGTGGAGCTTCCCTCTGCCAAAACACCCAGCGGCATAAGACCAATCACCAAGGCCATGCTTACAATCCATGCTAGCATTTTTCTTCTTTTCATTGTGTTTTCTCCGTTTCCCTCTCTTTACATCACACAAATTGGGCAAGTCCCTTTTTGCAAATCTGTGTAACTTTGTTGCAATCCTACATGAAATATATTGTATCACATTTTCAACACAATGTCCTGCATTTTTCAAGCCGACAAGCGGGTGGCATGATTTGCCACCCGCATACCGCCACCGAACACCGTGAATCACAAATTTTTTCACTGATAAAGAATAGGCACAAAATATGCCAAACCACAACTTCATTGGTGGCCACACTGCAAATACACCACATTGTTCTTTGGGCGTACACGCAAAAAATAATAATTTAACGAAACACGCAATATCCTTCCGGAGAAAGACCACGTCGACAGTTTAGCACATAGTGGCAAATAGGTTTGCCCTCGAGAAAACCCCTGTGCCATCCTCGGCCAAACAGCCTTATAGGAAGCGCCAAAACTAACTGTTGTACATTTCGGCGTAAAGACCACCCATTTCCAATAATTTCTGATGCGTTCCCTGCTCCACAACATCGCCATCCTTCATAAACAAAATCGTGTTGGCATTTTGGATGGTGTGTAAACGGTGCGCAATGATAAATGTGGTGCGCCCTTGCATCATCCTTTGCATCGTTTGCGTGATGCGTTGTTCCGTGCAGGCATCAATGTTAGACGTAGCCTCATCTAAAATAAGGATTTTGGGTGAACAAAGCAAGGTGCGGGCAATGCATAATAGCTGTTTTTCCCCCACGCTGAGGTTGGAAGAAAAAGAACTGAGATGGCTATCGTAGCCATTGGGCAATTGGCGGATAAAATCGTCACACTGAGCACGTTTGGCAGCGTCTTGTATTTCGGCAAAACTTGCATTTGGGTTTCCGTAGGCGATGTTTTCGGCAATGCTGCCGCTAAACAGCCAGCTATCTTGCAGTATCATTCCTATCCCTTTTTGCAAACTTGTTCGCTGCATTGTCGAAATATCAGTTCTGTCCAAATAAATTTGTCCACCACAAAGGTCATAAAAGCGCATCAGCAAGTTAACCAATGTGGTTTTCCCTGCGCCGGAAGGTCCTACAATGGCCACCACATCGCCTTGGTTTGCCTCAAAGCTCAAGTGATCCATCAAGAGTTTGTCCGGTGTGTATCCAAATTGCACGCCGTCGAAACAAACCTTCCCTTGCACATGTGCCAAATCCAACCGGATTTCATTTGTGTCTTGTTCTTCTTCTTCCGCATCCAAGAAAGCAAAGATACGCTCTAAAGCAGAAAGACCTTCTTGCACCTGATTCAGCTGCATTGAAAACTGGGAAATGGGCGCAGATATATTGTTTGCATACATTAAGAACGCCTGCAGTCCACCCAGGGTTAATCTGCCATTGAGGATAAGTATGCCGCCAAACACACACAATGCAATATATACAAGGTTGTTGATAAACTTAACAAGCGGTGAAATCACGCCGGATAAAGTGCGCGAGCGCAAATATGCCTTATAAAATCGGGCGTTGATTTCCGAAAGTTTATCCGCAAGCACAGACTCGTAGTTGAATGCAATCATTACCTCATGGCATCGGGTCATTTCTTCTATATGGCTGTTGAGCTCGCCAAGTGTCTTCTGTTGCTTTTTAAACATTTTTCTCGTTTTCAGCGTGATAAAACGAATGGAAAATAAACTGAGCGGAAGCGATATCACAAAAATGAGAGCAAGGCGCACATCAGAGAGGAACATCATCAGTAGGGTGCCCAGCAAAATGGTGACACTGACAATCAGGCTGCTCAGTGTAGATTCCAGCAAGTTGGTCACATTAGAGATATCCACAGTGGCCCTTGCAAGCAAATCGCCCCGTGGGTGTTTGTCCAAGTACGACAAGGGCACACGATGTAGCTTATGTTGAAGCTGTTCACGCAGAAAAAACACACAACTTTGCGAGAGAAAAAGCAATTGTTTGCGCGCCAAATAAGAAAACAAACTGGCAAAAAGATACAAAATAGCCAACATGATTAAATATCGAAAAATGCTCTGCATGTCCACGTTGGTGTCCTGCGTAAACGGCGCTTGCAATAAATTGGTGATGCGGGCAATAAGCTGAGGGGCCAGCACAGTGAATGCCGTGCTGAGCAATAGAAAAAACAAAATGAAAACCCATGCCGCTTTTGCGCCATCTACCATGGCAAACAGTCGCCATAAGGAGCTGTTTTTTTTCATGACATTGCCTCTTCTTGATAGGATTGTGTTTTGTATATTTCCAAATAGAGCGGGCAGTTTTTAAGCAGTTCTTCATGCTTGCCCACTTGAACAACACGCCCCGCCTCCATCACCACAATTTGGTCGGCATTTAAAATGGGGGCCAAGCGGTCGGCCACAATCAAAAGGGTCTTGTCTTTCAAACGCTTCGCCATCGCCCTGCGCACTGCGGCGGCTGTTTTAAAATCCAGTGCCGAAAAACTATCATCCAGCAAATACACGCTAGCCTCTTTTGTAAACGCTCTTGCCAAAGACACGCGCTGGCGTTGCCCGCCCGACAGGTTGGCACCGCCTTGGTTGATGTTAAAATACAATCCCCCTTCTTTATTCTTCAAAAGCTCGCCAATCTGCGCTGTTTCGCAAACTTCCAAAGCCTCTTCTTCGCTTAAATCTTGTTTTGCCACGCACAAATTTTCAAATAAACTGCCTGCAAACAAAGAGGGGTTTTGCGGCGCATACGATAACACTGTGCGCACATCATGCGTCGTCATTTGGCGCATATCCACACCATCTATAATAATATCGCCCACATACTCACTGTTAAAAAACCGCAAAAGCAACTTTAAAAGGGTCGATTTTCCACTTCCGGTAGGGCCTATTATGGCCGTGGTTTTTCCCGCCGGAATGCAAAGGTTAATATTGTGTAGCACCGCTTCTTGTGCCCCGTTATAAGAGAACGAAACGTCCTTTAAGACAATCTCCCCTTTGTCTTCTTGAATCGTTTGTGGGTTCTGTGGGCAAGCCTTTTGCGGTGTGTGGCACAACACTTCGTCAATGCGTTTGGCCGCCACTTGTGCCTTTGGCAAGGTGTTTAAAATCACCATAATCACAGAAAAACCATTGATGATCATCAGACAATATTGAATGTAGGTGAGCAAATCGGCCACGTCTACAAGGTGGTTTTGTATCTGCAAAGAGCCTTGCCACAAAACAATGACAATGGTAAGATTCATCACAATCTGCACAATCGGTGTGAGGCGAATGACATAGCGAGATGCCAAAAGTGCCAGCGTTTTTGTCTCACCATGCACTTTTGTCAGCTTCTCTTCTTCATACTCTTGCCGCCCAAAGGCACGAATAGAGCGTGCCCCCAGCAGTTTTTCATCCATCAAAAGGCTTATCTCGTCTATCTTTTTTTGAAGTTTTGCAAAGACGGGCAAACTGCTTTTCATATTAATCCGCACAAACACTATGCAAAGAGCAAAAGCAATCACCATGATAACAGATAGCCAAGCGTCCAAATAAAAACACTGCACCAAGGCAAAAACCGCCACAAACGGAACAGAAAGAGCACTGCGCAGCATATTAATAACCACAATTTGCATTTGATTTGTGTCCACGGTAGCGCGCGTGAGCAAGGTTTCCTTATCAAATTGTTGGAAGTCTAACTGCGAAAAACTTTGGACCTTTAAAAACATATCCGCACGCATACGGCTGGTAAACGCGGCTGTGACATGGGCCGAAAAATATCCGGACAACACCGTGCACACACCAAGCAAAATCGTGATGCCCAGCATAACAAGACCCATGTTGCGAATGTATACAAAGTCTCCCGTGGCAACGCCCTGTGTCACGATGTTATTAAAAAAAAGCGGCAAGCTGGTTTGGCCAAGCGCCTCTCCCAAAGCGAAAATCAGAACGAACAGCATTTGTTTCCAGTACGACTTCAAGTATCGCCTCAATAAGGCTATCATAGTAAATGCTCCCCCTATTATTCATCGATGAGTGCAAAAAAGAATTTTTCTTTAACGAGGGTATCAATCACACGAACGGGCTTTAATTGATTTTCAGAAATCCCACGTGCTGCTTGAAGGTCACGATAGAGGGCATAGGTTTGCTGTTGTAAAAACCGCACATCAGAGGGAGACAAGGTGCCGTCTTTCACTTTTTTTCCAATAGAGGGGTTCACTTTGGCAAGAAGCTCGTCCACAATCTCGCGATACTGTTCGTGGTTTTCTTGTGGCAAGTGCTGGGCGGGCTCCATAAAAAGCACATAGCGCCCCGGCGAAATTTGTGTGTCTGCAAAAATGCTAAAATCCATAATAGATTCGCCCGTTTTTTCTTCAAACCCTTTTACTGCACGCGCAATGCATTCTTCGTCTGTTTTTTCGCCTGCAATGTTCACCATCTGGTTTTTTCTATAGACAAAGCATATTTTGGGGGTCTCATTTTGGTAGCCCATGCAACGCACCACATCCCCAATGCGATAGCGATAAAACCCGGATAGATTGGTGATCACAATTTCGTAGCAACGCCCCTCTTCCAGCTCATGAAGCAACTTGGTTTTTGGGTTTGCTGTGTCCGATTCATCCTCATCGCCTTGTTTGCCCGGATCTGCCACCGGGATAAACTCGTAAAACCCACTTTGTGGCAAAAGCACATATTCGCCCTGCTCCATTTCCACAGCAACGCCCATCAGCGACTCTGAGGCGGCATAAACAGAATATAAAAAGGGAATATCGCCGGAATATCGGCGCATCTTTTCTGCATAAATAGAAAAACTGCCCGTGCCAATGCCACCGATAAAATCAAGATTTGGCCAAACACGTGGCAATATAGGCGTATCAAAACCCTGGGCAAACACGCCGCGCAATTGCTCTGCCCGCTTTGGTCTTGGTTTTAAATAGGCTTGCAACTCCTCGCGCAAAGAGCTCGGCATGTTGATGGAATCGTCTATACAACCCCTCTCAATGTCACGCACAATCAATTCGTGGTGCAACTCCATATAGTGCATCATATCCGCCAAGGTGGTCATAAAAGGGGTCATCAAACACGGAATGTCAGACCGCTCAAGGGCAAAACGGAGCATAATATAGTTTTTGTCCATGCTATCTGTGCACTGAATGGCGGGTACCGGTGTTGTCACAAAAAACGGCAATGCCTTTTTCACCTTGTTCATTGCCGCCATGCTAATGGCACCTTTTGGTGTGCCATCTTTTGCATAGCTTTCCACAATTTGCATTGCACCCACCACAAGACCTTTATGAAGCCCGCGTCCTTTGGTTTTGCGCATATATCGGTCGGCCACGGCCAACATGATGCAAAAAGAATAGTCGCTGTATACGTCCAGTGTTTTTTGAGAAACCGGTATTTTTTTGGGGTTATCGGTGCTGCCGGAAGTCATGGCATAATAGCGTGTAGGATAGGCACTGACTAGGTTTTGCACCTTGTTTTCCACACTTTTGTCGATGAGGTAGGCATAGTCGTCATAGGTGGAAAAAGGAACCTGGTTTTGGAAATCGGCGATGCTGTCCACCTTAGAAAAGGCATACTTTTGGCCGTACTCGGTGTTTACATTGTCACGCATAATTTGCAGCAACAAGTCTTCACTTGCTTGTTTTGCCTGCAAAGACAATGCTTGCAAATGGTTTAAACTTTTGTTCCCTTTATGAATCAAAAAATGAAGCAATAAATAGTTGAGTATTCTTTTCATAATAACTGCCTGCCTCCACTTGATTATAATGAAAGACTAGTATATGATGAGAACAGAATTGCTTTTATACGCATTATAGGCATATTATCATAAATGGAAACATAGCGCAACTCACCGAGCCGGATGAACCGCTTAAAAAAGGAGCATACTTATGAAAATATGGTTCGTAGTAGGCAGTGGATACCAATTTTTGGTAGAACAGCTTTTCCCCTATTTAGAGTCTATCAAAGAGCACCAATTTGAATTGATTCAAAGCTCACAAATTTCGTTTACCGTTTCCAATCATTTGCCGTCCAAGATTTGGCTTAATGGGGAACCGGTAAGCCCCCCGGATGCTTTTATGGCGATTGACTTGGAAGATCAGGCTGCTGAAGCGTTGGCAATGCAGCTGGAGTTTCTGGGTGTGCTTGCCATAAATACCGTGCAAAACAAGCACAATGCCATCAACAAGCTTACCACTTATCAAATTTTGGCCAAAGCCGGTGTTCCCGTCATCAAAACATTGCTGTTTCACAAAAACCAAAGTGTCAATTTCCTTGTGGAGGAACTGGGTTTGCCTTTGGTGCTAAAACCAAACGACGGATTTGGTGGCGAAGGTGTGCGCTTGGTGCACACAAAAGAGGCCTTGCAAGAGGAGCTGGACAACTGCCCCGATAATGAATTGGTGTTGGCACAGCAGTACATAGAAAGCTCCAAAGGGCGCGACTTGCGTGTGATTACCGTTGGCTATGAGGCCGTGTTTGCCGCAAGGCGCACCGCACAAGACCCTAATGAATTTCGTTCTAACTTAAAAACAGGCGGCAGTGCGCAAGAGGTGGAGCTCACCGACGAAATTATCGATTTGTGCTACCGCACCTCAAAAGCGATCGGTTTAGATTTTGCAGGCATCGACCTTCTCTATTTAGAAAACGGGTTTGTGGTGGGCGAGGTGAACTCCAGTGCGGGCTATAAATCTTGGCTTGGAAAAAAGAATTTGTTCCCTACGTTTTTAAAACTGTTAAAAAAACGCTGGATACAACAAGATTGGCCCTATTGGTGCGCGCAAGAACTTTGGCAAAAGGCAGAGCACACACAGCTGGCTCGCTTGCTGCTGGAGATGGATGACATAACCTTCTATAAGGCAGTACATTCCTTATATAAGCAGTGCCAAAAAACGCAGGAAACCGTTTTGCTGGAAATGTTGCAAAGCAGCAAGGATACAGAGTTTGGCAAAAAATATGAATTTGCTGATATTGCAACCGTTAAAGACTATCAAAAGCGTGTGCCGCTTTTAAACTGGGAAGATTTTTCGCCCTATGCTCAGCGTTTAGAAGAAGGCGAAGAAAATCTTTTATTCCCAGGAAAATCAACATTTTTTTACAGAACCTCGGGCACAAGCGGCGACTTTAAATATATTCCCGAAAGCGAGCGCGGCACCTTTGCACAACAAGCAATTTCTCGTGCTCGCATTATGGAGCTGATGCGAGCGTTTGGAAAACAGCCGCCAAAACGTGTCTTTTTCTTCATCAATAAGCCCGCGCTCGACAAAAGCATCGGCGGCATCCCTCGCGGCACCGCCTCCGGCCGCTTTAGCGAAATTGTCGACGAAGCCCTGCGCCCCTTGTTTGCCTATCCCCCGCGGCTTGTCAATGAATTCGAAGGGGAAGAGCTGTTGTATATGCTGCTTCGCTGCAGCTTGCCTTTTGATGATATGTCGGCAATTATAGGCAACAACCCCTTGATGTTGCAACAAGTTTTAAACTATGGGAAAAACCATGCTGCCAAGCTGATTGAGGATATCCGCACAGGACAATGCCGCTATCCTTTATCAAAAGAGCTCAGCGAAGAAATAGGCGCATTTTTAAAGGCCGATGCCAAACGGGCAGACGAACTGCAAAGCTACCACAACGCCGGAAACTTCACACCACGCTACTATTGGCCAAACATGCAAGTGGCCGCTTTTTGGCTGGGTGGTTCTGTTGGAAACTATGTAAATCTTGTCAAGCCGGACCTTGGGGAAGACGTCTTCTTTTGGGATGTGGGCTACGGCGCCAGTGAGGGAAAATTCAACATCCCCACAAAGCCTAAGACGCCCTCCGGTGTCTTGTCTGGTTTTACTGTATTTTTTGAATTCTTGCCACAGGATGGCACAGCACCGCTTTTAGCACATGAAGTGCAAGATGGCCAATATTACGAACTGGTCATCACCACCTACGGTGGGCTTTATCGCTACCGTACGCACGATTTGGTTTATGTGGATGGCTTCTTGGGCAACACGCCCAATATTTATTTTATTGCTAAACAAAGTGATGTGGCAAACTTGGCACAAGAAAAAATCCCGGGGCCACAACTTGCACGCATCCTAAATGACGCCAGCGCCGCTTTGGGATATCCCTGCCGTTGCCTGCAAATTTATCCGGACTCTGCACAGGTTTGCTATCGGGTCTACATGGAGCTTGAAAGTCAAACAGATATGCCGGAGGACTTTGAGGCCCACTTGGAGCGGGCTCTGTGCGAATCACTTCCCATCGCATACGGGGATAGGCCCTTCAATCCCTTGCGTGTCCAGCTTATGAAGCATGGATGGAGAGAGCATCTTCTAAGCGTATACGGAAAAAACCAAAGCACTTTGGCACAGGTGAAAGTTCCGGTTGTGTGCAAAGATTTCCCGGACAGCAATTGGCAAGAAACCTCATCTGCCGGCAAATCATCGGTGTAAAAACAGCCCGAAAAAGAAAGAGAACGAAAGATAGCGAGGCAGCCCTGCTTCCGGCGGGTGCTGCCTTTTTTAACAAGGGGAAAGGGATTTTATGAAAAAGAGGATAACGGCGGCCATGCTTGCTCTGCTATTGCTTTTGCTAACAGCCTGTACGGGGCAAAGCGATATCGCATCCGGCAGCGAAACCGCGCCCATGGCAGAGGATACGACCGAATGGGCGATATATTGGTATTTGTGCGGCAGCAATTTAGAAAGCGATAATGGGGCTGCCACGGAAGATTTGGCCGAGATGTTGGCAGTGGTTTTGCCCGACAATGTGAAAATGGTTATCCAAACCGGCGGTAGCGAAAGCTGGCATCGCGAAGACATCGACCCCGAAAAATCCCAGCGCTTTCTCGCGGAAAACGGCAGTTTAACCCTTTTGGAAGAGCAGGAAAAACAAAACATGGGCGATGGGCAAACACTGGAAGATTTTCTGCGTTTTGCCAGCGAAAACTACCCGGCAGAGCGCTCGATGGCATTGCTTTGGAACCACGGCGGCTCTTTAAGCAACATTTCGTACGACCAGCAATATGAAATGGATTCACTCACCTTGCCGGAGATGCGCGAGGCCTTCACGGCCGTGTTTGAAGAGAATGAGGAGGACCCACCGCTGGACATCATCGGTTTTGATGCCTGCCTCATGGCCACGGTAGACACGGCGGCCACCTTTGCAGACCTGGCAAGCTACATGGTGGCCTCGGAAGATTTAGAGCCGGGTATGGGCTGGGGGTACGAAGGCTGGATGAAAACCTTGGCCGAAAACCCATCTGTAGATCCCTTGACGCTTTCCAAAAGCATTTGCGATAGTTATCTGCTCGGCATAGAAAATTCGCCATGGCCGCAAGAGGTGGATACGGCCACCCTTTCCGTTATAAACCTTGGCGAAATCGAAGCACTTTTGCAGGCCTACGACGCCTTTGGCCGAAGATTATTAGAACTGGCCGCCGAGGAAGCGGCTTTCGTGAACCACGTGGGGCAATTGTCGCGCGGGGTGGAAAACTATGGCGGCAACACACGTTGGCAGGGCTATTACAACCGGGCAGACCTTGGCGATTTCGCCACCAAAACGGCCCGGTTTTTGCCAGAGGAAAGCGCACAACTACAAGCCGCACTAGAGGCCTGCGTGGACTACAATGTGCGCGGTGCCTACCATCCACATTCCAATGGCCTGTCTGTTTATTATCCCTACAGCGGCCTCCCTGAGGAAGTTTTAAGCTTTGCCGAAGTCAGTGTAAACGAAGCCATTGCCCACTATTATGAATATACCATCACAGGCGAAGTGAGCGAAGAGGGCGAAGCTTATCTCAACGAAATGGGCATTGAAAGTTTGCCCGAGCTCGAAAACATCAACACGGCAGGCTGGCAAGACGCCCCGCTCACACTCAACGACCAAGGCTATATCACCTTAGATTTGGGTGAAAGCGCGCAGGACATTTTATCGTCGATAACTTTCGAATTGTATGCCATCGACGAAGAACATGACATGGTGATATTGCTGGGTATGGACGACGACATGGTGGCCGATTGGGAAAACGGCGTGTTTGAGGACAATTTCCGCGGTGTTTGGGGTAGCTTGGACGGCTCACTTTGCTTTATGGAGCTGTATGCCTATAACGAAAGATACAACTACTATACGGTGCCCGTGCTTTTAAACGGGGAAGATCTCAACATGCAAGTGGCCTACGATTTCGAGCTCGAGGAATTCTTTATAGAGGGCTTATCCGCGCCGGCGGATGAAAGTGGCGCGGCCGGCCGCGATCTTTTGCAACTGCAAGTGGGCGACGTGGTAACCCCAAAATTGATGGCCGCATCTTTGCAAAACGGTGGAGCGTTCACCTTTATCGCCGGAGAAGAAATCACGGTGACGGCCAACACACGTTTTTATGAAACCGATTTGGAAAACGGCGACTATGTGATGCGCTTTGTGATGGAAGATAGCCAAAGCAACACGGCGTATTCAAGCAAGGGCTTTATCACGGTGCAAGACGACGAAATGTTTGTGAATACCACGGGCATTCCGGTGGATTTAAGTGGCGAATTGATGCTGAACAGCGAGGTGCATCACATAGATGCGACGGTGCACGAAGTGCTTTCCACCACGCCACAAAGTGCGAGTACAACCTCACAACAAAACAGTCCCCTTGCCCCCCAACCGCAGGGTGGCACGGCTTCACAGCAGACGGAATGGGCAATCTATTGGTATTTATGCGGCAGCGATTTGGAATCAAACGGTGGTTCCGCCTCGGCAGATTTGGCGGAAATGCTGTCTGTGGATTTGCCCGAAAATGTGGAGGTGGTGGTGCAAACCGGCGGCAGCAACAGCTGGTACCGCGGCGATATCAACCCCGAAAAATCCCAACGTTTCGTCGCGGAAGACGGCCGTTTGGTCCTGTTGGAAGAACAGGAAAAACAAAACATGGGCGATGGGCAAACACTGGAGGATTTTTTGCGTTTCGCCAGCGAAAACTACCCCGCAGAGCGCACGATGGCTGTGCTTTGGAACCACGGTGGCGGCACGCTGGGCGGTGTGGCCATCGACGAGCAGTTTGAAGGTGACACACTGAGTTTGCTCGAGATGAGAGAGGCTTTCACGGCTGTGTTTGACGAAAGCGAAGAGAACCCCCCGCTGGACATCATCGGCTTTGATGCCTGCTTTATGGCCACGATAGACACGGCGGCCATTTTTGCAGACATGGCAAGCTACATGGTGGCCTCGGAGGACTTTGAACCGGGCGTGGGCTGGGAATACTCCGGCATTATGAGCACTTTGGCAGAAAACCCCTCGGTGGATTCTTTCACACTATCCCAAAGCATTTGCGACAACTATATGCGTGGCATTGAAGAAGCGGATGCCGAGCAAGAGGTGGGAATCGTGCAACAGGTAGACACCGCCACACTTTCTGTTATCAACCTCGCTGAAATAAAGGCTGTTTTGCAGGCCTATGATGACTATGGCAGACAAGCCTTGCAAAGTGCGGCAAGCGATTCGGCCTTTGTAAGCTATGTGGGGCAAGCCGTGCGCAGGGTAGAAAACTATGGCGGCAACACAAGACATCAAGGCTATTACAATATGGCAGACCTGCACGATTTTTCCGCCAAAACGGCCGAACTTTTTCCTGCGGAAAGCGCGCGTTTAGGGGCCGCCATCGAGGCCTGTGTGGATTATAACGTGCACGGCAGATACCGGCCAAATTCTGCGGGCCTATCCCTGTTTTACCCCTATGGTGGCTACAGCCACATACAGATGCAATCGGATGTGGCAAAATATGAAATCTTTGGTGCTTCAAAGGCGATGGCCTACTTCTACGAATATGCCGTAACCGGCACAGTGGGCGAGGCGGGCACGGCCTATCTAAACGAAATGGGCATCGGCAGCCTGCAAGCCTTGCAAAGCGTATATAATTCCGGCTGGCAAAACCACGATGTCACCATAGACGAAGACGACTATTTTTTCATGGATTTAGGCGAAGACGCGCAAAATATTCTAACTTCCGTTTCCTATGAATTGTATAAGTGGGATGAGACACAAAATGTAAGCAATCTTTTGGGGTCCAGCAACGATGTAATGGCCGATTGGGAAAACGGTGTGTTTCGTGCCAATATTTTTGGCCTATGGGGTGGCATACAAGGCAACCCCTTTATGATGGAATTTTCTTCACAAAACGAACAATACAATTACCATTCGGTGCCTGTGCAAGTGAACGGCACAAACTACACCATGGAAGTTGTGTACGATTTGGCACAAAATACCTACTCCATAGAAGGTTTGCTTCCAACCGACCAGCCCGATGGCATGGGCGGGCGCACCTTGTATCAGCTGGAAAAAGGCGATGTGATTCGCCCTCGATATCTCGTCGCCACCATCCAGCCGGCCAGTGAATATACATACGCCTTAGGAAGCGAATTGCTTGTGGGCAGCGATATTCAATTCGAGCAAGTGCAGCTTGAAGACGGCATGTATATGATGCGATTTATTATGGAAGACAGCCAAGGCAATACGGTGTCTTCCATCGGGTACCGTTTCATGATAGCGAATAATTCGGTGCTCAACGCTTCCAACCTGGCACAGAGTATAGAACTGCCCATGCAAACGGCGATGTCTGCGTTTGCGGTAGCACCACTTGAAACTCCGGCAGGGGCGCCCTCGGAAACCCCGGCACAGGCGCCCTCGGAAACCCCGGCAGGGGAGAGTGAGCCCTTGGCCGCCTAAGGCTGCGCCGTGCACAAGCGGCACCCATACACACTTAAAGCCATGTACAGGCGATAAAAATCACCTATGCATGGCTTTTTTACTTTTGCCTGTGTCTTTGGTCTCACCGCCAAAAATTGCTCGCTTGCAAAGTTTGTAAAACTACGGTAAATCATCAAAATTACGCCATACGAAATGGCAAAGAAGCGCTGGCGCGTAGAACACCTTGTGGTGAAATTGCAGGAAGCAAAATTGCTATATAATGCCTGAGACAACGATAGAGGGACGCTTGCCACAAAAGCACAACCACGCAGCGGACCTACTATCGATGGCGAAAAAAACGGAAGACAGTTTCGTCACATAATGATTTAGCAGCCCTTACAAGAGCAGTTGCAACATGAATTTGTCTTGCCCTCTTTTAGCGTTTTTTCAAATGCAATGCGTTTTTCTTGTCGCTCTTTTCTTAAATCTTCTCGATTATATACGATATTCATTCCATCCTTGGGCTTTGTTGCACAAGCAAATGCCTTTTTGCCGTCGATCTCTACGCCACAGGCAGAACAACAACCGCCCACTCTACCACTCTTGTAGCAGGGCGCTGTGATCGTAATATTGTTTTTTTCACAGAGTTCTACGATATTTTTTGTGGTGTCGCTAAAGCTGAGCTCTTTGCCATCAAATACTACTTTCATGTTTACCTCCAAAGCGATTCCTATTTTTTTGTTGTATTGCAGGCACTTTCCATCGATTCGAAAGCGTTCCGCTAGATCAAAATATTAAAAGCATATCCAGAAATAACGGCAACCGTAAATATGCAGATGAGGAAAGTTATAATAAATTGTTTTTTAAAGAGTGTGCTCAGAAGTGATATCTCCGGAATACTTGCCCCGGCACCTCCGATTATAAGTGCCACCATGGTTCCAAGCCCTACGCCTTGGCCGATAAGCATATTCGCAAGTGGTAAAACGGCTTCGGTTCTGATATACATGGGCACGCCTAATACAGCGGCAATGGGCACGGCAAACGGGTTTTGCTCGCCTGCAATTTGCACCAATAGTTCGGACGGCACAAACCCATAAATAAACGAGCCTATCCCTGCGCCGACTAAAAGATACAGGGTTATCTTCTTAAACTGCTCCCACGCGTCTTTCAATGCATATTTCCACACTTTTAGGTGTCTTTGTAAAACAGTGCCTGTTTGTGCTTTAAAAGACATGTCCGCAGCCTCGCAACAGCCACTTGCTTCGCTTGCCTCAGGTGAACAACAAGAGCCAGAAGAAACAGGGGCAGCATAGCCACAATCAGAAATATCCTCTGTGGCTTCACAACAAGATGTGCTTGTTGTGGGCGCAGAACAACCACAACCGCCACTTTCATCGTAATTTGCAATATTGCTATCTTTAAAATATCTTTCAAAGCCTAACCGGTCTAAAATATAACCTACTACAATTGCAAACACAAGGGCAATTCCCGCATATAGAAGTGTTGGCACAAGCCCAAAGAAACTAAAAAAGATAATGATGATCATAGGATTTAATATCGGCGAGGTTAACAGGAAGGATACCATTCCCGCAAAAGGTGCTCTGCTTTTTCTAAGGCCAAGCAACAGTGGTATGGTAGAGCAAGAGCAAAACGGTGTAACAGAACCTAAAACCGCGCCAAGAACACTGTTTAAAAACCGGTATTTCGTTGTAAGTGCTTTTTGGATTTTATCTCTTGAAATATAGCTTTGCAAAAGCCCCACAAAAAAGCTGATGAGAATAAACAATAGCATTAATTCCCCAAAAAGAAATACGAAAGTTCCCAGTACATTGCCAACCATCGGTTCTGTAACACCAATGGATGCCAATATATTTGTAAAAAAATCTATAATTTGTTGTTGCATCATTGCACCCTCTATCATTTGTTATTATTTTTTGCTTTTTATAAAAACAAACATTCGGCTATTGACTTCTGCCTCTAAAATTTCTTCCACAAATACACACAACACCATCTCCTTAAAACCATAAAACTAATTTTTACGAATCGTTCGCCATGTTTTAAGCACACCATTTGTTGTGTGCTTAAATGAATCTATTTACAATATCTGTTGCCAGCAAAAATTGTTCTTTGTTTATTGTATAGTAAGTCCATTTTCCATCTTTTCTTGGAATCACTAAGTTCGCGTTGGCTAAAACCTTCAAGTGGTGTGCCAACGTTGAAAGAGGCATTTCAAGCTTTTCGCTTAAATTGCAGTTGCATTCTTCGCTTAAAAGCAGTATTTCAAGAATTTGTATTCTATATGGGTCTGCAAGTCCTTTAAATATTAGATGCACGTTTTCCTTTTCTATGCTCACTTTGCAGCCTCCTCCACATAACAAAATTCCACTTCATGTTCCTCGCTCACATCACTTTCTAGTAAAGCAAGCAGTGAAAAAATTTGTTCTCTTGTGCGTTCCGACACAGAATAGTGGGTGTACTTTCCGGAAGTTTCAAATTGCACCAATCCACATTCGCATAAAATTTTCAAATGATAGGCCGCTTTTGACTGTGCAAGCGAAAGTTCTTCGCTGATTTCACAGGCACACTTCTCCTCTTTAATCAGCAAATCTAGTATTGCCAAACGGCTTTTATCGCTTAATGCCTTAAATGTTTTAAGACGAGTTCTCAGCAGCGGCTCCATTTATCAATCCTCTTTCGGAAATTCATTTCGTCAAAACTAATTTTATGGTTTTATTATGCAACAAAATGTTTGCTTTGTCAATACTATTTTCCCGCTATATAATGCCCACTGAACAAAAAAGCGACTTCTACAAATTCATCATTTGCTTTTTCTTGTGGCATTGCCAAACCTTTTTATAAAGCATATAATCTTTGCCGCCTATACATCTTGAATACATTGCACATTCAAGGTATAATAACCCTGTGCTATACTCGTTCAGCCATATAAACTTTCGCGCTGCAAAACCAAATGCTAAAAACAGAAAGGTTCGAACACAATGCAAAAGAAAAAACTGACACTTGCAAAGCAAATTGGCCTTGCACTACTCGCCGGCATCGCCATCGGTGCAGCACTTTGGGCCATCATGGGTGCCGAGGCCGCGGGCGCCTTTACAACACAATATATAAAGCCGTTTGGTGATATTTTTGTCAACCTATTAAAATTTGTGGTTGTGCCCGTTGTTCTGCTTTCACTCATCGATGGCATGATCTCAATGAAGGACATCCGCAAGGCGGGCGCGGTGGGTGGCAAGACGCTTTTGTTCTTTGCCGGCACAACCATCATCGCCTGCATTATCGGCCTAAGCATTGCAAACTTGTTCCTTCCCCTGTTTCCGGTGCTGGCGCACGAAGAAACGCTATACACGGCACCCGAGGCCATCAGCTTGATGGACACCTTGGTGGGCATTTTCCCCTCAAACGCATTCGAGCCGCTTGTCTCTGCCAATATGCTGCAAATCATCGTGATTGCGCTGTTTGTTGGTTCAGGCATTATCCTCTCCGGCGAAAAGGGACAATTGGCCGCAGACACGGTCAAATCCTTTTATGACGTCATCATGCAGGTGATGGGCTTCATCATCCGCTTGGCACCCTTTGGCGTGCTGGCCCTCATCACATGGGTGGTGTCCACACAGGGGCCGCAAATCCTCACAGACCTTGCAATTGTTCTGCTATGTGCCTACATTGGGTTTTTCCTCCATGCCGTCATCGTATTCTCGGCCACGGTGAAGGTGTTCGCAAACATGAATCCTCTGCGCTTTTTTAAAGGCATATTGCCTGCATTTATTTTTGCGTTTTCCTCCACTTCCTCCATTGCAACCTTGCCGGTATCCAAAAAATGTTGCGACGAACTCGGTGTCAACGGGGAGGTTTCCTCTTTCGTGCTTCCCTTGGGTGCAACCATCAACATGAACGGCACCGCAATTTATCAATGTGTTGCCGTTGTGTTCCTTGCCAAATGTGCAGGCATCGACCTAGCGCTCACAGAGATGATTCTGGTGATCGTCACAGCCACCCTTGCCTCTGTGGGTACGGCAGGCGTTGCAGGTGCCGGCATGATTATGCTGGCAATGGTGTTGGATGCTGTTGGGATACCCACAACATATATTGGTATCATCTATGGCGTAGACCGCCTGTTTGACATGGGGCGCACCGCCATGAACTCCGTGGGCGACACGGCCTGCGCTGTATGTGTGGGGGCGCTCGAAGATAAGAAAAATTTAAAAAACAGTGCCAAAACTGCTGCGCTGTGAGAACCTGTTTCCCACACGGCTTTTTGCCCATTTTTTTAGGGCACCCTGTTTTTTTAAGCCCATTTGTGCTATAGTGGCCCTACAGCCAATATCACCACGGCGCTTAGCCCGCAAACGGGCGTGGCATAGCGCGTAGGCAAAGCCGCTATGGGGCAAGTTATGCGGACACTGTTGGCAAAATCGACTACACAAAACTTGCATTTATAAAAGCACAAGAAAGGCCGCGTTCCTATCCATGGTTACACTACACAAAACCACGACGTCTACGCCACAAAAGCGTTATGTTGTGGTTTTGTTGTGTCACCAAAAAAATTAAGCCAGTTTCTGGCGATTTTCTTGTTTCATCGCAGGCCAACTATCTGGCTTTGCATTCTCTGGCAGCATCCATCAGCAAACATAATTTTCAAACGATTTGCATCTGCCATGCAGTCTACAAAAAGGGTCTACAAACCACCTTTTCTTTGTCTGCCCTCGCCTGCCACAGCACCACCTTTCAACGATGGCGACGGTGATGAAACCATTGTGTGTCTTCATCACACAGAACATACCCTGTGATAAAAAGCAAAGCAATTTTTATGGAAAGCATCTTTTATAAGAATCAAAAAACGAAACTTTTATTCTCATGCCATGGCCATTGTCTTCATTGCACAATCAAGGCATATGGTATATAATATTGAAATATCTCACAGCATTAAAAACACTTGATAGCAGAAAATATGCAGCCGGTTAGCAGGATAGAAAAAATGATACAGAGGCTTTTTAGAAATGGTTTGCTTGCCATAGTGGTTGTGTTTCTATGTTTTGTATTTGCCCGCCAAACTCCCTTTCACATGCGCGAGCAAGTGCGAAGAATGGAAGACATGTCGCCACAAGATATTCGGGTATCTGTGCTAGACGACCAAACGGTGCGGCTTGAGAATCAAATCAAGGGAAACAAAATAAGCTACAGTTGGCTCATACGCAACACCATCAATGACACCGAAGTGTACAATGATAAAATGTTGGCCAAAGCGGAAAATGATGTGATTGAAATTTCCTATCAGCAGCTTTACGACCTTTCCTTTCAGGCAATCATTGAGTATGAGGGCACACAATACACCAGCAATACATTTTTTATGCAAAGCAACGGCGAACTTCGGGCGTCTGCCGAAAGCACTGCCACAACCATTGCCACCACCGGAAACACCGCCGGAGATATCGCCGGCATAGTCTCTCTTGCTTTTTTGCTTTTTTTGGCCGTCACGGTTTTGTTGTATTATGCGGCCCCCAAACATTGCCAATGGCTTGTTTTGCTTTTGGCAAGCATTGTGTTTTACATGCTCTCCGGTGTTTCGTATTTAATTTTTCTTGTTTTCTCCTCGCTTGTGGGGTTTATCGCTGCAAAAAAGATGTCTTTAACCCACGAAAGATACAAAAAAAAGCTTGCCACTATAACAGACGCAAGCTGTATAAAAACACACAAAAAACAACTAAAAAAGGAAAACAAACACTGGCTTTTTACGGCGCTTTTCGGCACTCTTTTTGTAATGCTGGTGATAAAATACACAGCCTTTTTTGCCGAAAGCGTCAACACATGGTTTGCGGTTAACATTCCGCTGGTTTCCTTTGTGATGCCGCTTGGCTTGTCTTTTTACACCTTGATTCTCTTGGCCTATCTCATCGATGTATATCGCGGAAAATATGCGGCAGAAAACAATTTTTTTAAGTTTTTTTTATTCGTTTCCTTTTTCCCTCATGTGTCGCAAGGTCCCATTTCCAGATTCCCTGATTTAGCCGCGCAGTTCAAGAAAAAGCATACCTTTTCTTTTGATAATTTGTGCCAATCGGCACAGCGTATTCTATGGGGCTTTTTCGTCAAACTGGTGTTGGCCGATAGAATTGGCCTTTTGGTAAACGGCGTATACAACAACTACGAAAGCCAAAATTGGCAAATGCTGACGCTGGCCACCTTCGCCTATTCCATCCAAATCTATGCCGATTTTTACAGTAGCATGGAAATTGCCATAGGCTCTGCACAGTTGTTTGGCATAAAATTAAGCGAAAACTTTATGCGCCCCTATTTTTCCACCACCATGCCGGAATTTTGGCGGCGTTGGCACATCACCTTGGGCACATGGTTTCGAGACTATATTTTTTACCCCATCTCGGTAAGCCACAGCTCTATGCGCTTTAATGTTTGGGCGCGAAAAAAATGGGGGGCACATGTGTCCAGAGTGCTTGCATCGGCACCACCCATTCTGGCTGTGTGGATATTAACCGGGCTGTGGCACGGTGCCTCTTGGAATTTTGTGGTTTGGGGGCTGTGGCATGGCGGCCTAATTTTGCTTAGCACCGCATTTTCAATGCCTTTCCAACGCACGCTGGAAAAATGGCATATCCCCACAAAGTTTGCCGGATACAAATTGTTGCAAATGGGAAAAGTGTTTTTCCTGTGCTCTATAGGACGTGTTTTTTTTCGGGCAGAATCGATGCCAATGGCCATCAACATTTTTAAAAATATAGCCACCCTCTATTCTCCCAACGTCATGATAGATGTGCTGGCACTTCACTTTGATTGGTACGACGGCATTATTTTGCTTGTTGGCCTGCTTATGTTTTTAAGCGTGAGCATCATCCAAGAGCGTGTTGGCAGTGTGCGCTTAGAAATTGCAAAGCTGAACATACTGGGAAGATGGGGCATTTGGATTGTTTTGATACTGGGCACCGTACTGTTTGGCATCTATGGCCCGGGCACCTCGCCGGTGTTTTTGTATGAAAACTTCTAAGGAGGAGGCCCGATGAAAAAAACATTTTATCGAATTTTTAGCACAATTTTGTTTTTTGCCATTGTAGGCAGCTTGTTGATGGCCAGTGGCAGAATTGCCATCCCCTCCCTCATCACCCAAAAGCAACTGCGTCTATACGAAACCACCACTGAAAACAGCATAGACATCGCGTTTATAGGCAGTAGCACTACTTATCGATACTACAACATCATGGACATTTGGCATCGATACGGCCTTACATCTTGCAGCTATTTTGGGGTAGACTTGCCGTTTGAATTTACCATTCCCATGATGGAATACGTGCAAACCAGGCAGTCACCCCAGTTATATGTCATTGATTTGAGAAGTGTTTTGGACGATGAGTTTCAAATTCGTTATTTCGGAGAATATGAATCCCCCCAGCATCAAGATTCCTTTGCCGACGCGTTGAATTTGCTCAATACCCCCCTCAACCGGGCGCCGGTTGTTTTAGAAAGCCCATACTTTGAGGGTGCAAAGCATTTGCAAGTTTTTAAGCTCTTATATAATCACGAGGCCTTCGTCAACGGACTATCCATGTTCAACACCGCACCTTTAGCATTTCAAGGCAACCAAGCGATGCGGTTTCAATCTTACAACCTAAATCTTCTCTATGAAGACTTTTCGCAAGGGAATGAGAGCGCCTATACCCTCACAGAGGAAACAAAAGAACGCCTTACAGAAGTTTTTGAATATTGCAAACAGAACAACCTCCATGTTTATTTCACCTTCACACCCTATATGGATGCCGTCAATGCACAAGACGAAAACATCCGGCGTGAAATCGGGGCGTATGTGGCAGAAAACGGGTTTCCCCTCACAGATTTTCGCAGTAAATTTGAGGAAATTGGCCTTAGCCCCATCACAGACTTTTACGATACACGCCATGTGAATGTCTTAGGCGCCGAAAAATACACGCAATTTGCCATGGAATATTTTTTAGAGACTTACGAAATTGTGCCAAACCATGAAGCGGATGTTATAGAAGAGTGGAACGAACAATACGAGCAGTGGATTTATGTATACGAGCGTGAAATACCAAACTTTAACGAACAGGCCTATTCATAAGACGGAGACAGGGAGTGAAAATGAATCGCCCATGATACAAGAAAACAAGACCATTTTGCAATGTATCAAAACCCATGCAGAGAACACGCCCCATAAAATGGCGATAGCCGATGTAAACACAAGCCTTAGCTATCGGGAATACTGGAAAAAAATCCAACAGGCAGCCGTATTTTTAAAAGATATCGGCACACAAAAAGGCGAATATGTGCTGATAAAAGCGTCGCAAAGCGTGGAATTTTTGGCGCTGTGCCATGCGGTGCAGTTGGCCGGTGGCATCTGTGTGCCATTGGAAAAAAGCGTAAACAAAGGAAGAGTGCAAGAAATACTGCGGGAAACCGGCGGAAAAAAACTGTTTGGCGAAGTAGAGGGCTGTGTTTGCCACAGCATACAAGAGGCTTTTTGCCACAAGGCCACCTCGGCTGATTTTGCCATGCCAAATGAACAAGAAGAGGCCATGGTTCTGTTTACAACGGGCACCACAGGAAAATCGAAGGGAATTGTTATCAGCTACAGCGCCGAATTTGCCGTGGCCGAAAATGTACGGTTTGGTGTTGCCATGAAAGCAGACAATGTGGAAATGATTCCGATGCCGATGAACCATTCGTTTAGCCTGCGTCGCTATTTTTCCAATATGCTCAATGGCAGCAGCGTGGTTCTTATCGACGGGGTATTTTTTGTGAAAATCCTGTTTGAAATGATGGAAAAACACAAAGTGACTGCCCTTGCCATGGCACCGGCGGCCATGAATATCATTGTAAAGCTGACAAAAGACAAATTGACGCAATACGCAGGGCAACTGGACTATATTCAGTTTGGTTCAGCACCTCTGCCCGAGGCCGACAAGGAGCATCTATTGCGTCTTATGCCCCATTTGCGGCTCTATAACATCTATGGATCCACAGAAATGGGCTGTGCGTGCATTTTAAATTTCAATTCCGAAGACAACCACCCGCATTGTATTGGCTATCCTGCCAAAAACGCGGTGTTCACCATTGTAGATGAAAGAGGCAAGCCAATGGAGCACGCAAGCGCCGAAAATCCGGGCTATTTATCCTACACGGGAAGCATGGGCATGAAAAGCTATTTTAACGATGCAGCCCTTACAAAAGAAACCATGGTGGCGGGGTACTTGCAATCGAACGATTTGGGCTATAAAGATGCGCAAGGCCGTATATATATGCTGGGCAGGGCCGATGACATCATCGTAAGCGGGGGCAACAAGATATCGCCTTTAGAGGTGGAAGAAGCGGCAAAAAAATACCCGGGTGTGCTGGATTGCATCTGCAAAGGCAAAGAGGACGCCCTGCTTGGGGCGGTGCCTGTTCTCTATCTTGTGGCGCATGAAAACCTTGATATTGCAAAACTGGCAAAGCACCTTGCAAATTTGCTGGAAGATTTCAAGCGCCCACGCAGTATCCAAAGAATCGAAAAAGTACCAAGGATGTACAACGATAAAATCGACAGAAAAGTGGATGTGGCCGTGCTTAAAAAGGAGAAAAAACATGAGAGAGCAAATCATTGAAATTTTACAAAACATCCATCCCGGGGTGAACTATGAAACACAAACGGCTTTGGTGGATGCCCGCGTTTTGGATTCTCTGTCTATCATTGCCCTCGTAAGCGAGTTGAACTTTGCATTTTCGGTGGAAATCGATGTCATGGATTTGGTGCCCGAAAATTTGAACTCTGTGGACGACATCGAGCGTTTGATCCATCGCTTACAATAAATGAAGAATATGCAACATAAAATATTGAATAAAACGAGCCTTCATTGGGTGATGGGCCCCTTGCTGTGGATTTTATGCGTCTTGTTTTTGCCACAGAGTATTTTTCCTACGCCGGAAATGCGCGCGGCCATTGGCACGGTGGCTTGGATGGCCTATTGGTGGGTAAGCTCCTGCATCGACTATGCGATTACGGGTTTTTTGCCCATTGCACTAAACGCGCTGATAGAAATGAGCCCCATGTCGGATGTGGTGGCAAACTATGCCTCAGAGATTATCATCTTGTTGTTGGGGGCCTCTATCCTTACGGTTTCCTGGGAAATGGTTGGGCTAGACAAACGCATTGCCTATACATTTTTGGCGATGATTGGCTCGTCTCTTGCGGTGCAAATTGCATTTTGGTTTTTTCTTTCCGTGGGCTTGTCCTCTGTGCTTCCCAATTCAGTGGTATGTGCCACCATCACACCCATTGCGGTTTCGATGCTTCGCCATGTGGGCATTCGAGACATCAAGCAAAGCAAAGTTGGCTCTTTGCTTCTTTTAACCATTGCTTGGGGCACCGGCCTTGGTGGCCTTGCCAGCCCGCTTGGTGGCGCCATGAACCTTGTGATTGTGGAATATATCGAACAATATACCGGCGAAGAATTTATGTACATCGAATGGGTGATTAAATTTTTGCCCATTATGGTGGTTTTGATATTGTCTAATTTGCTGTTTATTTTTGCCATCAAACCCCAAGGCGAGGGGCTGAAGGGCAGCAAAATTTATTTTACAGAAAAACACAAAGAACTTGGCAAAACCAATAAAACCGAATGGATTTGCCTGCTGCTGTTTTTATCGGCAACCATACTATCCTTCACACGCTCTTTCTATGCGGATTTTTTGCCGGGTTTAAAGCCGGCCTATGTATTCCTCATCTGCGGCCTTCTTTCCTTTTTCATCAAAAACCCTTCGGGTGAAAAACTGATGGTATGGCGTGTGGTGCAAAAGAAAATAGGGTGGGAATTGATTTATGTTTATGCCGGCGGTCTTGCCGCAGGCACACTGATTAACCAAAGCGGCGCGGCCGAAGCTTTGGGAAATTTGCTTTCTGCGGCACAAATTCAAAACGAATTTCTCCTCATTATGGTCATTTTAATTTTAACCATCACCTTATCAGATTTCACCAGCAACACCGCCACAGCAGCCGTGGCTATGCCCATTGTCCTCAGCCTTACGCTGGGCATGAATGTAAACCCCATTGCGTATATCTTCGCGGCCACCATCGGGGTGAATCTATCCTATTGCATGCCCACCTCCATTCGCGCCATCCCGGTGGGATACGGGCTTAGCCCGCATTATATGTTTAAGCATGGACTTAAACTCACCCTGATTGTGATACTCTTGATGACTGTTTTGGTGTGGCTTTTAATGAACTTTTGGCCATTTTTCAACACAGTGGGAACCCTGGCCAAGTGATACGGACAGACACCGGCTACACAACAAAAAATGATATCGGGCACGCCAGCTATATCGTGCATGCTTCCGGTAATGCCCGGCAAACACACATAAAAGAACAGCTACCAATCAGAAAACGGCAGTGTTTTGGAATCGCGCAAGGCTTTTGCGGTTTCTATCCAAAACATTTGCCGTTTCGCTTTTAGGGTAAAACCTATTCATCCGGTTTACCCCGTGTAAATGCTGTTTTTTTAAAACTTAGGCAGCCATCGCACGCCGCGGTGGCTGCCTAAACAAAACCCTAAATGCCCCGTTGTTTTTGCCATGCAGAAAGACAAGAGAAAGCTATGCCACATTCCTTACCAAGCGAACAGAATTTAAAATATTATCTTCCCCCTCGGAAAGTGCATCGCTTCCCTCATACTTGGGTGAAAACCTCACAGCTCCGGCCCCATGAGATGTATATCCAAATGCAACATACCAGGCAGAATCATACTCCGGTGAAGCTTCGCTAAAATAGGCAGATGTACTTGTCCAATAATAATAATTTTCGTTTTCCTCGTGCGTGGTCAACTCGAAATAATCTTGGTTAATCGCAGGGTATGATCCGGAATAATCCACAATGCTTTGCAATTCCTTCACATCCGGTAGCCGCCAATCGGTATATCCTGCATACTCAGAGTTTTCCGCCAGATTCAGTGCCGTTTCCCAATCCACACACTCGCCCAAATCAACGGTGGTCCACATAAGACCACTGGTATTGTCGGTCGTGGTTCCGTCCTCGTTTTTCGTGTAGTCCTCCACACCGTAAACATCTCCACGCACCGCGCGAACATACTTGCCCATTTGGGCAGACTGCGCAGGGTATGCTTTAATATGCCCTGTCATGTGGTTCACACCAAAGGCAATCCCTTGCAAGCGCTCGTCCCCTTCTACATTTGAAAGGGCATTCGTCCAAAATTGCCCGCCCTCTTTAGAGGCTTCGTCCGAGGGGTTGTCTTGCGTTGTGGTAGAGGTGTCTGCCTGCGGTTCGCCGCCTTGTGCCCCGTCTGCCTGCGGTTCGCCGCCTTGTGCCCCGCCACCTTGTGGTTCTCCGCCTTGTGCCCCGCCGCCCTGCGAAGCCTCATTAAACTTAAAATAGCTTGTGTCTAAATAGGGCCACCCTTGTGAAAAGTCACTGATAGAGAACAATTCTTCGGGTGAGGGCAGCCGCCAATCACTGTGGCCTGCATACTCTAGATTTTCAACATATTCTAAAGCATCCAGATAACTCATTTTTTCCGCCTCCGGAATGGCTATCCACATAAGACCTGTATTGTTGTCGGATATTGTTCCATCCTGATTGTCTGTAAAAGAAAATGCTATGCTTTCATACTCGCCGTCTTGCCCGTAAAATGCATCGGTTTGCGAAAGTTCAACAACATTGCCCTCTGCATCAAAGCTTAACGCTTGGCCGGTTGTTACAACGGCACCCAAAGGGGTTGTTTCTTCATTATCGGCGCTTATGGCGCCAGAAGTATCTACAGTTTCGGTTTCGGAATTAGCGGCACCCGTGCTTGATGATACAAAAGTGTCTTGCGTGCCGGACTCCACGCTGCAAGCTACAATGTGCAGTGATAAAAGCACCAACAAGGAAAGTGCAATCATTTTTTTCATTCAAAGTCTCCTTTTCTATTTGCATGTCTCATTTGTATATTTAAAAACATAGTTGTGATGCAAACGTGAGCAAGAAAAGGAAGCCATCCCATTTGTATATAGTATCTTTATATGCCTCGGGCATTCCCTGTGTTTATTGCGAAATGTCTTGCATAATGCTATACTTACTATGGATTCGAAGTGAACTTTCTTGTTAAAGAAAAACATATCGTTTCGATTGAATGCTGTTTCTTTTACTTTTAGAATGGGGGTATATCCAATTATGAGCCACTTTTGTTCACAATGCGGCAACGCGATGCAAGAAGAAAGCCGTTTTTGTAATGTCTGCGGTACGGCAGCACGTGCACAGGAGAGCACCGCACCACCCACCGAAACCAATTTGGAGGAATCCGGCTTTCCAGCAACACCCATAGCCCCACCGCCCCAGAGCCAGCCGGAAAATACGGACGCTGCAAAGACACAAGATTCACCCGTGCCTTTCGCTTCACCGGTGCAGCCCACTTCGCCAACACAAAACACCGAAGATACCCACGCCCCTTTTTCGGAAGAGGGAAACACACGCAAAGAAACATCCTCACCCGCTGTTTTTGCGCCCTCGCCGCAACCACCCGTTGAACCACCGGTTCAAAACACCTTGGCAGCCCCTGCATCCCCCGAGGCTTCTGCCGCTTTTGCCCCGGCAAAAGGCATGCCCAAGAAGAAGAAAAAAACAGGGCTGATTGTGGGCATTATCCTTGTAGTCCTCATCATTTTTGGAATATTGATAGCAGGCACACTGTTCGCGCTTGTGCACTTTGGGGTTTTAGATATCCGCCCATTTTGGGATTTTGATTCAAACGCCTCCGCAGCGGTAGAGTTATTTGAGGAAGGTATCATCCCTGCAAACAACGGAACGGCCTTTGGTTACATCAACGAAAATGGCACCTATGTCATTGCACCCTATTTTGACAATGCCGGTACATTTGGAAACAATGGCCTGGCCTTTGTGAAGCAAGATGATTTATGGGGGGTCATCGATGCAAGCGGCAGCTTTGTAGCGCCTGCTCGCTACACCATGATTTCCCCCTTTACCGACAATGGGCTTGCGGCAATACAACGCAATGACCTTTGGGGCTATATCAACGAAAACGGCGAAGAGGTTGTGCCGCCCCGGTATACATCCGTCACCTCCTTTAACGACGGACCATATGCTGCGGTAAAACGAAATGGACTTTGGGGCTTTATAGATAAAGACGGGGAAGAGGTGATTGCACCACAGTTTGAGTTTGCCGATTCTTTTACAAAAGACGGCCTTGCCCTTGTGGTGCAAAACGGATCTTTTGGCTTTATCGATGAAGATGGGTCCTTTGTGGTTGCACCACAATATGATATGGCCAGTTCTTTTTCGCAAGGACTTGCCGCCGTGCAACAAAACGGACTTTATGGCTATATCAATACAGAGGGAGAAATGGTGGTGATACCACAGTTCACACATGCGCGTATGTTTAACGAAAATGGGCTTGCCGCCATAGAACAAAATGGCTTACACGGCCTTATAAACCGCCAAGGGGAAATTATGATACAGCCCTTGTACGATTACATATACGCCTATCCCGAAGGGCTTATCGCTGTAGAGCAAGATGAACTTTTGACCTATGTGAACGAGCACGGTGCTGCGGTGACACCGATGCAGTTTGAAGGCATGAATGATTTTGCAGAAAACGGTCTTTCTGCTGTAATGATAAATGGACTTTGGGGGTATATAGATAAAAATGGCGCGTTTGCGATAGAGCCCCAATACGCTTGGGCGAGCAGTTTTTATGCAGATGGCTATGCTGTTGTAAGCCTTGATGGGGAACTCTATGGTGTTATTGACGAGCAAGGAGAGTTTTTGATAGAGCCCTCTTTTAGGGTGGCGTAGCGCAAACACAAGCAACTGTTCACACAAGCATTTTCGAGAACGATTTTATTAGAATTTTCATGCAAGAAAATCGCAAGCAGCTAAAGCAAACATCCCAATGCTTTTACGCAATATAAATGAGCACTCAAGAAGGGCTATTCCCCTTCCTGAGTGCTCATTTTGCAAACATCGCTTTAAAACCGCGCACACCAAACCCCATAAAACAAAATCATAGAATTTCCCATTTTTTATGCCACCACCAACACAGAACACGCCTTGTCGCAAACACACGAAACTCTTTTTGTTCATCGGCTTTATGGCAAAACAGCTATGAGGCCAAGTGCCATAAGGGCCATCGCTTGCTCGCGCCGCATCTCTGCATACCCGTGGTGGTGGAACGGGGTCAGTCTTTATTGGGCCCTATAAAGGGAAGAATATTAGATAGGGAAGCCGGTTTCGAGAAAAGATACCCTTGGATATAGTCACAACCACAAGAGACACATAGATCTTTTTGCTCGGTTTCTTCAATTCCTTCCACAATAATTTGTTTGTTGGTAGCCTTAATTCCCAGCATTAGATGCGCGAAAAATTTTTTGTTTTCCGAAGACTTCGTGGCAGAAAGCAGAAGGCTTCTGTCAATTTTAATGATATCCAGCGGCAAATCCAAAAATACACTCATGTTTGAATACTCCACGCCAAAATCATCCAGCTCGAAAACGAATCCTTTTTCCTGCATTTCTTTCATAACCGTTTTCATGTTTAAGCTATCGGAAATCAAAACCCTTTCCGTAATTTCAATTTTAATCATAGAGGGCGGGATATTGTGTTTGGATAGAATTGACACAACCTCCTCAACTATGTTGGGCAACATGAATTGATAGTATGGAAAGTTCACTGAAACCGATTCAAACTGTGGCCCTAATTGCCGATTATCTATTAGATTTCTTAAATCCCTACATACAATATCTAAAACCGTATACGTGATTTTTGTTATAAGCCCTGTTTTTTCCGCTATCTCAATAAAGCTGCTTGGGTATAAAAATTGATTCTCATCAAGCATTCTCACCAAGGCTTCTGCTTGCGTAAATGTGTTTTTTTCAACAGAGAAAACCGGCTGGTAGTGAACCACAAAATCGCCATTGATAAGCGCTTCTTTAATTTTTTGTGTCATCACATTTTTCGCAGACATATTGTGCATAATAGAGATATCATATAAAAATTTAACATTGCCGGATTTTTCTTTTAAAGTGCGCACTGAATAATCGGCGGCTGAAATTAAATCTTTAGAGTTTTTGGAAAAAGAAGGGTAATCCACTCGAACAAAAATTAAATCTAAAATCACATCGAATCCATCCATAGAAACGGGGGCATTCAACAAATCTATAGCAGCCATCACTTTTTCAAAATATTCTTCGCTTACATCTTTCGAAAGAATAGCAAACTCATCACCACTATATCTATATATGTTTTTTCTTAAAAATTTCTTTGATAAATTTTCAGAGACCAATCTTAATAATTTGTCTCCTGTTTCAAGGCCATATCTTTCATTCACACTTTTAAAATTGCGCAAACTTATTATATATAACGAAAATTCATCGTTTCTTCGAATACTCTCATTCACTTTATGCGTTAAGGCGATCCTGTTGTTAACACTTGTTAAATGGTCTGCAGATTTTCGCACATTTTGAATGTATAAATGCACAACCAAAATACTTAAAGTATAAATCGTGCCGGTAAGGATGACATCGTCTATAAAAAACTGTAGCAAAGTTATACTCGAAGAAAAAATAAACGTAAAACTTAATACCAGCATGATCTCCCTATAAACCGTTTTCGAGTTTTTAACGGCAAGGTATAATAACATCAGTATATAAAAGGCACTTACAACAAAAGGCGCTTGATACCAATCGCCTCTGATATAATAAAGATTTTCATCAATTGTAAATATTTTATCTGTAAATACATTCAGTAATACAATTATGATATAGATTATATAGGGCAAACAATAGGGGAATAGCTTTTTATAATGGTCTTTTATATTTGAATTAAAATCTGTTAATGTTATTGAATAGAGGATAAACATCACCGGCAAACAAGGCAAAAACAAAAAATATAAGAGCATTAAGGTATAGGATATAAAATAGTTCGAATACTGCACAAGGCTCGTTGTGGCCAGAATAGACGTGATTGTCAGAAAAACACTAATAAAGGCCGAGTAATACATAGCCTTTAAAAACTTATATCTTAAATTTCTCGCCTCATAATCTCGCCTAAAGCTGATGATTATAGCCGTTAAAATAAGCAGAGAAGTATATTCCGATACCAAATTATATTCTAACATCTAAAGAATACCTTTAATGGCTTTCCTAAATAATCACATGATATTCCCAACTCAAAGCTATCACAATATAACGCAATATAATACATTATACATCTCCCTTTGTTTGAGTGTCAACAAAGATTGTTTGAACAAGGTCTAGCTAAGCGCCCATCACATCGAGCCGGGCCTCTCTTTACGTGCCGTTTCTTTTTTTGTCCGGCAGTTTTTTGTGCCCTGAATTCAACTTTTTCCATTCTTCTTGCCCCGTCTTAAACCGCCCATAAATGTTGGTGTATCAGGCGATACCCGCTAACTTTTGGCAAAGAAGTGTCTTTGGTCCGCCATCGCCCCCTATATATTTAAGCCTTCGCATATCCTTCTGTGGCCATCAGGCAAATGGGGCTATGCGCAAGCCTAGCTCACATTATTCACAAATATTTCGTATTGATTTCTTCATTCCTTGTACATACTGCCGCACAGCCTCCACACTATTTTCGCCATGTGTCTCTACCAGCTTCATAATGGCCGAGCCCACAATGACGCCATCGGCCTTTTGGGCCATCGCTTTTGCCTGCTTTGGGGTGGAAATACCAAAACCAATGGCCACCGGAATATCCGACACCTCCCGCACCAGGGCTACCATACAGTCGATATCGGCCGTGATATTTTGGCGCACACCTGTCACCCCAAGAGAGGAAACACAATAGACAAACCCTTTCGCTTCTTTGGCAATCATTTTAATGCGCTCTTGGGAAGTGGGTGCAATCAGCGAGATAAAATCTACGTTATGTTTTTCAAAAACCTTGGCAAATTCATGTTTTTCCTCGAACGGAATGTCCGGCAAAATCACACCGCTTATGCCAACTTTGCAGCATTGTTTTGCAAATTTCTCGGTTCCATAAGAAAAAACGATATTGGCATAGGTCATAAAAACCAACGGAACACGCACTTGCAATTCATCCACCATGGCAAAGATGTCGTCGGTGGTTATTTTATTTTGTAGCGCACGCATATTGGCACTTTGTATCACCTCACCCTCGGCCGTGGGGTCGGAAAAAGGAATACCAAGCTCTATCAAGTCGGCGCCTGCGGCCTCAAGGGCATACACAAGTTTTTTGGTTGTAGCAAAGTTCGGGTCGCCACAAGTGACAAAAGGAATAAAGGCCTTTCCGTTTTGAAATGCGTCTTGTATCTTCATTGCGTAATCTCCTTATGGTTAAACTTTGCCACCGAAACACAGTCCTTATCGCCCCGTCCGGACAAATTGACAACAATGAGCTTGTCTTTGCCCATAGAAGGGGCTATTTTTATGGTGTGTGCCAAGGCATGAGAACTTTCAATGGCGGGGATAATTCCTTCAGTTCTAGAGAGATATTCAAACGCACGCACAGCCTCTTCGTCTGTAATGCAGACATACTGTGCCCGGCCGATGTCGTGTAAATATGCGTGCTCCGGGCCAACGCCCGGATAATCCAGCCCTGCTGAAATGGAGTACACCGGTGCAATCTGCCCATAGTCATCCTGACAAAAATAACTTTTCATACCGTGAAAAATGCCCAAACTCCCCACCGAAATGGTGGCCGCAGTGTCCTCTGTTTCAATTCCGCGCCCGGCCGCTTCACAGCCTATCAATTGCACCTGTGTATCGTCGATAAAATGATAAAAAGCACCTATGGCGTTGGATCCTCCGCCCACACAAGCCACCACCGCATCGGGCAGTTTCCCCTCTTTTTGTTGGCATTGCTCTTTGATTTCTTTTGAAATTACGGCTTGAAAATCGCGAACAATGGTGGGAAACGGATGCGGCCCCATCACCGAGCCCAACACATAATGTGTGTCCTCAATTCGAGAAGTCCACTCGCGCATGGTTTCGGAAACGGCATCCTTTAGGGTTGCGGTGCCCATTTCCACCGCATTCACCTTTGCACCCAGTAGGTTCATCTTGTAAACATTCAGTGCTTGGCGTTTTATATCTTCGGCACCCATAAAGATTTCACATTCCATGCCAAAAAGCGCAGCGGCGGTGGCGGTGGCCACACCGTGCTGCCCTGCTCCGGTCTCGGCAATTAAACGCGTTTTTCCCATTTTATGCGCCAAAAGGGTTTGCCCCAACACATTGTTTATTTTATGCGAACCCGTATGGTTTAAATCTTCACGCTTTAAATAAATTTTGGCCCCGCCCAGGTCTTCTGTCATTTTTTTTGCGTAGAAAAGCCTGGATGGCCTGTTTGCATATTCACAAAAAAGCGCCTGCAATTCGCTTTGGAATGCTTCGTCTTTTTTGTAGTGCTCATATGCTTTTTCCAGCTCAATCACCGCATTCATAAGCGTTTCCGGGATGTACTGGCCACCATGTGTGCCAAATTTTCCGTTTTTCATGTTTCACCTCTATAGCTGTTTGTTTTCCAGGGGAACGCGTCGCTGTATCTCCCCCATCAAGGCCTCAAAATCTGTTAAATCCATCGATTGCGCACCATCGCACAGGGCATTTTGAGGGTTGTTATGCACTTCTATCATCACACCATCTGCCCCTGCGGCAATCGCGGCTTTCGTTAAGGGGGCAACAAACGAGCGCTTGCCTGCCGCATGGCTTGGGTCTACAAAAACAGGCAAATATGTTTTTTGCTTTAAGGCCACAACGGCCGATAAATCCAGCGTGTTACGGGTTGCTGTTTCAAATGTGCGAATGCCGCGCTCGCATAATATCACTTTGTCGTTGCCGGCCGATAAAATGTATTCGGCACTCAGCAAAAGCTCTTCTATGGTGCTGGATAGGCCACGCTTTAGCAAAATCGGCTTGTTCAGCGCCCCCACTTCTTTTAGCAAATCAAAGTTTTGCATATTTCTCGCCCCAATTTGAATCACATCTACATCTTCAAACAGTGGAATCTGTGTTTGGTTCATAATCTCGCTGACAACGGGAAGGCCAAACTCTTTCTTTGCTTTCACAAGCATCTTGATGCCCTCTTCCCCATGCCCTTGAAAAGCATGCGGAGAAGAACGTGGCTTAAAAGCCCCACCGCGAAGCATCTGCACGCCACCGGTTTTCATGGCACGCGCAATGGTGTTTATCTGGTCTTCGCTTTCGATGGCACAGGGGCCTGCGATAACCGTGAAATAACTTGGCCCCACCTTGCAATTCGATAATTCTATAACCAGCCCGTCACTGCGAATGCTTTTGTTCACCATCTTGTATGGCTCGGTGATTCTTCTGCCATAGCTTACAATTGCTGTGTTCTCCACAATGCTATCGATGTTGATGTCCTTTGTGTTGCCAATCAAACACACGGCCGTGTGCTCGGTTCCCTCCTTTACAAACGGTGAGATGCCCTCGCTGTTAAAGGAACGTACAAAACTTTCTATTTCCGTTTTTGTGGCTGTTTTATGCAATATGAACACCATGGTTCATCACCTTCCTTTTTTCACAAGATTAACAATTTGCCGAATTTTTTCCGGGTCTTTCTCCTTGTTTGTCTCCACACCGCTGCTGATATCGAAACAATAGGGAGAATATGGATGCATGGCCTGCCCCATATTGTCCATGTTCAGCCCACCTGCCAAAATATACTCCCGTTTTATGCCTCCTATAAGCGACCAATCAAAGCACACCCCTGTGCCATAACCATTGTCAAGCAGTATCCTGTCGCACACAGAAGCATTTGCTTTTTCTAAATCTTCTTTGCTATGCACTTGTATTGCCTTCCATATTTCTTTGCCCGGCATTTCTTTTCTCAATTCTTTTATATAGGAATTTGTTTCCTCGCCATGCAACTGAATCACCTTGCAAATAGAAGCAAAACTTGCCACATATTCTACAGGGGCATTTACAAACACGCACACCGCCGAAATTCGGCTGTCCAGCTTTTGGATAAGCCGCTTTGCCTCCTCTTTTTCCACACTGCGGTGGCTTTTGGGAAAATGAATGATGAAACCCGCATAATCGGGCAAGGCTTGGTTGACATAGTCGATATCACAGGGGCGATATAGGCCACATATTTTAATTTTACTCATGGCAGTGCTCCATCATTTCTTTTAAAAATTGGGCTTTGTTGCAAGTCTTCATCAAAGCCTCGCCTATCAAAAGGGCATTGGCACCTTTTTTATAAAGAAATATCCCCTCTTCCGGTGTCTCTATGCCACTTTCTGCCACATATAAAACATTCCCCGGGATGTGCTTTTTTAAATTGGCGGCATTGTTTACATTCACAGAAAAAGTTTTTAGGTTTCGGTTGTTCACCCCTATGATTTGAGCACCCGCACGCAGGGCCTTTTTTATCTCCGCTTCGTCATGTGCCTCTACCAAGGCATTGAGCCCTAGCATTTCACATATATGTAAATATTCTTTCAGTTCACTCTCGCAAAGCAGTGCACAAATCAGCAAAACACAATCGGCCCCCATAATTTTCGCCTGATAAATTTGATAGGAATCCACGGTGAAATCTTTTCGCAGCATGGGAATCGTCACATTTTCTCGTATTTCGGCAAAAATATCGTCGCTGCCCAAAAACCACCGCGGCTCTGTAAGCACCGAAATACAGGCAGCGCCCATTTTTTCGTATTCTTTTGCAATGGCAAGATAGGGAAAGTCGGGCGAAATCACCCCTTTTGAAGGCGAAGCCTTTTTCACTTCGGCTATCACGGCAAGTGGTTGTTGCAAAAGCGCTTTTTTAAAGGCAAAGCTACCTTTGGCAAGTGCTAGGGCACGCTCTTCTATTTTTGCTGCCGAGATGTTCTTTTTATCCTGTGCAACACGCTGTTTTGCGTGCTGTGCTATTTTGTGTAAAATCATAAAAACCGCCTATCTGTTTGATGCCGCTACAAATTCGTCGAGTTTTGCCAATGTCTTTTTGTCGTCTATGGCCTTTTGCACTTCCCGGATGGCGTCTTCCATGCCTATCCCATCGCGGGCAATGAACAAAGCCGCCGCGCTGTTTAGCACCACGGCATCCCGCTTTGCCCCTTTTTCTCCTTTTAAAATATCAATCGTAATGCTGGCATTTTCTTCGGCTGTCCCGCCAAGAAGCTCTGTCTTATCCCGCAGGGGAAAGCCAAAATCACCGGGGTTGATTTCATAACTTTTAAACCAACCGTTTCGTATCTCGCACACCTTTGTCTTTGCCGAAACAGAAATTTCATCGAGGCCATCGGTGCCATATACCACCATGCCCCGCTTCACGCCCAGCCTCGCAAGCACCTCGGCAAGCGGTTCCACCAAGGTTTCATCATACACACCCATCAACTGCATGCTGGCACCAAGGGGGTTAGACAGTGGGCCAAGAATATTGAAAATGGTTCTCGTGCCAAGTTCCTTTCGAACCGGGGCCACGTGCTTCATGGCACTGTGATACAGCGGTGCAAACAAAAAACAAATACCGATTTCGCCCAGCATAGAAAGGCTCTTTTCCGCAGACACATCAATTTTAACCCCAAGTGCTTCCAAAACATCGGCAGAGCCACATTTGCTGGAAGCAGCCCTGTTTCCATGCTTTGCCACAGGCACACCCATGCTTGCCAGCACAAGAGCCGAGGTGGTGGATATATTAAAAGAATTGGATTTGTCGCCGCCTGTGCCCACAATTTCCAGCACATCTAAATCGTTTAGAAGTTTGGTTGCATGTTTTCGCATACTCCTCGCCGAGGCCACAATTTCGTCGATGGTTTCCCCTTTCATGGCAAGGGCTGTAAGGTAGGCACTGGTTTGCACCGGCGAAACATTGCCAGACATAATCTCATCCATGATACTCTCTGCCAGCTCACAAGAGAGGTCTTTTTGTGCACTCAGTGCCATGATGGCTTCTTTAATCATGTTTTTTCTCCTTTAAAAAATTGTGTATCATCGTGTTTCCATCTTTTGTGAGAATGGATTCCGGGTGGAACTGAACGCCATACACGGGATATATTACGTGCTCCACCGCCATAATCTCTCCATCGTCGGCACTGGCTGTGATTTTAAGAACGCTTGGCATGGTTTCTTTTTGTGCCGCAAGAGAGTGATACCGGGCCACCGGTATTTTTTTGCTTAAACCAAAAAAAAGCCGGCTTTCTTGCAAGCTGATTGTGGACTGTTTGCCATGCAAAATACTTTTGGCATGGCAAACACTTGCGCCAAATGCGTGGCAAATGGCCTGATGCCCAAGACAAACACCCAGTATCGGATATTTCCCATGCAGTTTTTGCACAAGCTCCACACACACGCCCGCTTTTTGTGGCGTTCCGGGCCCGGGCGAAAGGAGAATGTGCGAGGGGGCCAATTTGTCAATTTCCTCTATGGTAAGCGTGTCGTTTTGAACGACTTTGATGTCTTGAATAAAGGCACCCACCGCTTGGTATAGGTTGTAAGAAAAGCTATCGTAGTTGTCTATAATCAATACCATTATGTCTCCTCCAAAACGGACACCACCGATTTCGCCTTGTTGATACACTCCCTATATTCGTTTTCCGGCACAGAATCCATCACGATGCCGGCACCGGAGCGAACGAAGATTTTTCCATTCTTTTTAAAGGCAAGTCGAATGGCAATGCAGGTGTCGATATTGCCGCTGAAATCGATGTATCCTATGGCGCCGCCGTAGATGCCTCGTTTTTCATTTTCCAGCTCGTTAATAATTTCCAGTGCACGAATTTTGGGCGCTCCGGAAAGGGTTCCGGCCGGCAATATCGCATCCACCACATCCAAGGCGTCTTTGCCCTCTGCTAGTGCTCCGGTCACGGTGGAACCCATGTGCATCACATGCGAAAAACGAAGTATCTTTCTATACGCTTCCACCTGCACGCTGCCAAATTTGCTAATTTTTCCAATGTCATTTCTTCCAAGATCAACAAGCATGTTGTGTTCGGCGCTTTCTTTTTCGTCGTCCAGCAATTCTTGTTCAAGCGCCAAATCCTCTTGTGCTGTGGCACCGCGCGGTTTTGTGCCGGCAAGCGGGTAGGTCATCACTTTTCCCTTCACTACTTTCACCAAGGTTTCGGGCGAAGCCCCGGCCATTTCAACATCGGTGCCGGAAAAATAAAAAAGATATGGAGACGGGTTTTTTATGCGCAGACGCTCATATACACCAATGAGGCTTCCCTCAAACTTAGCCGACAAACGATTTGAAAGCACAACCTGAAAGATGTCTCCCTCAAAAATATATTTTTTCGCTTTATCCACCATTTGACAAAACTGTTCTTTGTTAAAGGCCGGTTTAAAAGCCGAGAGCAATTTCCCCTTTTTTTCTTTCACCGCATCCCCTTTTAAAACCAGTTGTTTCATGCTATCCAGTTCCAGTAATGCCTTTTGATAGTTGGTTCTAAAGTTTTCTGTTTTCACATTTGTGATGAGAATCAGTTTTTTTTCCAGGTTGTCAATGGCCACCACCTTGTTAAAAAGCATCAAGTCGACATCATTGAAATTTTCTTCATCATGGGCATCCAATTTTAATTTGGGCACACTGTATTTGATGAAATCGTAGGAAAAATATCCCACCAGACCCCCGGTAAAAGGTGGCATTCCCGGCACTGTTGGGCTTTTATTCTCGTGCAATATCTGCCGAATAAAGGTATGGGGTGTTTCATTTTGCATATCAACCGTTAGCCCGGATCTAATTTTGACGGCATAATCCTTTGCCACAATTTCAACGGTGGGGTCGTAACCCAAAAAGCTGTAGCGGCCAAAGTTTTTTGTATCCTCGCAGGATTCAAGAATAAATACATTGCTGCTTACACCTTTAAGCCTTTTGTAGATATCGATCATTTCCACCGATAAATCAAGCGTTACACTGATGGGAATGGATTGGTAACTTCCGGTCTTTAAAATTTGTAGGGCTTTTTCCAGCGTCAAATTGTAATGCATCTTATCCTCCTTATAAAACAAAAAAAGTCCTCGACAGAAAAATCTGTCAAGGACGAGAATTTTAACAATGCCCGCGGTACCACCTTGATTTGCGAGAAAACCCCGCACACTTTGCGAAATACTAACATATTCCCGGCTACTGACGTAAGCCAACACGTCATAGAATACTCGTAGGCGCAAGCCTCTTTCACTATGCCCTCGGCGGTCCATTTAATGGGAAGTCACTGCCGGGCTCTCAGCTGTCCCCGGCTCTCTGTATGCTCTTATCCCATTTTTATCTCCGCTTCAACGGTTTAAAAAATGTTATTCAATTTTCTTAACTTTAGCACATTAGAAACCCTTTGTCAAACCAATGCTGCAAAATTTTTTTGGGATGCACACAACCAAAAACGAATCTTTGCAAAAATCTTGCACTTGCGTTTTCGCCTTTTATTTAAGGGGCGAAAACACAATGGCGTGCATCAAGGCATGCCCCATAAAAGTGCTGTTTTAAGCACTTTTATGGCCTCCGCATTCCGCGGTGGGCCCAATGAACCCCGCAGGGATTCATTCAGCAGGCATTATTTTCTGAATGGTTTGATTTTGGCGTGCAAAATCAGCGTGTTGCCCTATTTGCAAAGAGGCTCTTTCAGTTTCCACTGTAGTGTTTCGTCTTGGTAAAATAAATCTTTGTTATAAAAATTATCGACAATGCCATAAAACTCTGCTTCGCTATACCCACAAAAGCGGCAGAAATCTTGCACGCAAAGCGGGTCGAGTTTTCCGTCGCGCTCGTGAATAAGCCGGATGGCTTCCTCTCTTGTCATCACACCGTAACGGATGCTGCGTGCGGTGTAGTCCGTAGCGGCCGCGTGGCCAAATTTCGGGTATTTCATCCAGGAGTGCACAAGATAGGCGCGGCTATCAATTTGGTCGAACATCTCCACATGGTGTGTGCGATCCCACTCATGTGTGAGGTCATGAAAACCACGACTTTTCGCAAAATGATAGTTTTGATAGCTGTTCCACGGCACAAAATACGAAAGATAGAACGGGTCGAGGCGTGCCAAGTCCTCGGCGCATGGTGCCAGTGTAAGGCTTAAATCATTTTCGCTGACCCCGTCCCCCACAAGTTCACTTTGGTCCATGCCCACGGCCACACCATTGTTGATTTGATCTTTGGCAGAATAGGTCTCTTTGTCTGTGTTTCCGCCGTATTCATAACTCACATTTTCGCCATAGCAAAGCAAAGGTGTGCCAAATTTTAAGGCCATGTGCAAAGGGAATGTATAAATCAAACGGTCTACATACCAAGTGGGCTTGCCATATTTTTCAAAAAACTTGCGCATAAGCACTTTTTGCACTTTGATGTTTGGCTTGCAGCTGATGAGGGTGCAAGCAAAGGTTTCGCTAAGGTTTTGCAAGTTGTGAACCCCTGCTTTTGTCATTGGGAAATTGTCTTCCACGGTGAATAAAATGGGGTTCATGCCCAGCACTTCTTTAAGCATATACACCTGAAAATGGCTGTCTTTGCCCCCGGAAACCGCAATGGCACAATCGTAGCCACCGGGGCCATTGCAACCCCTGTATTTGTCGCATAACGCTTTTAACTCGTCGAAGCGCTTGTCCCAGTTGATATTTTTGCGGTTTTCATAATGGGTGCAGGCAGAGCATATGCCCTCGCTGTTAAAGGCAATCCCTGGACGTGTGTCTGGCATCGTGCATCGTGTACAGTATTTCATGGCTGCTTCCTCCTGCTAAAAATATATTAAAACGAAAATTTCGTTTTACGAAAAATTTACGACAGGGCCGTGCCGGGCCCCGCTTGGGCAAGTGCCGCTTTTACAAGTCCTTCAAACAGCGGATGCGGACGGTTTGGCCTGCTTTTAAACTCGGGGTGGAATTGAACGGCAACATAAAAGGGATGCGAGGAAAGCTCCACGGCTTCCACAAGGCATCCATCGGGAGAAACGCCACAGAGTACAAGCCCCTTATTGCGCAAGACATCTCGATAGGCATTGTTAAATTCATAGCGGTGACGGTGACGCTCAGAGATATTGTCTTGGCCGTAAAGTGCGAACAATCGGCTGTTTTCCGCAAGGGTGCAAGGGAAAGCACCAAGGCGCATTGTACCACCTTTTTTTGTGATAGAGCGTTGTTCTTCCATGATATGAACCACAGGATCTTTGCACTCGGGGGAAAATTCAGACGAATGCGCATCTTCTATCCCACAAACGTGCCGTGCAAACTCCACAACGGCCACCTGCATACCAAGACAAATGCCAAGAAAAGGGATGCCATTTTCTCTGGCATAGCGGCAAGTGGCAATTTTTCCCTCAACACCCCTGTTGCCAAAGCCGCCCGGAATGATGACGCCCTGCACATCCGAGAGCAAGCGTTTGACATTTTGCGCGGTAACTTCTTCGCTGTCTATCCATTCAATTTCTACGTTAGTGCCTGCAAAGTTTCCGGCATGTTCTAAGGCCTCCATAATCGAAAGATAGGCGTCGTGCAACTGTGTGTATTTGCCAACAATGGCAATGCGCACGCTGTGCTTTCGTGTGTTAATTTTCTCGAGCATGGCCCTCCATTCCGAAAGGTCACACGGGGGTGTGCTAAGCGAAAACTCGCGGCATACAATTTCATCCAAGCCTTGCTTGTGCAGCATCAAGGGGGCTTCATATAAGCAAGATAAGGTGTGGTTTTCGATAACACAGTCGGGCTTTACATTGCAAAACATCGAAATTTTTTCGAACAAAGAGGGATGAATGGGCTCATCCGCCCTTGTAATGATGATGTTTGGTGTGATCCCCAGCGAGCGTAGTTCTTTCACAGAATGCTGGGTGGGCTTGGATTTGTGCTCGCCGCTACTTTTTAAATAGGGCACGAGGGTAACGTGCAAAAATAGGCAGCGGGCGGCACCAACTTCTAAGGCAATTTGGCGAATGGCCTCTAAAAACGGCTGGCATTCTATATCGCCCGTGGTGCCGCCAATTTCGGTTAACAACACATCGGCTCCGCTTTGTTTTGCGCCCTCATAAATAAATTGCTTAATTTCGCTTGTGATATGCGGAATCACCTGCACCGTTTCCCCAAGATAATCGCCCTGTCGCTCTCGGTTTAGCACATTGTGATACACCTGCCCCGAGGTGAGGTTGGAAAGTTTTGATAAATTTTCATCAATAAATCGTTCGTAGTGGCCAAGGTCTAAATCGGTTTCGGCTCCGTCTTCGGTAACAAACACTTCGCCGTGTTGTAAAGGGCTCATCGTGCCCGGGTCGATGTTCATGTAGGGGTCCAGTTTTTGTGCGGCCACCTTAAGCCCACGTTGTTTTAAAAGCCGCCCAAGGCTTGCCGCCGTGATGCCTTTGCCAAGCCCGGAAACCACCCCACCGGTTACAAAAATATAGTTTGTCATGCACATTGCCTTTCCGTTTTATGTATTTTCGTAGATTTTCAAGATGCCCTCGGCCACGCTGCGTCTCGTTTCCCGGCTATCCATGGCCTGCCGCTCTATATATTTGTGTGCCTCGTCTTCCGTCATGTTCAAATAGGCGACAAGTACATGCTTGGCCCTATCCACCAGGCGAATGTCTTCTATTTTTTGCACCAGTTTGGCCTTTTCCTTTTGCACTTGCACAAGGCGTCCATGTGCCGCTTTGGCAAGCTTTAACGAAAACCAAAACATGTTTTTATTGATGGGTTTTGCAACCGTAAGCACACCATAGTCCTCCACCACGGCAGAGATGTCGTCGTAGTATTCACTTTTCACAATCAAAATCACCTGGTTTTTATTTTGAGAGGCGATATGACGCGACAAACTTTCCCCGGATTCGTCCGAAAGTGGGGTGTTGATGAGCACCAAATCAAAGTCTTGCTGTGCCAAAAGACGGCGACCCTCTGCGCCACTTTTGGCTTTTGCAATTTTTTGGATGGAAAACTCTTGCAAGGTTTTTGTAAAAAATTCAAGCCCTTTTTCACCGCTTGAAATCACAAGAGCACTTTCGATATGCACCATCCCCTTTGCAATAGTTTACCTTCTTAGTACACATAGAAATACCGTTTTGTCAAAAATGCTTGTTTATCCTCGGCCAAGTTGTATTGCGAAATTTCCTCTTCTTTTACGGCTAAATAGGCATTTAAGAGAGAGTCTCCCAAAATATCTTGCACAAAGGCAGACTTCTTGGCAAGAGAGAGGGCTTCTTGTATATCTTGCGGAAGCATGGCAAGGGCATTCGTGACTTCCGGCGGGGCATTGTATAAATCGGCATCCACCGGGGCAGGCAGGGCAAGGTTTTTTTCCATGCCTTGCAAGCCGGCTGCAATGATGAGGGCGAAGGCGAGGTAGGGATTGATGGTGGGGTCGGGCGAGCGCAGCTCCATGCGCATGCGATTACCGCTGGCGGTAGGAATGCGAATGAGCTGGGATCGGTTTTGATGGGACCAAGAAATATAAGAGGGAGCCGAAAGCTCGCCAAGGCGTGCATAAGAGTTGATGATGGGGTTTAAAAACAGTGTGAGTTCGGCCGATTTTTCTAAAATTCCGGCGATGAAACTTTCAGCTGTTTTCGAAAACTCCCCCTCTTTTCCGTCAAAAATATTAAGTCCATTTTTGTTTAAGGATAAATTGACATGTAAGCCACTGCCGCTGTGCAAAGACAAGGGTTTTGGCATAAAGGCTGCAAACAGGCCGTTTCGTTCGGCTATGGCTTTTACCACCGATTTAAAGGTAAGCAAATTGTCGGCACAGCGAAGCGCCTCGCTGTATTTGAAGTCAATTTCGTTTTGCCCGGGGCCTTGTTCGTGATGGGAAGTTTCGGGATGCAAGCCCATCTCTTCTAAATTAAGGCAAATTTCGCGGCGAATGTCTTCGCCTTTGTCCAAGGGGGCAATGTCTAAATAGCCACCATCATCTAAGGTATCATAAGTGGGTTTTCCATTGTCATCTGCCTTAAACAAATAAAATTCGCACTCGGCGCCCACTTTGCAAATATATCCTTTTTTTTGCACTTTCTCTAAAACGGATTTTAAAATGTGGCGGCTGTCGTGTGCAAAAACTTCTTTCTCGGGGGTTTTGATGTCACAATAAAAGCGTAGCACACGCCCGGGGCCGGGGCGCCAAGGCAACACAGTTAAAGTGGAGGGATCTGGAAACAAAAGCAAGTCCGAGCGTGTGATATCGCGAAAACCTTGGATGGCCGAGGCATCGAAGGCCACGCCTTCCTCAAAGGCATCCTGCAGCTCGGAGGACATGATGGAGATGTTTTTTTGCACGCCAAAAGGATCGCAAAAACCCAGCCGAACAAATTGTACATCGTTTTCCTGTGCAAAACGAAGCACTTCACTAGCGGTACTATTCATGGTGTTCCCTCTATTCGTTGTTTTATAAAAAAGCCCTCTTCCACAGTATACTATAAAATGCTTTAGTTTGCTGTATAAAGCTGCTTGTAAGGGTTTTTAGCGTTCGGTGTGAGCAGCACAAACCGTGTTGATAAAAGTTGTGTGGCGTCCAAGTTAAAATCAATCGCATACTCGTGTAGCAGTGGTGTGATAGAAGCGAGCTCGTGTGCATCGGCAAAAGAGCCTTGCACTTGTTCGGGCAAATGCTTGGGCAGCTCGTTTGCCCCAATGAATATCTTCCCGCCATGCATGCCCACACCGGGGAAATTGCCCACAGGAAAACCGTCACAGTCCTTTCCCAGCACAATGATAATTCCACCGGCCAGATACTCGCCCAAAAAGCTTCCGGCACAGCCTCCCACGATAATCACAGGGCATTTTTTTCCGTATTGTTTCATATGGATTCCCGTGCGATAGCCGGCATTTCCACGAACAAAAATTTTCCCGCCCCGCATGGCATAACCGGTGGTGTCGCCTGCGTTGCCATGAATGATAATTTTCCCCTCGTTCATGGTGTCACCCACGGCGTCTTGTGCGTTGCCATGCACTTCAATGCTGGCACCGTCCAAATAAGCTCCCAGGGCGTTGCCCGGTGTGCCGTGAACCAAAATATGTTTATTGGATAGACCCGTACCAATAAAGCGCTCCCCATAACAGTTTTCTATACTGACATCTTCCGCGTTGGCATTTAGCCAACGATTCAGTGCTTGAAACCCCATTTCATGGGCATTAAGTGTTTTCATGGTTTCCTCCTGCTATAGGGTTTTGAAAGAAGGGATACAGAGCTTGTGGCCTTTATTATCTGGCCGATTGACGAAAACGCAGACAAACAAGATTTATGCCGGCACCATCTGTTTATCTTCAAAGCCATTGGCCATTCTATTCGCCGGCATGCCGAATGCCCAACACAGCCAACTCTTTTTCATGCAATCCCACACCGCGCAACATCAGGCGGTTGCCACGCAGGCTTTCAATGGCATTGATGCCCATGCCACCCATCATCTCTTTAATTTCGTGCTCCCACGCCCGAAGCAAATTCACAAGCCGCTGTTTGCCGATGTTTGGGTTCAAACGCTTGGTTAAATCTTCCCTCTGGGTGGCAATGCCCCAATTGCATTTGGCACCATGACAACTTCGGCACAGGTGGCAGCCAAGGGCTAAAAGGGCGGCGGTGCCGATATACACTGCGTCGGCGCCAAGCGCAATGGCTTTTACAATGTCGGCACTGCTTCGGATGCTGCCACCCACCACAAGGCTCACATTGTCTCTAATCCCCTCTTCGCGCAGGCGGCTGTCCACCCCGGCCAAAGCCAGTTCGATGGGGATGCCAACAGTGTTGCGAATGCGCGTGGGTGCGGCGCCCGTGCCACCGCGAAAACCGTCGATACAAATGATATCTGCGCCACTTCGGGCAATGCCGCTGGCAATGGCCGTAATGTTGTGTACGGCGGCAATTTTAACAAGAATGGGCTTTGTATAATGGGTAGCTTCTTTTAAAGAATAAACAAGTTGACGCAAATCTTCTATGGAATAGATGTCGTGATGTGGGGCGGGAGAAATAGCGTCTGAGCCCTCCGGTATCATGCGCGTGCGCGAAATATCGTCCACAATTTTTGTGCCGGGCAAATGCCCGCCGATGCCGGGTTTTGCGCCTTGCCCCATTTTAATCTCTATGGCGGCACCACTGTTGAGGTAGGCCTTATGTACGCCAAAACGGCCAGAGGCAACTTGCACAATGGTGTTTTTTCCATAGGGGTAGAAATCTTCGTGCAGGCCTCCCTCTCCGGTGTTGTAGCAAATATCAAGTTCTTCGGCGGCCTTGGCAAGGCTTTCGTGGGCATTATAGCTTATGGAACCATAACTCATGGCGGAAAACATAATTGGCATAGACAATTTTAAGAAAGGCGGCAATGTTGTGTCAATTTCGCCTGTTTCGTCACGAACAATCACTTGCGGCTTTGCGCCAAGAAACACCTTGGTTTCCATGGGTTCACGCAAGGGGTCGATGGAGGGATTGGTCACCTGCGAAGCATTGAGCAAAATTTTGTCAAAATAGATGGGGTAGTTTTCGGGATTGCCCATAGAAGAAAGCAGCACGCCCCCGCTATTTGCCTGACGATACAACTCTTTGATCACCTGCCCGCTCCAGTTGGCGTTGTGTTTATAGGTGTTTTCACTTTTCACAATTTTTAAAGCCCTCTTCGGACATAGCGACACACAACGCTGGCAATTCACACATTTGGCATCATCGCTTATCAAGACATTTTTTTCTGTGCTGTATTCGTGCACCTCATTGGCGCACTGCCGCTCGCACACACGACAAGAAATGCACTTAACATCACTGCGTATCACTTCATAATCGGGATAGATAAACTGCTTCATGTTGTGCCTCCTCCGTGTTCCAGTTCCACCAAAACGGCTTGCCCCCCCTTGGGGGCCCATACACGGTCTAAGTTGTTTTCCACAACACGGATAGCGGCCTCTTCGCTTGCAATGAAAACCTTACTACCCTTTTCGCCCACCACCATGCTGCGCAATTTCAGGCGGTCGTGCAGGGCCATCAATCCACCCTCGTAACCCACCAAAATCGAAAACGGGCCCGTGATGAGCAAAGAGGAGAATACATGACGAAAATATTCAAGTTTTGCCCGTTCCTTTTGCGAAAGTTGCTCGATGCTTTGCCAAAAAGGTGCCGCCACTACCGAGGCGATATCGAAAAAATCGAGACCTTTTTTGCGGTGGAGATAGTCGATGATATAGGTGATAACCTCTGTATCGGTTTGCAAGCTACACTGATAGCCATACACCTCGATAGAGCGTCTGTTCGCATCATAAGAAGAAATTTCGCCGTTGTGCACCACTGTATAATCCAAAAGAGAAAAGGGATGTGCACCGCCCCACCAGCCCGGGGTATTGGTAGGGTAGCGTCCGTGGGCTGTAAAACAATATCCTTCGTACTCCTCTAGGCGGTAAAAACGGCCCACATCTTCGGGAAAACCAACCCCCTTAAACACACCCATGTTTTTGCCGCTGGAAAACACATAGGCACCGCCGATTTGCACATTGATACGAAACACACATTTGGCCACAAATTCCTTTTCGTCCAATTGGCTATTTGCCAGCTTGGAGGCAAGCGGAAGCACAAAATAGCGCCAAATTAGCGGCTCGTCCGTGATGGTTTTCACCTTGCGCGTGGGAATTTTAGAAAGGTTGACAATTTCAAAATGTCGCTCCAAAAATTCTTCGCATTCTTTTTTTGCAAAACTTGTGTCGTAAAACACATGAAAAGCTGTGTAATCTTTGTATTCGGGATAAATGCCATAGGCAGAAAACCCACCACCAAGCCCATTGGAGCGCTCGTGCATCACTGATATCGATGTTATGATATCTTCGCCGTTTATCCGTTTGCCGGATTTATCGAAAATACCGGAAATGGCACAGCCGGACGGAATTCGTACCTCGCCCTCTTTCCGCATTGCAAATCCCCTCCTTTTAAGTGTACACGGATTTTTCATCATAAAACAAAAAAGGCGGCCATCGAAAGCCAACCCGCCACATGGGCAGAGTTTATTTTCGATGAACGCCTTTGTTCATATTGCCATACTATACAGCTTTGCAAGAATTTTGTCAAGTGTTTTAAGAGAACTTTTTAAGCCGGGCCGAAAAACAAAAACGTGTTGACAATCTGTATGCCTTGTGTTACACTTTGCAACATAAGCAGCAAAGGCGCTGTGGGCAAAAGCCCGCAGTGCCTTTTTTTATTTTACAAAAGGAGTGTATCATGAAAAAATCGATTTCTCAAAAAGAGTATGCATCGGCATTGAGCGTTTATGAAACCCAGGCTGCCATCGGCCTTGTAAAACGGAATTTCGAAGACAATCTGGCAAAAACCTTGAAGTTGATTCGTGTTTCCGCCCCTCTGTTTGTGGAACAAAAAACAGGCTTAAACGATGATCTAAACGGCGTGGAGCGCCCCGTCGTCTTCGATATCAAACAAAGCGGCACCGAAGTGCAAATTGTGCACTCCTTGGCCAAGTGGAAACGCATGGCACTGGGCAAGTATGGATTTCCGGTAGGCGAAGGTTTATACACAGACATGAATGCCATACGAAGAGACGAAGAGATGGACTGCCTACATTCTATCTATGTGGACCAGTGGGACTGGGAAAAGGTGATTGATAGAGAGAGTAGAACGCTGCAAATCCTGCAAAAAACCGTTTGCAAAATTGTAAACGCCATTGTGGATACGCAGGAAGCCGTTCAATCTTCCTTTCCACAGTTAAAAGCCACGCTCTCGCGAGAAGTGCACTTTATCACAACACAGGAGCTTGAAGATACGTATCCTCAGCTCGCGCCAAAAGAACGTGAATACGAATTTTTAAAAGAACATAAAACGGCCTTCATCATGCAGATAGGAGACAAGCTGGCCTCGGGCATCGCCCACGACGGGCGTGCGCCCGACTATGACGATTGGGCCTTAAACGGAGATATTGTCTTTTACAACGAGGTGCTTGGGCGTGCGTTCGAAATTTCTTCCATGGGCATACGCGTGGATGAAACTTCGCTTGCCGAGCAACTGAAAAAGGCGGGATGTGAGGAAAGAAAAGAGCTGGATTTTCACAAAGCATTGCTTTCGGGCCAATTGCCTCTTACGATGGGCGGTGGCATTGGGCAATCTCGTCTTTGTATGCTGCTTTTGGAAAAAGCACATATTGGCGAAGTGCAAGTGTCTGTGTGGGACGAAGACACGCTTGCCAAGGCCGCGGCTATGAATATTCGCTTATTGTAAAAGGAGAGTGTTGGTTTTGAAAAACATACCCAGTTTATTTGGCAGCAAGGTGTTTAACAATACGGTGATGCGCGAAAGACTGCCAAAAGATATTTATAAAGCCCTGCAAAAAACAATTGAGCAAGGCAAGCATTTGGAACTTGAAGTGGCAAACGTAGTAGCCTGTGCTATGAAGGATTGGGCCACGGAAAACGGGGCCACCCATTTTACCCATTGGTTCCAGCCGATGACCGGCGTCACGGCAGAAAAGCACGACAGCTTTATCTCTCCTTATGGAGAAGACGGCATCATTATGGAATTTTCCGGCAAAGAACTTGTGCGCGGCGAGCCGGACGCTTCCAGCTTTCCCTCCGGAGGCCTACGCGCCACATTTGAAGCACGGGGATACACCGTGTGGGACACCACCTCCTATGCCTTCATCAAAGACAACAGCCTTTGCATCCCCACGGCTTTCTGCTCGTACAGTGGCGAAGCCTTAGATAAAAAAACACCTTTGCTTCGTTCGATGCAGGCCATAGATACCCAGGCAATGCGTGTGCTTCGCTTGTTTGGAAACCAAAAGGCCAAGCGTGTTGTCACCACCGTGGGTGCAGAGCAAGAGTATTTTTTGATAGACAAGGATATGTACCAAAAACGCTTGGACTTAATGACATGTGGGCGCACATTATTTGGCGCAAGACCCCCAAAGGGACAAGAGCTTGAAGACCATTATTTTGGAAGTTTAAAACCGCGTGTTTCGGCTTTTATGAAAGAGCTGGAGGAAGAACTATGGTCGCTTGGTGTGCTTGCCAAAACCAAACACAACGAGGTAGCACCGGCACAGCATGAGCTAGCGCCTGTTTTCACCACCACCAATGTCGCCACAGATCAAAACCAGCTTATGATGGAACTGATGAAAAGCATCGCAGGAAAGCACGGTTTGGTATGCCTTTTGCATGAAAAGCCGTTTGCAGGTGTCAACGGAAGTGGAAAACACAACAACTGGTCATTGTCGACCGACTATGGGTCTAACCTTTTAGAGCCCGGTGACACACCGCATGAAAACGCACGATTTCTGCTTTTTTTATCGGCCGTAATCAAAGCCGTAGACGAATACCAAGATTTACTTCGGCTGTCTGTGGCAAGTGCCGGCAACGATCATCGCCTTGGCGCCCATGAGGCGCCGCCGGCTATTGTTTCCGTTTTTTTAGGCGAAGAGCTAAGCGAAATCTTGCAAGCTATTCAAGATGGCTCTGACTATGTGGGGAAAGAGCGTGTGCAAATGCAAATCGGGGCCACGGTATTGCCACATTTCCCAAAAGATAGTACAGACCGCAACCGCACCTCGCCTTTCGCTTTCACCGGCAATAAGTTCGAATTTCGAATGCTTGGTTCGGCCTTTTCGGTGGCAGGGCCGAACATTGTGCTCAACACGGCTGTGGCAGAAGCTCTTTGCGAATTTGCCAATTCCTTGGAAGCGGCAGAAGATTTTCATGCCGCTTTGGCAAAAATCATTAAAGAAACGATGCAAAAACACGCCCGTATTATTTTTAACGGCAACAACTATGCCACACAATGGCCGAAAGAAGCAAAAAAAAGAGGCCTTTTGAACCTGCAAACAACGGTGGATGCCTTAAGCCGCTATGTAGAAGAAAAAAATATTCTCTTGTTTGAAAAACACGCGGTGTTCTCGAAAGAAGAGATACACTCGCGCTATGAAATTTTGCTGGAAAATTATGGCAAAACATTGCACATAGAAGCATTGACGATGATTGATATGGTGAAAAAAGAGATTTTGGCCTCTTCTTTTGCCTTTCAAAGTGAATTGATGCATTTGTTTTTGCAAAAAAGAGAAGTGCAAAGCCTTTCTACTGCACCCGAGGAAGCTTTAGTGAAAAAGGTATCCGACTTGACACACGAGCTAAGCCATCAAGTAAACGGGCTGGAAGAAGCCTTGCTAAAAGCAAAAGAGGTTCATGGAAGTTTGGAGCAGGCACAGTATTATCGCAGGCATATCTATACCGCCATGAATGAATTGCGGATGATAGCCGACGAACTGGAAACCCTGGTTCCAAAGAGGCAATGGCCCTATCCAAACTATGCAGATTTACTGTACAGTGTTCGTTGATCCTGCTTTTGTTTCTACAAACAAAAAGATAACCGCATTCCATTAAGGTTTAAACCCACCGGCAAAAACGCTTTGTCCACCGTCCCTATAGAGGCTGCGCTTTCGCCCACTGCAAGGTTTATTTAGCAGGCATTA